>CAZAUI010000011.1:0-59540 GCA_964488505.1 uncultured Thermoplasmata archaeon | reverse complement strand
GTATCCTTCCAGCTTGGGGTGCTGGTGACTCGCGTTCAAATCGCGACGGGCCCACTTGGCCATTCCGTCAATTGGAGGTAAACGGGGCCGCGTTCAGACCACGAGTTCTATCAGATTCACCCTGAAGATGCCAGTGAATATCATCGCAATCCCGAGCACCAGGAAGAAGAGCTCCGCCACTGCATCCATGACGACGATTTCGAGATGCCCAGCGATCCCTATCGATAAGACGGCAACACCCGCCGCAATCAAAAGTACCTGGACTGCAACTGCGATCCATCTCCGCCTCGCCTCTGGGAGGGACTTCGTGTTCATGCTCTCCTCTGGGGCTTGGACTGGTGAAGTCGCTCTTCCACCTTAAGGTTTCTCGCGATGACCATAGTGGACTCGGGGAGCCCGGGTCACTCTGCCAAGGGATGCAAGAGAGCGTGTCCTCCGGAATCATGCAGCCTCGCGTTCAAATCGCGACGGGCCCACTCGGTCTTCTCGCGGTCTACTGACGCAAAAGGCAATAGTGCCGGAGAGGCGATACCTAGGGCCATGAAGAAGAGGTTCATCGAGATGCCCCTTGCCGGGGAGCTGCGGTGGAAGCAGCCGCACGCCGGCACTCGCTACCACGAGCTCAGGTTGAACGGGGCACTCTTCGCCACCCTGAGGTGGAAGAAAATGTTCGGCTCACTGGCCGTGGCCGAGTTCTACAAGGATAAGTACACCTTCAAGCGCGGCGGCTTTCTCTGCCCCTGTATAACCGTCCGGCGCGAGGACGAGTATGAGGACCTGGCCGTATTGAGATTCACCGGCTCGTTCGTCAAGGACGCGGTGATGGGCCTCGCTGGGGCCTTGGAGTTCAAGACCGGAGAGCGGTTCGCATTCGAAAGGCTCAGCCGCCGGAAGGCAAGATGGGCCTTCTCCGACGAGAATGGGAATCTCCTAGTGACCATCGATAGGACGATCAAGGGAAAGCCGAGCGGGGCCGTCGCTGTCAGCCGTGAGTTCATAGATGCCCCGTATATGAACATCCTCGTCGTCATGGCTTGGTACGCATTGATATTGGATTACGAGGAGAGGGAGGCACTCGCCGGAGTTGGCCTCGGACCGACCGGCGATGGGTACTTCTGATACCGCTCCTCCGTATGGGCGGTTAGGCCGCAACTGCATTCCTGTCCTGCTCTGCACCGAGTCGCCAGGGAACCGAGGATCAGCTTGATGAAATCCTTCTCAGATGGCTCGACCCGGTTTGCCGAATCTGTGACTTCGGTGAAGGTGCCAAGTTACTGTTGTCATGCGCGACCCACCTCGCATCCTTGAGACGCAGTTAGTGCAAAGCTCAGCCCCTCGAAGTCTTACAAGAACAGGTGTCGGGTAAGGAGTTTTCGAACGAATCGGGGTCGTCAGTGCGTCTACTTTGGTCAGGCCACACCGGTCCTGTTCTGCACGTCCTCTCCGGGGAACGGTATGTCCTCGTACGGGTTGCAGTTGTTCTCGTCGTAGTACCCGTCGTCCTCGCCGTGCGTGAGCTGGTTCTGGTCCCCTCCTGCCAGCGCGACGCCTATCCCGGATATGGCTATCGCCGCGACTGCGAGCGTCAGCGCGATGCCCAGGACCCTCTTCTTCTGGCCCTTGTCCCCTCTCCCATCCTTCACTACTCTCATGTGCCCATCGGAGTCTCGCTCCAAGCTGCGGTTCATGTGTGATGTGAAATCCAACACCGTACTAAAAGCCGAGTCGCTGATTTGCACTAGATATATCACAAGTGATAACGGGGCGCGTCGGCCGGAACAGGAGCAGTTGCGAGGTCATCTCGTGTGGTTGTTCTGTCCCTCGGCCACACTCCTCAGCAGCGTGACCATCACGGTCCCTTTCGTGAAGTCCCCCTGGACCCTGTTCTCCGCCCAGATGATTCCGCCGCACGCCCTGACTATCTTCCTGGCGACGTGCAGGCCCAGGCCGGCCCCAGCAACGACCGTGTCCCCCCTGAAGTACCTCTCGAAGACCTTCTCCTTCTCGTGGTCGGGGATGCCCTTCCCGTGATCGGAGATCCTTACGGACCAGTAGCCAGTGCCCTTGTGGGTCACAGGCTCTATCTTGACATCGATGAAGACCTCGTCCGAAGTGTCGAACTTGACCGCGTTGGTCAGTATGTTGACGAAGCTCCTAGAAAGGAGCGCGCTGCCCTCGACGTAGCAGGCTCGCTCGGGTTTGTCGACGGTGACGGTCACGATCCTGTCCGAGTACATCACCTTCGCGTCCCCGACAGCCTCCGCCAGCAGGCCGCAGACGTCGACCGCGTTCCTGCACTCGCCGTCGCCGAGCGCGTCAGCCTTCGTGAGGTCCCGGACCACGGATGCGACCTCGTACGCACCCTTGATGTCCTTCGCCACGATTGCGACGGCCCGCTGCGTGTCCTCGTCGATGTCCTTGGGCAAGTTGATCCTGTCGAGGAAGTGCATGGCTGCTGACATGTAGTTCACGATATCGTGGGACAGCAGGTCGTTGAAGAACTCGCACTCGGCCTTCGCCTCCTCCATCCTGACGTTCAGGATGTTCCGCTCCGTGACGTCCCTCACCACGATGTGGACGCATCTCTCGGGGTGCATGTCGGATATCCTCGCGGAGACCTCCCCGACGACCTTGCCTCCCTTCTTGGTGACGAAGTCGAACTCCTGATTCTTCAGGATGCCCTCCTTGTTCACGAGCCAGATGCACCTCTCCCAAGCGTTGGGGCCGTCCAGTAGGAGCGTCGATATGTTCTTTGACTCGAGCATGTCCTCGGGACCGTAGCCCAGCAGGTTCAGCGCTGATTCGTTGAGCGATCTGATAGTCCCGTCCATGAGGCACACGATGATCGGGTCAGGCGAGAGGTTCACGAGCGATTCGTACCTTTCCTCGGACCTCTTCAGGTCTTCGCTCCTCTTCCTGACCTGCCTCTCCAGGTCCAGGTTGAGGTTCTGGAGCTCCAGGTTCCGAGTGAGTATCTCGTCGTTCAGCCGCAGCGCGTGCTCCGACACGGACTCCTTGACAATGTCCACCCTGTGTCCGAGTGCCTCGAGTTTGGACCTTTTCCCGACCAGGAACCTGCAGTGGGCGCCTCCTTCTGAGACGCATGTGACCTCGGTCGCGACGATCTCGTTCGGCCCTTCGCAGTCAGGTATTCGGAAGGCGTGCTTCCCTACTCCCGCAAGGAGTCCGCATATGAATGAACACGAAGGTGCGTCCTGCCTATCCCCGTGGCTGATGTATCCGACGGCCTCCAAGGAGTCTGGGCATGTGAGTTCCATGAGCTTCTCGGCCTCGTCATACTTGACGATCTCGAAAGTCCCGAGGCCGTCGCTCGCGAACAAGTTGACGAGGTGTCCCAGAAGGGCGCCGGTGTCCGCGTGGTCAGCCTGGTCGGATTCTCTGCATATGTAACAGTTGAACATCTCCATGCCGGCCCTGTAGGTCAGCTCCCTCTCGAAGTTGCCGACATCGCTCTTCAGGGTCCTCTTGAGGGCGCAGAGAGTGTGGGCGGCGTTCACCAGCATCCTTTCTGAGGCTGTCGTCCCCTGCCCGGGTTCCGGGCCTGACTCGGCCGGGCCCGACTCCCGGCCGTTGTCCTGACCGCTCAGGTTGCTCACCTTAGGAAGAGTGTCCGGTCCCGGGCTTCCCGGGGCCGTGTGTGCCCTCGCGCAAAGGATGTCAGCGACAACTAGGTTAAATAACTTCTTGATTACGACGTCAAATCCAGGTTCGTCTGGGCGTTATGTTCTTAACCCTCTTGTCCGCGCCCTCTCCCGACCAGGGGCGCGGCGACCCTCAGCGCCCTGGCCGTCTCGGCGACGTCATGCACGCGCACTATGTCGGCGCCGTTCCTCACGGCCAGCACCGCCGCGGCCAGAGACCCCTCCAGCCGCTCCTCGGGGGGGAGCCCCGAAATCTTCCCGATGAACGACTTCCTGGACACCCCGATTACGACAGGCTTCCCCAAGGCTCTGAGCTCCGAGAGCCTGGCTATGATCTCCAGGTTGTGGTCGACGGTCTTCCCGAAGCCGATCCCGGGGTCGACCATTATCCTGTCCGGCCTGACCCCCGCAGCCTCGGCGGCCTCGACGCGGCCCTGAAGGAAGGTCGCCACCTCGGACACGACGTCCTTGTACCTGGGCCTCTTCTGCATGGTGCGGGGCTCGCCCTTCATGTGCATTATTATCACGGACGCCCCGTGTTCGGCCACGACCTCCAGCATGCGCGGGTCCTTGAGTCCCGTGACGTCGTTGACTATCGTAGCCCCTGCGAACAGCGCCCGCTCCGCCACCTCGGGCTTGTAGGTGTCGATCGATATCCTCCCGGGGCGATGCGCGCTCAACGCCTCGACGACCCCGACGGTCCTCGATATCTCGGTCCTGATCGGGACTGGCGCGGCCCCGGGCCTCGTGGACTCGCCGCCTATGTCGACCATGTCGGCGCCGTCCGAGAACATGGCTTTCCCTCTCGATATGGCAGCCTGCGCGTCATCCGCTATGCCGTCTCCGGAGAAGGAGTCAGGGGTCACGTTGACTATGCCCATGATACGGGGCGCGTCCAACCTGAGCCTGCAGGTGCCGACCATCACAGAAGGCGCTGTTCTCCTCGAAGGACCCATTGCCTTCAACTCACGTGACCAGGAGGTCATCGACGACTTCGGCTATGTCTCTTACCTCGACGTCGACCTTCACGATCTCGTTCCCGTACCTCAGGTTGGTCACGCAGAACGGGCAGGAGGTGACCAAGAGCTCGGCCACATCAGATGCCGACCTCATCCTCCTCGACGCAATCCTCTGCGCCGCTGCCGGGTCTGCGGACCGAACGCCGCCACCGCCGCCGCAGCACCTGGCGGAATCCTTGTTCTCCTTCATCTCGACGAAGGTCGCCTCGGGGATCATCTTGATCAGCTTCCTGGGCGCGTCGTAGATCTTCAGGTGCCTGCCTATGTGGCACGGGTCGTGGTACGTGATCCTCTTCTTCAGAGGCAGGAGCTTCAGGTCCCTCTTGGCGAGGAACTCCACGAGGTGTTCGGTCTCGAAGTCGACCTTCGTGTGCTTCGGATATTCCTCCCTGAACATCTTGAGGCATCCGGCGCAGGTGAATATCAGTTTCTTGATGCCGAGCCTCTTCACGGCGTCGATGTTGGCCCGCATCAGCCCCTCGACCAGCCGCTCGTCCTGCCCGGTCCTCTTCAGCGTGCTGCCGCAGCAGACCTCGTCCACGAGGGTGAAGTCGACACCCAGCTTCCTGAGTATGGATATCGTGTGCTTCGCGACCTCAGGCATCCTGTAACGGGCCGTGCATCCGACGAAATAACCGATCTCCGCAGGCTTGACCTCGGCCCCGAGGTCCACCTTGCCCTTCTCCCCGTACGGGTTCTTCGTCTTCTTGATGTTCTTGACTATCCTCTTGTGGGCGGGCACCGAGCACCCGGCCTCCACGAGGTCGGCCCTGGCGGCCTCGACTATCTCCACGACCTGGATGTTCGAGGGGCATCTCCTCTCGCAGTCCTTGCATGTCGTGCACTGGGCCAGCCTCTCGACGACGGAATCGTCCGCCGGTATCTCTCCCCTGCTGAGGCCGTAGGCGAGTATGACCTTGCCTCTGGCCACGGACGGGTCCCACTGGTTGTCCTCGAAGTACGGGCAGACGCTCTTGCAGAAGCCGCAAAGGGTGCAGGTCAGCATCTCCTTCTCGAGCTTCCTAGTCCGCTCCGCCTTGATAATCTTCTTGCGAGCCATGGGATCCGCCGGGTGCGCCCTGAGGTGAATCGATGTGTTCACTGGACCTTTGGCACTGTAATCACAGCGTCCATAATAAACGTGACCTTGGATTTCGGGCCCAGCCCACGGATGGCTTCGTCCACGGCCGCCTGCAAAGTCGGCATGGGCTCCATGTGCGCCTTCCGCGCGATGTCCGGGTCGAGTCTCGTGACGGCCATCATCCTGCACTTGAGCCCGATCTCTGCCATCTTGGCCGCCTTGTGGTATCCCAGCTTGTAGGTGTGCGATATTTTCTCGAGCACGTCCTTGGGGGTGTTCGCGCTCGCGAGCAGGTTGAGGAATGTCTCAGGCCCGACACCCATCCTGCAAGCGCTCACGAGGATTATGACTCCCCCGTCCCTCACGGCGTACTTGGCGTTGTCGAGCGCCTTCTGCGACTGGTATAGGTCGATGTCGTACGGGAACGCGGTGACGGCCACGACGACGTCCGCCTTCTTCTTGAGCTTCACGACGAAGACCTCGTCAGCCTTCTTGACCGCCGCCCTCCACGACCTCTTCAGATGCCCCGCTGACGCGTGGCATATCCGGTGGTGCTTGTCGAGGACGACCATGACGGAGAATATGCGCTTGTCCTTCAGGGCCTTGGCCATGTCTTCCATGTCCTCGTTCACAGGGTTGCCCTTGAGCCTGAGGGCCTGCGCCTCGAGCCTCATGGCGTGCTTGTGGTTCTGTTCTATGGTCTCGTAAGCGGAGACGCCCGGGAGGAACGACTTCCTCCCGCCGGTGTACCCTGCGAAATAGTGCGGCTCCACGCTGCTGATCACTATTATGCTGTGCGCGTCGACGACGTTCCTGTTCAGCATAAGCCTCGTGCCGTTCCTCGAGGTACCGACGAACTTCGTCTCGCTCGTCTTCGAGTCGTGCACGATGACTCGGTCCTTCACCTTGTCGTACACGGGACCGAATATGAACTTGAACTCCTCCTCCGTCGGACCCCGGTGCATCCCCGTGGCGATTATGTAGCTGACGGTCTTCCCCTCGAGCTGGGGCATCATCGACTCGAGCACGCGCCCGGTCGGGGTCGGCCTCGTGGCGTCGTTGACCACCACGATGATGTCCTTCGCCCTCTTGACGAACTCCTCTAAGGTCTGCGACCCCAACGGGTTCTTGAACGCGCCTTCGAGCACGGCGCTCTCATCGAGGGGCGGCAGGTCCTGCGGGTTTATGATCTCCCCCAGGTTCTCGTCGGGGATATCTGCGGATTCCCTCCCATCCCCGTATTGGACCTCTATGCGCATCAGGAATACCGGGCTGGAATAGGGATTCGCCTATTAGAGCGTTAAGGTGTGTCACGGCCCCGGCGGCCTGGAGCCCAGCCCTTCTGAGAAGGCTTAATTATGTCGTATGAATCTGTAGCGGCCATGAAGACCGTCGGAACCCTCGGCGAGCGCGGCGTGATCCGCGTGATAGACGGCATAATCAAGAGCGAGGCCTCCGTCGGGATAGGGGACGACTGCGCTGCGATCGACCTCGGGGACAGGTACCTTCTCGTGACCACGGACATGATGGTCACGAAGACCCACATCCCGAAGGGCATGGGACCATACGACATAGGTTGGGCGCTCGTCGCGGTCAACCTGAGCGACATAGCGGCGATGGGCGGGAGGCCGCTCGGAGTCGTCACGGCCATCGGCATAACCAAAGGTCATCCGATCGAGATGCTCGAGCAGATGGTGGACGGCATGAACGACTGCGCCCTCAGGTTCGGGACATCCATCGTCGGCGGGGACACGAAGGAGCACGAGGACCTCATACTCTGCGGCACCGCAGTCGGGGAGGTCTCCAAGAGCGGCATACTGCTCCGCAAGGGTGCGCGGGCAGGCGACCTCATAGCCGTCACCGGCGCGCTGGGCAAGTCAGGTTCAGGCTTCTACTCGCTCAAGCGCAACCTCGGGCTCAAGGACGCCGAGGACAGGCTGAAGCGCCCGTGGCCGAGGGTGAAGGAGGGCATGGCGCTCTCGGCGTCCGGCTTCGTCACATCTTGCATGGACATATCCGACGGCCTGTCATCGTCCATATTCGAGCTGTCCAGGAACTCCGGCATGACGCACGAGATAGACTACGCCAAGATCCCGAAGGCCCCCGAGGTGGATTTGACGTTCCACGACCTCGAGAGGAAGAAGGACCTGGTGCTCAACTTCGGGGACGACTTCGAGCTCCTGGTCACGATCAAGAGGGAGCACGAGCAGGACCTGCCGGAACTGGCCGAGAGGATGGGTTGCCCGCTCACTGTCATAGGCAAGGTAACGAGCGGCGAGGAGAACATCCTGGTCGACAACGGCCGGCGGGAGAAGCTGGAGAACCTCGGCTATGAACACTTCAGGGTCCGGAAGTACTGAGGCCCGTTTCTACTCGGTCGAGGGCGGGAAGGTCAGATGCGACCTGTGCCCGCACTCCTGCTCGATACCTGAGGGGAAGCGCGGCATATGCGGCGTCCGGGAGAACAAGGGCGGCAAGCTGTATGCCCTGACTTACGGGCTCGTGTCATCGATCCATCCGGACCCGATCGAGAAGAAACCCCTGTTCCACTTCCTTCCAGGCAGCACATCCATATCGTTCGGGAGCGTCGGGTGCAACCTCTCGTGCAAGCACTGCCAGAACTTCGAGATATCGACCGCCGCGCCTGGACGGGTCGGCATGACCAGGATAGAGCCCGGGGACGTCGTCGAGTATGCCCGGTCCTCGGGCGCCCGGTCGGTGTCGTGGACCTACAACGAGCCGACGATATGGCACGAGTTCACCACCGCGGCCTCCAAGGCCGCCCACGAAGCCGGCCTGAGGACCGTCTACGTGACGAACGGGTACATCCAGGAGGCTCCTCTGAGGGAGCTCGGCGGCCTCATAGACGCGATGAACATCGATGTCAAGGCGTTCAGGGACACCTTCTACAAGCGCATCTGCGGAGGGCATCTAGCCCCTGTCCTGAAGGCCTGCGAGCTCGCCCACGAACTCGGAATCCACACCGAGCTCACATACCTGATCATCCCAGGACACAACGACTCCGATGGCGAGCTCAAGGAGTTCTCGAAGTGGGTCGCCAGCTCGTTGGATCCGGACGTCCCGGTACATTTCTCTGCGTTCCACCCGGATTACAAGCTCACATCCGCTCCGAGGACGTCCACAGGCGCACTTCTGAAGGCGTATGAGGTCGCCAAGGCCGCGGGGCTCGAGTTCGTCTATCTGGGCAACCTCCCCGTCGGGGACAAGGACGACACCTTCTGCCCGAAGTGCGGGTCGCCTGTCATCCGGAGGGACGGGTTCTTCGTGACCCGCACCGACCTGAAGGACGGCAGGTGCGGCAGATGCGGGGCGTCCCTGAACATCGTCTTCTGATGGGGGTGCACTCAGCTGGCTATGTCTGTCAAGGCTCTTGTGAAGACACTGGAAGGAGCCTACGGGACTGCGGAGTGGTGGCCCAGCGAGTCTGCTTTCGAGATCGCGGTCGGGGCGATACTCACCCAGCGCACGTCCTGGACGAACGTCCAGATGGCGATAAGGGACCTGAAGTCGTCAGATGCCATGAGTCCGGCTGCGATACGGTCGCTGGACGACCCCTCTCTGCACGGGATCATCCGCTCATCCGGGTTCTATCGACAGAAATCGAGGTACCTCAAGTCGTTCTCCACTCACATCCTGGACCGCTACGGCGGCGACATCGGGCTCATGAGGGAGAGGCCGCTGGCCGAGCTGAGGCCGGAACTTCTGTCCTTGGAGGGGATCGGCCCGGAGACCGCGGACACCATCATGCTCTACGCCCTCTGCCTCCCGAGTTTCGTAGTCGATTCATATTCGTTCAGGCTCCTCGGACGGCTCGGCATATACTCTGGCAGGAACTACGGCCAGGTGAAGGCGATGTTCGAGGATGCGCTGGGGCTCGATGCGGGACGCCTTTCTAGCGCCCATGCCGCCGTCGTGACCCACTGCAAGGAACACTGCATGGCGAGGCCGCGCTGCTCCGGGTGCCCGCTGCGGGCATCGTGCCCTTCAAAGGCCCATGATGATGACTAGGACGTTGCCGACGGTCGCTGTGAAAAGGAACGCGACAGTCATGGGGATTATGAACGGGATCTTGGGGGTCACCCAGAGCCTGCGGTGACCTGCGGAGACCAGCTTATCGATCTCATCAGACAGTTTCTCGTCCCCGCGCGGCCTGGTGTATCTCCTGTGCACGCCGTCCTCCATCCTCTCCATGAGCCATACCTGGCCCTTCTTCGCCTCCTCCGCATCCAGTCTGTACCCGAAGAACCCGTACGGGAACGAGAACTCCCCTTTGGAGAGGTTCCTCGCTGCGAACGCGAGCGGTGCGAAGGCGACGATGATCGCTGCGGTTACCAGGATCACTAGAGCGAACGGGAACAGCACCTCCGCCAAGGAGTCGTCCGCGGCGACCAGTGGCAGTGACCCTATTGCCGGGTAGAACGGGAACATGATCGAGAGGGCGATCAGGGCCTTCGCGTCCGCGCCGCCTCTGACGATGTCGAGCATGTACATCAAGACGACAAATAACATCATGACGGGCACGGTCAGGAGATGAGCGAAGTATCTGTCATCCATCCACAGGTGGGCGAGGTATACGGTGGTGGCTATGGCGACTACGTACCAGACCACCGGCATGAACCTGAGGAGGCCTCCAGAAGCCTCGGATTGACCGTACACGTCTGCCAGGATGGCCAGGACGGGGACGAGCACCAGCAGGTACTCGGGTGGTGCGTCGTCGACGACGACCTGCGCGACCAGGAGCAGGACGGCCATGGCCGAGAGCGCTATCCAGAATATGTTCCCCACCCTCCTGGTCCTCCAATCGAGGAAGGAGGCGTAGCACAGGATTGTCCCTGACGCCGCCAGCTGTAGTGCCACAACGATCTCCTGGGCGTCCACGTGACAGGATTATGATGACCGTACTTAAGCCATTCGAGGCACGGTTGTTGGAGGTCGTTGGCAGGTTCCTCAGGCATCGTGTGCCTGAACCGACCCGGATGGCGCACATGACCGTTGAGAGGGCGCGTCGAGGAGCAAGCCACAAATAACCGCTTCGCGGTCATCATGACTCGATGCGCGTACTGGTGTTCGGTGCAGGCGCCCTCGGCTCCGCCCTCGGAGGGATACTGGCTCGTAAGCATGCTGTCATCCTTGTCGGCCGGAAAGAGAACATGGACGCGATAGGACGTGACGGCCTCAGCCTGTCGGGCGAGCTGGAGCTCGGACCTGAGGTCGAGGCGTTCGAATCGGTCGACGGCCTCGCGCCTCCCGACCTGATACTGTTGACGACGAAGGCCTATGACACGAAATCGGCCGTCGTCTCCCTCTCCGGGCCTGCATGGCATGACGCCTCGGTGCTCACCCTCCAGAACGGGTTGGGCAACCTGGAGGTGCTGCGCGCCTGGAAGGGCCCCAAGGCGTTCGGAGGGACGACCACAATGGGTGCCCAGTTGGCATCTGCAGGCCATGTCAAGGTGTCCGGCCTGGGCAGGATCGTGATAGGCGCGGACCAGGATGAGGCCGGGGCAAGGGGGATAGCGGACATGTTCTCAGGCTGCGGGCTCACGGCGGGCGTCACGAAGGACATCCTGGCCGAGATATGGGCCAAAGCCGTGGTGAACTCCTGCATCAACCCGACGACTGCGGTGCTCCGCGTCCCGAACGGCAGGCTCCTGGAGAGCGAGACCATCGTTCATCTGATGTCAGACATCTGCGACGAATGCGTGACAGTAGCGGAGTCGGCAGGCGTGACCCTTCCGGAGAAGAGGATGATGGACCGTGTCAGGTCCGTGGCCGAGGGCACTGCGGCCAACAGGTCCAGCATGCTCAGGGACGTCGAGCTGGGCAGGAGGACGGAAATCGGTCAGCTGAACGGGATGATCTGCAGGATTGGCGCAGCCAACGGCGTCCCGACCCCTCTGAACAGGGCTATGGCCGCGATGGTCGAGGCGATGCAGCCAGCATGCATTGGGAAAGCTTAATATCGTAACATGTTACTCTTCAGGCCCGTGATAGAATGGTAGATGTGAAGGAGCTGGCAGCCAACGCCAAGGTACTCAGGAAGAAGGGCCTGAGCGTTCGTGAGATAGCTGACGAGTTGCACCTTTCGATCGACACCGTGAACTACCTCATAGAGTACGGAGCGGAGGGGCTTCCCCCATCAGACGTCAAGATCGGCTGGAGGTCGATTGGCGTATCCGGGTATCGGATCGGTCTGATGTCCGAGCTGATGTCGGACATCGCGCTCGAGGAGCTCTCGAAGAGGGAGCAGCTGGCCGACGTGGTCATGGGCATCTCGATCAACGGAGTCCCGTTCGCGAGCAAGATATCGGAGCTCCTGGGGGTCGACTTCGGAGTCTACAGACCTCACTCGGAAGCCGAGACCGGAGGCGCTTTCAGCTCGAACTTCGCGTCGACCGGGGACAAGAAGAAGATCATAGTGGTCGACGACGTGCTGAGCACGGGTGCGACGATCAAGGGTGCGATATCGGACATACGCGAGGCGGGCGGAGAGCCGGTCCTGGTGCTCGTCATAGTCAACAAGAGCAGCATGAACGAGGTCGACGGCGTGCCGCTGAGAGGCCTGATAAGGGCGCGGTCCCTCGGTGGGACCATACTGGGCGGGGCCGTGAAGAAGGGCTTCCCGTACGACTGATCAGTATCTCTTCGCGGATTCCCTGAGTGCCTCGACCACGGGCATGGGCTTGCCGAGCATGAACCGCTCGAGCGCTCCCCCGCCGGTGCTGCAATACGAGAACTTACCCATCAGCCCCAGCTTGTTCGCCGCGGCGCCGGAGTGTCCTCCTCCTATGACCGAGAACGCCCCCGATTCGATCATCGCGTGGTAGAGGGCCTTGGTCCCTTCCGCGAACTGCTCGCGTTCGAACATGCCTGGCGGTCCTGACAGGAACACCGTCTTGGACTTCATGACGACCTCGCAGAACCTCTTGATCGTGTCCGCGCCTATGTCCAACACGGCTGCGTCCTCCGGGATCGATCGGATAGCGTATTCCTTCCTCTTCCCGTCCTCTTCCACCGCCGCGTCGGAAGGCAGGTTGATCTTGTCCTTGTGCTCGTTCCAGAGCCTGACGGCCTGGGCCGCGGCGTCATCGGTCATATCCTTCTTGACGAGGGCCTCGGTCTTCGAGCCGATCCTGCTGCCGAGGCACCAGAGGAAACTGTATCCTGGAAGGCCTGCAACGATCACGTTGTCCACGGACCCGCTCTTCACCAGCTTCTCGACGGCCACGAGGGCGTCGGAGAGCTTCTTCCCTCCAAAAATGTATGTGGAAGGCCTCTTCGGCGCCTGGAACACGTCGGACAGGGTCTTGATCTCCTTCTCCAACAGCCTTCCGGCCGCGGACGGCATGACGGCCGCGAATCCGACGAGCGACGCGTGCGACCTGTGGGACGATGCGAAAGCGTCGTTGACGAACAGGTCGAACTTGGGCGCGAGGGTCTTTACGAGGTCGGACTTCGCGTGTTCCTCCGGGCTCTTGCTCGCCTGCTCCTCTCCGAAGTACCTCACGTTCTTCATGAGCAGGCACTCGCCCTCTCCAAGGCCGTCTATGGCCTTGAGCGCGTGGCTCCCGTAGATGTCGTCGATGTACCTGACCTTCCTGCCCAGATATCTGCTGAGGTACGCCGCGTGCTCGTTCAGCGGTATGAAATCGTAGTCACCGGGCCGGCCCTGGTGGGCAAGGACGACCACCTTCCCTCCCCGGTCGACGACCTCCCTGATCGTCGGCACGGACGAGAGTATCTTCGACCCGTCCTCGAGCGACTGGGTCTTCTCATCAACTGGCGAGTTGATGTCCACCCTCAGAAGAACCTTCTTCCCACGCAGGTTGAAATCATCCAATGTGTGAAAGCCCATCCTGCCGTCCCCCTTAGACCCTTCTCCCTGCACCATTCCCGCCTCGGTGCGCCCGCCCGCATGGCCGTGCGTGCGTGCAGGAATCCCGGACATCTCCGTCAAAGCTGATGCCTCCGCGCATCCGCCTTCCGCCGGTCCCCAGATGCGCGATTTCCACGATGTACCGGATTAGACGTTCGATATAAAGTATTGACGTCGCTATCAATCGGTGGAAGGGGATAGAAAGTATTTAGATGAAGCATCGGCATTGGTGAGGAAAGATGGGCAAGCCCAGGGTTTTCGACCATTTGGCCCATGCACGGATGTGTTTCGTTTGAAGGCGATTGCGATAGACAAGTTGCTCGTGAAGGACATCATGAGCCCCCCGGTTCTGACTGCCCAAAAGGGAGAGACCGTGTCCGAGGTAATCTCGAGGATGAGGAAGAACAAGGTGCGCGAGATACCCGTGCTCGACGGGGACAAGCCCCTAGGGCTTGTCAGCCACAGGGTCCTTCTCGCACGCAGGAACGTCCCCCTCACGGCGAAGGTGGAGCACATAATGATCCCCGCCCCGAAGCTGCAGGAGGACATGAAGGTCCTCGACGCGGCTGAGGAGATGCTCTCCTCAGGCGTCAGGGGCGCCCCCGTCGTGAGGAACCACAAGATGGTCGGGTTCGTCTCCAGGACGGACATCGTCAGGATGCTCCAGAACGTCGACGAGCTGAAGTCCAAGAAGGTCTCAGAGGTCATGAGCCACAACCCGCACTCGGTCACCGCGAAGGAGTCGATCAGGAAGGCGCAGGTGATGATGACCGGCCTCGACGAGAAGGCGCTACCGGTCGTCGACGATGCGAACCTGTTGATCGGGGCCGTCGGCATGACCGAGGTGATGGAGGTCGTCTGGTCGCCCAAGGCGTCGAAGCCCCCGAACGAGATCATGGGCTCCGGCAGAGAGCCGGCGGATGTCAGGGTGAGCGGCATCATGAACAACTCGCCGGTTTCCATCTCGCCATCGGACACGCTCGGGACCGCGGTCGCGGTCATGATGAACAAGAACCTGTCAACCTTGTTCGTGACCGAGGAGGGCAAGCTCGTCGGCGTGCTGTCTCAGGTGGACCTGATGGAGCAGGTCATAGGCCTGCTCCCGAGGGAGGGTGTGTATGTCCAGCTGACCGGCCTGAATGCCGGCGACCCTGAGGTGTACGACATCCTGTACGAGCTGATCGGGAAGTCGATGAAGAGGATAGACAGGATCCTGCCCCCGAGGGTGTTCTCCATGCATGTCACGGTCTACAACCACGAGGGCCTCAAGAGCAAGTACAGCCTGGGCGCGAGGCTGACGACCTCGAAGAACATGTACTATGTGAAGTCGGTCGATTGGGACCTGTACAAGGCGACGGACTCACTCCTGACCATGCTTGAGAGCAACGTGAAGAAGGACCACGAGAAACAGCTCGACCTTGTGAAGAAGCGCAAGCCGAACCTATAGGTCCCAGTACTCGGACGCGTTCCTGATGCACCTCTCGACGGTGCCCCGTCCGAGGCAGCTGTTGTCCACGATGTCGGTGAAGTCCAGGGGCACCTCGGTGCCCTCCATGGCACCGACTATCCCTGCGACCACCTCGGAGAGCGCTGGTATGTCGTACCCGCCCTCGAGCATGAAGGTTATCCTGCCGCCGCAGTTCTTCCTCGCGAACTCGATCAGCTGCCTGGCCTGCCTCAGGTGCCCGTCCGATGACAGGCTCAGGGACGCCAGCGGGTCACGGTAGTGGTTGTCCACACCCACGCTGACCAACAACGCGTCGGGTTTGAACCCCTCGAGGACAGGGTCGACGAGGCTCTTGTAGGCCAGGTCGAACGTGGAGTCCCCGCATCCAGATGCGAGGGGGACGTTTATGTTGAACCCCTGTCCGTCCCCCTTCCCGAGGAACTCGAGCGAGCCTGTACCGGGGAATATCCCCGTCTGATGGGTGGAGATGTAAAGGACCGTCGGGTCCGCCGCGAATATCTGTTCCGTCCCGTTCCCGTGGTGCACATCCAGGTCGACTATCGCGATGCGGCCGTCCCCGTTCCTTCTGAGATACCTCGCGGCTATGGCTATGTTGTTGAAGTAGCAGAACCCCATGCCGTATCCCGGTCCGGAGTGATGTCCCGGGGGGCGGGTCAACGCGAAAGTCGGCCTCCCGTTCTCCTTGGCATACACAGCCGAGTCGACTGCGCATTGCGCTGACAGCGCCGCTATGCCGAATGTCTCATGGTGCACCCTTGTGTCCATGGTCAGGCTGCACTCGCCGCATGTCTCGATGAAATCTATGTATGCCTCTTCATGAACGAGCTTGAGCATCTCCTTCTGCCCGGTCTTCGAAGGGTGCACGTCCTTCCATAGGTCGTGCGCCTTCAGCTTCTGCACGATACCTCTCAGTCTCTCCGGCGACTCCGGGTGGAACGGGTCCTGAACGTGCCCGTAGAACTCCTCGTTGAAGAATATGGCCACGTCCATCCCTTAACCTTGTGACCGTAGATAAGCGTTGTTCCGCATCCGCCCAGGCGCCTTCGCGACACCAGGGCGATAAAGAGGCCGAAAGTAACATAACTCTTGCAGACCCGTCTGGAACCAGGTGACCACGTGACCCTGGAACAGGTGTTGTTGCTTCTAGTCGCCTTCGCGCTCGTCTCGCTCATATTCTATGTCAGCTCGGCCCTGGTCGCAGGCGACTGGTCGGCGGACGGCCCTTTCATACTGAGGCTACTGCTCGTCTCCGTGGTCGCGGTCCTCATGATACCCTTCATACAGGAGCTGGCTCACGAGCTCCACATCGACGAGCTCGGGCTTCTGTTCGCGTTCGTACTCCTCATCGTCGTCGTGCGCTACGTGTTGGTGGAAGAACTCCCGGTGTCGGACGACTGGCTCGCCTCCGTCGTGATATCGCTGCTGGGCGTCATACTGATATTCGTCTTCCAGGAGATGGTCGAGGCGATCTTCGACACCAGGATGCTCTCGCTGTTCTAGATCTCCCTGAACTCCTTCGTGCAGGGGGTCAGTATCTGGCAGCCGTTCCTCGTCACGAGGATGTCGTCCTCTATCCGGACTCCTCCGAACCCTTTCACGTAGACCCCTGGCTCGACGGTCAGGACCATCCTCTCCCTCAGGGTCATGTCCCTCGACGGGGATATGGACCCTGGGTCGTGCACGGTCACGCCGATGCCGTGGCCCGTACTGTGGATGAAGAGTCCTTTGAACTTGCTGCCGTCGATCACGCGCCTGGCTGCTAGGTCCACATCCTTCCCCTGCACCCCTGCGCGGATGGCATCCAGAGCGGCGAGTTGGGCCCTGAGGACCGCATCGTACATCTCCTTCTGCCTCCTGTTCGCGGGTCCGCACGTGAAAGTCCTCGTGATGTCGGAGACATATCGTTTGTAGGACGCGCCGTAGTCGAACAGCGCGAACTGGCCGCGCTTCAGCTTCCTGGGGCCGGGATGGTAGTGCGGCTCCGCGCTCTTGGACCCGAAGGCCACGCCAGCGACGAAGGCCGGCCCTGCCGCCCCCAACCTCATCATCTTGTAGTTCAGTTCCGCGGCGGCCTCGGTCTCCGTCATCCCCTCGGACACCAGGTCCGGTATCATCTCTCCGACGGAGGAGCCGATATTGCACGCCTCCTTTATCTTCGATATCTCGTCTGGCTGCTTCACTACCCTCGCGTTCTCGAGCTCGGCGGAGACATCGACGATCTTCGCCCTGCCCGCGGCCTTCTTGATCTTGAGGTAGTTCGCATGGGTGACCTCGCGCGAGTTCACACCTATCCTGCGCATCCCCTTGAGCCTGCGCGTGAGTAGGTCGTGCCTGTCCTCCGTGGTCCTGAAGACGGTCGTGTGCACGCCCGCCGACCTCGCGCTCAGCTCCTCCAACTCGGAGCTGAGCACCTCCATCTTCTTCGCCTGTATGATGGCTACGCATCCTTCGAACAGGCCGTTTGGGATTCCAGTCGCGTAGAAGAAGCTGTTGTCAAGGTTCGGGTCGGTACCGTTCATGAGCACGACGGCGTCAACGTCGGCCTGCATGGACTCGAATATCCATCTCTCCTTGGTGGGCACAGGATCACTGGCCTCGAATGAATCTTACTGTATAAAGAGGTGATGCGGTCAGACGCCGACCCAGGAGTCTCCAGTTATCTTCTTTATCGCGGATATGGCGGACAGGGCCGCGAGGTAGCTGGTCTTGGGGTTCCTGGGTGACGGCACGTTCCTCGTGACGACATCCAACTCCCCGAACTTCCCCTTGGCCTTCAGGTTGTGCTCGTTCGTCTTGACCTGCGGGTCGCAGACGATCCGTATCATCGTCTTCTCGAAACCTATCCCCGCCATGGATATGGTGGCCGCGACGTTTATGTTCTGCGGGAAGTGCTTGACCGCCTCTCTCGCGGAGCCGTAGAAGATCTCCGTCCGGACCCTTATCTGCGCGGGGACTATCCCCTTGGATTCCAGGTACGGGCTCGGGCCGAACGCGGACGGGGGCTTCGTCGTCGTCAGCGTGACCTCGTCCATCGCCTCGAGGCTCGCGGCCGAGAGCGCGTCCACCCCTCCTATCGCTCCGCTCGGGATGAATATCTGGGCCCCTTTCCTCTTGGCGAGCCTGAGCGCGTCGTCCTGGAACTGCTCGTCCTGGAACACACCCACGCTCATGATGAGCGTGTCCACGCCGGCTGACAGGGCCAGCGGGGCATAGTATCTGGCCGCATCCTGGCTGGCTGCCTCGACCACGAGACGTATCTCGGGCAGGACAGGCACGATGTCGGGTATGTACCTCACTTTCTTCGTCAGTTCCTGGAGCTTCGTGGCGCACTCCTGCGACCGGTCCGTGAGGTATGTGGTGTCGATGTATGGTATCTCCTCGACGGCCTTCGCTATCGTGGTGCCGATCGCTCCGCAGCCTATGACGCAGATCTTCACGATTGAGCGACAGACGCAGATTGTATAAAAGCTTTGAGCGCCGACCGCGGGCCGGATATCACGCTTGCTGGTTCATGAGGCACCCGCACCCTTTTAGCGACGTAATGTGCTCATGGCCACCCGATGAGCGGACTGCTAGACCTCCTCCTCAGGGCTGCTCGGTCCAGGCCGGCTGCAGGACTCGACTACTTGGAGCTGCGGGCGGACGATGCCGTGCAGACATCCATAGAGCTCCGGGAATCGTCGATCGAGAGCGTCAGCCGAAAGTCCGAGCGAGGCCATTCCGCCAGGGTGCTCGTTTCGGGCAGATGGGGGTTCGCGGCTTCGGACGGGATGGACGATGTCCAGGGCACGATCGTCGAGGCGTCGAAGGCCGCGAGGGCGCTCTCCCGGGGCGCGAGGTCGGACACGGCCCTGTGCGATGTGGAACCCGTCAGGAAGGACGTCAGGCCTAAGGTCAAGGAGCCTCTGGCGGAGGTCGACCTTGAGGACAAGGTCTCGTACCTCTCTTCGATATGCAAGGGCGTGGTCAGAGCGGACGCGCGCCTCACGACCGCCAAGGCCAGCTACTTGGACATCACAGGGGAGAGGGTACTCGTCACGAGCGACGGCGCTTCTGTCACCAACGAGTTGTCACATGCCTACATGATGACGACCTCGTCCGGGAAGGCGTCCGGGCGCCCCGTGTCCGCAAGGGACGAGGTCGGCACAGTCACATCGGGTTGGGAGTTCTTCACCCGTAAGAACCCCGAGGAATCGGTCGCGGACCGCCTGGTCCGGAAGGCGAAGCTGCAGATGGACGGTGTGCCGTGCAAGCGCGGGACCCATCCGTGCGTGCTCTCCCCCAGGGTCGCCGGTATGCTGGCCCATGAGGCGCTGGGCCACCTGTCGGAGGCCGACTACTTCTCCTCCGGGGCGTTCGACGGCTTACAGGGGAAGAGGGTGGCGCCGGAGTCGGTGACGATGGTCGACTCCCCCTGGATGAAGGACGGGTTCGGCAACATAGAGGTCGACGACGAGGGTGTGCTCCCCAAGACCGTGACCATGATAGACAAGGGCATCCTCAGAGAACAGATGACCAACAGGGAATGGGCGGTCCGCCTTGGGACTGGCCCTACGGGAAACGCGAGGGCCGAGAACTACAGGGTCCCTCCCGTGATACGTATGAGGAACACCTACTTCAAGAAGGGCGACAGGTCCTTCGAGGAACTCCTCGAGGGCAAGAAGTCGGGATACTACTGCGTAGACATAAGGGGCGGGCAGGCAGAGTCCAACTCGAGCTTCCAGGTCGGGATACAGGAGTGCTACGAGATAGTCAAGGGCGAGCTCGGGAGATCCGTCAGGAGCCTGGCGATAAGCGGACTGGCCACTAGGTCCTTGGCCCTTATCGACGGCATCGGCGACGACTTCGGGTTCGAATCAAGTTACTGCGGCAAGGTGTACCAGTCGATGGCGACGAGCGACGGCGGCCCGCATATGAGCGTCAAGAAGGGCGCAATCGTGTTCGGGGGGTCGGGCTGATGCGCGCCACTCGCGGGAAGGAGACGTCCGTGGCCGACGCAGTCGAGAACGTGCGTACCTCGGCCAGGAAGCTGAAGGTCCCGCAGTTCGAGGCGTATGCGATATCGAAGCGGTCCAGGAGGATCCTGGTCGAACGGGGCTGCGTGTCAGGCGCTGATTCGACCCGGGCGACCGCGCTGCATGTCCGGGTGTGCGTCGGAGGCAAGGTTGGAGGGGCGTTCTGCAACAGCTTCGATGCGAAGTCGGTTTCGGATAGCATCTCCCAAGCGACGAAGATCGCGAACCTGATGGAGCCGGACCCAGGATGGTCGGGGTTCCCGTCGTGCGACCGCCCATATCCGTCGGTCGGAGGCATCTACGACAAGTCGGTGGCCTCTCTGGGGACGGATGTCATGAATGACATGGCCGAGGAGATGATCGGAGCCGCCCTTTCGGTGTCCAGGCATGTATCTGCCACCTTCGGCACCGTAGAGTCGATTGACAGGACTGTGGGCGTCGCGAACTCGTCCGGCGTGGATTCGACGATGTCGGAGACAGAGCTTCAGGCGATGCTGTGGTGCGTGGGGGGTTCCGGTTCGGCGGTCACTCCGGACTGTGAGGAGCGCGGGCGGTCCAGGAGCTGCGGTCTTCGGATGGACAAGATCGGGGAGCGCGCCGGCTGGGTCGCTGACACGAGCTATCACCTCGAGAAGGCGAGGACGGAGGATGCAGACGTGGTGTTCTCCCCTCTCTCTGTCGGGAACCCCGACTCCGGCCTGCTCAACATCGTGCTCAGCAAGGCCCTCTCAGGACAGAACGTCCACCAGAAGGTGTCTTTCTTGGCTGACAGGGTAGGGGACCATTTGTGGTCGGACCTCGTGACGTTCAACGACAACCCGCTGCTGTCTGGCAAGTGCGGGTCCAGACCGTTCGACGATGAGGGTTCACCTTCGACCAGGACCAAGCTCGTGGACAAAGGTGTCCTCAAGGGCTTCGTCTGGGACAGTTACTACGGGTCGCTGTCTGGGGAAGGTTCGACGGGGAACGCCACGAGAGACCTGGCCTCTGGGGCTGTGAACGCGGCTCCCCTCTGCCTGCAGATGGCGCCTGGGCGCGGCAGCCTGAAGTCGCTCATCGAGTCGGTCGACCACGGCTATCTCGTGTGGGCGTGCCAAGGCGCGCACACAAGCAACACGGAGACCGGCGGCTTCTCCTTCGTCGCGAGCCCGGGCCTGCTGATCGAGAAAGGGGAGGTCGTGGGAGGCGTGAGAGGCGCCATGATATCCGGGAACGTCAACGACCTCATGACGAACGTGGAACGCGTCGGGGCGGATGTCGTCGATTTCGGGTGTGCGCTTATGCCTAGCCTACTGTTCAACGAGGTCAAGATAACGACAGGCTGAGCACGATGCCATCGAAGACGACTCACGCGGCTCTCAGGAAAAGGGCTGCTCGGATAGACGCTGTTCTTACGAAGACATACGGTCGGAAGACGCCAGGCGAGAGAGAGGACCCCGTGGATACGCTGGTCGAGACGATACTCTCGCAGAACACGACCGATGTGAACTCCCACAGGTCCTTCCAGGCCCTGAAGCGGGAGTACCGTGACTGGCACGACCTCCTGGGTGAGGACCTTCCGACAGTCTCAGGCATCATCAGGTCGGGCGGCCTGCCGGACATCAAGGCCAGGAGGATATTGGACGCCCTCGAGTTCATACACAGGGCGCGCGGGAGGATCGAGTTGGATTTCCTAAGGGACATGCCCTCCATGGATGCCGACGGGTGGCTGGCCCAGATGAAAGGGGTCGGCCCTAAGACGCGGTCGATCGTGCTCCTGTTCTCGCTCGGCATGCCCGCCTTCCCGGTCGACACCCACATCCACAGGGTCACGAAGAGGCTCGGGCTGATAGGTCCGAAGGTCTCCAGGGAGGCGGCCCAGGACGTCCTCGGCGCACTCGTGCCCAAGTCCGAGTACTACAACTTCCACATCAACCTCATCGAGCACGGGCGTGCCGTCTGCAGGGCGCGCAGGCCCGCGTGCGAGAGATGCGTCCTGTCAAGGATCTGCGACCATTCTTCCGCGGCCGGGAAAGGGCGTTGTTGATATATCCCCGACGCATCATTCGTGATGCATGAGGTACAGGCTCCTGGAGCACACCGCTGACGCGATGGTCGAGGCGTACGGCTCCACCCTGGGCGAACGATTCGCCAACGCCGCCTACGCGCTGTTCGACCAGATGACCGACGTGACGAAGGTGTCACCGACCGGGGAGGTCAGGCTGGAACTCAAAGCGGACGGCCGGGAACAGCTGCTGGTCGATTTCCTGCAGGAACTGCTGTTCCTGCACGACGTCGAGAACCTGGTGTTCGGCGAGTTCGAAGTCGAGACCGACGGCACGAGCCTTGTCGCGCGAGCCCGCGGAGAGCAGTTCGACGAGGACAAGCATCAGAAGCGGTCGGTCGTGAAGGGGATAACGTACCACAGGCTGGAGTTCGACGATTCGAGGAAGGCCGTGACGGTCCTATTCGACGTATGAGGTGAAGTCTTGAAGGCGTCTGCCAAGGCCCATCCGATCCAGGGCCTGATAAAGTATCACGGCCTCAGGGACGAGGTCCTCAGGCTGCCTTATCACGATTCCATCTCCGTGGCCACCTCACCCACGGAGTCTCACACGACCATAGAGTTCGGGGACTTCGACAAGGACAGCGCCCAGCTGGACTCCAGGGAGCTCCAGGGAAGGGAGCTCGAGCGGGTGGTGTCGGTGGTGGACGAGGTGCGGCGCAGGGCCGAGTCGAAGGCTCGGTTCCGGATGGTGTCTAAGAACAACTTCCCCTCGAACGTGGGCCTCGGGGCATCCGCCTCTGGGTTCGCGGCCCTCGCGCTCGCGAGCAGCGAGGCCTTGGGCCTGTGCCTGACCCTGGAGCAGGTCTCGACCATTGCCCGGAGGGGCGCGGGGTCGGCTACGCGCTCTGTCACAGGCGGTTTCTCGAGATGGAAAGCGGGGCACGACGACGAGGAGTCGTATTCGTTCCAGATAGCCTCGGAGGAGTTCGAGATGGGCATCGTCGTCGCCCTGGTCCCGGCGTTCAAGTACACTGAGAATGCGCACAAGGCCGTCCTGGGGTCGCCGTTCTTCCACTCGCGCCTGGCTTACATCCACGGCGCTCTCGCGGAGATGGAGAGCGCGATCAACAAGCGGGACATAGACAGGGTCGGGATGCTGGCTGAGCGCGACTCGCTCATACTTCACGGGATAACGATGACCGGGCTCGACGAGATGATCCTCTGGCGGCCGGAGACGGTGAAGGTCATACTGGAGGTGAAGAGGATGAGGGAGGAAGGCATCCCCGCGTACTTCTCGATAGACACCGGCGCGACGGTCTACGTGAACACGCATCTTTCACGCACGGACGAGGTCGAGGAGAGGGTCAAGGCCTTGGGCGTGGAGACGCTGAGATGCGGTGTCGGCGGAAGCGCGTCGGTCGTCAGGGAGCACCTGTTCTGATCACTTGCCGTTCGTCCCCTGGAGGTCTATAGCCTCATGCAGGGAGAGCTCGCCCAGCGCCACCTTCTCAGCGAGGTCCTTCGAGACGGTCAGACGGCCGTTGCTCTCAAGCCTGCTCAGCCGCTGTATGTTCCTCAGCTCGCCTTCGCGTGGCTGCACGACCTGTCTCTTCACCGGCCGGTACCCGGGCGTCATCGCGATCTCGACGGCCGCGTCCTCGTCCGGCGTCTCGGACCTGGTCGTGGTGTTCCGCTCGTCGACGATCTCGAGCCGGTGTCCGTTGTCCCAGAGCTTGTTGAATATCCTGTTCCTGTTGGTCCTGTCGCCGTTGCCTATCCTGACCAGCAGGTTCGTGCACGGGTACTCCCGCACGATCCGGTCTATAATCTCCCCGACCCCTTCAGGGGTCGATGCGACGGCCCGCGCCAACACCGAGCCGTCGCCGACCGCTGCGACGCCAGGCCTGTGTCCGGGGTCCACGCCGATGCACATGTTCTCGACCGACGGCTCCCCTGACATCACCTTGAGCGCCTTCGAGACCGCAAGGTCGGGGTCCGGGTCGGACACGACGCTGTCGAAGGCCACCCTCTCCCTTTCCTTCTCGGTGGTGATCACAGCCCCTACGTGTGCCGGTACCGGGTCTCCGAACTCCAAGGAGACGAACTTGAGATCCTTCTCCCTCAGGACCTCGAGCATCTCAAAATACGTCCTCGGGTCCTCGGTCAGGAGCCCTATGCGTTTCATCCGACGGTGATTTGTCCGCGTCGGGATAAATAGATTTTCATCGGGCGCCCCGGCCGAACCTGCTGAACACCGACTTCCTCTTGGTCCCCTTGCCGTAGTCCCCCAGGGACTCGTCCAAACGCTTGAGCATGCTCTTCTGCTCGGAGGTCAGCTTCGTGGGCGTGACGACCGCCACCTTCACGAACTGGTCCCCGTTCCCGTAACCTCTCAGGTCCGGCATCCCCTTGCCTTTCAGCCGGAGGACGGTCCCGGTCTGCGTGCCCGGGGGCACCGTGACCCTCGCCGTGCCGTCCAGGGTCGGCACATCTACCTCCGCCCCTAGGGCAGCCTGGGTGAATGTGACAGGGGCCTCGACCCAGAGGTCGCGCCCGTCCCGGTCGAAGACCGGGTGGTCCTCGATGTGTATTACGATGAACAGGTCTCCGGAAGGGCCGCCGTTCGGCCCCGCTTCGCCCGCGCCCCGGATCCTCAGCCTCATGCCCTCCTCGGCGCCCTTGGGTATGGACACCTGGAGCGTGGAAGTGGTCTGCACTGAGCCCGCGCCCTTGCAGTCCAGGCACGGCTTGGTTATCTGTCTGCCCGCGCCCCTGCAGGTGGGACACGGCGTGATTGTGACGAACGATGCGTATCCCCGCTTCTGGCCCCGCTGGACCTGCCCGGTCCCCTTGCACGTGGGGCAGCTCTTGATGTCCCCCTGCTTCGCCCCCGCGCCGCCGCAGGCCTTGCACGCCACGCTGTGCGGGACCCTTATCTCCTTCTCGGCGCCGGCCGCGGCGTCCTCGAGCTTGACCTCGATGTCGTATCTGAGTGACCTGCCCTCCTGCGGGCCCGCCCTCCTCGCGCCGCCGCCGAAGAACTGCTCGAATATGCTGCCTCCGAAGCCCTCGAAGTTGCCGCCGAATATGTCGCTGATGTCACCATAGTGGGTGAAGTCGGACCAGTCGAACCCGCCGCTCCTGAAGGTGCTCTGCACCCCCTCGTGGCCGAACTGGTCGTACCTCTTCCTCTTCTCGTCGTCCGCGAGCACCTCGTAGGCCTCCGAGAGCTCCTTGAACTTCTCCTCGGCCTCCTTCTTCTTGTCCTTGTTCATGTCCGGGTGGTGCTTCAACGCGAGCTTCCTGTAGGCCTTCTTGATGTCGTCCTTGGATGCGTCCCTCTGGACGCCCAGGGTCTCATAATAATCTCTCTTCTCGGCCATCTGAAGTCTCCCGGTCACTTGGGATATGGGTCGGATTCAGCGACTGATAAAGGGTAAAGGGTGAAAGAGGTTTCGGAAGGTCTCACTTCTTCTCGTCGTCGTCGACGATCTTGTACTCGGCGTCCACGAAGCCGCCGTCACCCTCGGACGGCCCTGTGCCCTCGCCCTCCGTCGGAGGGGGCGCCTGCTGCTGGCCCTGCTGGGCCTGCTGCTTCTGGGCCGCCTCGTATACCCTCTTCCCGACCTCGAGGAGCGCCTTCTCGAGCTCGTCGAGCTTCTGCTTGATCAGAACTGGGTCGTCGGACGGCACCGCGGCCTTGAGCTCCTCGGCCAGCTTCGTCAGCCTCTCCTTGAGGTCGGAGTCTATCTTGTCGCCCATCTCCTCGATTATGTGGGCGACCTCGTATGCCCTCTGCTCCGCGCGGTTCTTCAGCTCCGCCTTCTCCTTCCTCTTGCGGTCGTCGTCGGCGAACTTCTCGGCGTCCTTCACCATCCGCTCGACGTCGTCCTTGGCCAGCTTGGTCGTTGCGGTTATCGTGATCTTCTGCTCCTGGCCCGTGCCGAGGTCCTTCGCCTTCACGTCGATGATGCCGTTGGCGTCTATGTCGAACGTGACCTCCACCTGCGGGACCCCCCTCGGCGCCGGGGGTATGCCTATCAGATGGAACCTGCCCAGGGTGACGTTGTCGGAGGCCATCGGCCTCTCCCCCTGGAGCACATGTATCTCGACGCTCGTCTGGCCGTCGGCGGCCGTCGTGAATATCTCGCTCTTCCTCGTCGGGATGGTGGTGTTCCTCTCTATGAGCTTGTGGAACACGCTGCCCATGGTCTCCACGCCGAGCGACAGCGGCGTCACGTCCAGCAGCAGTATGTCCTTGACGCTGCCCTCAATTATGCCTCCCTGGATCGCGGCGCCCATGGCCACGCACTCCATCGGGTCGACCCCGCGGACGATCTTCGGGCCGACTATGCCTTCCACGAACCTGTGCACGATGGGCATCCTCGTCGGCCCGCCCACCAGTATGACCTTGTCGATGTTGTCGGTCGAGAGCTTGCCGTCCTCGATGGCCTGCATGGTCGGGCCCCTGCACCTCTCCACGACCGGCTTGACCAGCTCCTCGAGCTTGGCCCTCGTGAGCTTGAGCGCTAGGTGCCTCGGGCCCGAGGAGTCCGCGCTCAGGTACGGGAGGTTGATCTCCGTCTCGAGCGTCGATGAGAGCTCTATTTTCGCCTTCTCGACGGCCTCGCGGACGCGCTGGGTGGCCATCTTGTCCTTCGTGAAGTCTATGCCGGTGTCTGCCTTGAACTCGGCCGCCACGTAGTCCACGAGCACGTTGTCCATGTCCGTCCCGCCCAGCTGCGTGTCGCCGCTGGTGGATATGACCTCGAACACGCCCTGGCCGAACTCCATGATGGTCACATCGAGGGTGCCGCCTCCGAGGTCGAAGACCAGTATCTTGTGCTCGCTCTCGGACTTGTCCAGGCCGTAAGCGAGCGCCGCGGCCGTCGGCTCGTTGATTATCCGGACGACCTCGAGCCCGGCTATGGTCCCCGCGTCCTTGGTCGCCTGCCTCTGGTTGTCGTTGAAGTACGCGGGCACTGTGATGACCGCCTTCTCGACCTTGGAGCCGAGGTACGCCTCAGCGTCCCTCTTGATCTTCTGCAGTATGAACGCGGACACCTGCTGCGGGGTGTACTCATTGCCGTGGACCCGGGCCTTGTGGTCCGTGCCCATCTTGCGCTTGATAGCCATTATGGTGCCCTCCGGGTTCGACACCGCCTGGCGTCTCGCAGGCTCGCCCACGAGCATCTGACCGTCCTTCGTGAAAGCCACATACGACGGGAAGGCCTTGCCTCCCAGGCTCGTGCCCTCTGCGCTCGGTATGATCGTGGGCCTGCCGCCCTCTATGACCGCGGCCGCCGAGTTGCTCGTGCCGAGGTCGATCCCTATCACTTTTCCCTTTGACTCTGCCATTCTTCATTCACCTCTCTTCTCTGACTGTGATCCCTGTGCATCGTGAGCATCTTCCGTCTCCGGCTTCTTGGAGACCTTGACCTTCGCCGTGCGTATGACCCTCGGGCCGAGGGCGTACCCCTTCTGGTACACCTCCAGTATGCTGCCGTCCTCGAGGTCCTCGCGTTCCTCCCGGTTCATCGCCTCGTGCTCGAACGGGTCGAACCCGGTTCCAGTGTCTATCTCCCTCAGACCCTGCCTCTGGAGCGTCTGCAGGAACTGCCTGTGCATCCCCTCGAGCCCCGCCCTGAGCTTTCTGGGATACTCGTTCTCCTCGGCGTCCTCCAAGGCCTTGTCGAACGTGTCCAGGACCGCCAGGAGGTCGCGCACGACCACCTCGACGCCTGCCTTGGCCCTCTCGGCGCCCTCCTTGGCGACGCGCTTCTTGTAGTTCTCGAACTCCGCCTGGAGCCTCTTCAGGTCGTCCGTGAGCTCCTCGACCCTCCTGTCCCTGTCCGCGACCTGGTCGGATGTCGGGGCCTCCTTGGCCTCCTGTCCCTGCTCGGGCTTGTCGAGCTCGCCCGCGTCTTCCTCAGCCATCACTGGTTGCCTCCAGCGGATAACACGGGCGCGTTCAGCCCGTGTTTCGAACTTGAAGGGTTTGTGTTAAGGGGTTTGGGGATGGGTCTCAGTCCATGTCTCCCATGTCGCCGCCCATGCCGCCCGGGGGTCCCTTCGGGGCGCCGCCCTTCGACGCGATGACATCGTCGATCCTGAGGATCATGACGGCCGCGTCCGTGGCGGAGCTGATGGCCTGCCTGCCTACCCTGATCGGTTCTAGGACCTTCTCCTTCTTCATGTCGCTGATCTTGCCCGTGAAGACATTGACGCCGGCGGTCTTCTTGCCCGCTTTGTGCGCCTGCCTCATCTCGATCAGTATGTCGATCGGGTCCAGCCCTGCGTTCTCAGCGAGCGCCGTCGGTATGACCTCGAGCGCCGATGCGAACGCGTCTATGGCGATCTGCTCCCTGCCGCCGACCGATGCCGCGTAGTCCCTCAGCCTGAGGGCCAGCTCGGTGGCCGCTGAGCCGCCGCCCGTGACGAGCTTGCCGTCCTCGAAAGCGACCGAGACGACGCTGATCGCGTCGTTCAAGGACCTGTCGATCTCGTCGACCACGTGCTCCGTGCCGCCCCTGATGAGGACGGAGACCGCCTTCGGGTTCTTGCAGCCGGTTACGAAGGTCATCCTGTCGTCCGCGATCTTCCTCTCCTCGACGAGGTTCGCGACGCCCAGGTCGTCCGCCCTGAGGTCATCCAGCTTCGTTACGAGGTTCGCGCCCGTGGCCTTCGCGAGCTTCTCCATGTCGCTCTTCTTCACCCTGCGGACCGCGTATATGCCCGCCTTTGACAGGTAGTGCTGGGCGAGGTCGTCTATGCCCTTCTGGCAGAACAGGACGTTCGCTCCGGACTTCTTCACGGTCTCGACCATCTTCTTGAGCATGTTCTCCTCCTCATCGAGGAACGCATGCAGCTGGCTCGGGTCCGTGATCTCTATCTTCGCGTCGATCTCGGTCTTCTTGACCTCGAGCGCAGAGTCCACGAGAGCGATCTTCGCCTTCTCCACCTTCTTCGGCATGGCCGGGTGCACGGCCTCCTTGTCGACGATGATGCCTGATATCATGGTCGTGTCGTCCATCGAGCCGCCCTGCTTCTTGACGATCTGGATGTTGTCGTCGTCCACGGTCCAGGTCCCGTCCTCCTTCTCCTCAGCGACGGCCGAGACTGCGCCGACCGCGACCTTGGCCAGGAGCTCCCTGGATGCCGCGACGCTCTTCGAGATCATCGACGTCTTCGCGATGTCCATGAGTGTGTCCTTGTCGTTCGGGGACACCTTGATCGCAACCTCTTCCAGGAACTCCTTTGCCTTCATGGCTGCGAGCCTGTACCCGCCGGATATGACGGTCGGGTGAACGTTCTGCTCGATCAGGCCCTCGGCTTTCTTGAGCAGCTCGCCCGCGAGGATGACTGCGGTGGTCGTGCCGTCGCCGCACTCCTCGTCCTGGGTCTTGGCGACCTCGACGATCATCTTGGCCGCCGGGTGCTCCACATCGATCTCCTTCAGTATGGTGACGCCGTCGTTGGTGATCACCACATCGCCCATGCTGTCCACGAGCATCTTGTCCATGCCCCTCGGGCCCAGTGTGCTCCTGACCGCATCGGCTATGGCCCTGGCCGCAGTGATGTTGTTGAACTGCGCTCCCTTGCCTTTGTCTCTCTTCGTGCCTTCCTTCAGTATAAGAACAGGTGTTTGGCCTATCATTTCATACCTCCCTTCTCTATCTGGATTGACCCGCCCTACGCCCTTCGGTTCGCCGGGCCGGGCCTCGTATATGTTAGTACTTCTATATAAGTGTTACTGTGGCCTGATTCGGCTCCGCGACCCCCTCCGGACGCCCCCCGCTGAGCCTCCTCCGATGCGCGCCTATATCTACACCCTAGCGCTTCTGCGCCACTTTGTCAATGAAGGTTATTCCTCACCTCCGCCTCAAGGGCAGGACGATGTTAAGGCGCGCGTACCCGCGCGGGGAGTGGGACGCGCTCATCGAGCGCCTCTCCACGGAGCACGAGCTGCTCTACGTGTCCGACGAGGACGGGATAGAGAGGAACAAGCCGCAGCTCGACCTTGCAAGGGAGATCTGCGACGAGGTCCCGGTCGTCTACGAGGCGGGCGTGCGCTTCGCGCCTAACGTGATCGATGCGATAATCGCGGGCGCGGAGAAGGTCTCCGTGGGCACCGCGACTCTCGCGGACCTCGACGAGCTCAGAGGAGCATTTAAGTTGTCCGAGAACATTATACTCAAAGCGGACTACCGGGATGGGATCATCGGTTCTGACCCCTTGATTGGTGGCAGAGCCTTCCTCGACCTCGCGCGGGACGTGCTGGAGATAGGCATCGGCGAGATGGTCGTCCCGCACGCGCTGGCTAGAGAGGCCGCGCGGGCCAAGGAGGAACTCGGATTCACACTCGGAGTGTTCGCACCGTTGGCCGAAGAGTCTAGGATGGCGGACCTCGGCATCGACTACATCGTGACGGAAGACATCGGGAGCAAGGGCGGAGATGAGTGAGCTTCAGAAGAGCATAGCGGTTCTCTACAAGAGCAAGGGGCGGGGAGAGCTTACGGAGAAGGAGTTCGTGTTCTCGGCTTCGATGGACCTCAGATGGTTCTCACCGAAGGAGGCGCAGAAGCTCATGGAGGCCGGCCTCTCGGGCGGGTTCCTTGAGCGCAGGGAAGGCAGCCTCGTCCCCACGTTCGACTGCTCGACCGTCAGCGTCCCCGTCGACTACAGGCCGCCGAAGGCGGCCTTGGAGGAGGGCGCGAAGAGGAACACGGACCTCTTCACAGAGATAGTCGAGGCGATTGTCAGGGCCAAGTCCGTGCCCAAGCGCGAGGTCGTGTCCAGGGTCAACAAGGAGCAGGAGATGCTGGGGATAGACATCGAGCCCGCGGCCCTGCTGGTCGCGTCGTCCTACGGCATCAGGATAGAGACCGGCTACATCGAGCGCGCGGAATCCGCCGTGCTCGGCAGGGACATGGCCCGGTGACCCCGCAGGCGCGTCTCATTTCTCCATCTTTATCAGGTCGGCCAGCGTCAGCGTCCTCGGGCCGGACTCCTTCGCCGCGACCACGGGGGAGACCTTCTCCTTGAGCGCGATGCCCAGCTCCTTCTGGAGCTTGGCTATGAGTTTCTCGTCCGGCCTCATGTCCCCGGTCTCTATCTTGCTCAGGACGGTGACTCGCTCGTTGATCTTGGCCGCGAGGTCCTTCTGGCTCATCCCGCGCTTCTCCCTCGCGCTCCTTATCTTGGCCGCGAAGTCCTCGACCAGCTCGACGGTCTCCTGGGACGAGTATATGTCCCTCTGCTGGGCCCGCTTCTCCCTCACCTCTAGCCTCTGAGTGATGATCGGTTTCGGCCCCTCGGGCTCCGGGGCCGCTTTCCGGGCCTCCGTGCCGAATTTTGAGCATTCGGCGCATACTTCAAGATGCACGCCCTCTATAGTCACTTTCTTGCAGAAAGTGACGTCCTTGCCGCACATCTCGCATATCATGAAAACACCGTCACCTGATGGAACCAGCAAAGGATAAATAGAGTATTTAACCTTATTACGTTAGCAACTGGCGACAACACACTGGAATGGGGTGCAAAGCATTGTCACAGGACCAATCCGCTGAGATGTTCGAAGAGATACAGAGGAGGATCTCGGTACTCGAGGAGAGGAACCTGGAACTCGTCGAAGAGGCGCGCCGCTCGGAGGGCGAGAAGAGGTTCGTAGAGGGAGAGCTGATCAGGCTCCAGAAGGAGCTCAAGAGGCTCAAGGCGGAGCTCGAGAGGCTCAAGACCCCGCCCCTGATAATAGGCCAGATCAAGGACATACTCGCCGACGGGAGGGTCGTCGTCAAGAGCTCGACAGGCCCGGACTTCGTCGTCACCACATCGGACTACGTTTCACCGGAGCTGCTCATCGCGGGCGCGCGCGTCGCCTTGAACAAGCAGACGCTCGCGGTCATGGGCGTGCTGCCGCCGTCGCTCGACCCTGTGGTCGTCGGCGCGGAGATAATCACCAAGCCGGAGACGACCTACGATGAGATCGGCGGCCTGGAGGCCCAGATCGTCGAGATACGCGAGGCCGTCGAGGACCCGTTGCTGAGGCCCGAGCTGTACAAGAAGGTGGGCATAGACCCGCCGAAGGGCGTGCTCCTGGTCGGCCCCCCGGGCACGGGCAAGACGCTCCTGGCCAAGGCGGTCGCGAAGCAGACGAACGCCACATTCATCAGGTTCGTCGGGTCAGAGCTCGTGCAGAAGTACATCGGAGAGGGCGCGAGGCTCGTGAGGGAGCTGTTCGACCTAGCGAGGCAGAAGGCCCCGTCGATAGTGTTCATAGACGAGCTGGACAGCGTGGGCGCCAAGAGGCTGGAGCTGGCCACATCCGGCGACAGGGAGGTCCAGAGGACCCTGATGCAGCTCCTGGCGGAGCTGGACGGCTTCAACCCGCTGGGAGAGGTCAAGATCATAGGGGCAACGAACCGGCCTGACATACTCGACGAGGCCCTGCTCAGGCCAGGGAGGTTCGACAGGATCATCGAGATCCCGGTGCCGAGCCACGACGCCCGGGAGGCCATATTCGGCATCCACAGCAAGCGCATGAACCTGGACGAGACGGTGAACTTCGAGGAGCTCGCGTCCAAATCGGACGGGGCCACGGGCGCCGACATCAAGGCCGTGTGCACGGAGGCCGGCATGTTCGCGATACGCGAGAACCGCGACATCGTCTCCATGGTCGACTTCGAGAAGGCCATCGCGAAGGTCCTGGACGAGGGCGTCCAGAAGGGTATGGAATCAGGGCCGATGTTCGCCTGACGCCCGGAGAAAGCGACGGCCCTCACTGAGCGTCGTCGTCCTCCATCTCTTTCTCTATCACGAAAGCGCCGATGTAACCGCACTTCTTGCAGTGGTACTTGTAGCCGGTTATGAGCGCAGCCTCGTAGTACAGGTCCGCGGAGCCGCACTCGGGGCAGGTCAGTACCCTCCGACGGCCTCTGCTCTTCCTCTTGCCGCGCCCGAAGATAGATATCATCAAGGCGCGTTCACCGACCTGCTCCATACAAAATGACTTCGGTGGTGGCCATGAGTTCTAGGTACGAGCCTTTCTCCAGCGACGACATAGGGTTGATTCACGACGCGACCGTCAGGGTGCTCGAGGGCACCGGGGTCAAGGTGCTCGAGGACGAGGCCGTCGGCCTCCTGACGGGCGCTGGTGCCAGCTACGACAAGTCCACGCGCATCGTGAGGATACCTGAGCGCGTGCTCATGGATGCGGTCTCGAAGGCCCCGACCAGGTTCAAACTGTACGCGAGGGACGGGAAGCACGAGATAGCCTTCGGCGAGGGCAAGGTGCATCTGAGCAGCATCGGGACGGCCGTGCAGGTCGAGGACCTGGATGGGACCGTGAGGCCGTCGACTGCGAAGGACCTCGAACGCTTCCTGAGGCTCACCGACGCCCTGCCGAACATAGACCACTCTTCTTGGGCCTGCTGGACGAGGGACGTGCCCGAGGAGATCGCACATCTCCAGGCGATCTTTCTCTCATTCAAGCACTCGAACAAGACGGTCGAAGGCTGGAGTTGGAGCAGGAAGGGCACGGAGGAAGGCCTGGACCTCGGGGCCATCGTCGCTGGTGGCCGGGAAGCCCTGTCCAAGAAACCTCTGTTGCTGGGCTTCTGCAACCCCGTGAGCCCGCTCACCCTGGCGAAGGAGGCCACCGAAGGCCTGATATCGTTCGCGAAGGCAGGCCAGCCCTGCGTGTACCCGCCCGAGTGCATGGCCGGAGGAACCTCCCCGGCCACCATCGCGGGCCTCCTGGTCCAGCAGAACGCAGAGGTCCTGGCATCCATCGCCGTCGCGCAGCTCGCCAAGCCTGGAGCCCCTTCGATCTACAGCAGCGTCTCAGGGACGATGGACATGAGGACCGGTTCCATAGTCCTCGGGGGTCCCGAGGTCGGGCTCATAATGGCCGGGACTGCGCAGCTCGCCAGGTTGTACAAGGTCCCGTGCAGAGGCACCGGGGGCAACACCGAGGCGATGCTGGCGGACTATCAGGCAGGCGCGGAGACCGCCTCCACCATGCTCATGGCGGCGCTCAGTGGCATCGACTTCGTCTACGACTCCGCGGGGAGCATCGAGTCCAGCCTGACGGCGAGCTTCACCAAGCTGGTCCTCGACGACGCAGTGTGCGGAGAGGTGAAGAGGATCCTGTCCGGCGTGGAGGTCGACGAGGAGACGCTCGCGGTCCAGGTGATAGAGGCCGCAGGGCACAAGGGATCATACCTGAGCCATCCGCACACGCTCAAGCACTTCCGGCAGGAGGCGTACGTCCCGCCGCATTTCTGGCGCGGGGCTCGCGGGACCTGGGGTTCCAAGGCCTCGAAGGACATAAGGGAGGTCGCGAGGAAGAGGGCGGAGGAGATATTGAGGGAGCACGAGATAGCCGTCCCCCTGGACGCGGATATTGAGCGCAAGATGACCGAGTACATCAAAGGCGTGCTCAAGCACTAGGCCCAGTCGGCCTCAGTACTGGCTCATCTCGGCCTTCATGAACTCCCTCATGAGGCAGGTCGCGTAGCAGCCCTTGTTCAGGGAGAAGGCGAACCTCGCCTGGCCGTCCCCGATCTCCATCTTCAGGTCCTTGTAGGGTGCCAGGAGCTCCCTCCTCGTCCCTTTGGAGGATGCCTCCCTGAGCCCGATGATCTGGAAGTCCATCTTCGAGATGTCCTCGCGCCCGATGACCTCCCGCTCTATCTCGCCCATCGGTCCTTCCGCGAAGGCCGACTCGGTGCCGTAGAGCAGCCCGCTCACGAAGGCCTTGCCCTCGAGGGCGTTCCTGCGGGCCTTCTCCAGGTTGTCCGGGGTGACCGGTATGGGGTTGTCGTGGTCCGGGAGGTGGTTCTTGTCCAGCGGGAGCACCAGGTCCCCAACCTCGGGGACCCTCAGGGAGAGGCCCCGACGCAGCCTCTCGCTCAGCATCTTGTTGAAAAGGTGCGACTGGTACGCATGCACGAACATCATGAGCAGGTTCTGCGGGAGCGTCCTGAGCGCGCCTAGGTAGTCCCCGGGCCTCTCGACCAGATGCCCTATCAGGGTCCTCTCGAAGGACAGCTTCATCGGGAACTCCTTGAGCGCCCTCTCGAAGTCCCTCGTCTCCTGGAGGCGTCTCCTGGCCTCCGTTATCTCGGAATCCTCCCGCAAGGGGTTCCCGACGTACCTCATCACCGCCCCTTCGATGTCGCCCCTGGTGAGGTCCTTGCCTATCAGGTGCGTGATGGGCCTCACCGAGCCGAAGCGCTGGACCCCGAAGTAGTTCGGGAATCCGCCGGCGTCGTCCAGGACCTTCCTCGCCCTCTCGCACGAGTCCCTGGCGTCAACGCTGGCATCGAGGTCCGACACCACGATCTCGAACCTGTTGCCTATGAGGTCGCCGATCGTGATCATCCTCCTCGCCATGTAGGCGTCCGTCACCTTCACATCGGGTATCGTCAGTGCCTGGACGGCCTCGAGGGGCGCGTTGAAGGACATCAGCTGCGTGGCCACGGCCCTGCCGTCCTTGGTGCCCGCGAAGCCTATCCTGACCCTCCCGACATGGAGGTTGGACGCGAGCCTGCGGACGAGCCTGTTGGCCTCCCAGTTCCTGTGCCACACCTTCGCGACCACGAACCTGCCGTCGGCGGCCTCCGGGGGCATGATGGATATCTCGTCGACCACGAAGTCCTCGGGGGTCTTCCGGAGCTTCCCGCCTATGCCTGGGATGCCCTCGGTGAGGAACATCTCCATGCCCAAGTCCGACTCTCTCATCTGATGGTCCGAATGGGCTGTCAGGGTAAAAGCTTCCCGCGTCTCAGCCGAGCTGCTTCTCTATGAGCTGCCTGGCCTCGATGTACTGGTTCACGAGGGACTTGGCCGCCTTCTTCAGGGCCGCCTGGGGCTTGCCGTCGTTGACCCGGACCAGGAGGACGGGCTTGTCCAGCTGCGGGTGGCCTGTGGTGTATCTCGCGTCGGCCACGTTCTTGTCCTGGAGCAGCTCGTGTATCAGAGGATAGATCAGGGTCTCGTCGGCGTCGAGAATCTCGACCTTGATGCTGTCCTTCTTCTTCTCGACCAGCTTGAACTCCATGGTTCTCGATTTCACTCGAATGGGTAGGTGGTTAATAAGGCTTCCTGCGCGAACAGGGGCGCCCTCGGGCGCTCCACGGGTGTACTGGCTCCTCACTTCCTCTTCGGGGTCTTCTTCGGCTTCGCCTTCTTCTTGGACTTCTTCTTCATGAAGTCCTCCGGCCTCGCGGGAGCGGCGATGACGACATCCCTGTTCCTCGGGTACATGGTGCCGCACATCTTGCACACGTCGACCTCGCACCAGCGCGCGTCGGACGTCGCGATGAGCTTGATTATGCACTGGCTCTCACACATGGGGCATCTCTCGGTGGCCATGGTCTTCGGACCTCCTACTTCCTCTTGCGCATTGCAGTATGAAACCCTTGTGCAATAACCCTTCCGATTCCTCCGGCTCCCGCGAGGTCGTCCACCGATGCCTCGGCCACCCGGCCAGGGTCCCCGAGCCGCCTCAAAAGCCTCTCGGAGATGGTCGCGGACACGTTCGGCAGGCCCTGGACCAGGAACATCTGCGTGCCTGCCTGGTCGAAGGTCGTCTGCCTGCCCTTCCCGGCCTTCTTGCCTCCTGCTTCCTGCCTCAGCAGGGATGCGACCGCGGAGGCTGTCTGGGCCGCGTCCGCCGTCGAGAGCGTCGTCACCCCGTGCTCCGCCGCGAGAGAATCCAGATAGTCGTACGCGGCCGAGTTTCCCTCCATGAACCCTTTGCCCTCGGCCTCTCCCTGGACGATCAGCACGGGATGCTCGTGAGAGCGTCTCAGGTCGGCCAGGGCTCTCGCGATGGAGCCGTCGGCAAGCTGGTCCAGGAACTGGTCCACGGTCCTGAGGGCCACTGCGACCCTGGGCGACACGACGATGTCGGCCGCGCCCAGGTCCTCGACGCTGACCGCGAAGCCTGCCGCGGAGAGCGCGTCGGCGAGCTCGGAGCCCGCTACCCCGGCGGAGACCGCGAGGGGCACCGAGCCTTTGCCGGGGCCCTTCGAGTACTCTCCCAGGCTCTTCTGGCCCTTGGCCTCAGCCGTCTTCTGCGCCAGCTCCTCGCGGTGGGTCGGCGCCTCTGGCGTGAGCATGTCCTCGAGCTGCGCCCTCGTGAGCCCCTCCTGCCTCCTGGGCATCTCCGGCAGGCCCCTCCGGACCCTCAGCTTGCGCCTCAGGGAGTCGAGCTCCCTGCGCATCTGCATCTCCTTCTTCCTGCTCGACCAGAAGTACGCTTCGTCCTTCGTGTCCCTCGTGACGAACATGACGACCCGCCCGGCCTGCCTCCTGCCGGTCCTGCCCCTCCTCTGGATGGTCCTAATCTCGGAAGGCACCGGCTCGTAGAACACCACGAGGTCCGTGGTCGGTATGTCCAGCCCCTCCTCAGCGATGGATGTGGCGACGAGCACGTTGTGCTCCCCCGCCCTGAACCTGTCAATAATCTCCTTCTGCTCCCGCTGGTTCAGGCCCAAGTCCTCGCCCTTGCTGGACTGGCCCACGAACCTGACGGGCCTGAGGCCGTCCACCGAGGAGAGTTTGTTGGTGAGCAGGTCGCAGGTGTCCCTGTAGTGGGTGAAGACGATCGCCCTCGAGTCGGGCTTGGACGCGAACTGGGACTTGAGTATCGGCACGATCTTCTCCAGCTTCGGGTGCTCCTTCTGCATCGCGTACAGGAGCGTCCTCGCCTGCTGGAACCTGGCGTCCTTGACGAGGTCCCTGGAGGCCTTCGGACCGCCCTTCTCCTGGCCCTGCTTCACGAGCTTGTCGAAATAACTCTCGAGGGCGCCCTTCCCCTGGGTCTGCGCGAGCTCGATGCCGTGGTTGATCTTCATCGCGAGCGAGTTCGCGCTCGCCGCCTGGAACAGGTGGAAGTTCTTCGTGCCCGCGTCCAGCTTCGCCCTGATGACCCTGCCCGCCTCGAGCAGGTCCCTCGTGGTAGGAGGCTTCTTCGGGTCGAGGTAGCCGTATGCCCTGAGCTTCACGAACTGCTCCTCGAGTATGCGCTGGAGCAGGAAAATCACCCGCCCCATCTCCTCTGGCATCCCGACGCCTATGAACTCCGTCTTGACGTCCTGGGTGTACTTGACCACGTCCTCGTCCAGCTCCGACCTTATCTCGACGTTGGTCATGCCGAGGTTCTCGCACACCTCCGCGATCTTGGCGACGTCGGACCCCGGGGACGCCGTCATGCCCAGGGCGAGCCCACCTGCCTCGGCGAACCGTCTGCCTATGGACACGTAGGCGTAGTCCCCCGCCGCCCTGTGCGCCTCGTCGAAGACTATCAGCGAGACGCCTTCGAGCGATATCCTGCCCTCTTCCAGGTCGTTCTCTATGACCTGGGGCGTCGAGACGACCAGCCTCCCGCTGTTCCACATGCCCTCCCTCTTCGAGGGAGGGACCTCGCCCGTGAACATGACAGGTTCGTGGACCAGCAGGTGGTCCCTGAGGAACTTGGAGTGCTGCTCGACCAGGGGCTTGGTCGGCGCCATGAACAGGACCTTGCCCGTCTTCTTCGCGAGCGTCTCCGCGATGACTATGAGCGCGACGACGGTCTTGCCCATGCCCGTGGGGAGGACCACCAGCGTCGGCTCCTCAAGGGCCGTCCTCGCTATGTTGACCTGGTAGTCCCTCTCCTCGATGCTACCTGGCCTGATGAGCTCGTGCTCCACGGACACAGGCCTTTGAGAACGTCACGTGGGTATGAATGTTTTCTCCTGGCGTGACGAATGTAGTCCGGCTAGTGGCAGCCCGCGCAGGTGCCGCCGCACGAAGACCCTGAGGACTTGACCTTTACGATTATGCCAGGTCCCTGGGGCGTGTCGACCGAGTCGATCACGGCCTCCTTGAGCTCGTCCTCGAGTCCCTTCTCGTAGATGAGCGTGAAGCCGTCGACCTTGAGCTCGACATCGCTGTCCTTCTTCTTGTCGAAGCCCATCATGTACGACGGGCCGGAGCAAGAGAACCCTGCGAAGAATATCCTGATCGGCTCGTTCTTCTTCTCGTCTGAGAGTATGGCGTTTATCGTCTTCGTCGCGCTTGGTGTGACAGTCACCATCTGAATTGCCTCGAACCGAGCTAGTATCCACCTGATATAATTGCTTTTTGCCAATGTCGGCGGGGCCCAGCCGGGCCCGGCCTGGCTTTATAAGCCCGGGCTGCGGCTCGCCTGGAAGGTCACTCGACGGTCACGCGGTCGAACCCTTCGCCCCCGATGGGCTTGGTCGCGTCTATGCCCATCTTGGTGGTGGTCTCGTCCGCGCTCGGGTCGAGGCTGCTCCCCCTGGCGTTCTCTATCACGACCAGCCCCTTGTGCCCCTGGAACCTGGTTGCGACCGCCCACTCGACCTCCCTGTCGTCGAACACGTCGATGTCGCCGTCCACGACGGTGACCATCTTCATCGAGGGGTGCGCCCCCAGGGCGGCCATGATGGCGTTGATCGAGTCGCCCTCCTTCTGCTTCGTGATCGAGACGACACCGTGCAGCCAGCAGCAGCCTCCCTCGGTGAGCCTGACCGCGTGCACTTCGGGCACCGACGCGCTCACGCCCCTCTGTATGACCGGCTCCCTCGGCATGCCCATCATGAGGAAGTGCTCCTCCCTGCCGGGCAGTATCATCTGGAATATCGGGTCGTCCCTGTGGTATATCCTGTCGATCTCCGCGACCGGCTGGGACCTGACCGGGTCCACGGTGCCCGTGATGTCGACGAAGGGACCCTCGTCGGCGACCTCCTTCGTTAGCCGTCCCTCGAGGATGTACTCCGCGAAGGCGGGCACGAGCAGGCCGTTGTTGACCTTCCTCACGTACACCGGCTCGTTCAGGCACAGCTGCCTCAGAGAGTTCGCCACATCGAGCTCGTTCTTCCCGAACTCGAGGTTCATCGCCGCTGCGAGCATTACGGAAGGGCACAGGCCGATGGCCACTGCGATCTTGAGGTCCTTCCCCTGGGCCAACGCCCTCCTGTGGAGGGCGTGCAGGTGCCTCGGGACCACCCTGACGGCGAACCTGCGGTCGTCCAGGAGCATCATCCTGTGGAACGACATGTTCTTGATCCCGTCGTGCTCCGCGACGATCACGCCGGCGGTGACGAACCTCCCGCCGTCCGTCGGGTAGAACTTCGGTATCGCGGATGCGCGCAGGTCGAAGTCGGTGAGCATGTTCTTCTCGAACGGGGCGCTCTCTATCTCCTGTGGCGGGGCCGGCGAGTCCATCGCCCTCACCATCTTCGATGTGAGGTCGGCGGGCGTCGTGCCCATCGCCTTCGCGATGCGCTCCCTCGTGGACCACAGGTTGCCCACGGCGGTGTAGCCGTCCAAGTCCTGGAACAGGATCGGTCTCGTCGGTTCCTTCAGGAGGTACTTCGTGACCTCCGTGTCCCTTGAGACCTTCCCCTTGATCACTACCTTGTCTTCGAGTTCCGAGAGCGTCGCCCTGATGGACAGACCATCACCGTCCGATGCATGCGAATCAGCGTATTTCTATCCTCTCTTGGCCCGGCCCGGAGATGCGTGCCAGTCGCTGCTCAAACTACTTATACACAGTTCAGCAATCGAGACGCGATGGACCTAGAGCCACTCATACGCAAGTACGCACTCCAGAACGCCGTCCAGTACGACGGCAAGGCCACCCTGGGCTCGGTCCTCGGGAAGGTCATGGCCGAGAACCCCGAGCTGAGGCCGAAGGCCAAGGAGGTCTCCTCGGCTGCGAAGGCGGTCATCGCTGAGGTGAACGGCATGTCCGCGGAGGCTCAGAAGAGCGCCCTCGCATCGGTCGCCCCGGAGCTCCTCGTGAAGGAGTCGAGGCAGAGGGACATGGACCTTCCGGACCTCGAGAACGTCAAGGGCGAGGTCAGGATGCGCATGGCCCCGAACCCTTCCGGCCCGCTGCACCTCGGCCACAGCAGGATGGCCATCCTGAACGACGAGTATGTCAAGCGATACGGCGGGATATGCTACAACAGGTTCGAGGACACGGACCCTGCGAGGATAGACCCGACCGGTTACGACTCGATCCCAAAGGACTTCGAGTGGCTCGGGGTGAAGATACACAAGACGGTCATCCAGAGCGACAGGTTCGAGACGTACTACGAGATCGCCCGCAAGCTGCTGGACATGGGCAAGGCGTACGTGTGCACATGTAAGCCGGAGGACTGGCGCGAGCTCAAGAACCACAAGAAGGGATGCCCTCACAGGGAGCAGCCGGTGGAGGAGCAGCTCAGCCGCTGGGACAAGATGTTCGACGGCTCGTACAAGCCTGAGGAGGCTTCGGTCATGGTCAAGACGGACCTGAACCACCCGAACCCAGCCATTCGCGACTTCGTCGCTCTCAGGATAGACGACACGCCTCACCCGAGGACCGGCACGAGATACAGGGTATATCCTCTCATGAACCTGGCAGTCGCGGTCGACGACCATCTGCTGGACCTGACCCACGTCCTGAGGGGCAAGGACCACCTGAACAACACCTACAGGCAGGAGTACCTCTTCGGATACCTGGGCTGGAAGATGCCCGAGTACATCCACTACGGCCGCGTGTCCATCGAGGACGCGCAGCTGTCGACCTCGAAGATGAGCAAGGGCATCAAGGAGGGCCTGTACACAGGATGGGACGACCCTCAGCTCGGGACGCTGGGCTCGATGAGGCGGCGCGGCATCAGGCCGGAGGCCATCAGGCGTTACTGGACTGAGGTGGGGATAAAGGCGGTCGACATCGAGTTCTCCTGGAAGACGCTGTTCACATACAACCGGGAGCTCATAGACGACGGCGCGGACAGGTACTTCTTCGTCAACGACCCCGTGTCGATGCCGTTCGACGGCATGGACGGGGACATCATGGCCAGGGCGCCGGTGCACCCGGACCATCCTGAGAAGGGCACGAGGGACCTGAGGGTCGCGAAGGATTCCAGCGTGTTCCTCGCAAGGGACGACCTGCAGGGTGACCCGCAGAGGCTGAGATTGAAGGACCTGTGCAACGTGAAGGTCAAGGACGGGCGGCTGACCTGTGCGGGCAACGACCTGGCGGTGCTCAAGGAGGGCGTAAGGATCGTCCACTGGGCGCCGGCGGACTCGATCGAGGCCGAGGTGTTGATGACGGACGGCACGACCAGGAAGGGTCTGGCGGAACCGTCGCTCGCAGGCGCCCTGGGCAAGGTGGTCCAGCTCGAGAGGTTCGCCTTCGTGCGGGTGGAGCAGGTGGAGCCTACGATAAGGTGCGTGTTCACCCACAGGTGACCTCAGACGTCCCAGAACGGGACTATGTCGCATGACAGGCATGCGTGGCACATCGTTCTGAAACGCAGCGTGGACAGCCCGTGCCTCTCGAGGATGGTCTTCTCCTCGGTCGCGAGCCTCAGCATCCGGTCCGCGGTGACCTCCTCCAGCCTTCCCAGGGCCTGTTCGAGGGCAGCCATGTTCATCTCGTCCCTCCTGAGGGCCCTGAGCGTCGCCACGGCTCCCATGTTCGCCAAGACCGTCGCTCCCTCCAGGACGTTGTCGTCGGTCTCCCCGAGGCCGAATATGATGTTCGAGCAGACCTTGTTCCGGCCGAACACCTCTCCTGCGTGGTTGACCGCGTGCAGTATGTGGTCCAGGTCCAAGTCCCCGCAGACCTTCTCGAATATGTCCCTGTCGAAAGTCTCGATGTTGAGCTTGATCTCGTCAGCCCCGGCGTCCTTGAGCATGTCGATCTCGTCGGGCCTGGTGGTGTACGGCTCCACCCCGATCGGGACCTCGGGGAGCTCCGTCCTGACACGGCTCACGAGGCCAGCCATCCGCCTCACGGTCATCGAGGGCGAGTGCGCCACGGCGCTCGTGAACGCGACCGACTGGAACCCCTCCTTCCCGGACGCGTCCAGTATCATCTCCAGTATCCTGTCGTCCGTGAGGTCCTTCGTGGCGTCCCGGGGGAGCCTGGGCGAGTTGCAGAACTTGCAGTCGTAGATGCACGAGCTCTCGATGTTGACGAACGCCTGGTAGGGCGCGTGCATCAGCGTGGGCACGAGCGTCACGCTCCTGATGAATGTCTCGCCGCCCCTGTCGATTGACAGTCCGCCGTCACGGGACACGAGCTCGAACTCACCAGGGTCCCTGGACACAGCCTTCTTGGCCCTCGTGCCTCCGAACGAGAAGACAACAGAGGTCGAGCCGGCGCCCGGTCCAGCAGTCGACCTGCTGGCCGGGAACGGGAGCCTGAAGCCTTCGGGGAGTCTGACATGCCCGCCTGCGAGTAGCTCGGCCTTGAGCCTTGCCGTCTCAGGCGTCACTTCCGCTTCCATACGGCACCGTCTTTGGTGTCATTCACTTCGATCCCGAGCTCTGCCAGCTTCCTCCGGACCGTGTCCGCGTAGGCGAAGTCCTTCTTCGCTCTCGCGGCGGACCGCAGCTGGACCCACTCGCTCACCTTGTCGTCTGTGAGGCTCTCCTTGGTCATCGTGCCCGGGTCCGGGAATCCCTTCAGGTCCTGAGCACCGACCTTGATGTCGTCCTTGACTGTGACCGCCGTCTTGCCTTCCAGGACATCGAATATCTCGTCGAACCTGCGGAAGACCGCCAACACGTTGTCGACGCCCTTCCTGCCGAGCCGTCCCTCTCCGATGAGCTTGTTGGCCTCCCGCGCGAAGTCGAACATGACCGCGACGGCGTCCCTGCTGGAGAAGTCGTCGTCCATCCGCTCTTCGACCGCCTTCCAGGCGTCGTCGCACAGCTTCTGCGCGTCCTCGGCGCCCACCGCCTTGTCCGCAGCCGCGAGGGCGACCTCGTAAGCGTTGTTGAGCTTCTCCAGCGCCTTCTTGGACTCCTCGAGCGAGTTCTCGTCGAACTCTAGCGGGGCGCTGTATGTCGCGTTGAGGACGAAGAACCTGACGACCTCGGGCCGGTACCTGGCGAGTATGTCCCGGACGGTGAAGAAGTTCTTCAGCGACTTGGACATCTTCTCCTCGCCGATCGTCAGCATACCGTTGTGCATCCAGTATCTCACGAAAGGCGCTCCGTTGTAGGTCTCGGACTGGAGTATCTCGTTCTCGTGGTGCGGGAACACCAGGTCGTTGCCGCCGCCGTGTATGTCGACAGTGGGCCCGATGTGCTTCAAGCACATCGCAGAGCACTCTATGTGCCAGCCCGGCCTCCCTTTGCCCCAGGGGGAGTCCCACGAGACCTCCCCGGGCTTGGCGGCCTTCCAGAGCGCGAAGTCCATGGGGTCGCGCTTGTCCTCTCCGGGGTCGACCCTCGCTCCGGCTACCATCTGGTCCAGACTCTGTCCGGACAGCTTCCCGTACTCAGCGGCCTTCCGGACGATGAAGTACACAGACCCGTTGGACTCGTAAGCGTATCCCTTCTCCTCCAGGCCGCGCACCATCGCGACTATCTCCGGTATGGTCTCGCTGGCCTTCGGGTACGCGTCGGCCCTCTTGACCTTGAGTCTCTTCATGTCCTCGTCGTATTCCTTGATCATCTCTCTGGACAGTGCGAGGGCTTCGACGCCCATCTCGTTCGCGCGCGCTATGACCTTGTCGTCCACATCGGTGAAGTTCGTCACGTGCTTGACATCGAACCCGCGGTACCTGAGCCAACGGACTATCAGGTCGAAGTTGATGGCCGACTTCGCGTGGCCGAGGTGCGACCTGTCGTAGACGGTCACGCCGCAGACGTAGATGCCGACCTTCCCTTTCACCAGCGGCTCGAAGGGCTCCTTCCTCCTGGTGAGAGTGTTGTGTATCACTACAGCCATCGAATTCCCTCAGAAATCACGGCTGGGCCTCTTAATCCTTCTGGCCCGTCGGACACGCCAGCTCCTCGGCCCTCTTGTCGCCCGTCTTGGCGGCGGCTATCTTCTTCGCGGACTCGATGCCCAGCCGCTTCTCGATGAGTTCGAGCCGGTACTCCATCTCGGAGATGCTGTGGCACAGGTCCACGAACGCGTTGACGACAGGGTCGGGGAGCTCCTCGTGATGCAGGTCTATCGAGGTGGCGCCCTCCCTCTTCACTATCTTCGCCGGCACTCCGACCACGGTCGAGTTCGGAGGCACGGATTTCACGACGACGGAGCCTGCGCCGACCCTCACGTTGTCGCCTATGACCACGGGCCCGAGTATGGTCGCGCCCGCGCCGATGACGACGTTGTTCCCGATGGTCGGGTGTCTCTTCTTCTTCTCGATGCTCACGCCGCCGAGCGTCACGCCCTGGTACACGGAGACGTTGTTGCCGATCTCGGCGGTCTCGCCTATGACCACGCCCGTGGCGTGGTCGATGAAGAACCCGCTGCCTATCGTCGCACCAGGGTGTATGTCCGCGCCCGTCAGGACGCGCGCCACGTAGTTGATCGCCCTGGCTGTCTTGAAGTGACCCTTCAGGTACTGCCGGTGCGACGCCCTGTAGCATCTGAGCGCGTGCAGGCCCGGGCTGAACAGCATGGCCTCGGCCCTGCTCTTCGCGGCCGGGTCCCTCTCAAGGACGACGTCTATGTCCCTCTTCTCCGTGTCGGCCATGGCGGTCAGTCTCCAAACAGGTCAGTGCTCAAATATCTTTCTCCAGTATCTGGCAGGACCACGACCACGTTCTTGCCTTGACCCAGCTCGTTCGCGACCTTGAGCGCAGCCCAAGCGGCCGCGCCGGACGAGATGCCGACCAGCATGCCCTCCAGCCTCGCGAGGTCCCTGGCCGTCCTCACGGCGTCTGTCTTGGATACCTTGATCACTGAATCGTAGACGTCCTTGTCGAGCGTCTTCGGGACGAACCCCGCTCCGAGGCCCTGTATCTCGTGAGGCCCGGGCTGCCCTCCCGAAAGCACGGGCGAATCCTCCGGCTCGACGGCGTAGACCTTCACGTCCGGGAACTTGCGCCTCAGGGCCTGCCCGACGCCCGTTATCGTCCCGCCGGTCCCGACGCCCGCCACGAATGCGTCGACCTTGTCCAGGGCCCTGATTATCTCCTTCGCTGTGGTCTTCCTGTGAGTCCAAGGGTTGGTCTTGTTCCTGAACTGCTGCGGCATGAACGCCCCGGGCGTGGATGCAGCCAGCTCGTCCGCCTTCTCGACCGCTCCCTTCATGCCGGAAGTCCCAGGGGTCAGGACGACCTCTGCTCCGAGCGCCTTCAGCATCTTCCTGCGCTCGATGCTCATGGTCTCAGGCATGGTCAGCACGAGCCTGTACCCTTTGACCGCGCACACCATCGCGAGCCCGATCCCGGTGTTGCCGGAGGTAGGTTCGATGATCACGGACCCGGGCTTGACCAGCCCCTTCCTCTCGGCGGCCTCGATCATCCCCTTGGCGATGCGGTCCTTGGTCGAGCCCATGGGGTTGAACCATTCGAGCTTGGCGAAGACGGCCGCTCCGCTCTCAGGTACGACCCTGTTAAGCCGGACCAAAGGGGTCCCGCCGACGGCTTCGAGGACGTTGTCGAGTGCCTTCGGTTTCGCCATGGTGAACTCACCGTGGATGGAAACATCGTTATATATGTTGAGTGTCCGCGCGGGCCGCCCAACGGACAGAAACGGTCATCGGGAGGCCAGTAGACGACGTTTCTACGTTTGAACCAATCATCGAACCTTGTTCCAAAACGGTATTCACCCCTGCCCTTTCTGACAGGTCAGTCGCGTCCGGGGGACATGCAGTTCGCGAAGGCCTCGGCACGCAGACCATCGAAAGGGGGAGACATATGCAATACAGGAAAGCGATAGTGGGAGCGGTAGCCTTGGCGGTGCTGTCGATGTTCGCAACGCAGGCGTCCGCGTATTCGTTGAGCGAGAGCGTGATATATGCCGAAGGCATCGGCTTCGACGGCATGGAGGTCACGCCGGACGCGGCGTACCCGGCCACGATAGTGGGTCCAGCGACCAACGTGATGGTCGACTGGTCCGACGACATCGTGTTCCACCAGTTCCCTGCAGGTCAGAAGGTCAGGACCGAGGTCGTGCTGCACCAGGTGAACGACGACGGGTCTATTGGGCCGGCCGTGTACACGATGACGGCGCACCTCAAGATAGTGCCTCTGAACGCGGACGGCACATATGGTCCAGCCGTGTACGAGAGCTCGATCGCACAGGGTTTGTGGAGCGACGGGAAGGACGACTTCTACACGGCCGAGGTCAACGAGCTCGGGCTGCTGCTCTACGGGTACAACTGGGAGACGCGGGGGCTCTCCGCGGGGACATACAGGCTCATCTTCTGGCTCGAGCAGGATGCCGCCTGCCCTGACGTGAACCCGGCCAGCGGGCTTCCGATCACCTACAACCCGGTGGACATGACCCAGGGTGCCCCAGGAGACACATCCGCAGACTCCGGGACGATCTACGGCTTCGTCGGATACGACTTGGCCAACGAGATGTCCTGGATAGATGTGACCCTGATCCAGAAGGAGAACGGCAGGAAGTGAGGCCTGGCCTCGCCATGCCTGGGCCCGTCAGATGGGAGGGGCGAATAAACCAACAAACCCTTTCTCAAACCAATTCAACGCTTCTTGCAGATGTCGCATCCGCTCAGGTTGGCGGATATCCTGTGGAGCCTGCAGAACCGCTCGTCCTCCCTGATCTCCTTGCAAGCTTCGCAGAGGATTCCGTACCACTGGTACTTGGTCTCCCCTTCCGATATCCTCTTGGAGATGTCGCGGGCGTAGGTCGTGATCTGGGGGAAGTCCTCCAGCATCTTCGTGCTGCCTCCCCGGGTCGCGCTGAGGTACTGGCTCACGGAGGCCTGGGTGATTCCCAGGCTCTTCGCGATCTCAGATTGTTTCATCTTGTACTTGTTCGACAGTTCCTTGACGACCGACGCTCTCAGCGTCGGAAGAATCTTCCCGACCACTAGCTCGCATGGGGTTTTCATGTACAACACCGAATTGGGAGATTTCATTCCATCTGCCGGAACTACGCATGCCCTTAGCATGCCCGAAAGCAGGAACTAAGGATAAACCTTTCAATCACTGTTGATAGCAGGACCGGGGGCCGGGGAGGAGATTTGAACTCCTGTTTGCGGATCTGCAGTCCGCCACATGGCCGCTCTGTCACCCCGGCACAGGTACGCGATTATGACCCACTGCCTATATATGGTTTTCATGGCTCGGCGCTTCAGCGCCTGGCCACGGTGGACGGCCTGCTGGAACATCATAAATAGTAAACACACGATTTTGCCGCCGTGAGGTTCTCGGCCGTCAGCCCGTACAACGCCGCGGCGAAGGCCCGCCTGCCCGAGAGGATACTCGTCTACGACAGCACCCTGAGGGACGGCGAGCAGATGCCGGGGGTGCATTTCACGCTCGAGCAGAAGCTCCTAATCGCCAGGAAGCTGGACGAGGTGGGGGTGCACCAGATAGAGGCAGGGTTCCCCGCGGTGTCCGACTCGGAGAAGGCCGCGGTCAAGCAGGTGGCCTCCCTTGGCCTCGGGGCTGACATCCTGTGCCTCTCCAGGGCGCTCAAGCAGGACATAGACGCCGCAATCGAATGCGATGTCGACATGGTGCTCCTGTTCATCGCGACCAGCGACCTCCATCTGCGGTACAAACTGAAGATGACCCGGGAACAGGTCTTGGACAAGGCCGTCGAGGCGGTGGAGTACGCACATGCCCACGGCCTCAAGGCGAGCATGAGCTCTGAGGACAGCACCAGGTCGGACATGTCCTTCATGTCTGAGATGTTCAGCAGGTGCGAGAAGGCTGGCGCCGCGAGACTGGGGGTCACGGACACCCTGGGATGCGGGGGTCCCGAGGCGGTCCACTACATCGTCTCCGGCCTGAAGGGCCGGACGAAGCTCCCGCTGTCGGCTCATCTCCACAACGACTTCGGGCTCGCGACAGCCAACGCCGTTGCGGCGCTGTCGGGCGGCGCAGAGGCGATCGCAACGACGGTCGGCGGGATGGGCGAGCGTGCCGGGAACGTCTCCCTGGAACAGTTCGTGATGGCTTTGAAGCACCTCTACAAGAGGGAAATAGGCATCCGGACCGACGGCCTCACCGACCTTACGAAGACGGTGTTCGAGGCGGCGAAGCTGCCTATGCCTGCGAACCAACCATGGGTCGGCCCGAACGCGTTCTCGCACGAGTCCGGAATACATGTAGCGGCGGTCCTGAGCTGTCCGATGACCTACGAGTGCGTCAATCCCGAGGAAGTAGGCAACAGACGCAGGCTCGTCTTGGGGAAGCACTCAGGGACCCACATCGTGAAGAGCCGGCTGGACGAGAAGGGCGTGTCCGCCTCACAGGAGCAGATATGCGACATCGTCAGGGCCATCAAGCGGGCGGGCGAGGAGCACGGCAGGGTCTCCGACGACGAGTTCTGGAACATCGTGAAGGATGTAATGGACAAGCCCGCTCCGAACCCGGATTGCGCAGAGAAGAAGGGATGATGATCGGGCCCGGGTTTCGGGCCCGATGGTGTGGTGGTTTGTCAAGGGGTTTGAGTACGCGGCCAGCTCATGCCTTGCCGAAGGTCTTGGCCAGGTTCTTCTTGTGCCTGACCTGTCTCTGGCAGTTCGGGTATGTGCACGGGGTACAGTGGTACTTCACCCTGCACGATGTCTCGATCTGCACGTACTTCTCGTTCCATTTTGCCACGTTTTCTGGCACCCTATCCCTCGTTGTGGTCCTGGCGTAGCTCATCGGGTTAAAAAGGGTATCGCACCTCCAGTCTGCGTGGTTGCATGACCATGCCAGATGGTCGAGTTTGAGGCCGTCCGAAATCCGAAAACGAGACTCGGGATACGATATCGGCAGCGCACAGGCCTGTCAGATGCCGGTCTTCCTTCCCGTCCTGTCCAACCTGGTCTTCCCGAGCTCCCGGAACCTCTCGAGCTCGTCCAGGTGGAACACGGGACCGTCCCTGCAGACATGCTTCCCGTCCAACGCGCACGAGTCGCAGACCCCTATCCCGCACTTCATGATTCGCTCGATGGACGCCTGCATGGGCAGTCCCATCTTCCGGCACTCGGGCATCATCGCCGTGATCATCTTCTCCGGTCCGCAGGCGCAGACAGAGTCGTACCCGCCCTTCTCCAGAAGCGAGGTCGCCAATCCCGTCGCGAAGCCCGAGTATCCCTTGCTGCCGTCGTCGGTCGACACATGGACCTGGGCGCCAGCGTCCGCGCACCTCTTCTCGAACACCAGCTCAGACGAGCTCCTGGCCCCTAACACGAGGTGCACGTCCACTCCGGCCCTCTTCGCGGTCTCTACAAGGGGCGCGGTCGGCGCTATCCCTGCCCCTCCTGCGATGACCATCATCCTCTTCCCCGATACGGAGAACCCTCTTCCGAACGGCCCTCTCACGCCCACGAAGTCCCCCTCCGCGAGCCTGGCCAACGCCCTTGTCCCGTCCCCGACCACCTGGTACGTGATCCCGAACCCGTCTCCCGTGTACGAGAGCGACATCGGGAACTCGTCGGCCCCGGGCACCCAAATCATCGCGAACTGCCCAGGGACAGCGTCCATCGTCCCCCGGAACCTCATCGTCCTGACCGAACGGGTCTCGTCCTTCTGCGAATCGATCCTGAGCATCCTAAGGCCTGGTGCCATGGGCAACACCTACCATGTCCTCGACCTTGGAGTAACCGTGCTCGTCCATGAACCGCGAGATGTCCTCGCATATCGACCTGAAGACCGCTGTGCCTCCGGTCCAGACCGCGGTGCCTACCTGGACCGCGCTCGCGCCCGCCATGATGTACTCGAGCGCGTCCCTCCCAGTGGACACGCCTCCGACCCCTATGACTGGTATCTCCACCGCTTCAGATATCTCGTAGACGCACCTCACGCCCACGGGCTTGATTGCGGGCCCGGAGAGCCCCCCGAACCTGTTGGCCAGGACGGGCATCTTCGCCTCCGGCGATATGACCATGCCCTTCAGCGTGTTGATCGCCACGACCGCGTCCGCGCCTCCTCTCTCAGCGGCCTTCGCGAGGTCCGATATGGATGATGTGTTCGGGGTTAGCTTCGCGAACATCGGGATGGTGAGTCGGTCCTTCGCCTTCCTGCAGACTCGTTCCACGTCCTCGGGCGTCGACCCAATCTCCGTGCCCAGCCCCTTCGCGTGTGGGCAGCTGAGGTTCAGCTCGACGGCGTCGGCACCTGCCGCTGCCATCAGCGCGGCCACCTCAGCGAGCTCGTCCTCCGAGCCTCCTATGACGCTCCCTATGACCGTCACGCCCTCGCGCTTGACTGCCTTGACCTCCTCTGAGAAGTATTCGATGCCAGGGTTCGGCAGCCCCATCGCGTTCAGGAGACCGACTTCGAGCTCGGCGACGCACGGGTTCGCGTGCCCTTCCCTGGGCGACCTGCCCACCGACTTGGTCACGACCGCGCCGGCGCCGGCCTTCGCGACCTCGATCATGGTCCTGGCGGTCTCGTCGAGGACGCCCGACGCCAGCATGGCGGGGTTCCGCAGTCTGAGACCGCACAAATCCACACGAAGGTCAGCCATGGGCGTCAGTGCTGATTACCACTCAGGATAGAAGAACTTTCCCACGCTCAGGCCTTCGTGCCCTTCTTGGACTCGTAGTCCTTGATGGCCTCCCTGAGCGCGTCCGCTGCCAGGTTGGAGCAGTGCAGCTTCTGCGGGGGGAGCCCGTCCAGGGAGGTCGCGACATCCTGCCGCGATATCTTCTTCGCCTCCTCCAGGGTCTTGCCCCTCGCCATCTCTGTTATCATGGAGCTGGTCGCGATCGCCGCGCCGCACCCGAAGGTCTTGAACTTGATGTCCGTGATGATGTCGTCCTTGACCTTGATGTAGAGCCACATCACGTCCCCGCACTGGGGGTTGCCCACTTTTCCGACCCCGTCCGCGTCCGGTATCTCTCCGACGTTCCTCGGGTTGGCGAAGTGGTCCATGACCTTCTCACTGTACACAGCTGCCACCGTCCGTTGAGCCCGTCGTCCTCGCCTCGCTGAAGGGCGATATATCCCTCAGCTTGGAGACGACCCCGGGCAACACTTCAAGGAAACGGTCTACTTCCTCATAGGTGTTTTCCCTTCCGAGGGTCAGACGCATGTTCCCATGGGCCTGTTCGTGCTTCAACCCCAGGGCCATGAGCACGTGCGACGGCTCGAGCGACCCTGTGGAGCACGCGGAGCCGGTGGACACCGCGATGCCCTTCATGTCGAGCTGCAGCATGAGCGCCTCCCCCTCGATGAAGTCGAACCTCCAGTTCACGTTGTTCACGAGCCTCTCCGTCCTGTGGCCGTTCAGGTACGCCCTGGGGACGGCCTCGGGGACCCTCTGTATAATCGAATCCCTGAGGGCCTTCATCGCGGCAGTCGTCTCGGCGAAGTCACGCTTCGCCACCTCGGCCGCCTTCCCCAGGCCTACTATGCCGGGGACGTTCTCCGTGGACGACCTGAGGCCGCGTTCGTGCCCCCCACCGTGTATCTGAGCCTCGATGTCAGTGCCCTTGCGGACGTACAGCGCCCCTATGCCCTTGGGGCCGTGGAACTTGTGCGCCGAGAGCGCCAGGAGGTCGATGTCGTCCCGCTTGACGTCGATGTCCAGCTTGCCGATGGCCTGGACCGCGTCCGTGTGGAACGGTATGCCCTTCGACCTGGCGATGGCGCCTATCCGCCTTATCGGCTGGATGGTGCCTATCTCGTTGTTGGCCGCCATGACCGATACGAGGACCGTGTCCTCCCTGATGGCCTCCTCGGCGTCCTTCGGGTCTACTATGCCCTGGTCGGAGACGGGCAGCTCCGTGATCTCGAACCCCAGGCGCTTCAGGTATGCGCACGACTCCAAAACTGCATGGTGCTCGATGCAGGTCGTGAGTATGTGCCCTTCGGTCCTTCCCTTGTACATGGCCACGCCCTTGATCGCCAGGTTGTCGGCCTCTGTGCCTCCGGAGGTGAAGAATATCTCCCCGGGGTCGGCGTTGATGAGCGCCGCGAGGTGCTTCCGGGCGTGCTCCATGGACGCCCTTGCCTCCCTGCCGAAGGAGTGCAGGCTCGAGGCGTTCCCGAACCGTTCGGTGTAGAAGGGTGCCATCGCCTCGAAGACCTCGGGCAAGACCCTGGAGGTCGCGCTGTGGTCGAAATATATCCGCTTCATGGGGCTGGCGGTCATGACAAGCGAGGGTGATGAGGAGCCATACCATTAAAGCTTGTCGTCTTGGGAGGAATCGCGTCGCGGCGTTGGCCAGGCGCATATGAAAAGGACTTATACGGCCGATGGTCATGCGACTCCGACCTAGATGGATGTCGGACGCATCAGACGGGACTTCCCGGTGCTCAGCAAGGAGATCGACGGCCGGCTGCCGATATACTTCGACAACGCCTGCCAGACGCTGAGGCCGAGGAAGGTGCTCGAGGCCGTCTCCGAATACTACGAGTCCTTCCCCGCATGCGCGGGCAGGAGCGTGCACAAGCTCGCGACCGAGGTGTCCCTGAGATGCGACGATGTCAGGGCGAAGGCCGCCTCGTTCTTCGGGGCCGAGGACCCTTCCGAGGTCGCCTTCATGAAGAACACCACCGAGGGACTGAACACTGTCATCATGGGCCTGCCCTGGGAGAAAGGGGACGAGGTCGTCACGACGGATTACGAGCACAACTCGGTGCACGTGCCCGTGCTCCGCGCGAGGGACCTGTTCTCTCTCAGGCACAGAGTCGTGAGGTCCTCCCAGGACCTCATGTTCGACCTCGGCGCTTTCGAGGAGGCGATGTCGAAGAAGGTCAGGCTCGTCGCGATGTGCCTCACATCGAACGTGACCGGATGCACAATCCCTGCCAAGGAGGTGGCCGACATAGCGCACTCGTACGGCGCCATGGTGCTGTTCGACGCGGCCCAGGCGGCACCGAGCATGAAGCTGGATGTCGGTGCCATCGGCGCGGACTTCATGGCCGCATCGGCCCACAAGATGCTCGGGCCTTCCGGGGTGGGTCTGTTCTACGCCCGCTCAGGCGCCGTCGGCGACATCCCGCCTGTGATATGCGGAGGCCACGGGGTCGTCGACACCACATACGAGTCCTACAGCCTCCTGCCACCGCCTGAGCGCTTCGAGACGGGCCTCCAGAACTACTCGGGCATAATCGGGACCGGGGCTGCGCTCGACTACCTGTCGTCCATCGGCCTGGACGAGGTCAGGGCGCATGAGGCGATGCTCAACTCGCGCATCACCCGCGCCCTCAGAGGCGTCGACGGCGTCGATTTCATAGGTCCGGCGGACCCCAACCTGAGGGGAGGCATATTCAGTTTCAACGTCCGGGGCCTCTCCCCGCACGATGTGGCGATGATCCTGGACAACTCCAAGAACATCATGATGCGCTCGGGCATGCACTGCTGCCACCCGCTGTTCCACGCACTCAAGGTCCAAGGATGCGCGCGTGCGTCCGTTTATCTGTACAACACGCCCGAGGAGGCGGATGTCTTCTCCGGATCGGTCAAGGGCCTCGCCAAGGGTTTCCGGGGCCGATGAGGTCATCGCACGAAGACGAGGACCTCCCTGATATCTTCCACCAGCACCTCCGAGGTCGAGATAGAGACAGGTTGGCCGGTCCACGCATCGAGCCACTGACTCCCAGCGTCGAGCTCTTCGACCGTCGTCCGGTTCGTCGGCAGCCCGTCCCAGGCCCATGTGTGAAGCTCCGGACGGGTCTCGATCGTCCTCGACGCGCTCTCCGAGCGCGCCAGGGCCGTGCCGTCCCTGAAGGACATGTGCACCGTCGCCCCCGAAGGGAGGGCGGGCACGGTCCAGGAAAGGGTGGAGCCCCCTCCGTGTGACATCAGCCTGGAGATGGCTTCCTGGAGGTCCGCCAGTATGGCCTCCAGCTCTCCTGCAGGGTCGGGCTCGAACGAGGTCTCCACGATTCCTGCGAGCCCCCCGGCGACCATGAGCGCGCACACCGACATCGCGACCCTCGAGACCACGAAGTCCGTCACACCACCTCCACAGACACCAGGAACGAGCCTTCCATGAGCACGGCCTCCATGAAGAGGGAGAACCGGCTGGACTCCACCTCGAGCCCTCCGCCAGAGGCGGAGGTCATCCAGGCGGGCGGGTCCTGGGCGAGCCTGACCAGCTTGGCCCCCGAGGACAGCTCGAGCACGACCGCGTTCCCGCAAGGCCCTCCTGGGAAGTCGCCTATGGTCAGCCTCGCCGCGGACAGCGAACCCCCTGACGACAGGTCGACCTCCACCGTCCTCGAGGCCCCCGGACCCTGCATGCTCAGCGCCTGGGCGGCCCAGACCACCTTGTCCATCATCAGCCCCGCCCGTGACAGGAAGTCCCTGTCCTGGAGCGACCCGAGCGCCTCCGCCGCGGGCATTATCGACATCGCGGCGACGACGGCGACGATCATCAGCCTCAGCGGGAACGACTCGAGCGCCCGCTGGTCATGCGACAGCCTCATGCGGGTCAGTCCGGGACGACCGGTATCTCGTAGGTCGAGTCTATGCCGTAGTCGCCCTTGGCGACGGTGACGGTGATCGTCGACAGCCCCGAGCCGAACTGCTCCACGCACACATCGGGGAACACCACCTGGCCGCTGTCGTCCGTGACCCCTCTGACGGGGTACCCGTCTGAGGTCCTCACGTTCGCGCCTTCCAGCACGACAGTCGCCCCCTCGAGCCTGTCTCCCCCTTGGTCCGTCACTATCACGGTTATCGTAAGACCGTATCTCGTGTACAGCCCGTCGCCGTCGTCGTCATGCACGAATATCTCTCCGGGCGTGACGAACACGTCTCCTATCGATTTCGGCGTCGATATCGAGTTCATCCAGCCCATCACTATGGTCAGGCCCAGGCCTGCGACGACGACCATTATGAGCAGCTGCAACGGCAGCCCTTCGATCCCTGCGCCCTGGTCCTTGCCCAGCCGGTCCCTTGTCCCTCTCCGCATCATGCCATCCCCTGGCTCATGTCTCCGAGTACCTCGTCAGCGCCGGGGAGGGATTTCTCCGGCTCGATTACATGCAGGCTAGATCTGCATCGGCCGGGCGCCTGGCGGGAGCGATGCCGGGCTCTGGGCCGTGCGTTATCATGGTTGATATCCACGAAAGCACGTACATATATACTCGGGGCCGGTAGTTCCCAAAAGAGGAGACAGGAAGGATGGCGAAGTCCAAGTGTCCGAAGTGCGGTGAGAAGCCCTCGTTCGTACACCATGTCGACAAGTGGTACTGCTACGAATGCAACACGTATGTCGAATCAGGGGACAAGCCTAGGGACCAAGCCGTCGCCGAGGCTGCTCCCGTGCAGGCCGAGGCCGTGCCGCCTGTCGCCGAGGAGCCCGCGCACAAGCACGAGGACTTCAAGGATTACTCTGACGATCACGAAGCGGAGATCGCAGCCGAGACCGCCGAGAAGCCTGCGGAGCCGGCCCGCGAGCCTGAGGCCGCTCCGGCGAAGCCGGAGCAGGCGCCTGCGGAGGCTGCTCCGCCGGCCACGGCCCCAAAGGCGGACCAGGGGATACGTATGTGTCCCTCGTGCGGTCAGCCGCTGAAGTGGATCGAGAAGTACCAGAGGCACTACTGCTACGGCTGCAAGAAGTATGCGGCCAAGGAGGACAAGCCCAAAGAGGAGCCGAAGGCGGCTCCAGCGGCTGAGATGAAGACGTGCCCCGAGTGCAACGGCGCGCTCAAGTACGTGGAGAAGTACAGCGAGTGGTACTGCTACAAGTGCAAGAAGTACCCGCTGAGGAAGAAGAAGTCCGAGGCGTCCAAGCCCGCTGAACCGAAGCCCGTCGAGCAGAAGCCCGCCGCCGTGCCCGCGCCTGCGCCTTCGACTGCGAAGGACATCAAGGCGTGCCCGAAGTGCGGGAAGCCGCTGAAGTACATAGAGAAGTACCAGAGGGACTACTGCTACGAGTGCAAGGCGTACGCGCCCAAGGAGACGAAGACCTGCCCGATCTGCAACGAGGCCATGAAGTTCGTGCCGCAGTACAACGAGTGGTACTGCTACAAGTGCAAGAAGTACTCGCTCAGGCCGAGCAAGCCCTTGCTCCTGATCTAAACCCCAACCAACCCTTCCCAAACCCCACCCTTCCATTTCTCACGAGTCGTTCCAGGGATTCTCCTGACAGCGCTCGCGCTGGTCCGCATCTGACTGTCCGTCGGCCCGATGTCCAGGATTCCAGAACGGTTCGGCTCAGACCTTCCCTGGGGGGCCCTGCTCCCCCTGGAAGAAGGTCACGCCCGTCTGGGGCGGCGCCGGGGTCGCGACGGCCTCCTTCTTCTGCATCCTCAGACCGAACACGGCTATGACCACGCCGACCGCGATCAGGACGATCCCGATCACCATGCCCATTATGCTGATCCCGTTCACGGTCATGGTGACGGTGAAGTCCTGGTCGGAGGATGTGTCGGCGGGCGAGTGATCCATGACGACATAGTATGTGCCGGAATCCGGCACGTCCCATGTGAAACTGCCAGAGTCACCCGAAGTCGTGTACAGGTGGTCCGCTTCCAATGAGGTCTCGTACTCCGCGAACTGGTCGGAGTCGAAGACGTAGACGTCCATAGCCCCGTCCGCGACGGTGAGGTCGACCTCTACGGACCCTCCGATGAGTCCGCCGAACTCGATCATGTAGTAGTTGTAGTACTGCGTGTCCGCGGGAAGCGTGTCCTGGAAGGTCTGCTCCTCCGGGAGCGCCGACATCACTGCCAGGTACACGCCTATGACCGCCAACACGGCCCCGACCGCTGTCAATATCTTGCCTTTCTTCATATGTCCAACTCCGCATACTGCGCCACACCGGGTGGCATCGCCAGCTCGACCGCCTGTCTGGCCATCTTCGCGTATTCTTCGAGGGCCGCCTGAGGCTTCATGCCCTCGGCCCTCTTCCTCGTCGCAAGCTCGTCGGGCAAGGCCAGCATCCCGACGACCTTCCTCTTCTTGCCGGAAGCGTCCTCGTACTCGTATCTGATGTTGTATCCGGTCCAGTTCTTCTTGAGTCTGAGGGCCCTCACCGACGAGTGCGGTATGCATGTGTTCGCCTCGTCCGCTGCAAGCGCCGATGGGTCCGCGCGGCTGTAGTCCGTGCACTTCCTCTCGCTGATAGCCTCGGCCACGGCCGCTCCCACCGCGCCCCCGAGGACCGCCCCTATGCCGGCCTTCGAGGCGTTCTCAAGGACGAAGATGGACCGGGAAGTCGTCAGAAGCAGTGCGTAGTCCTTCGGGCCCATGGCCCCTGAGACGACCACTCTCGGTATGAGCGCGATCCTGCGTTCCTCCAAAGCCCCACCAGGCCCTCCGAGCCTCGATTGTCCTGCGGATATATGAACCATGCGCGGCCGAGAGAGGTTTATAAGCCTGCCAGGCTTCATGGTCGAGACGGGTAGGGTCTGGGGGGGTCAAGCACGGCCGAACGCAGGTTGGGTCTGATACCGTCGGTCAGCATCAGGACCGCGGAGAACGTCGGATGCGCGTTGCTGGTGACGGACCGCAGGGTCATCATCGTGCCGGAGACGTCGCCGAGGAAGGGGTGGAAGGACTTCCTGAAGGACATGTTCGGGAGCGGCGACGACGACGGGCCTGTCCAGGAGATAGATTTCGCGTCCACGCCGATCGACACCCTCGCAGGTGCGCCGGGCTCCAAGTCTATCTTGGCGGCGTCCGTCCAGAAGGTCGAGGTAAGCGTGCTGCTGGGCAACTACCATGTCATTTTCACGTACACGAACGCGGACGGGAAGAAGGACCTCGAAATGCTCGACCTGTCCCCGCCCTCGGAGCTTGTGAAGGCGAACAAGGCCAAGGGCATCTCCTCGAAGGAGACGAAGCGGCAGTACGCCCTAAAGAGCCAGCAGCTTCTGAAGCGCGTCGTGCCCCCTATGGCGGCCCTTGAATCGAGGTGGCTCGAATGAGGCTCGCGGGTGTCGCCTTCGTGATGGGTATCGCGATGTCGGTCGTCGGCATGTCAGTGATGGTGCTGTACTCGGACATGGAGCTGACGGGAGACGAGGCCCTCGTCGTGCCCGAGGGGCTGGACAGCTACGTCTATCTGGAGGTGGACATGGGCGGAGGAGGTCCGATCTCGGGGTCGTTCGAGACCGCGGACGGCACGTCCGTAAGGCTCAGCGTGATGGACGAAGGCCAGTTCGATGATTTCGTGGACGGCCTAGGGGACGATGCCCGGGCATCGGTGCTCGGTTCGTCGGGGGAGTTCAGCATCGAGCAGGTCGACATGGAGGTGTGCTACATCGTCGTGCGCCACTTCCCGGGGATAGAGTCGGCGCAGTCCGTGGACGTCGAGTACACGGTCCTGACGACGGATGTGATGCCGTTCCTCGTATCGAACGTGCTCCTCTTCGCAGGCGTCGCCATGACGTTCTTGGCGATGCACGTCCGTCAGAAGGCGGCCGCCAAGAAGCGGACCTACAGAAGGATGTACACCGACGTCGTCTTCTTCGACGAGTGAGCCTCCGGGGACAGGTATGAGTGGAGCCACCGGGGAGGTTCGAACTCCCGACCTGCTGATTACAAATCAGCTGCTCT
>CAZAUI010000010.1:0-62981 GCA_964488505.1 uncultured Thermoplasmata archaeon | reverse complement strand
TCAACCTCAAGAACGACGAGGACAAGGCGATCTACCAGGGCACCCAGAAGCTCCTGGTCATCATCATGATACTCGTCGAGTCCGTGCCCCAGGTGTACGGGTTCATGGAGCCGTCCTCGAAGTTCTCGAGCGGCATGAGCTCGCTCTTCGGAGGGGACGGCGAATCGATAGCCAGGACGCTCATAGTCGTCCAGCTGTTCGTCGGCTCGTACCTGGTGTTCCTCATGGACGAGGTCGTGTCCAAATGGGGCATAGGCAGCGGCATATCGCTCTTCATAGCTGCGGGCGTCGCCCAGCAGATATTCACTGGCACGCTCAACTGGCATGCGTCGGACCCGACGGAGGCCATGAGCACGGACAACCCGCCCGCGGGGACGATCCCGAAGACAATCTACATATTCCATCACATGTCGGCGTCGCAGCTGTCCAGCGACGGCTATGAGACCATCTTCTTAGCGCAGCCCAACCCCATGGTCGCGCTCATCGGCACGATCGTGATATTCCTGTTCGTGGCGTACACGGAGTCGAGCAGGATCGAGCTGCCCTTGGCCCACGGGGGAGCGAGGGGAGCGAGGGGCAGGTACCCCATCAAGCTCATCTACGCGTCCAACATCCCGGTCATCCTCATGGCCGCGCTGCTGGCCAACGTGAGCATGTTCTCGATGCTGTTCTGGAGCCACCCGGCGTTCATGAACGTGCCCATACTGGGCGGCAATTGGATGCTTGGGTACTACGACGCGAACTCGGTGGCGGGCGGGACCACCCCGCTGGGAGGCCTGGCGTACTACCTGTCGACCGTGAACGGATTCGGGGATTGGCTGCTGCCGCTACTCAGCGATCAGTACCTTGGTGCCACGGGGCTCGACAAAACCAGGCTGCAGATCAGCATACACGTGGTCGCATACGTCACCGTGATGATACTGGGTTCCATCCTGTTCGCCAAGTTCTGGATAGAGACCACCAACATGGGCCCGGAGGCCGTCGCTTCCCAGATAGAGTCGAGCGGGATGCAGATACCCGGGTTCAGGCGTGACCCGCGCGTGCTCAAGAGGGTGCTCGAGAGGTACATCCCCGTCGTCACCGTCATATCCGGGGCCACTGTGGGGGCGCTCGCGGCGGGCGCCGACCTCATAGGTACCGTGGGCAACGCGTCCGGGACGGGCGTGCTTCTGGCCGTAGGCATCATGATCAACCTCTACGACGCGATCGGGAGGGAGCAGATGATGGAGATGCACCCTGTGCTGAGGGGCTTCTTCGGCGGGGAGTAGGCGATGGCGGGACAACGTTCGGCCGGAGGGGCGGGCGGAAAAGCGCCCGTGAAGACGGACATCGGCGGCCAGCTGATGCTGATGTTCGGCCTGCTGATAGCGATGTACGTCCTGATCAACCAGGACATCAGGCAGGCCCTGGGGACGATTGTGGGCTACGGCCTCGAGCCGGCCGTCGGCTTCGGCGGGGACATCCCCATCGTCACGCTGCTCCTCACGGGCCTGACCATGACCTTCTTCAGCATCACGGTGAGGCACTTCTTCATCGACTGGGTGGGCCAGGCCAGGAACCAGAGGACCCTCCAGGCGTTCAACAAGGAGCTGAAGGAGGCCAGGACCGGCAACAACACGTACAAGCTGAAGAAGCTCCAGGAGCTGCAGCCGCAGATATTCTCCCAGAACATGAAGTCCCAGCAGGCGCAGTTCAAGGTGATGCCGATCACCATGCTCGTCATCATCCCGATATTCGCGTGGCTCGCGAACTTCGTGTACATAGGCCTCGGGTCGACCGTGTTCTCCGTGCCCTGGGAGTTCAACTCGGACATGAAGAACTCGAACCTGCTGCCCAACTGGATCCTCCTCTACTCGCTCATGACACTTCCTTTCGGGCAGGTGCTCCAGAGGAGCCTGAAGCTGTTCACGTTCACGAGGAAGATCAAGGCACTCGAGGCGAACGAATGGGTTAAGTCCGGGGAGAAGGCTCCCTGATACGGATGGTCCCATCATGAGGATCGCTGTCTCAGGCCCTCCGGGAAGCGGCAAGACGACCGTGTCCGCCCTGGTATCACACATCATGGGCTACGAGCTGGTGCTCGTCGGCCAGGTGTTCAGGCAGATGGCCGAGGAGAGGGGCGTCGGGCTCGAGATGTTCGGCTCGCTCGCGGAGGAGGACGAGACCATAGACAAGGAGCTGGACATGAGGACCGTCGCCATCGCGGAGTCGAAGGAGGACTTGGTCCTCGAGGGCAGGCTCACGGCCGCTCTGCTCAAGAAGAAGGGCATACCGTCCCTCGCCGTGTACGTGGACGCGCCCGAGGAGATCCGGGCCGCCAGGATAGCCAAGCGCGAGGGCAAGGACGCGGCCGTCGTGCTCAGGGAGATGCGCATCAGGGAGCGCTCGGAGAAGAAGAGGTACAAGGCGTACTACGGGATCGACCCCTCCGACTGCAACGCTTACGACCTCTGGCTCGACTCGGGGAGCTTGACCCCGGACGAGCTGGCGGACATCATAGTGAAGGAGGCCAGGAGGAAGCATGACAAAGACGCTCGTGAAGGCTAAGAAGGCTTTCAGGTCCGGCGCAGGCAAGAGCCCCGGCGGGCGCACCGTCGAGGAGCTGCTCAGGGACGGCGTGGTCGTCATAGACAAGCCGTCCGGCCCGACATCCCACCAGGTCACCACCTGGGCCAAGGACGTGCTGGGGGCGGACAAGGCCGCGCACGGCGGCACGCTCGACCCGCGCGTGACGGGCGTCCTACCCGTGGGCGTCGGGGCCGCGGTCCGCGCCATGGACGTGCTCCACTACGGCACCAAGGCGTACGTCGGCGTCATGAGGATGCACGGCAACGTGGACCGGAGGCGGCTGGACGCGGCCGTGTCGGAGTTCACGGACGAGATATTCCAGACGCCGCCCATGCGCTCCGCGGTCAAGCGAGAGCAGAGGACCAGGCGGATTCACAGGCTGCAGGTGCTCGAGGTCTCGGGAAGGGACGTCCTGTTCGATGTCGAGTGCGACGCCGGGACCTACATCAGGAGCCTCGCGGTTGACATGGGAGACGCCCTGGCTGCGGGCGCCCACCTCCAGGACCTGAGGAGGACGAGGGCGGGCGCGCTCACGGAGGCGGACGCGGTCCAGCTGCACGACCTCAAGGACGCCATGGAGGCGCACAAGCAGGGCGACAGCTCGCACCTGTCGAAGATGCTGAAGCCCATGGAGGTCCTGCTGTCTCAGGTCCCGAAGGTCGAGATCAAGGATTCCACGGTGGACGCGGTCTGCCACGGGGCCAACGTGGCCATGCCAGGGATAGTGACCCTGGACCAGGACATCCGCAGGGGCGGGCTCGTGGCGATCATGACTCTCAGCGGCGAGGGCGTCGGCCTCGGCCACGCGCTCATGGACTCGGACGAGATCATGAAGCGCGCGGAGGGCTTCGCCGTGGATGTCTCCAGGGTGTTCATGCGCCCAGGGACGTACGCGAAGGGCTGGACGAGCCCCGAGCAGTGAGTCAGCAGAACTGGTCCACGGTCCTCTGCTTGGCCACGAGCGGCACGGCGTCGATCCCCAGCTCCTTCCTTATAGACGATGCGAAGGCCTTGTCGAACCCGTGGGTCGTGTAGACCATCTCGGGGGAGCACTTCTCGACGAACCGGATGAGCTCGTCGTACCCGCAGTGGTCCGACAGCGGGAAACCCTCGTCCAGCGAGGACGAGTACGAGAACCTCCTGTCCAGCGCCCAACCGGAGAAGGCCGCGGTCTTCGCGCCTGCCCTCCTCATGCGCTCCACCCGCTCCCTGTCCTTGCCCATGCCGGACGTGATGTACACGACCGGGCCCTTCTCGCCATGCTCGTCCAGCTCATCCGTGCACAGGCCGTAGCCGTGCCTCCCGAGGACCCTGTTGTTCTCCGCTATGGACCCGTGCACCCGCAGAGGGAGGTCCCGGAAGGCGAGGGAGAGCTCCTGCGACTTCCCCAGAGGGTACGCGAAAAGCACCGCCGACCTGCCCTTGGACACCAGGTCCTCGAGCCAGTCGCGGGCGGCCCTCAAGGTCTCCCCGTGGTCCGGGAACACGTACCGCGGCCTGCCGTACGTGGCCTCTATTATCAGGTCGCTGCACTTCACGGGGCTGGCAGGACCGATGTGCGCCTTCCTTCGCGTGCAGAAATCTCCCGTGTAGAGGACTGACCTCTCGCCCGACACCAGGAACATGTTCGAGCCCGGTATGTGGCCGGCGTCCAGCGGCTCCACGCACGGGTCCTCGACACGCTCCAGCTGCTTGCCGCGGCGCACCCCGACCAGGTCCTTCGTCACATCCGAGCACACGGCCTCCAGCGTACGGAACGATGACGGGATGTGGTCCGAGTGCGCGTGGGACACCATGTTCAGGTCCCCTTGGACGGTCCTCCTGGGGTCGAACCTGAACCTCCGGCCGTCCGTCTCGAGCACGATGCCGTTCCCTAGACGTATCACTGAGCACACTCCGGGCCGGGCACCGACCGTGTTTCGGGGTATTTGACTATCTTATCCGCTCGAGCGAAAATGCTCCGATCATGAGGGCCTTGTTCGTGTGCTTGTAGTCGACCCAGTTCCTCGTCTGCGCGTCGCAGATGCCCTCGACGCTCAGGAGGGTCTTCAGCTTCTCCGTCTTGAAGTGCACCGCGCCGGTCATCTGCATCTGGATGGAGCCGAGCTGCTGGTCGGTGTGCATGCCCCTCTCGAGGGCGTAGACCGCGACCGAGCGCGCCTGCCGGACCTTGCTCGACAGCTCCTGCACGAACTGCACGGTCTTCTTCTCGTCCGCGCTCGTGATGCTCATCGAGAGCGACAAGTACGCCAGCCTGAAGTACTTCCTGCCGCTCGAGAGCACCGCCTTCATGGTCGCGTCGAGGGCCTTCGAGATGCCCTCGAAATCGTCCGCGGACTTGACCCTGACCGAGTTCCTCCTCGGGGCGGCATCCTGGGCGAGCCCGGACGCGTCGATCCAGTGCACCAGGCCGAGCTGCTCGAACTCCATGAATGTGGGCATTATGGGGGCCATGTCCCCTGCGATCTCGTGCGGCGGGCGGGAGGTCGTGATGATGACCGCTGGCACGCCCTTCTTCAGGCCCTCGGCCATGAACAGGAGCATCGCGGTCTCCTTGCCGATGAACGGGGGACCGACGAACAGGACATTGGATGAGAACGGCATGCCGCCCAGGAGCAGGTCGTCCAGGCGCTCTATCCCGGTCTTCACCTTCTCCTCGACCACCTCGGTCTCGACGTCGGCCTCCATCTCGTCGATGTCCTTCCTCAGGTGCGCCTGCAGGGCATGTTCGCGCTGCTCCAGCTCCTTCTCGCGCTGGTAGAGCCTGGACTTCATCTCCTGCTCCTTGTCGCGCAGGTGCCTCTCCCTGACCTCCAGCGCCTTGTACGAGGAGTCCGGCTCGGGCTCCGGCCCGTGTCTGACCCTCTCCACCTCGTCCACGCTCGTGAGCGTCTCCCGCTCCATGGACGCCAGCTCCGCCTGTCTCAAGGCGACCTGCGCCTCCGCGGCCTTCAGGTCCTTCTCCTTCTCGAGCAGCATCCTCAGCTTGGAGTTCATCTGGTCCTGCTCGGCCTTCAGCCTCTTCTCCAAATCCTTGGCGCTCTCCTCGCGCCTCGCGAGCGCGGCCGCCTTGCGCTCGACATCCTGCTCCTTCGTCGTCATGCCGGCCATCTTGGCCCTGGTCGCCTCCGTGAGCGAGAGGTACTGCTTCTCCCGGTCGCTGACCGCGGACCTCACGCGCTCGGCATCGGCCAACTGATCGTCAAGGCTCGTGAGGGCGTTCTTCAGCTCCGCCTCCTTCTCGGCCAGCGTCTTCTCCCGCCTCAGCACGTTGGCCTCCTTGTCCACGAGCTCGTTCAACTGCTTGTCCGAGCGCTCTATCAGCCTCTGGGCGCGCTCGGACGATTTCTTCAGCTCCTCCTCCTTGCCCTTCAGGACTATCTCCCTCTCGGCCAAGGACTGCTGCTTCGCCAGCAGCTGCTGCTCCAGGGTCTTCACGGTCGTCTTCTCGGCGACGACCTTCCCCAGATGCTGCTTGGCGGCCAGGAGCTCGATGCCCTTGAGGTCGATGGACCCCTCCCTCGCGCTGACCTGTTTCTCCCTCTCGGTCAGCTCCTTCTGGAGTATCTGGAGTTCCTTGTCCCAGGTGTTGAGCTCGGTTTCGGTCACCTGCAGCTCCGAGACCTTGTTCGCGGCCTCGCGCTCCTTCGCCTGGGCCTCGAGGAGCAGCTTGCTCAGCTCACCCTCCCTCGAGGCGAACTTCTGCTCCTTGCCGGCCAGGACCTTCTGGGCCCTCTCGAGCTGTTTGGCCTGCACGTCCAGGTCGGCCTGCATGAGCTTCATGTTGTCTAGCTTTCCATCTATTTCGGACTGCGTCCTCGCGAGCTCCCCGTCGGCCTTCCTTGCGTGCTCGACCCGGAGCTCGGCCTCGGCCTCCATCGCCTCGATCTGCTTCTTCCGCTCGTCTATCGAGGCCATCTCCTCGGTCAGCCGCTTCTCGTACGCCTCGAGGTCCGACTCCCTGGACCGCATCGCGTCCTCGCGGTACTCGAGGGCCTCCTTGCGCTTGTCGACCTCCTCCAGGAGCACCTTCAGCTTGCCGTCGCTGGCCTTGAGGACCTCCCTCTCCTGGACGGATGTCGAGCTCGATATGATGTGCAGCATAGACCCGCTCAGCTGTATCGCGACCGCGCTGCCCAGATAGGCCATGGGCAGTATGCTCGCGAGCTCGAGCGGGGTGAAGTGAACGAGTATGGGGAATGTGAGCAGGGCCGGCGGGAACGACGCGCTCGCGATGCTCACGACCTTCCTCCGGCCGTGGCCCTCCCAGGCCATGGCGAGCGATATGAACGTCAGGCTCATGCCCAGGAGCGACATCGGATACAGCCAGTCAGGGCGGCCGAAGGTCGCGTATCCTCCTTCGTCCAGCGCTATCAGCGTCAGGAATACTGCAGGCACGGCGACGGCCGCGAAACTGACCAGGAAGTGCGCATCGCTCCTGTCGGCGAAGTACGGCTCCCACTTGAACGCGAGCGCAAGAGCAGCGACCGCCAGGCTAGCTGCGAGCGGGACGACCCATTTGAGGACGGTGACGTACTCCGGGGCGGTCACGAGATAGTCCCAGTTCTCGAGGAGGTACGCGAGCACCGCGGTCGCGGCGAGCGCGAGTCCGGACACGATGCTGAGCACGTGGGCGAGCCTGCCCATCCTGAGCTGCAACATCGCAGCCTTCCTGGACCGCGACACCTCGGCCGCCTCAATCTCCTCGTGGTAGGCCGCCTGCGAGCGGGACGGCTTCTTCGGCTTCGAGGGGGTCTTCGGTCTGCTGGTCTTGGATTTAGCTGACATGCTCTCAGATCCCCTCCGAGACATTCGTACCGAAGCGCTCGGGTGCGGATTTGAAGAGCATAGTATGGATACTTAAACATTAGTTCCCAGTTCGCAGACCAGGGCAGTATATGCGTGGCCTCGGCAGCTCCCGGCCAGGAGACGCCCTGAACCGAATGAGAGGTCACTGACAGGGGGACGGAGGCTTAGGTCGCGCGGAACCCCTATGCGGACAGATCCAGGCTACCGCCTGCCCGTTCGGGAAGAGATGTAAGGTGGGCCCTTCGAGAAGGGCCCGCATATCACTCCTTCGGCCCCTGTGAGTTCCTTCTTCTCATCAAGGTCGCGACGACGGCTATCACGACAGCTGCCGCGACCACGAGCGCCAAGGCGATCAGCCAGAGGTCGCCGTCGTCGTCGGAGGTGTCTGTATCGCCATCATCTGATATCTGCACCTCGAACGTGAACACGACCGTCGCGGTGTTGCCAGCCGTATCGGACACCTGCAGTTCCAGCGAGTGGTCGCCTTCCGTCAGGCCGGAAAGGCTGACCGTCTCGTCGTCATCGGAGGCTGCGAACTCCCCGCCGTCGAGACTGTACACGACGGACGCTATCCCGCTTATGGCGTCGGAGCACTCTATCTCTATGTCGACCGTGGCCGCGCTGAACGCAGTGCCGTTCTCAGGCACCACATCCACATCTGGCAGGCCACAATCTATCTTGACCTCTGCAGATCGGACATCTTCCACATTGCCTGCGTTGTCAGTGGAACGCCACTCCAACGTCTGCGTCCCGTCCTCCGACATCTCGAAGGCCACCGAATAGGTCTGCCAAGCAGACCCGTCTATCCTGTATTCCGTGAAGTCGATCCCGCTCCATTCGTCCGAAGCGTCGATTGTGACATCGACCGGCGAGACGAACCATCCAGTTTCCCCTTCCTGGCCGTCCATGGTCGCCTCGGAAACTGGCGCGTCCCCGTCGATTGCGATTGTGCGATTGGCGCCCATGATGAGTGCCAGTTCGCTCGCGGGGTATGCGAAGACGGTGTAGTCGGCAGGGGACGGCACAGGATCGGTGGCCTGCGGCCATGTCAACTCCTCCGAGTACGCCTCACCCGGTCCCAGCGGCAGCGTCACGAAGGTCGGGAGTGTCTCCGGGGCGAAGTCGAACACTACTTGCTCCTCCGAGTCTTCGACGTGGAAGTCGAAGATCTGGCTCGTCGGGAATACTATCTCGACCGGGAGCTCCCCGTTGTTCACCATCTCGACAGAGAAGACTACGTCCTCGTCGGGGCGATATGCCGTCCTGTCGAAGCTAATCGAGAGATGGACGTCCGCAAGGTCGGCGCCAGGGATGTGCGTAGGCGGAGACACCAGCGGGTAGTAGTCGTATCCCACGGATACATTGTATGGGCTGTCCACTATCCCGTCGGAGTCCTCATCCGGGGTCGTCCAGTCGTACCAGTAGTTACCGCGGCCAGGCGATCCGCTCTGGTTCCAGTTGGACTCGCCAAACTGGTCAATCGCCTGTGGTTTGGAGGGGTCGAATACATCCGAGGAGCCGTGGTTCCGGACGAACGAGTTGTTGAATATCCGATTCTCAGGGCTCATGATACTGGCATCGACGGCCAGACCCTGGTTGTCCATGAAAGTGTTGAGGGATATGTTGTTCGACTCTGCGCAGAACAGCGCAAGCCCGTCGCCGTATCCATTGGAGACGAGGTTGCCAGTCACCTCCGAGAACGACGAGTAGTAGAGGAATATGCCATCGTATTCGGCTTCGAGAATCGAGTTCTGGAGCACGGATGTCCTGATTGAGTCCTGTATCCAGAGTGCGTAACCGCATCCTGTGACGATGGACTGCTCTATCACGCAATCCTCCGAGTCCCACATCTCGATGCCACGGCCGCAATCGTCGACCGAGACGGACTCCACCATGGTGTTCAACGAACACCACAAGAACACCCCCTGGTAGACATCGGAAACCGCGCACCCCGTGACCACGTTGTCGCGGCCGTACGCCACGGATATCGCACTGCTGGTCCCATTCATGCCGACGCCTTGCACGATCATTCCCGTGCAGTTGGCGAGTATCACCTGTCCCGCGTCAGAGGGGACGGTCCCCCCTACGCAATCCTTGAAGTAGCGCACAGGACCGCCGTTGACGGTGTTGCTGGCATCGATGTCGTGGGAGTTCCATTCGGGGAGGTCGCCATAGATGCCGATGTTCGAACCCTGGAAGTCGTTGCCTCGCATGGTCACGTTCCACGCGTAGACCATGCACAACGACCAATCCTCCGCGTCCGTGACCGTGTTGTTCTCGACGGACGCGGTCATGACGAATATCAGGCCAATGCAGTGAGTCCCGCCTTCGATCGTGTTATTGGAGAGTGACACGCATTCGGAGTACTCGCAGTAGATTGAATAGGACTGGCACGATGAGAAGGTGTTGTTCCTTACGACCGCGTTCTCGACGTTGTAGAGGTATATCGCAGAGCTGTAGCACTCCGAGAAACTGCCGTTGCTTATCACGAAATACACATCGGTGTTCCTTATCGATATGGCGAACTCGGGCCCACCGGTTATCTGGAGCGAGTCTATCACGTACGGATCGGACTCGGTCCCGTCACCTGGCCATGACTCCGCAAGCGCTGTGTCGGCGAAATCAGCGTTGCCGTCTATATCGATGGGGGCGTGCGGGATGTATGCATCGGCGCCATCGGAAAGCGCCGTCAACGCCACGACGGCGGCAGAGGCGATCATCAACCACAGCACTGCTACACTCAACAGTTTGCTCCCGGACATCGAACCACCCTTTAAGGGTCAAAAAACAAATGCACTATAATAATTGTTCAGTGGCGCCCCTGCGCGTAGGTGTCTGCACACATGGTTCTTGGCGGAGCCTTTGCACTGGATTATATCTAGCGGACTAGTTTCACCAGACTCCCCCCTGCCCCGCTTTAACTCCTCGCCGGCGGATTGATCCAGGGCCGGTGACGCCTTGGACACGCATAGGACGGCCGTCGGGCTGGAGACCATACAGCTCGACACTCACGAGTACGGGCATCTGCAGATAGAGCGCGTGCTGAACACCTCGGTCCCCGCCATAGACGACCTCGTGAAGGGGTTCAGGTCGTCCAAGGTCGCGCTCCTCGAGGGCGACTCCGGCTACGCCTCGAGCCTCCTGCACCTGCTCTGCGTCAAGGCGGTCTCCGAGTTCGACGAGGAGGTCGTCTGGATAGACGGGGGGAACTCGGTCGACCCTTACGCCCTCAGCGCACTGTGCAAGCGCATGCGCCTGGACAGGAGGGACGTGCTCTCGAGGGTGAACATATCCAGGGCGTTCACCGCGTACCAGCTCGTGACACTGATCGACGAGAGGCTGGAGGAGGCGGTGAGGGAGAGCTCGCCGGCGATGGTCATCGTGACCTCGCTCACCGACATGTTCCTTGACAAGGACATGAAATGGATGGAGGCGTACCAGCTCCTGAGGAGATGCGCCGAGGACATCAGGCGCGTGACGAGGGCCTACGAGACGGTATCCTTCGTCACGGACCGCACACCGGGGCATGCGCCGCACAACGAGCGGATGACCAGCCTGCTGCGGTCCGAGGCGGACCTGCTCGTGAGCATGAGGGAGCGCCGGGGCGGGGTCACGGTCCGGCTGCCGAGGGAGGGACGCTCTTCGGTGTTCCGCCCGGTGCCCTGGAACCAGACGACACTGCCCGAGTTCAGGGAGGATCCATATGGGGAGGACGGTACCGACATACAGGCTGGCCCTTGAGGCCATGGCGCAGCAGTGGAACGATTTCAGGCGCGCGCTCAGGAAGGGCGACCGGGAGGCGTTCGACCAGCTCCTGAACAAGGCCAGGATGCACGCCTCCGCCTCGACCTACGCCATCAGCATGGACCCGACGGAGTCCGCGCTGCTGTCCATGCTACTCGAGCACGAGAAGGAGCTGGCCAGGCTCAGGAAGGAGGCGGGCGCGCAGGATACTGTCCCCGGGAGCGGTGAGTCCGAGGGATGAGGGGCTGGCTCCTGGACATCTACCCCGACCATGCGAAGGACGCGCTCGTATACTGGATAAGGACCAGGAACGGTGCCCACAAGGTCGTTGACAGGCGGTTCGTCCCCAGGATATACGCCCACGGGAGCGCGGCAGCCATGGACGACCTCGAGAGGGCGCTGCCGATCCTCGACGCCGTCGGCCGCGTGGGGCGCGAGATGAAGAGCACATGGCTCGGCGAGGCGCCGCGCGAGGTGCTCTCGGTCGAGGTGAAGAGGTACTCGCGCGTCGAGGACGTCGCGCACACGATCGACAACCGCGGCAGGTACAGGGACTTCTCCCTGTTCAACGTCGACCTCAGGTTCAGCCAGCGGTTCTTCTCGGAGAAGGGTCTGTTCCCGATGGGCCTGATGGAGCTCGGGCCTGGGCCCTCGATGCTCGAGGACAGGTTCGCGTTCGAATACGACTTGCCGCCGCTGAGGGCCGCCGACCTCGCGGTACGTGCCGCATCCAGGCACGGCGTCCCGGCCTTCGACGACCGGCTGGTCGGCGCGCAGGTCGGAGGCCAGGAGGTCGACGGGGACGAGGAGCGCGTGCTCAGGGGCATCGAAGGACTGCTCGAGGGATCGGACCCGGACATCGTGTACACGGACGGCGGGGACGCGTTCGCGATACCTTACCTCTACAAGAAGGCGAAGGCGCTCGGGCTCGACTCGCTCCGGCTCGGCAGGGAAGGGGACGATGCGAGGACAGAGCGCCGAGGGAAGTCGTACTTCTCATACGGCCAGATAAAGTACAAGCCCCCGTCGTACTCCCTCAAGGGCCGGGTGCACATAGACCGCTCCAGCTCGTTCATGTACGGCGAGAGCGGGCTCGACGGACTCATAGACCTGTCGCGGATATCGGCCGTCCCGCTCCAGGAGCTCGCGAGGCTCTCGCCCGGGAGCGCGATAAGCTCAATGGAGGTCGACCAGGCGCTCAGGGACGGGTGCCTCGTGCTATGGAAGAAGAACGTGCCGGAGGAGTTCAAGACCGCCCAGGAGCTGATCGTGTCGGACCGGGGCGGGTTCATCTACGAGCCAGTGGTCGGCGCCCACGACCATGTGCTGGAGGTGGACTTCACCTCGCTCTACCCGAACATCATGGCCAAGTTCAACATATCGCCCGAGACCATCATGTGCGGATGCTGCCCGGACGCATCCAGGAGGGTGCCCGTGCTCGGCTACCGCATATGCGACAAGCGCCTGGGGCTGATACCGCGCGTGCTGAAGCCCGTGGTGGAGCGGAGGACCAGGCTGAAGAGGATGGTCAGGGAGGGCGTGGGCGACACTGCGGGCTACAAGGAGCGCGTGGACATACTGAAGTGGCTCCTGGTGACCTGCCTGGATGCGGCCACGGAGGTCCCGTTCAAGCGGGACGGGAGGTTCGACGTGCGCCCCATATCGGAGATAGTGGGCGGGGAGCGGCCTGGCCTTCGCGGCGGGGCAGCCCCGAGGTCCGACATCCGGCTCTTCGGGCTCGACGATGAGATGCGGCCCGAGCTGAAGACCGTCACGCGCATGTTCAGGTTCCCCGCGCCGAGGATGATGGTCAGGCTCGGGACCAGCCACGGCGAACTGCTCGCGACCCCCGACCACCCATGCATCGTCGTCCGCGGAGGGAGGATGGCTGTGGCCAGGGCGGACGCGGTCGCTGCGGGGGACTCGTTCCCGGTACTCCCGCCGCTCTACGGCCATGGGTCGTCCAGCGCGACCGTGGAGTCCGTCGGGAGAGCTGGCCCGACCGACAGGCACGTGTACTGCTTCTCCGTCGGCGAACCGCTCCACGGCTTCGCGCTCGCGAACGGCATCGTGACGCACAACTGCTTCGGCTACACGGGCTACAAGAACGCGCGCTTCGGCAGGATAGAATGCCACGAGGCCATCAACGCGTACGGCAGGGAGCTCATGCTGCAGGCGTCCGAGATCGCCGAGGCGCACGGGTTCGAGATACTGCACGGGATCATCGACTCGCTCTGGCTGAAGGGCGACGGCGACCCGAGGAGGTTCTGCGAGCACGTGTCCGGGCACATAGGGATACCGCTGGAGCCAGAGGGCGTCTACAAGTGGATAGTGTTCCTGCCGGACAAGGCGCACGGCGTCGGCGTGCTCAACAGATACTACGGCATGTTCGAGGACGGGCGGTTCAAGCTGCGCGGGATCGAGCTGAGGCGGAAGGACACGTGTGGGCTGGTGAAGGACATGCAGGAGGACATGCTCGCACAGCTCTCGGCGGCCGAGGACTCGGAGGGGCTGATGGGGCTAGCGCCGCAGGCCCTGGAGGTCTTGGACCGCTACGTGGAAGACGCCATGTCCGGGACCGTCCCCCCGTCCAAGCTGCTCGTGACCAGGAGGGTCTCGAAACCGCTCGAGGGATACAGGCAGGTGAACGACTCGGCCTCGGCGCTGCATCAGCTCCGGTCCGAGGGGATAGAGGTGAACCCGGGGGAGCAGGTGAGGTTCGTGATCACGCGCGCGGGCAGCAGGGACCTCGGGGACAGGGTGAGGGCCGAGCCTTTCGCATCGGACGGGGAGTACGACCCCGAGGCGTACGTCGACCTGCTCCTGCGGGCCGCGGAGACGATGCTTTCGCCCATGGGCGTGGACCGGCCTAGCCTGCTGAAGAGGATGGGCGGGAAGGGGCTGAAAACCGTTGATTTCGAGGCTTGTTCTAGAAATGCAGTCAGTAATGGACATGTTTATATAGGATGATGGCGAAACGGGTATGGGAGTCTAGGGGGGTAGGAACGCGGGTGTTCGGCTCTAAGTTCGCCATTCCTGCACTGGTTTTCGCAGTCCTAGGACTGGTGGTCGCCGTGCCCGTCTCCATAGCTCTAGACGACGACGCCGATGACGGGCTTTCGTCCGTCGAGGGCACGGTCGAGGCCTTCGTCTGCTGTGACGAGGATTGCGACTGCGATGACTGCGACGAGCGTGCAGGCGCGTTCATGCTCGAGACCGACGACGGCGAGATGATCAGGGTCGAGTTCGGACCGTGGTGGTACTGGGAGACCCAGGACATAACGGTCAGGGACATCGTAGAGGTCGGCGACCGCGTGGAAGTCACAGGAGAGCTGGTGGAGGAAGATGATGTGACCGTGCTCGAGGCATGGTACATAGAGAACCTCGACACCGGCTATGATATCACGATAAAGGTGGAAGGGTGCCCGCCTTGGGCAGGCGGGCCCATTAAGCTGGGTATTGAACCCTGGCCTCCTCCTGAAGAGGAGGATTAACCGGTCAGGGCCGGAGATGGGTCCCCGCCAATTTTAACGGGGGGAGAAGAGACGGGGCCCTTCCACCTTTTACCAACACGCTCCCTCTTTTCAGAGCTCGAGGAACATCAGTGATATCGGCACGAGCAGGCAACCCATCAGGTGTATCCTCCTCACGCCGACCAGCGGAGGCATCACGCCGAGGGTGCACGCAGTCGCCAGCAGGAACAGCCCGCGGAGGCCGGTCAGGGCCGCGACGAGCGCGCATATGAAGACCATCGCGCAGAGCGAGAGCCGGCGCGAACACAGGGCCTTGCCGACCCGGCGCAGCCTCGTGCGCATGCTGGCCATTGTCGCATAGGAGAGCAGCCCGGACAGGACCATCGAGAGCAGGATCGCAGCGGGCGCGAGCAGGTCCGGGAGCGTACCCTGCACCGGCTCCGGCGACAGGAACCGAGTCACCGCATCCATCACGCCGCTTCTGGAGCGGAATATGGTGAAGAGCGCGCCGACGGACAGCACCGCGCCGGCGGTGGATATCGCGGAATACAGCCAGATGAAGCGGCTCGCGTCCCCGATATCGCGCGCCTCCTCGGAGGGGCGGCGGACGAGCGACGAGCAGAGCGTGGCGGAGGAGCCGGAGGTCAGCCCCGGTATCCAACCTACGAGCACGCCTCCTGCGAGCGACAAGATGGATGCGGTCGCGCGCCCTCCGGACCGCATCTTGCACGCGAGAGGCAGGCCAGGGTCGCGCGCGCGGGCGGACCCGATGCTGAGGAGCAGCGTCGGCAGGCCGAACAGACCCGCGAACAGCGGCAGCAGCAGGGAGGACCGCGGGACGAACGGGCTCTGGCACCCTGGCATGTCGCACGCGAAGTAGTTAGTGTCGAGGACCACAAGGCCGAGCACGCCCGACGCCGCGAACAAGGCCAGCACCTTGGATGTCCGCACGGCCTTCGCCAGCACACGATGGCGCGAGGCGGGGACCACGAGCCCGTCCGAGAGCACCAGGGCGGCCGAGAGAAGGACGATCAGAAGGCCCATAACCGCCCTGAGGGAGTCGTACAGGCCCAGAGAAGGGCCGAGGACGAAGGACACAGGGACCAGGGCGGCCGCGCCCAACAGGACGCCCGCAAGGCTCCCATCCATGGAGGCCTTCACTGCGGTCCAGCCGAGGCCGGCCTTGGCGAGCCTGTGCGCGGGCAGGACGGTGATTGCATCCCCTGCGGGGATGCCGACGTAGGTGTTCGGGACGGCCTCGGAGAAGCTGTGGGAGACCAGCGCCGACACCAGGAAGCAGGAGACCATGATGCCGAGCGCTCCGCAACCCAGGACATCACCCAAGAGCGCGAAGGACGCGAGAACGGCACCCGCGCAGGCCAGCGTGGCCGCGGCGACATTGTTGACGTGCAGGCCCGGGACCAGGCCCGTGACGAAACCGACGACGAAGCCTGCGGCCGAGGAGACGAACACGGATGCGAGGAGCCCGAGCTCGGACACGGACGGTCCAGGGACCGGGCGCTGCCTTGTGATATCGACTGCAGGCACGCTTCGCAGGCCGCCGCTCAGTATGCTCTTAAAACATACAAATCCGCGTAATAGCTCGTTGAGGACGACCCTTTAAGCGGCTAGACCACCCGGGCCTTGCCTTCGACGACCTCGACCTTGACGAGGGTCTTGATCGGACACCCGATCTTCCTCTCTATCTCGGCCTTCTTGTCCGTCTTCTCGACGACCACGAGGATGTCGACTATCTTGACCTGCATCTTCTTCAGGGCCTCGACGAGCGCCCAAAGGGTCCCGCCCGTGCTGACGACGTCGTCCACGATCGTGACCCTCTCGCCCGGCAGGATGCCGTTGATGAACAAGGTCCCCTTCGAGTATCCCGTGACCTGGTTCAGGTTGACCTCGCCCGGGAGTCCGTACATCTTCTTCCTGACGATGTTGAAAGGCTTGCCAGTCTTCAGGGAGAGGGCTGTGGCCAGCGGTATCCCGAGCGCCTCGATAGTCACAATGGTGTCGCAGTCGAAGTCCCCGACCTGCAACAGAGCGTCCACGACCTCTGTCAAGAGGTTCGGGTCCACTCGTGGTATCCCGTCGGTGAGCGGATTCACCATGTATTCGTAGTCGCCGCGCTGAATTATTTCCGAGCCGCCGATGGACGCCTTCAGAGTCTCGAGCGCCATGCTGGTTATGAACGACTGACGAGTAATTGAAGCTTCGTCTTTGGCCGTCGAAAAAGGTTCAAGTCTCCTCGGTCGACTCGAGCCTGATCAGCGAATGTATGTGGTACTTGCCCCCGAGGTACTCCCTCGGCTTCAGGTACTCCAGCTCGACGAGGAAACCCATGCCGACGACCTTGCCGCCTAGGTCCTCCACGAGGTCGGCGTTCGCCTTGATCGTCCCGCCGGTGGCCAGGAGGTCGTCCACGAGGAGGACCTTGTCCCCCGGCTCTATCCCGTCGTCCCTGATCTCTATGACGTCGGACTCGTACTCCTTGTCGTAGCTCAGCGCGCGCACCTTCGGAGGGAGCTTGCCCTTCTTCCTGATGGGGACGAAGCCGACTCCCAGCTCGTGAGCGACCGGGGCTCCGATGATGAACCCTCTGGCCTCATTGGACACGACCACGCTGATGTCCTCTTGCCTGAAGTGGTCCGCTAGGTCCTTGATGCACTGCCTGAACGCGTGCTTGTCCCTCAGCAGAGGGGTGATGTCCCAGAAGACCACGCCCTTGAACTCCGGCACGCGCTTTATCTTCGACCTCAGATCCATTGTGTGGCCACCTTGAGATTGAGCGTCCTACCGCGGGTCCCAGACTCCCCGTCCAGATACCGTCCCGTCCAAAGCGTTACTTCCTTTTCAATGTTCTGGTCGGCGGTACGGCCAGTCGCGCGCGTCCGACCCGGGGGCGGACTCGAACGGCAACAAGACTATGAACCCCTGGAGGATTAACTGGACCGAGGGTGAAGGAATGGCCGAGACACCGAAAGGGACCATATCGATCGCACCGAACGTGTTCTGGGTGGGCGTGAAGCATCACAACCGCAGACTGTTCGACGGACTCATACCGCTGCCTCATGGAACGAGCTACAACGCGTACCTCGTCGTGGGGTCGGAGAAGACCGCGCTCATAGACACGGTCAACCCCGGCTTCAGCAAGGAACTGTTCGACAAGCTCTCCGAGAGGACAGACCCGTCGAAGATCGACTATGTCATCATGAACCACGCGGAGCCGGACCACGCGGATGCTGGCAGATACGTGCTGGAGGTCGCCAAAGGCGCGAAGCTAGTCACGAGCGCCAAGGGCAAAGAGGCGGCCATGATGTACTTCAACATCGACCCCGAGAGGATAATGGTCGTCGACGAGAGCTCGAAGCTCGAGCTGGGCGGCAAGACGCTGAAGTTCGTCGACGCGCCCTGGCTGCACTGGCCGGAGACGATGTTCACATACCTCGAGGAGGACGGCATACTGTTCCCGTGCGACTTCTTCGGCTCGCACCTGGCGGACGGGCCGTTCTACTCCGACGAGATGGGCGACGAGCTGGCGCTCGACATGGCCAAGCTGTACTTCGCGGAGATCATGATGCCCTTCCGGAGGCAGGGGGCGACCGCGGTCGAGAAGGTCAAGGCCCTGGGCGTCAAGATGATCGCGCCGTCCCACGGGGTCATCTGGAGGGACCCGAAGGTCATACTGGACCCGTACACCGCATGGACCAGCGAGAAGATGGAGAAGAAGGTCGCGATAGTCTATGTGTCCATGTGGGGCAGCACCGAGAAGCTCGTGAACGCTCTCAACAGCATGCTCGTGGAGAAAGGCATCCTGGTGAACGTGTTCGACCTGACCGTGACGGAGATAGGCCATGTGGCCAAGGAACTGGTCGACTCGCCCGTGGTCGTGGTCGGCGCGCCGACCGTGCTGAACATGATGCACCCTGTCGCGGCGTACGCCACGCTCCTGGTCAAGCAGCTCAGGGCGCCTACGAAGTACACAGCGCTCCTCACATCCCACGGATGGTCCGGAGGGGCCGTGAAGCACGTCCAGGAGATCCTCGGCAACGCCAAGATAGAGATCCTGGGAGTCGTGGACCCGAAGGGGCCGCCGCAGCAGGAGCACTTCGACCAGGTGCGCGAGCTGGCCGGCAAGATAGAGGAGAAGTTGAAGGCTCTGTGATCTCCGGCAAACCCCTCAAACCCTCATTCCACCTCTTTGTCGAAAGGATGATTAGGTCCCCCGCGGACTAATGATGCATGGTCTATCCCAGGGACGTCCTCAACAGGCTCAAATGGGCCGAAGGCGAGTCCTTGGATGAAGCGATCATATGGTACGTCCACAGGGGCGCGCCCGGCGACACCCTGATGATCACGGGCGCTGCCGTGAAGTCCTTGGGCAGCATGTTCTTCGAAACGGACGAGGCAAGCATCCCATACCATCGCATACTCAGGATAGACTACAGAGGAGAGGTCCTGTTCGAGAGGGACGCGAGGGCTAAAGGCCTCGTGTGACGCATCTCCGGCCGCGTCTCAGTAGGCGACCAGGCGGGCAGCCTTGAGGTCAGTGAGGAACTTGAGTGCGTCTGCGATGTCCGTCTGGCCGTACTCGGCCGAGACGACCTCGACGATCTCGCACAGGTCCCTGTCGCCGTCCATCAGGTTGGCGATCTCGTACATCTTCCTGGGGAATGAGGGGTCGCGCTTCTCGGCCTCGTCGTACCACTCGGTCCTCTTCTCGCCCAGGGCCTCGCCCAGATATCCGTGTTCCAGCGACCCCTTGAAGCGCCTCTTCGGCACGATCTTCTTGGCCGTCGCCTCGGCCCTCGTCGGGCCAAGGCGCGTAGTGGCTCCCCTGGCATCCCTAGGTGAGACCGAATCGATGATGTCGTTCAGCCTCGCCATCTCCCTGGCGCCATGCTCGGAGACCGCTGCGGCCTGGCGCTCGACGAACTGATCGGAGCCGGCCTCCAGGTCGAGCTTGCTGAGCGACCTCACGGCGGCCGCCTCCCTGAGGACGACCTTCGAGAGCCGCATCCGGTGGAACACCGCCAGCTTCGCGAAGTCCGTCTTCGTGCTCGTCTTCTTGTCCTTCTCATCGAGCAGCTCGGAGTGAGCCTTCCTGACAGCGTCGGATATCCTCTTCATGCCCTCCGACCCGGCGAGCACGGCGATCTCGTGTATCGCCCTCTCATCGGCGTCCGCGAGCGTGAGCGCAGACACCGCCGCGGCGAAACCTACCCGCCTCAGGCTGTCCTCGCTCACCTTGTCCATCGTGTCCTGGCTCGTGTGGTAGAACATGTCCGGCCACTGGGTCAACCCCACGCACGGCGCAGCCACTGTGGACTCGTTGAACTCGGCGTGGTCGCTGCCTCCGGAGAACGCGGTCCTCGCGTACCTGAAGTTCGCGACCATCCCGATCTTCACGAACGGGTCGTACTCCGTGTTCGCGCGCTCTATCATGGAGTACACGAAGTCGTTCAGATACGAAGGCAGTGAGTCCGGAGTGCAGTCCATGGTGAGGGTGGACCTGCACAGCGTCTGGTCCTCTCCTACCATGTCGAGGTTGATGCCTGCCTTGAGGCGCTTGTGCAGTTCGGGGTGTTTGGACAGGAAGGCAACCGAGCCGGTCGTCTCGGGCACCCAGATGAACCGTATGGTCCTCTTGGGACGTCCGATCTTCCCGGAGCGGATCAGGGACGATATCGTCCTGGCCACCTCCATCAGGAGTCCGCTGCCGGAGGCGTTGTCGTTCGCTCCCGGCTTCGGATGGCACAGGTGCGCGACCAGGAATATCTCGTCCTTCGGCCTCTCGGAACCGCGTATGCACGCATTCACGAGGCTGTAGCTCCCGGGGACGAACTCGGCGTCGACCGTCGCGCGTAGCTTGACGGTCTTCCCGCTCGACAGCAACCGCCTCAGCTCGTTCCCCTGGCGCCTGCTGAGAGAGAAACCGAACTTGACCTTCTTCGCGTCGGAGGCGTTCGGCCATATGCCCTGGTACGCATGCGCATCGGGTATGTCGGTGCTCTCCCGCACCCCGTGGAACTCATACGACAGGCCATCGGTGATCACGCCGGCGGCGCCGCGCTTCAGGACCGCTTCGCGGTGGACGACCGTGCCGCGGCCAGTCGCGAGCACGAGCTTGCCCTTGACCGTCTTGCCGGCGTAGTCGCGGTCCGAGACGCCCTTCCCGACGTCGACCAGCTCCGCCGTCACGCCGCCTTTGGGCGTCCCCTTGCTGAAAGTGTGAAGCGATTGAGGGATGTCGCTGAACTTCGCCAGCACGCGCTCGCTCGGCTCGACCAGCTTCAGTTCCGCGCCCCTGACGGACCAGCCTACCGCCGACACATGAGTCCAATACTTCCGGCGACCGTCCGAGGGGTACCGTTCGATCGTCACATCGTCCAAGCCGAAGGACTTCAACTCGTCCCTCACATGCTCAGCCGATGCGTACATCATTGGCGATGCCTGAACCCTGTGGAACTGGGTCAGTCCGGCGACGTATGACTTCGCGACCGAACCAGACAGTTCGTCCTTGACGACCCTTCCGAAATCCATGGTCTGACCGCGTGCAGAAACAGCGACCCTGGATAATAACATTATCAAAGAACTGGCAGACCATGCCTCAGACGCGGAGCATCCTTGCGGCCAGCTCCTTGAAGACCTTCGCGCAGACGGCATCTGTCATGCCAGGCAGGTCGAGGTCCGGGTTGAACTCCACGATGTCCGCCCCCACGAGCGTCCCCTTGAACGACTGGATCACGCTTATTGCCTGGCGCGTGGACATGCCCCCCGGCTGCCTGTGCGACACCCCCGGGGCGAAGGCGGGGTCGAGGCAATCCACATCGAACGAGACGTAGACCGGGCCTTCGAACTCGAACACCTGCCCATCGTCCCAGGAACGCATCTCGACCAACTCGACGCCGAACCTCTCCGCCTGCTGCCTCTGATGCGCGGTCATGGAACGTATGCCTACCTGGACGAGCCTGTCCGCGAGCTGCTCCTCCATGATCCTGGCGAACGGGCAGGCGTGGGAAAGCCTATTGCCCTCGAAGTCATCGTAGAGGTCCGGGTGGGCGTCGAAGTGGAGTATGTTGAGGCCTTTCCTGCGGCTGGCCATCGCCCTGACGATAGGGTACGTGACGGAGTGGTCTCCCCCGATGCAGATCGGTGAGAACCCCTTGTCCAGGACGGCCCCGACCTCGCGCTCTATGGCCGAGAAAGGGTCTCCGCCCGTCACGAGGTCTATGTCGCCAGCGTCCCAGACCGACGAGTCGTCGATCAGGGTGAGGTCCTCGCTGTACTTGTTCGTGGAATCGCTGTGCCATGCGGCCCTGACCAGCGGCGGGGCCTTCGCAGAACCGCGCGCGAACGACGACTGCGCATCGTACGGGACTCCCAACAAAGCGACGCGTGCTCGGTCCATGGCGACCCGTTTGACTGTCAGGACCGTCCAGGCCTATCTAGATTGCCCCCGTGGTCGGAAACCTATTTCTAGGGCATGAGCATCCCAGCCGATAGATGGAGCTCGCTTGGCTGCCTTTCTCGCTCGCGACGATATTGTTCTACGGCCTAGGCCAAGTCTTCGTCAAGGAGACCAGGACGCAGATATCGTCCGCGAACTACCTCCTGCTCTTCAGCGGCAACATAGGGATCATCTGGGCGGTCTACTGGGTGTTCTTCCACGAGAGCACGTCCTACGAGACCTGGGCGTGGATACAGGCCATTGTCGCCGCAGCCCTGTCAGGGGCGGCCTACCTGACATACTACGAGGCGCTCAAGCACGGCAAGGTGAGCATAGTCGGCACCGTCGCAGGTGCGTACGCTCCTTGGACGATCCTGCTCGCGCTGCTGTTCCTGGGCGAGGAGATGACCTACGGCGAAGGCGCAGGCGTGGCGCTCGTGGTCGGGGGGATGCTCATGTTCACCTACAACCCTGGGAACGGCAACGGCAGGAGGACCGAGATGATAGGGCTCGTGTTCGCCGCGTGCTCGCTGTTCTTCTGGGGCACGTCCGCGACCGTCGCGAAGGGCGCGATAGACGTGATAGGCGACACCAACTTCATCGGAGTCTACGCGATCGTGTGCCCGGCCATGTGGGCGGCATACTGGCTCTTCACGACGAAGGGCAAGTTCGAGATGCCGAAGGCGGACCTCAGGATACTGGAGCTCTCGATGCTCTTCCTGACCGCGGGCGGGATAACGATGTACCTCGCGTTCGCGAACGGAAACGTCTCCATCGTGTCGCCCATAACGAACCTGTATCCCGTCCTCACGATCGCAGCGGCGAAGATAAGGCTCAAGGAGAGCCTCACCGTGAAACAATATGCGGCCCTAGCCATGCTCCTGGTCGCGGTACCGCTGTTCTCGCTCTAGGCGTTCCTATACTTCCCGTCGGAGAAGACTATCCTGTCGAACACCTGCAGTTCCTGCCTCGACTTCGGGTGTATGAGCTCCGCCACGATCTCGATGTGGTCCTTGAGCGGGCTCTCAGCGACCTTCTTCCCAAGCGTCTCCTGGAGCTGGTATATCCCGGCCGAGTTCGACATCTTGACATGTATCCCTATCAGCTTCTCCTTGCCCTCGTGTATCTCGACCGACTCGATCGAGAGCGCAGATATGGAGTGGATGTCGTGCTTGCCGAGGTCGTAAGCCAGCCTGCCCCTGCCCTTGGTGATGTCGCACCCGTCCGCGATGACCACGATGGCCGCTTCGACCGTGAGGGCGTTCTGGCCCTCGTCGTGGGAGAAGATGGCGTGCAGTATCTGCTGTGTCACGGCCGTCCTCTGCGCGAGGTCCGGGTATATCTCCGGGAGCAGCCGCTCGAGGATCGATTTGCTGTACATCACGCTGAAAGTCTCGTGCTCCACCCTGTGGACCGCGTTGCCGATGTCGTGCAGGAGGCAACCCGAGAGCACGATCAAGTGTGCGTCGTCCTCCGACATGCCCAGCCCGTTGATCGAATCCGGCTTCAGCTCTCCGCTTCCAAGGATTATCTTCAGGATGGCGATCCCGTTGGCCGCGACTATCTTCGCGTGTATAGGCCCGTGGTCGTTGTACCCGAGCTTCCTCACGGCGATGAAGTTCGCGAGGTTGAGGAGCGTGTTCAGCTCCTCGTCCGACGAGAGCGTCTTGAACATCCTCAGCGCCTTCGGGAACGGAGCCAAGCCTTCCTCGAGCGCCTTGACTGATGACTCCTCGAGGCTGGTGTATGATGATGGCATCTCCAAGCCGTACAGGAGGCCTTTCTCGATTATCCCGTCGCCCATGGTCCGCACCTCTGTGCCGCGCATATCCATCACATCTCTGATTATAAACCTGTGGACATCGGGCCGGCGAACGGGGAGGCCGCGACCCCCGCGGACATCTTTATTAGCGAGGATGCCATCCAAAGTCGGGGTATTCGGGGTGTCGCTTGGGATCCTGCTCTGGCTGGCGTTGGCGGCCGCGATCTTCATCGTCTTCGTGGTCAAGGCGATGGTTGAGGGACAGGAGAAGAGGCTCAAGAGGAACCTGAGGAGCACGGCAAAGGTCGACCCGTCCTCGGGCGAGTTCATTGTCCGGCAACCCGCATTGGCCAATTGGGCCCTGGCGATCCTGTTCCTCGTCGGAATCGTGTTCGTCGCGTCGGTCGTGGAGGAACTCTTCTTCTCGGATGACCCGGCGATATCAGAGTTGACGCAGAGAACGGTCTTCGCCGTCCTTTGGGGGCTCATCACATACGGCGCTGTTAGAAGCTGGGTGAGGTTCTACGTCTCCGACACCGGCATAAGGATGGCAGTACAGTTCAGCAGACCGAAATCGATATCCTGGACCGAGATCGACGCTGTCAGCGTGTCCACATTCCCGAGGGCGTTCGTCCTGTCAGCCGGCAAGACGAAGATGCTCATCCCGTTGTCATACGAGGGATTGAACAGCCTGTCGTCCCACATCGTGAAGCACGTGCCGTGGGACAGGAGGAAGAGGGCCTTCACGCTGCTTGCCGAATCGCTCGGACACGAACTGTTGCCAGGCGGGATCACTACTTAGACCCCGGACCGTCGACACACGCTCAGAACCGAGAGGTATCTCAATCAAGCTTTTGTATTGATAATCCACTGACTCGAAGACAACATGTCATACCTGGACGAACTGGTCGCGGCCCTGGGCAAGGAGAAGGTCCTCACGGACCCCGCCGAGAGGTTCGTGTACGGAGCCGACTGGAGCCCGAGGACACCGGACGAGTTCGTGTCCCCCGACGTCGTGATACTCCCAAGGACCACCAGGGACATCCAGCGCACGATTAAGGTCGCGTACGAGCACGGCATCCCGGTCACCGCCGGAGGCGGCCTCACGGGCATGCTCGGGGGCGCGGTCCCCCTGTTCAAGGGCATATACATCGACACGACCACGATGAACTCCGTCATCGAGGTTGACCAGAAGAACCAGACCATCCGGGTGCAGACGGGCGCGACGCTTCAGGAGGTCAACGATGCCGTACACCCTTACGACCTGTGGCTCCCGCACCAGCCGGAGTCCAAGTGGGTGAGCACGGTCGGGTCCGCAATCGCGTGCGACAACGACTCCACATTCGGCGTCAGGTACGGCAAGATACTGAACTGCCTCCTGAGCGCCGAGATCGTCACGGGCACGGGCGAGGTGCTCGAGCTCGGCCACAGGAAGGCGCACTTCACATCCTCCGGCTACAAGCTCAAGGACCTGCTCGCGGGCAGCGAGGGCACCCTGGGCATCATCACCGAGGCGACGCTCAAGCTCGAGCCGCTGCCTGCGACCAGACGCGTCGAGATGCTCGTCTTCCCGAGGCTGGGCGCGGCGGTAGACTACCTCAGCAGGCTCCTGAAGGCGGGCCTGTGCATAGAGGCGGCCCACATCAACTGCAAGCGCAGGCTCAAGTTCTATACGCAGACCTACAAACAGAAGTACGGGAAGGACCCGGAGATACCCGCGTGGGGCGAAGCGCTCCTGGCGATCTCGTTCGCAGGCGACAAGGCCGTGGTCGACTTCCAGAGGGACGAGGCCGTCAGGCTGAGCAAGGAGTTCGAGGCGCAGCTGGTCGAGGAGCGAGAGCTCGTCGAGAGCTGGTGGACCTCGAAGTACACGCTCGAGTTCGAGCCGTTCAAGCAGAAGTGGCCCGACTCGCAGACGAAGAAGAAGTTCGGCGCGGCGGACCCTGGCGTGCCCGTCGGCAGGCTCGAGGAGTTCTACCACAAGTTCGTCGAGGTCGCTGAGAAGCACAGGCTGGAGATCATAGGCATGAACGCGTACCTCGAGCACCCGAACAGCATCGGCTTCTCGCTCTCGTGCGCTGTATATGTCGACTACAGGGACGCGGACGAGGTCAGGAGGTTCAGGGAGTTCCACGACGAGCTCAGCAAGATGGCCATCGCGTTCGAGGGCACCATGAGCACGTTCATGAGCGACACGCACCAGAAGGCGCCGTACCTCGAGCTCGAGCACGGCGCGTCGCTCAGGCAGATGAGGGAGATCAAGCGCCTGTTCGACCCGAAGGGGATACTGAACCCGGGCAAGAAGTTCCCGAGGGAGGAGTCCCCGTGAGCAACACCCTGGACGAGTTCAAGGAGGAGCTCGAGACCTGTTTCGGGACTTCCTGCGGGTTCTGCGAGCGCGGGTGCCCGGTGTACCAGGCGATGAAGGTCAAGACCCTCTGCATGAAGGGCAGGAACAGGACCATGCTGGGCCTCCTCCAGGGCAAGTTCGACATCACGCCCGCGGTGGTGCAGGCGGCCTTCGAGTGCACCCTGTGCGGCAACTGCGACAGATGGTGCTCGCTCAAGAACACCGAGCACACGAGGGCCTTCAGGGAGTACCTCCTCAAGCACGGCTTCGAGCCTATGAAGGAGCACGCGTCGCTCGCAGCCAGCCTCAAGAACTACGGGAACCCCTGGTTCCAGCCCAGGAGCGCCAGGAACAAGTGGACCAAGGGTCTCAACATACCGAAGGCCGCCCCCGGCGCCCAGGACGTGCTCTTCTTCGCAGGGTGCACGTCCGCTGTCATGAAGCCGCTCGTCCCGAGCCTGGTCGCGAGCGCGAAGCTGTTGCAGAAGGCAGGGGTCAGGTTCGCCACGCTCGGCCAGGAGGAACCCTGCTGCGGGTCCACCCTGCTCAGGGTCGGCCAGACGGAGGCGTACGAGGAGATCGCGAAGAAGAACGTCGAGAGGTTCGAGGCGCTCGGAGTAAAGAGGATAGTCACCGCGTGCCCCGGATGCTACACGACGCTCAAGAAGTCGCTCCAGGACCACGGCTCGAAGATAGAGGTCGTCCACATCACGAAGGAGGTCGCGGACCTCGTCAAGAGCGGGAAGCTCAAGCTGAAGAGGTCCACTGAGCGCATGACATACCACGACCCTTGCCACCTGGGCAGGCTCGGCGGGGTCTTCGACGAGCCGAGGGACATCCTGAAGGCGGTCGCCACGCTCGTGGAGATGCCGAACCACGGCTACGAGTCGAGGTGCTGCGGGGCCGGGGCAGGGCTGCAGTCCGCGTTCCCGAAGCTCTCGCGCGAGCTGGCGTCCAAGAGGATCGAGGAGGCGAAGTCCACGGGCGCGACCACGCTCGTCACCTGCTGCCCGTTCTGCGAGACCCAGCTGAGGACCGTCCCCGGGATGAAGGTCGCGGACCTGCTGGAGCTGCTCCTCAACTCCGTCGAGAACGGCGAGAAAGGGAACGACAAAGCCGGCTCAGGGAAGGCCTGAGCCAGGGTGTCCTAGATGCGCCTGAGCTCGCGCTCCTTCGCCCTGACGACGTCCCTAGCGACGGTCCAGGAAACGAGGAACACGAAAGCTACCACGATCGACAGACCTGCGGCCCACAGGACCTTCTGAGACAAGGACGCGTCCGTGAGGGCTATGTACAGATACAACAGCCCGATGCTGATGACGGCGAACGCCCCGCTGAGCCATATCGATAGCTTCGACAAGCCTGCGACGGTGCCTACCTCGACCATTTCTGCCTCCCTGGACGAATATCCCACGCAGCCGTACTTAAGGGTTTATACGGATTGCCGCTCCGCCCGCACGCATCTTTTGTCCTGAGCGGAAACGACCCTACAAGGTTCTTGTAGCCGGACGACGCTCTACCGGCCTAGGCGGAACATGGCGAAGGTCAACACCTTAGGCATGGTAGGCATGGTCCTGTCCCTCGTGTGCGCCGGGACCTTCTGGTTGTATGCGTTCCTGTCCGGCAGCGTCATAGGGTCCGGCACGGACAGCTTCGAGCTCGAGATGAAGGAGCTCATGACGGTCCTGGCCGCCCTGTACATGATGGGGGCCGTCCTCGGAGGCCTCAGCCAGGTCGGCGGGCTGGTGCAGATGCCGTGCCTGGTCATCGGCCTCCCGGTCGCGTGGTACCTCGACTACGACCTCTACCTGTACGTGTTCTACCTCGTCGGCTTCATCGGGATGTCGATGCTCCTCACGGCCATGTTCATCGAGTACTCCCGCGCGGAGAGGACTTACAAAGCGCCCCCGTTCTCCAGGGTGAGGACCTGGCAACCGATGATGAGGCCGGGCAGAGCGAGGCCGCTCTCGAAAGGCGCCGCGAAGAAGTTGCTAGTCACGGTCATAGCCGTCCCGGTGCTGATGGCCGCCTTCGCGACCTACGCGTGGAACTTCGATGTGTCCACACTGCGGGTGTCCGTCCTCGTCAACGGGGACCTGTACGGCAGCGTGAACATTTCGATCAGCGTGGACGGCGAGGTCGTCATGACATCCTTCGTCGAGTACGACCCGGCCGACACGCGCAGCCTGTACGTCATCACGACCTGCGAGGTGCCTGCCGGCACGCATCACATAGAAGTCGATGTCTGGAACGGAGGGCAGCTCACACAAGGCTCGGTCGACCTGAGCGAGATTGAGAGGTCCCTGCCGTTCACCTCCGAACGCATGCGCCTGGCGCTCGGCTACGGGTCCTGAGGGACGCGCCGGTCACACGAGCTCGTAGGTGATCCGTTCCCGGTCCTTCCCCTTGTTCTCCTTCTTGACGACCTTGATCCTGCCGACCTCTGCCAGCGAGCGGACATGCGTCCCGGCGCACGGACAGACGTCGTAGCCCGGGACCCTCACGACCCTGAGCTCCTGGACGGACTTCGGCAGCAGGTCCAGGTTCGCCCTCTGGGAGTCCACGTTCCTCTCCAGCTCCGACCTCTGCTCCGTGGCGATCTCCACCCTGGCGCCCGTGGCGAGTATCTCGTTCGTCTTCGACTCCAGCTCCGATATCATCTCGTCCGTGAACTTGATGGGCGCGAAGTCTATCCTCGAGCGGTCGTGGTACAGCTGGTTCCCGACCGTGCGGGCCTTCCAGAGGTCGTACACGACCCCGGACACGATGTGCTGGGCGGTGTGCATCCTCATGTGCCCGTACCGCTTCTCCCAGTCGACCACGCCCCGGACCTTGTCGGGGACGAGCTCCGGGTTCTGCACGAGGTGGTGCCTTATGCCCTCCTTCTTCGTGACCTCCCTCACGTCCGCCCTGCCCCCGGACCACTCGAGCCTGCCGGTGTCCGAGGGCTGCCCCCCGCCCAGGGGATAGAACGCGGTCCTGTCCAAGACCACATAGTCGAACCCGCGCTCGACGACCGCCGCGTCGAACTCGCGGATGTAGTTGGATTCCGTGTCCTTCATGTACAGCAGTTCGGTCATGGTAGTCACTGGGCTCCGAGAACAGAAAAGGAAGAGGTTGGTTTAAGGGTTTACGCTTGTTCCTTGGGCGCACCGCAGTTCGGGCAGGTGTGCATGAACATCGGGAACTGCACGTTGCAGTTCTTGCACCTGGCCATCGGCTGGTGCTGGTGCTGCGGGTGCTGCGCGGCCGTCGCCTGCTGCTGGGCAGGCTGCGCCGGTGGCACCGGCGGCGGGACATACGGCGGCGCGGGCGCCTGGGCCGAGACCGTCCCCGGGGCGTACGGCTGGTACCCCGCAGGGGCCTGCTGCGCGAGCACGTCCCCGACCTTGACATATGTGAGCACGAGCAGTATCGACGGCAGCGCGAAGCCGAACAGACCGATGAATATCCACACGAGCGAGTCGTTCTTGGCGTCGTGGAACCTGCCCTGGTCGATGGCGTCGAGCACGGTCTTCTTCAGGAACACCGCAGCCATGAAGCATATGATGATCGCGAAGAAGCCGAACAGGCCGAGCGCGAGCCTCCCCGGCCCTCCGTCCACCGCGAAGAACGTTATCTCGACGATGGCTATGATGAACCATATCAGCGCCGCGAGCAGGAACATGATCTGGGCCCACCACGCGAACCTCCTTCCCTCGGCTACTTCGCGGGGCAGCCATGGCGGGGTGTTCCCGGACGCGATAAACGTGTTCAGAGTACTGGTCATTTCTAGAGCCTCCTTTAATTCATCCCTTCTGCCGCCTTTCGGCGACACCTGAAGAATCGCGATTGGCGTATATAGCCTTTCCTGAGCCTGGATTGTGGCCAGTCACGACAGACCGGGAGAGCCAGACTGCTAACCTAGCTTGCCGGCTAGCGAGTCCACCTCGCGCATGGCCCCGAGGACCATGTCCGGGGTCACCTGGAAGGGCATGCTCGCCATGCTGTCGTTCGGGTCGCACGCCTTCTCCGCGGCCTTCGGGAGATAGGACAGGTCCAGTTTCCCGAGCTCGCTGAGCCTGATGGGCAGCCCGAGCTCCCGGCACCACCTCATGACCCTCTCGACCTCGCCCATGGGCCTCTTCTCGAGCACCATCTGCACAAGCGTGCCGAAGGCGACTATCTCGCCGTGCTTCCTCGCGATGCCCGGGACGACCGTGAGGCCGTTGTGGACCGCATGGGCGGCCGCGCATCCTCCGCCTCCGAACCCGAAACCGCTCTGGAGCTTGATCGCCTCGACCACGGACTCGACCGCGTCCGTTATCTTCCCCGCCTCGACGTCCTTCTTGGCCTGGATCCCGTGGGCCATCAGCGTCTGGAAGCACCTGAGGTTCACCTCGAGCGCGGCGTTGGTCGCCTGCTCCTGGGCCTTCCTCGCGCGCATCGTCTCGGCGTACGCGGGCTTCTCGAACCCGCACGCCAGGGCGTCGCCCATGCCCTGGACGAGGAACACCGGCGGAGCCCTCGCGACCACCTCGGTGTCCACGAGCACCAGGACCGGGGCCCGCGACAGGTAGATGTCCTCGATGAACCTGTGGTCCTCGCTGAACACGACCGCGTCGGCCATCTGGTCGGCGTTGGTCGCGCACTGAGTCGGGACTGTGATGACCGGCAGCTGGAGCTTCTCGGAGACCGCCTTCGCCGTGTCCACGGCCTTGCCTCCGCCGCAGCCTATGATTATGTCCGCCTCGGCCGCCTCCACCCTGGCGGCGACCTCGTTGATCTTCGCGTGCGTGCATTCGGTCACGGAGTCGTCGTGCCCCGCGAGCGGGACCCCTGCCTGGAGCAGGCTGGCCTGGACCCTCGCCTTCACCCTGGCCCAGCTGGTCCTGCCGCTGACGACGAACGGCTTCGACCCGTGCTGCTTCACATAGCCCCCGAGCTGGCCGAGCACGCCCTGGCCCTGGACGTACCTCGCTGGCAGTATGACCTTCCTGGCACCGCTCTCAGGCATGCACATACCTCCGAAAAACGCGCTAGAGGCCCGGCCATGACTTGCGCGGTATTCAACCTTGCGCCCCACGGTGCGTGCGCCCGCCCACAGTTATTCGCAAAGTAATAAATAGACTCTCAGGGATAGTTCACGCCAGCAAAAACGTTGCGAACTGTTCGTTCAGCACGCTGCTGGACAGTGGACTAATGAAGTACGAAGACTACAAAGACATCTATTTTAGACTCAGGAATCCGAAAGATATCGACAGGCTCGCGGAGTCGATGTGCCTCGACAGGGAACTCCTTCTCGTGATGTACACGCAGAGGACCGTCAGGGACGCGACGCGCAGGTTCTACATCGTCAAGAAGGACATCAAGAAGATCGCGAAGGACTGGAGGAGGGGCGACTCGATCGCCCACATAGCCAGATACCTCAACTTCCCGCCCGTGCTCCTGGGCCTCATGATGGCCCCGGAGATAGGGCTCAACAGGAAGATCTACTGGAAGTACATCCGGGACCCTGACTCGTGCAGGGACCCGAGGCTGAAGAAGGAGCTGAGGAAGGTCGCCGAGGAGGACATCATCTACTCCCCGCAGGGCTCCGAGGTGCAGACCAAGAGGGGCAAGTGGGGCGAGAAGATGCTCCAGGACTGGCTGGACAAGAGGTGCGTGACATACCGCACCGAGGAGGACCTGAGGGCCACGCACAAGAAGACCCCGGACTGCCTCCTCGACAAGCCCATCCAGATCAACGGCACCAAGGTCTTCTGGATAGAGTCGAAGGCGTCCTTCGGGGACGAGATAGAGCTGAAGAAGAACGTCAGGAGACAGCTGAAGCCCTACACCGAGATGTTCGGCACGGGCGCCGTCGTCTACTGGTTCGGGTTCGTCGAAGGGATCGAGCCCCCGGAGGGCATACTCCTCCTGGACGGCTCGCACTTCGAGGACAGACCCGAGCCTGACGGGCACGCGGGACCGCCTGGAAAGATTATTGACCAGGGACACTCATAATCGGCGCATGGGCGGGTCCGAGGCAGTCAGCTACATCTCCGCCGGAGATTTGGAGAAGTTCAGCTACTGCCCCTTGAGCTGGTCGCTGAGCAAGAAGTACGACTTCCAGGACAAGACCACGAGGAAGGGGATCGAGGAGCACGAGAAGCTCGGCGAGACCCTCTGGAAGATAGACGCCGGCGAGCGGAAGGCCCGCGAGGCCGAGAGGATGGTGTTCTGGTACGCCGTCGTGGCGACGCTCATGGCGATCATCGGCCTCGAGCTCATGCCCCTCGAGGACACGGTCTCCTACAGCGAGATACTCACGGTGGTCGCGCTCATCTGGGTCCTGGCCGCCACGTTCTTCCTCTACAAGGCCTCGAGGCCGTCCATCCAGGGGAAGGTCGTCGACTACGAGAGGATCGTACTCATATTCGCCATAGTCGCGGTGGTCATCGCGATGAACGCCGTCGCGTTCCTGCAGGAGAACCCGGACCTGGCGTTCGTGCTGGAGTTCGTCGCGATCGTGTGGCTCATAGCCGCGTCGTTCTTCCTCTACAGGTCCCTGATCTCCACCAGGGTCGCGGCCGCCCTCAGGGACGAGTTCAGGGTGAAGGGCAAGATAGAGTACATCGACATGGACGAGTCGAAGGTCTTCAAGTCCGACCGGTACGGCCTGTCCGGACGCCCGGACTACGTCATCAGGCTGGCGGAGAACATCATCCCCGTCGAGGAGAAGAAGGGGCGGACGCCGCAGGGCCCGCTCTTCTCGCACATACTCCAGGTGGCCGCATACTGCCTGCTCATAGAGGACACCATGGGCAAGGCCCCGCCGTACGGCCTCCTGAAGTACCCCGACAGGGAGGACCAGATAGAGTACAACGAGGACCTCAAGAAGGTGCTCGTGGACAAGCTGGAGGAGATCAGGGGAGCCATCCGCACCGGGGACGTCCACAGGAACCACGACAGGCCCGGGAAGTGCATCCACTGCTCCAGAAGGGATGTGTGCCCGGAGAAGCTCGCGTGAGCCTCAGTCCACGGTGACCGTCTTCGCGATGTTCCTCGGCTTGTCTATCGGGCAGCCCCGCTCCCTGGCGAGGTAGTAAGAGAACAGCTGCAGGGCGACCACGACGGGGACCGGGGAGAACAGCGGCGGTATCTCGCGGATGTATATCACGTCGTCCGCGTACTTCTCCAGCTCGGTGTCGCCCTCGAACCCTATCGCTATGACCGGGCTGCCCCTGGCCGAGACCTCGCTGATGTTCCCCAGCATCTTGTCGTATGTGTGGTCCTTTACCGCTATGGCGACGACCGGCGAGTCCTTCGATATGAGCGCCAAGGGCCCGTGCTTCAGCTCACCGGCGGGGTAGCCCTCGCCGTGTATGTACGATATCTCCTTCGTCTTCAGGGCGCCCTCGAGCGCCACGGGGTAGTTGATGTTCCTCCCGATGAAGAACATGTCCCGCGCGGAATGGTACTTCTTCGCCAGCGCCTCGATCTCCGGGGCCTTGTTCAGCACGTCCTGGACCGCCCTCGGGAGGCTCCTCAGCTGGCCTATCACGGCCCGCTTCGCGAGCGCGCTCAGCGCCTTGCTCTGCGTCCCCAGGTCAATCGCGAGGATGTACAGCGCCACGAGCTGGGTCACGAAGGTCTTCGTCGCCGCGACGCCGATCTCCGGGCCCGCCCGGGTGTATATCACATGGTCGACCTCGCGCGTGATGGCCGAGCCCATGACGTTCGCGACCGCGACCGTCCTGTTCCCGCGCTTCCTCGCCTCCCTCGCGGCCGCCATCGTGTCCAGGGTCTCGCCGCTCTGGGTGACCAGGACTATCAGCGGGTTCTCGCGCGGCGCGGACGAGTACCTGTATTCGGACGATATCTGGACGGTCGTGGGTATCTTGGCGAGCTCCTCGATTATGTACTTGCCCACGAGCCCGGCGTGGTACGACGTCCCGCAGGCGACTATCTTCACGCTCGAATACGCCCCGCTCGAGAAGAACGGCTCGGCGTCCAGGCTCTCGACGCGCCCGAGGAGCGAGTCGTGTATCGCGCTCGGCTGCTCGTATATCTCCTTGAGCATGAAGTGCGGGTACCCGCCCTTCTCGGCGTCCTCCAGGGTCCACGCGACCTTGTGTGGCTCCCTCCGGACCGGGTTCCCGGCAGCGTCGACGATCGCGACCGAGTCCTTCGTGACCCTCACGACCTCCCCGTCCTCGACATACAGCATCTTGTTCGTGTGCTTCAGAAGGGCGGTCACATCGCTCGCGACGAAGTTCTCGCCGTTGCCCAGCCCGATCACGAGCGGGCTCTCCCGCCTGGTCGCCACGATGCCGTCCCCGTCCTTCGCGACCACGGCGAACGCGTATGTGCCCTCGACCTTGGCGACCGCGCCCTGGACCGCCGCGAGCAGGTCGCCTTCGTACTCGGACTCCACGAGGTGCGCGAACACCTCCGTGTCCGTCTCCGAGGAGAACACATGCCCGTCAGCGACGAGCGCGTCCTTGAGGTCCATGAAGTTGCTTATGATGCCGTTGTGCACGATCGCGAACCTGTTCGAGCAGTCCGCGAACGGGTGCGCGTTCTCCGTCGTCGGCTTGCCCTGGGTCGCCCATCTCGTGTGCGCGATGCCCAGGCCGCCGTCCATCTCCGGCATCTTGCCCTCCAGCACCGCGATCTCCCCCTCGCTCTTGAACAGCTGCAGGTCCTTCCCGACGACGGCTATCCCGGCAGAATCGTACCCCCTGTACTCCAGCCTCTTCAGGCAGTCGATGAGTATGGGCTGGGCCCTCCTCGGGCCCGCGTAACCGACTATGCCGCACATCTGGACAACACCCTAGGTCACTAGCGACCTGTTTGGCAGGTTCCTAGTTATCTTCGCGCCGCTGGACACCTTGCACTCCGACCCGACGATCGTCCCCGGCTCCATCACCACGCCGGTCCCGAAGGTCGTGTCCTCGCCCACGATGGACCCGATGTGAGGCACCTTGAAGAACTCGTCCGATATGTTCACATACGCCTCGGCCCCGGGGGCCATCAGGTGGGACTGCGACTTCGTGCCGTACCCGAGCATGCAGTGGGACACATACGAGTGCGCCCCGATGCTGCAGTTGCTCATGATTATGCTGTTCTTGACCATCGTGAACGGCTCTATGAGCACGCTGTTCCCGATGCTCGTGGACGGGAATATGGTGACGTTCGGGCCGATCTCGCACCCGTCGCCTATCAGCACGGGGCCGTAGATCGTCGTCCCTGACCGGATGACCGTCTCGTCCCCGATGCCCACGGGCCCGTGTATCTGCACCTGGGGCTCCACCTTGCCCGAGGTCTTCACGGGCAGCTGCTCGAGCGCGGCCGCGTTCAGCTCGAGGAGGTCCCACGGGTAGACCGCGTCTATCCACAGGCCGCTGGAGAACACGGGCGTCACGGGCCTCTCGCTCAGGCTCGAGTTGACGGCGTTGCTGAGCCCGTACTCGCCCTGCGCGATGTTCCTCTCGATGTGCTTGAATATCTTGTCGCACAGGCAGTACACGCCCGTCAGGACGATGTTGGATATCATCTCGTGGGGCTTCTCGACGACCCCCCTGATGTTCTCCTTCTCTATCGTGACGACGCCGTACTTGGAGGGGTTCTCGCTCTCAGCGACCAGGGCGCTCTGGCACGCGCCGGACCTGAGCAGGTCCCCGACGGCCCTCGAATCGACGATGTTGTCCCCCGGGAGCACCAGGAAGTCCCCGGATACCCTGTCCTTCGCACACGCAAGGGCGTGGGCGTTCCCGAGCTGCTTCTCCTGGACGACGTACTCTATCTTCGCCCCGAACTTCTTGCCGTCTGCGAAGTGGGACATGATGCGCTCCTTGCGGTATCCCACCACCATCACGATGTCCTCGACATCGTTCTTGACGAGCGCCTCCACGACATACTCCAGGATCGGTCTGTTGGCGACGGGGATCATGACCTTCGGCTCCGAGACCGTGAGCGGTCTGAGCCTCATTCCCTCGCCAGCAGCCAAGATGACAGCCTTCATGAGGACCACACTAGCCGATAAGTCACAAGGTTGCGCCCATTTAAGGGTTTCCCGGTAGTGACCGGGGCTACTCCTCGGTCTCTTCCTCTATCTGGCCGTACAAGGCCCTGTCCCGAGCCTCCACCTTCGACCTCGTAGCCTGCTCGAAGAACTCGCACTCGCACCTGACGACGGTGATTATGTCCCTCTCGGTGCAGTAGCCCATCCCCGGACCGGACCCCTCCTCGGGGCGCGGGTCCCAGTGAAGGCACGAAGGGCACAGCTTCCTTTTCTTCGGCTCGTCCTTGCACGTGGGATGTGGTGTCACGCGGAGGTATGTGACATCCGTGATATTTCATGATTTCTACGCCTGCGGACGCGCGCCTGGCCGTAGCTTGCATGCAGTGCTGGCTCATATCTGGCCAGGGCCCGTCACAGCGTCGGTACCGTGACTCCGAGAGGGACCAGAGGGGCCTACAGGAAGGAGGAGAGAGTGCAACTGCCCGCCCATCTCCAGAAGAAGCTGGTCGAGGCGGCCGCGTCGAGGTTCGGGACCCTCGAGAAGCTCGCAAAGGAGCTGGAGGTCCCGAAGTCGTCCGTGCACTACTACAGGACCGGGAGGCTGACCCTCCCGGTGTCAGTGATGGAGCGGATGCTGGAGCTGGCGGACGACGATGGGCTCGCGAAGGAGGTCAGCGAGGCAGCCGTGACCAAGGACCGCACCTGGGCCAACTCGTACGCCGCCGGCGTGCACAGGGAGATGTGCAGGGAACGGCTCAGGCTGCCGACGAGGGACGAGCTGGACCGGGACGACGGCCTCAGGAGGAAGGCCGCGGCCATCGTGTCCTATGTCATGGCCGAGGGCTCCATATGGATCAAGCACAACAGGTTTGACGCGGGCATGGTGAACATCACCTTCGCAGACCACGAGACGGACCTGTACGAGCATTTCAGGTCGCTGTGCAAAGATGTCTTCCTGTACGACATAGGGCCGCCGCAGAAGCCGGGGAACGGTGCCAGGGCGATCAGGGGGTTCATCTGCTCCAGGTTCATCGCGGAGTGGTTGCTGGACCAAGGGGTCGCGAAGGGCGAGAAATCGGCAGCGGCCATGCATCTCCCACGCTGGATCATGGAGTCCGAGGACGAGAGGTCGATGGCGAGCGCACTGCAACCATTCTTCGACGGCGAAGGATATGTGAGCGTTTCCGCAGACTCGAAACGGGCTAGTGCCATCGTCGTCCAGGCGAGGCACACTGGCCTAGACTTCGTGATCCTCCCTCGCAGGCCGGGATGGAGGGGGATTGCCAGGACTCTCTCCACGGGGCTCCTGGCAAGAAGTCAGGTGTACGGGATCGCCGTGCCGACCTTCTGCGGCGCGCTCCACAGGAGCGAGGTGCTGGACGACGCGTCAACCCTGCTCCGCAGGCTTGGATTCAACCCTAGGCTGCGACTGTCGTCGATGTACCTCAAGGACGACGGGTTCTGGAGCGCACACTGGGCGCTCTCAATCGGCACGTGGGAGTCGGCCAGGCTGGCAGAGGTCGGGATACTCACACAAACGCGCAAGGTGGCCAAGTTGCGGCCGGCGCGGACAATATAAGCGACTTTTTATAAAATGTGTGGGATAAAATCGTAGCGAGGATTGGATTTGAACCAATGATCTTCAGGTTATGAGCCTGATGGGATTACCAAACTACCCCACCTCGCTATTTCAAGCATATGATGACCTGATAATTAAAGCTATCCACATGACCCAGGTGGCTCAGAAGAACTTCTTGAACCTCAGGAGATCGTCGATCGATCCTTTGATCTGCAGCTTCCTCGTCGCGATGGCCTTCATCGGGCGGAGCTCCTTCATCCAGAGCTGTCTTAGGGTCTCGGCGGTCGAGATGACCCTGATGTCGGGGGCGTCGGCGCGCCCCTTGCTGAAGCCGTCGACCTTCGCGTTCTCGAGCACGAAGTAGTACCAGTCCGACCCTTCCAGTTCCAGCTGGACGGTCTTCCTGATGCCCGTGAGCTCTTCCCTGAGCGCCGGGTCCTCGTCGACCTTCTTGTTGAAGCGCAGTATGGCCTCGTGCAGGAGTTCCTCGACCAATTTCATCCCTCGAAGGAGTCCAGCTTCCGGAGGCCGTTCAGCATCATTAGGTTTTGGGAGGTCGCCCAGGACTGGCGGGTATGCGGCGGGAAGGACCCTTTCTCGCCTATCCAGTTCCTCAGGAAAGACACCGTCTTAGGGTCCGACGTGTAGCCCGAGCCTATGGGGACGCCTATCTCCTGCTCTATCTCCCTCACCCTCGCGTCCCTCGCGACCTTGGCGACGACGGAGGCCGCGGAGACGACAGGGAAGAGCTCGTCCGCCTTGTGCCTCGAGTGGATGCGGGCCTGGCATCTGAGCTGGGACTGGACCATGCGTCCGAAGGACGCCTCGTCCGCGTCGGCCGCATCCAGGTAGGCCATCTCCGGCTTCAGGCGTTCGATGATTGTGGCGAACACGCGCGCCTCGAGCTCGTTCATGGTCATGGAGTCCCTGAGCGCGTCTATCTCCTCCGCCTGGACCTCGACGACCTCCACCTTCGCGACCTTGCGTATCTGGGGCTCGATGGCGGAGCGCCTGCTGGCAGAGAGCTTCTTGGAGTCCTTGACGCCTATCGCCCTCAGCTCCTCGTCCGACTGGACGGCGACGCCGCAGACGACCAGGGGGCCTATGACCGGGCCTCTCCCTGCCTCGTCGATGCCGCAGATCATCGCGGCGTCTAAGGGCATCGCGCTAGATAGAGGTTGCCGGGGTGGCCCAAGGGTTATTATCGCAGATTGGGATTCGAGGCGCGGATATGTTGCAGCAGGGTCCGCCAGGGTTCGAGGAGAACGCCAGTCCGGAGCTGTTGATGCTCTTCGGGGTCATCGTGCTCTGCCTCGGGTTCGTGCTCGCGTTCGCGGGCAGGATCGCGTGGAAACACGTGATGTCGTTCATAGGGGCGGTGCTGGGCGGCGTGCTCGGGTTCGTCTTCGGGACCGCGGTCGGGGGCTACATCGTCGGGATCATAGTGAGCATGCTCGGCGCGGTGATCGGGAGCGCGGTGTTCGTGTTCCTCTCGCATGTTGGGCTCGGGGTTGTCTCCGCGCTGTTGACATACATAGTCGCATCAGTGGTTGTCGGGGACGCGCTCGTGTCGCTCATATTGGCGGCTCTGGCGTTCGCCGTTACGATCGCGTTCATACAGCAGGCGATCGGGGTGGTTACGGCGGTCATAGGCGGGCTCTTGGTCGGCCTCGGGTTGCTGTGGCTTGACGTCACAGACATGCTGGTCGTCGTCATAGTGATGTTCTCGACGATGGTGTTCGGGGCCGGGTTCCAGATGAGCGTCCTGAACCAGAAGAAGGAGGTCAGGACGGTCGCGGCGGCACCTGTGGCGCCGCCGATGCCCGGGAGGATGTGCGCGAAGTGCGGCGGGCCTCTGACATATGTGCCCGAGTACAACAGGTACTACTGCCACAAGTGCCAGAAGTACGACTAGTTATGAATCAAGGCGATGCTACCGTCGGGGTAGTTAAATCATCATGGTTTATTAGCCGCCCCAGGATACCGATTTTCGACACAGATGAAGCATCTGGACGTGCAGAACCGGCGGATAGAGAACGGCTTCCGGCTGACCAGGGTCGGCATCACAGGAGTGAAGAAGCCCGTCGTGGTCCACAGGAACGGACGTGAGAACCACCTCACGGCCTCGATAGACGTGTTCGTGGACCTGCCGTCGAGACAGAAGGGGTCGCACATGTCCCGGAACGTGGAGATCATCACCGAGATGATCGACGAGGGCGTCCGGAGGGATGTGCGGAGCCTTGAGGAGCTCGCGGGGAACATCTGCAGGGCGCTGCTCGAGAGGCACGAGTACGCGAGCTACGCCGAGGTCCTGATGAAGGCTGATTATTTCCTCGAGAGGTCGACCGCGAGCGGCTGGAGCACGCTCGAGCCGTTCAAGCTGATGGCGCGTGCGACCTCGAGGCGCGGGAACGGGCTGATGAAGCTCGTCGGGGTCGAGGTCGCGGGGATGACGGCGTGCCCGTGCGCCATGGAGACGGTGACGCACATGCTGGAGTCGGCCTCGCCCGGCATGCTGGAAGGCAGGAAGGCGCCCATGATCTCGCACAACCAGAGGAACATCACGACTCTGATGGTCGAGGTGCCGGAGCATGTGGAGGTCGAGGCGGACGACCTGATATCGATAGTCGAGGGTTCTCTGAGCAGCCCCACCTACGGCATCCTGAAGCGCGAGGACGAGGCGAAGGTCGTGCTCGACGCGCACATGAACCCGAAGTTCGTGGAGGATGTCGTCAGGGACATACTGGGGAAGCTCCTGGAGAAGTACCGAGACATGCCCGACTCGGTGCATGTGACTGTCAGGAGCGAGAGCGAGGAGTCGATCCACAAGCACAATGCTTTTGCGGAGCGCGACACTACCCTTGGCGAGCTGAGGGCGGTTGAGGACAGGTGAGCGCGGGCGGCCGTCGCCCGGGGATGTCAAGGCAGTGGTCGTCGACATAGACGGCACGCTGACGGACGAGTCGAGGAGGATGAGCCTCGAAGCGGTCTCGGCGCTGAGGAGGGCCGAGGACTCAGGGGTCAGGGTCGTGCTGGCTAGCGGGAACGTGCTGCCGATCGCGTACGCGGTCTCGACCTACATGGGGTTCAAGGGACCGATCGTGTCCGAGAACGGGGGCATCGTGAGCCACGGGCAGCAGGTCTGGATGCTCGGGAAGGCCGACGGTCCTAAGGCCGCGTGGGAGCTCGTGAAGGACGGGCTGCCCGAGGCCGAGCGGCTGTTCACGGACCGGTGGCGGGAGACCGAGGTCGGGATGAGGCAGGATGTCGACGTCGAGACCGTGCGTGGGCTCGTGGAGACTCTCGAGGTCGATGTGCAGACGACGGGATGGGCCATACACATCATGGCGAAGGGCATGGACAAGGTCGTGGGCGTGAGGAAGGCCTGCGAGCTCATGGGGCTCGGGCTCGAGGATGTCGCGGCCATAGGCGACTCCGAGAACGACATCAACATGATCACTGGGTGCGGCTGGGGCGTCGCGATAGGGAACGCGGACCCCCGGACGAAGGCCTCCGCATCATTCGTCGCCGAGGGGGCGCACGGCCGAGGGGTCGTTGAGGCGCTCGAGTGGCTCAGGGTGCTCCCTGACTGAGAGGTATTATGCGGCCAAAGGCACGTATTCCCACGTGCCATGATGACCGGGATGTGCAGCATCTGCGGCAAGCCGGGGATGACGACCTGTCCGTCGTGCGGCAGGCTCATGTGCCCAGGGTGCGTGGACCCGCTGTCCAGACTATGCAAGGACTGTGTCGCCAAGAAATGACCCTGAGGCGGGGTCACTTCATCAGGCGCTTCGCGTCTTCCTCGCTCATGCCTGCAGCCTTGAGCAGGTACTTCAGGCCCTTCTTCATGATCATGTCCCTGGTGTTGTCGTCCAGGAACTTCTCCATGACCACGGGTGCCCTGAGCGTGTACTCGACGCCGAACTCGGAGAAGTAGTAGCGCGCGTTGTCCGGGTCGATCTCCGCGGCCTTCAGGTACGCGGCCTCCGCCTCGTTGAACCTGCCTATCTCGACGAGGTACGCGCCGTAGGAAGATTGGAAGATCGGGTTCATGGGGTCTAGCTCGACCGCCTTCTTGTAGGACTCCATGACATCCTCGGGCGTGAGCTTGGGCACGCCCACGGAGGCCTCGGCCTTCCCGAAATGCGCCTCGGCGCACTTCGGGTCCGCCTTGATGACCTTGTTGTACTTCGCGACGGCCTTCTCAAACTCCCCAGAGGCCATGAGCTCCTGGGCGTCCATGAGTTCCTTCTCCATCCCGGCCATGATGCAACACCGACCGCTCTGCTCTTCCGTGGCGTCTATGATTCCGGGATGGTATAAAAACTTCGCATCCCGAAATCGGCTTTGGAAACGAGCGCCGCGAACCTAATCGAACAGGGCCGAGAGACCCAGCGCAGCTTCGTCGAGCGCTTCGATGTCCATGCCGTCGAGCAGGTCGTACGGGTCGGTCGTCCAGTCGATAGACGGGTCGACGCCCGGGAGCACCTGGGCGGATATGTCGTCCAGGGACTCGAGCGCTGCCCAGAGGTCCTCGTCCATCTCGGATGTGAGGTCGTGCTCCTCGTCCGGTCCGACCTCGGATGACAGCTGTACGTACGCTTCATACGCCCCCTGCCACAGGGCGGCGAACGCGGAGCTCAGGTTGCCGAAGACAATGTTCCTCCGGTCGTCGGCGGGGTACATCACCTGGATCGCATGCGCCGCATCGGACAGGTCCGACGCCAGCGCGGATGCGGTGAGGGATGCGGCCCGTCTCCAGCCGTTGTCCAACGTGTCGTTCACAGCGTCGGTGATGTTCTCCGAAGCCATCGGGATGGTCCCGAGCAGGTCCTGCACGAGGACGTACTGGGCCTTGTACTTCGCATCCCTGTAATCCATGGCCTGCCAGTAATAGAACGCGGCGACCAGGGAGAACAGCAGGACGGCAGCTACCGCGAGCACGACCATCACATAGACGACCTTCTTGCCCTTCGATCGGACCTGTGTCTGTCCCATGACCCTCAGCCTCGAATGGGCCTTATGGCGGACAGGGTATTTATTGGCGTCCCGGACGCAACCCTTTTATGACCCGGGTGAGTTGTCCGAAGACGCAGTATCGGACGGTGCCTAAAGATATGATGCCAGGCGGGCGGATGAACCCTCGACAGATGAAGGCCATGATGAAGCGCATGGGCATCTCCCAGGAGGAGGTCGCGGACGTCGAGGAAGTAGTCATCAGGACCAGGACCAAGGAGATAGTGTTCAAGGGCGCGGCGGTGACCGCCATGACCGTGCAGGGGCAGAAGACATACCAGGTCGTGGGCGAGCCCAAGGAACGCGAGAGGAAGCGGGACGAGAAGGAGCAGGAGGGCGGGATACCGGAGGACGATGTCAAGCTCGTGATGTCCCAGACCGGATGCTCGGCACCGCAGGCCAAGAAGGCGCTCGAGGAATGCGACGGTGCCCCTGCCGAGGCGATATTGAAGCTGATGGCGTCGAGGTGACGCCGACAAGACTTATCATGCGCGTTGAAGTTCGGTATGCGTCAGGGGTCTGATCGGATGAAGCTCCACGAGATGAGGGCGATGTGCAGGATGTGCGGGAAGGAACTGAAGGCGGACGACATGGACGACGACTTCGTCTCGTTCTACTGCCCTTCATGCGGCGTGTACACGACGAAGCCCGTCGAGGAGTTCAAGGACAAGCCCCCGCCGGCGCCTGCGCCCGAGGCCGGGGCGGCGGCCGCCGCTCCCGAGGAGAAGAAGGCCTGATGGCCTGTCCAGACAGCGGGCCGGAGGTCTTTCGGGCGTTGACCAACGCTTAAATACGCCCTTCGCTTTTGCCTCAAGCCACGACATCGGATAAGCTGGTCCAGGGCACATCCAACACGCCCCGGTAGTGTAGCGGCCTATCATCCGAGCCTGTCGAGCTCGGGACTCGGGTCCGAATCCCGACCGGGGCGCCAGCCCTCCGATCACAGCTTTCTGAACTCTAGCTGGTAGTACACGGCCTCGCTGTACAGCGCCTCCATCCAGAACCTCTTCCTTGCGCGCGACTCGACGTGCTCGGGGGGCTTCCTCTCCTGGATCGGCGGCCCGAACGGGGTCTCCAGCTTCTGGAACTCGACTACCGTGAGTCTGCCCTTGGGGGCCAGCACGCGGGAGCACTCCTCAAGTGCGAGGGCGGAGAGGGTGAGCTCGTGGTAGACGAACGCGAGGAACACGCGGTCCACGGAGCAGTCGTCGAAGGGCAGATAGAGTGCGTCTCCCAGTACCGGCCTGATGTTGTACTTGCGCCGGCGCGAGGCTCTGTCCTCCAGGACGCGCAGCATCTTCGGCTCGGAGTCGACAGCTATGACCTCCTTGACCCTGGATGAGAACGGGATCGAGAAGTAGCCTATGCCCGCGCCGACGTCCACGAGCACGTCCTTCCGGGACAGATGCATGCGCTGGATGATGTCTGCGGGAGGTATCGCCTTGCGCCTCTCGGGCCTGTCCAGGCGCTTCACGAAATTCCCCTCGGCCTTGAACTTGCGAGGTATCTGTGCACACTCCGGGCATCCGTGAACGCGCTCACCGGTTACATAACTTGCCCAAGGAACAGATGTCAGAGAGGGAGCACGGTGCCGATCCCGTCGGCCTTCGCCTTCCGGAAAATCGCGGCCGCGGTCGCCATGTCCTCGATGGCGACGCCGAGGTTCATCGACATCGTCCTCTCGGAATCGCTCTCCCTTCCGGGCTTCCGCCCGGTCACGACCTCGCCCAGGTCCGCATGCACACCGGGTATGCCGGAGAAGTATCCGACGGTCTGGTAGTACGCGAGCTGCTCGCGGTCGTCCGTGCAGAACTTGTCCGCCGCTCGCATCGCCTCCGGCTTCCAGTACGAATCGAAATCCAGGGGACAGGCGAACGCGCCCTCATCGAACCAGGCGGGCTCTATCTGCGGGCTCGGGTGCTTGAGGATCGGGCCCGCGGTCACGACGATGTCGCACCCTTCGACCGCGCCCCTGGGGGAGTCGACCGGGGTGACGGCGACGCCGTGCGCCGACCCCATCTCCTTCACGTACCTGCTAAGTGCGGCGCGGTCCGTGTCGAAGGCCTTCACGCGCTCCAGAGAACCGCATACGACCGCGAGCGCCTCGAGGTTGGTCCTGCCCTGGACGCCGCAGCCCAGTATCCCCACCGTGGCGGAGTCCTTGCGGGCCAGATGCTTCGCGGCGACCGCGGTCGCTGCACCCGTCCTCTTCGCAGTGACCCAGGTGGCGTCCATGACGCATGTGGGTATGCCGGTCTCCGGGTCGTTCAGGATGAGCAGCCCGGATATGTACGGCAGGTTCCGCTTGAGGTTGCTCGGGAACCCGCTCACCCACTTCATGCCGGCGGCCTCCATGCCTGGCACGTATGCGGGCATCGCGTGTATGAACGAGTCCGCGACCGGGTGTATGCCGGGCTTGGGCGGCATCTCGGTCCTGCCCTCGCCCTTCTCCCTGAAGACGGTTTCGACTGCCTCGATCACGCCGGCCATCGGGAGGCCGACGGACTCGACATCCTGGCGCGAGAGATAGAGAAACTCCTGGGTCATGGCGTTTGCGTGAACGGTTGGAGAGGCTATAATACTCACCTTCCGCGACAGTCGCATATATCACCAACCTAGGCGATTACTCGGCGATACGGAGATGGCGGACAAGGTCTACATCACGATGACGGGGGTGAGCCGGTGGCCCGTCCTCAACGGCCTCTGGGCGGCCATGTGCAAGGGGTATGTGCCTGACAGGCTCTACCTGTTCGTGACCCACGGGCGCGAGATGGACGGGGATGTGCTCGCGAGATGGGTGAAGCTGTTGGCGAAGGCCTACGGCAAGGAGCTCCAGGTCGTCTCCGAGAAGATAGAGGAGGGCGAGTTCCTGTCCTCCGGCAGGAAGATCACGGCGGTGATGGAACGCGAGCGCAGCGCCGGGAACGAGGTCGCGATAGACATCACGCCCGGCAGGAAGGCGATCGTGTCCTCCGCGCTGATATCCGCCTGGCAGAAGCAGGTGGACCATGTGTTCTATCTGTACCTCGAGGACATGAGGAACGCGTCCAACCCGTACCCGATGATACCCTATCACCTGCAGCACTTCGTCGACCTGAAGGAGGAGGTGTGGAGGTGAAGTCCCTCGTCCTGGACAGGCGCGAGCTGCAGATACTGACCAACTGCATATACGCGGGCAACACGCGGTATGTCCATGTCAAGTACCCTTTCTACGACCTCGAGCTGTTCACGCTCGACATCAAGAAGCCGGAGCTGAAGGGCCTGGTCACGTTCAACAACTTCGACACTGCCCGGATGCAGCGGAAGCCCACCGACAGGGGCGTGAGCGCGGACGAGCTGCCGACATACAACGACCTCAAGACATGCCTGCTGACATCGGGCTTCGTGAAGTACAGGAACCACGTCGAGGTCGCGCGCCAGCTGATGGACCTGAGGGACGAGGCGAAGGACCCGAACAAGCGCCCGAGGCCTGTGTTCGTCGGGGTCGACACGAACGTGCTGTACTACAGGTTCCTCTCGAGGAACTTCCCGATGCGGGACCCTGGCTCTGGGAAATCGGTCGACGCGGATGACTTCAGGTACGTGCTCAGCGAGATAGTCCAGGTGGAGGTCGATTCGCGCATAACGCACAAGTACTCCAGGGGCGAGATCGAGGCGCTCGGGCAGCTGTTCGCGCACAAGGAGCTGCTCCAGGAGTTCAGGAACGGCAGCGGGAGGCGCGAGAGGCTCGCGAAGCTGGCCTTCAACGAGATGAACTACCTCATGTCCGAGCTGAGGGCGCTCAGGATCAAGGGCACGCCGGTGAAGGGGAAGGAGAAGAACGACATCGAGATCGCCCAGTCGTACGGGGAATGGGCGAGGCACGGGGACTACGACGTGCTCCTGCTGACGGCCGACGAGGACATGATGAACCACGCCCGCACGAACGAGCTGATGGCCATACAGCTCGACTACCCGCACGAGATCCCACAGCACGGCAGGATAGACCCGTGGGCGGTGTCCGACCTGCTGTACGACCTCGCTGTCACTTTCGGGGCGGTGTCGCTGGAGAGCCCGGGGGTCACGCTCCTCGGGGAATGGGCGGGGAAGAACAGCGGAGACTACGGCAAGGAGCGCGTGAAGGTGCTGTTCGAGGACGAGCGCGAGCACGCAGAGTTGGAGAGGCAGCAGGCGCTGTGCAGGAACATCCTCTCCTAGACGATGTTCTGGGGAAGTGTATTATCCAAGGTGCCCCAATCCATTGATAGGCCCGGTCCCCGGGATGGTGGTACGATGGACAAGGTTGTCAAGGTATACGCACTGAGCACGTGCCCATACTGCAGACGCACGAAGAGGTTCCTGGACGAGCACAAGGTGCCGTACGAGTCCACAGAGGTCGACCTGCTGGACGACGACAAGCAGGACGAGGTCCTGGAGGAGGTCGAGAAACTGTCCGGCAGGAGGTCGTTCCCGGTCGTGGTCGTCGGCGACGAAGTCGTCGTCGGCCACGACGAGGAGAAGCTGAGGAAGGTGCTCGGGCTATGACCACAGGACAGGAGAGGGTCTACTGCCCCGTGTGCCAGGCCGAGTTCAGGTTCTCCGAGGGCTGGAGCGAGGGCGGCTCCGTGGTCTGCCCCATATGCGGGCAGACGCTCAGGCTGCGGAGAGAGGGCGGCAGGTGGGTCGGCGACAGGACGGACCCAATGACCGAGAAGGAGATACGCGACCGGGCCGAGAACTTCGCCCGGCTGAAGGGATACAGATTCTCGGATGTCAAGGAGGAGATCATCGAGGGGCTCCTGGGCAAGCAGAAGCTCTTCGGGGACTTCTACTGCCCCTGCAGGATGCTTCACACGCCGGAGTACCAGTGCCCGTGCAAGCCCACCAGGGGCGGGGACGTCGAGAGGAACGGCCGGTGCCACTGCGGGTTCTTCTGGAAATGATCAGAGCTGCCGGACCGCGCCGTGCGGGCAGCTAGTGAGGCAGGTGCCGCACCCGGTGCATCTGGACGCGTCGAACCTGGGGGAGAGGCTGCGCCTGTCGATGTGCATCGCCCCCGTGGGGCACAGCCTGGTGACGGGACAGTAGGGGTTCCTGTCGCAGGCGTCTTCCTCGAACACTATCCGCGTTGTCATCTCGGAGTCCGATGGCGCGCCCCCTAGATATGGTTTTGCACGGATGTTGCACAATCGGACATTTCCGATTCGGCCCCCTCGGGGACGGGGGTCAGTACGTCATTATCATGCGCGATACCCCGTGTCAAAAGTCAGATATATACACCAGTTTATCGCGAGTCACCGTGCAGGGCGACCGTCTAGACAAGGCTTTGGAGTTCACCGCGTCGATGATGAGCACCAGGGACATCGACGACCTACTCGGCAAGATCATAGACATAGTCACGGACGACTTCGGCTTCGAGGGGTGCGACGCCTTCCTCCTGGACAGGGACACGAAGGCCTTCGTGCTCAGAGCGTCGAAGGGTTTCTCGGAAGAGGTCCGACAGAAGGTCGGGAAGCTCACGAAGAGCGGGGAGTCCGTCGCGGCGGACCTGGACAGGTGCGAGCGGCGCGGGAGGTTCACATGCATATACAAGGCCGTCCCGGGGGACGACCCGGGGACATACTACGGACTTCTGCACCCTGAGAAGGCGGCCCTGCCGAGGGAGACCCCCGAATCGTGGCACGAGCTCGACATCCTGTATGTCGTCCTCGAGGACCAGGCGGGCAAGACAGTCGGGTTCCTGCAGCCGGACGGGCCCAAGGACGGGAGGATACCGTCCGGGGCCATGATAATGAACCTGGAGATATTCGCGGCCCTCGCATCGATCGCGGTCGCCAACGCCGAGATCGTCTACGAGCTCAACAAGAGCGTGAGGTTCTACAAGACCCTCGCGCAGACGACGGCCCGCCTCCAGGAGCCCGTGGACCTCCAGGACACGCTCCGGATGATTGCGGACGGATTGAACGCGCTCGTGCCCTTCGACGAGATCAGCGTGTACCTCGTTGACTGGGAGAGGAACCTCCTCGTGCCCGTGTACGCGACAGGGCCCTACTCGAACGAGGTGATGGCCGATGTCGGGCCCATCACCGGGCTCGCCGGCGAGGTCGCGAGGTGCGGGAAGGTCGAGATCGTCTCGGACTCCAATGCGGACAGCCGCGTCGAGGACATCCCGGGTATAGAGGAGGACGAGATCAGCCAGACGATGATGTGCATACCTCTCAAGAGCAAGGCCGGAGAGGTCGAGGGCGTGCTCGACCTGTACCGGGACAAGTCGCGCAGGTTCACCGAGGCCGAATGGGAGATCGCGGAGCCGTTCGCGGCGCACGCGGCGATCGCTCTGGAGAACGCGAGGCTCAGGGAGGAGCTGAAGGCCAACTTCGAGTCGGTCCGCAAGGCCTTCGAGGACATGAAGGAGCTGGACAGGGCCAAGGACAGCCTCGTGAACACCATCTCGCACGAGCTCAGGACCCCGCTCACGACCATACTGGGGTACCTGGAGATGGCCTCGGAGGGCATGTACGGGGACACGAGCCCCAAGCTGCGCGAGAAGATACACGCGATGGTATCCTCCGTGAACCGCATAAACGCGCTCGTCAGCAAGATGCTCGAGATGACCAGGCTTCAGGACGGGACCCTCGCGCTCGACCTCGAACCCGTGAACCTGGCGATGCTGGCCAGGGAGGTCGTGAAGGAGCTCGAGGGCGAAGTCGCGAGGAAGCGGCACACGCTCTCGGTCATGTTCGGGAACGAGCTGCCTGTCGTGCAGGCGGACCGGCTCCGGATGCACGATGTCATGCTCAACATGGTCCACAACGCCATAAGGTACACGGACGAGGGCGGGAAGATCACCATAGGCGCGGACATCCTGGGTGGCAGGGTCCACATATGGGTGAAGGACACGGGCCAGGGCATCAACGACGAGGACAGGAAGAAGGTCTTCGACAGGTTCTTCCTCGCAGACGACGGGCTCGTGCGCGAGGACGGGCGCGTGGGCATAGGCCTGTACGTGAGCCGGGAGATAGTCCGGAAGCACGGCGGGGACATGTGGTTCGAGAGCAAGGAAGGAACCGGGAGCACGTTCCATTTCGCCCTCCCGCTCAAGCAGAGATGAGCCGGGAAGATATCCCTTTTATCGACTATATTCTTGTACATCTAGCATCCGAGTGCGCTTTTGCAGAATAAGAACGGATAAGAGGTTGTCGAAGGGGTTTGACGGCCGTCCGATGGGGCTCACTTGCCCTCGGCTGCCTTCTCGAAGACCTCGGGCGCGGGCCACGACTGGTCGTCCGTGAGGTACCTGTGCATCGCCTTCGCGGCGCGCTTGCCGTCGCCCATCGCGAGGATGACGGTCGCCGCTCCCGACGCGATGTCGCCGCCGGCGAACACTCCCTTCTTCGAGGTCCTGCCGTGCTCGTCGACCGCGATCGTGCCCTCCTCGGTGGTCTTCAGGTTCGGCGTGGTCATGGGGACCAGCGGGTTGGGGCTCTGCCCGATGGCTATGAGCACGTTCTGGCAGTCGACCTTGAACTCCGAGCCCGGGATCTTGATCGGCCGCCTCCTCCCGGAAGCGTCCGGCTCTCCCAGCTGCATCCGGATGGCCTCGACCTGCTTCACGTTGCCGCAGTCGTCCCCTATGAACCTGACAGGGGCCGCCAGCAGCTCGAAGTGGACGCCCTCCTCCTTGGCGTGGTGTATCTCCTCGCGCCTGGCGGGGAGCTCGGCGTCCGAGCGCCTGTACAGGATGATGGACTTCTTCGCGCCCAGCCTGAGCGATGTCCTCGCGCAGTCCATGGCCACGTTGCCTCCGCCCAGGGTGACGACGGTCTCGCCCACGCGTATGGGGGTGTCGTACTCGGGGAACTTGAAGGCCTTCATCAGGTTGGTCCTGGTGAGGAACTCGTTCGCGGACATGATGCCGTTCAGGTTCTCGCCCGGCAGGTTGGTCCAGTTCGGCAGGCCAGCGCCTGTGCCGACGAACACGGCGTCGTACTCCTTGAGCAGGTCGTCGACGGTGTCCACCTTGCCGATGACGAAGTCGTTCTTGATGTCGACCCCGGACCTGCGGATGTAGTCCACCTCGGCGTTGACGATCTCCTTGGGCAGCCTGAACTCGGGGATGCCGTACACCAGCACTCCACCGCAGTGCTGCAGGGCCTCGAACACGGTGACCTTGTGGCCGAGCTTGGCCAGGTCGCCCGCGACCGTCAGGCCCGCGGGGCCGGCGCCCACGACTGCGACCTTCTTCCCGGTCGCCGGCGGGACGTCTATCTTGCCGTGCTTCTGCTCCCTGCGCTCCCAGTCCGCCAGGAACCGCTCGAGCCTGCCTATGCCGACGGGCTCGTTCTTCTTGCCCAGTACGCAGTTGCCCTCGCACTGGACCTCGTAGGGGCACACCCTGCCGCAGACCGCGGGCAGGTTCTGCTTCTCCCTAATGACCTTGATGGCTCCCGCGAAGTCGCCCTCCTGGACGTGCCTGATGAAGCCCGGGATGTCTATCTCGACCGGGCAGCCGTCCATGCAGAGCTTCCTGTTGGGGCTCGGCTTGCACTGGAGGCACCTCTGCGCCTCGAGTATGGCCGTCTGCGCGTCCTGGCCCAGGGGGACCTCGTTGAAGTTGTGCCCCCTCTCCTTCGGGTCCTGCTCGGGCATCGGGTACTTCTTCGGCACTATCTTCTTCGGCGCCTTCTTCTGCTCCTCGGCCATCTACTTCCCCTCCTCCTGGAACCGCTTGAGGGAGAGCTGCTCCTCGGTCATGTATCTCCTGTTCCTCGCAATCAGGTTGTCGAAGTCCACCTTGTGGCCGTCGAACTCCGGCCCGTCGACGCAGCCGAACTTGGTCTTGCCGTCGATTATGACCCTGCACGAGCCACACATGCCGGTGCCGTCGACCATTATCGGGTTGAGGCTGACCACCGTGTGTATCCCATGCGGCTGAGTTATGTTCGATATGACCTTCATCATGATGATCGGGCCGACCGCGTACACCATCTTGACGTCCTTCTTGTCGGCTATGAGCTTCTTCAGGATGTCGCTCACGAAGCCGTGGTGTCCCTTCGAGCCGTCGTCCGTGCACACGTAGAACTCGTCGCTGACCGCCTTGATCTCCTCCTCGTAGATCAGGAGCTTCTCGTTCTTCGCGCCGATGATGGATATGGTCTTGTTGCCGGCCTCCCTGAGGGCCCTCACGACCGGGTACATCAGCGCGAGGCCGATGCCGCCGCCTATGCAGCAGACCGTGCCCACCTTGTGCAGCTCGGTCGGCAGCCCGAGCGGCCCGACCAGGCTGAACAGCTTGTCGCCCGCCTTGAGCTTCCCGAGCTTCTTGGTCGTCTTGCCCACTTCCAGGGCCGCGATCGTCACTGTCCCCTTCTCCGCCGAGAAGTCCGCCATGGTGAGCGGTATCCTCTCGCCGTGCTCGTCCACCGTGAGCATGACGAACTGTCCCGCCTTCGCCTTCTTGGCTATGTGCGGGGCCTTGAGCTCTATCCTCGTCACGTCCGGCGTGAGCTTCTCCGCCTTGACTACGTCATACATCTTAGCACCCTTTCCCGCCCCCGTTCCGATGAAGCGGACGGAGGGCGTTTTCGGCTATGTCCGAATGCCTCGGGGCGAGGCATCCATACGTTCGTATTTAAGTTTGCTGACATTACGGTCCCGGGCAGGGCGTTTTCCGACAGTCCGCGTCCGGAAAGACAGCCGTCCGGAGCGGGTCCGCCGGGCCGAAGGACCCCTTCTCCGGACGGGCCCAGGTCACTTCACCCTGGCGGTCTTGAAGGATTGCCACGCGAACACGAACGTCAACCCGGTGAAGCCCAACAGGTACACGAACGCCAGCACGATGTCCCCGGACGAGTACTCGTAGTGGGTGCCCATGGCCGTGAACTCCCCGCCCATGGCGAAGTACCTGATGCCGTCCACGAAGTACGTGAGTGGGTTCACCGACGATATCGCCTGAAGCCACTGCGGGAACGAGCTGGTGGAGTAGAGCGCGTTGCTCGAGAACATGAGCGGCATCGTCAGGAGGGTCATGATCGCCTGGACGCTCTCCATGCTCTCGACCCTCATCGCGAGCCCGGCCGACAGGAATATGAACCCTGCGGAGAACACGACGACGAAGCCGAATATGCCGAGGACCGCTCCCAGAATCTCGACGCCCGAGAAGCCCGGGAAGAACTCGACCCCGAGCACGAGTCCGAAGACCATGATGAGGCTCACCTGTATGAGAGACTTGGTGACGCCCCCGAGGCCGACCCCTATCTGGATGTGGTGGGACCGCATGGGGCTGGCGAGCATCTCTTTCATGATGCCCCAGTTCTTGTCGAAGAGCAAGCCCATGCCGCCGAAGAGGCACGTGAACAGGGCGGTCATGGCCATCACGCCGGCCGCCATGAATGTGAGGTAATCGATGTCGACGACCCCTGGGACGGTCGGGAACACGACCGCATCGCTCGTGAAGTTGCTGGTCATCGCGACCCCGAACAGCAGGAGCCACAGGGCCGGCTGTACCAGGGCCGCGAAGAGCTGGCCCCTGAACCTGACGAACCTGATCATCTCTCTCCAGTAGATCGTGAGGAACTCCTTGCCCATGGTCAATGCCTCCTCGGCCTGTGCATGGGAGGGTCCGGCGGCCCGTCCCTGAGCTCCCGGCCGGTGTAGTGCACGAACACGTCGTCGAGCGACGGTTTCTTCATCTTGACGCTCACGATATCGACCCCGTCCGTCTCGATGGCGCGCAGCACCCTCGGCATGACCTTGGCGCCGTCTGCGCTCAGTATCAGCTCGAGGCCGCTGGACATCTTCTTGACCTCGGACACCTCGGGGACCTTCCTCGCAGCCAGGGCCGCCTTCTCGTCGTCCGCTGTCTCGAGGTACATCATGTCCTCCCCGAGGGTGTTCTTCAGGGATTCAGAGGTGCCGGAGACGATGATCTTCCCGTGGTCGATTATCTCGACCCTGTCGCTGAGCTTGTCCGCCTCGTCCATGTAGTGCGTCGTCAGGAATATCGTGGTGCCTTCCTCGTTGATGCCCTTGATGTAGTCCCAGATGCGCAGGCGTGTTTGCGGGTCCAGGCCGATCGTGGGCTCGTCCAGGAACAAGACCCTCGGCCGGGTCATGAACCCGCGGGCGATCTCGAGCCGCCGCTTCATCCCGCCGCTCAGGTTCTTGGTCCTCTCGTTGACCTTCTCCTCGAGCTCCACGAGCGCTATGAGCTCCTTCTCCCTCGCGAGCCGTTGGTCGCGGGGCATCGAGTATATCCGGCCGTGGAACTCCAGCGTCTCGCGGACCGTCAGGTCGCGGTCCAGGACCTCGTCCTGGAACACGATGCCTATGGACTTCTTGACGTCGTGGGGCTTCGTGCGGACGTCGAACCCGCAGACCTTGGCGGAGCCTTTCTGGCACGCCAGCTGGGTGGTGAGCACGTTGATGGTCGTGCTCTTGCCAGCGCCGTTGGGGCCCAGGAAGGAGAATATCTCACCCTCCTCGACCGAGAATGTGATGTTGTCGACCGCCTTGAAGTCCCCGAACGAATGCTCGAGGTTCTCGACCTCTATGATCTTGCTAGCCATGTCGTCACCGCCTCCTCGTGGTCATGAATCTGATTATCGGTTGCGCGCGGTCAGCGCTTCAGCCTCTTCGACTGCTTCTTCGCGACTCCATCCATAGTCTGGGACAGGCCGAGGTTCATCTTCTCGATCATCTCTCTGACGGACTCCACCTTGATCATCGCGAGCCCGTCCCTGTGCGGCGTGCTGATGACGAGGAGAGAATCGCCCGCCTTTATGCCGAGCTTGCCCCTCGCACCGACGGGAATGACGACCTGGCCGCGCTCTCCGACCTTGACAGTGCCGTAGACCTCCATCTCGTGAGGACGCATCTTAATCACACTTTTCATACTTTTCGTACACAGCGCATACTATGCGCGGGTATATCAACTTTCACCAGAACAAATCAAGGAGGCGGCGGCCTCGGGGCGGCCTCGGGACATCCGACCGTGTCACTCGCCGAGGTCCTGCACCTGGGTCTTCCCAGCCAGGGTGATGCGGGGCATCGCCTCGATCTTCCTGTACACGTCCTCGGGGTGCTTCTTGACGCCGTCCACCTTGAGCAGGAAGTCCTCGACGGGGATGTTGAACAGGCGCTCGTTCTCCCTCAGATACGGCAGTATGAGCTCCCAGTCCTTCGGCATGAGCCTCGTTATCCGGCCGCCGTTGAGCTGCTCCTCGCCCACGAGGCGCTTCGGGTCCCGCACGTATATGGCCCCGCCCGATGCTAGCGAGAACAGGTTCCCGCCCGGGTATGGCTCAGGGAGGTCCGCAAGCTCCCCTTTGCCATCGAACGCGACGCCGTTGAGGATGACGAAACCTCCGCCGTAGAGCGGGTTGCCGGCCATGAACGACTCCGCAAGGTAGTCCAGGCAGGTCCCGTTGATTACGACCCGGGGCTTGCCGACGGCGTTTATGAGCGGGCGTCCCGCGGCGTTGCCCAGGACGTAGGTCTCGCCGCCCTTCGCACCGTACAGGAACGTCTGGCCGACATCGCCGTGCACCACGAACTTCCCGGAGCTGAGTATCTGGCCCAGCTGGTCCTGGCCGTTGGCGTGGACGACCACCTCTGCTCCGTCCAGACCCGATGCGAGGTAATCACCCGGGCTGCCGTACACGTCTATCCTGAAACCCTTCGACCTCGGCCCGAGTCCGCAGCCGAAGAACCGCTGGCCGTGGGCGCCGAAGACAATGACCCTGTTCCAGCCGAGGTCCTTCGCGGCCTTGATCACGAACGATACGCCGCCCTCGCCCTCCATGGGGAATCCCTCGCAGTCTATGGCGAGCTTACCGTACGGCGACGCTGGGGGCTGGAGCTTGTCCTTGTTCTTCAGGTCCACGAGGGCGAAGTTCGACTTCGAGCTTGACTCGATCCTCGGGAGCGACCTCAGTATGGTCTCGATCGCCTCGTTCGCCTTCTCGACTATCCTGCTCCTCCTGAACCGCCCGGTCGGGTACCTGCGGTCCACCATGAATGAGAGTATCTCGAGGTACTCGTCTGCCGCAAGGTCGCTGGCAGATGCGGACTTGATTATCTGGGAGAAGAGCGAGTTGAGTTCCGACACCTTCAGCTCGGGCAGCCTGCGGACGAACAGCTTGAATTCCGGGATCGGCTCCTTGCGGGCAGCGAACTCGTCCCCTAGGTCTCCGGCCTTCGGGGACCTCGGGAGGCGTTTCGTCAGCTCGAGGTCGGCGGCCCTGTCCCAGTCCGTGTGCTGGACCGTGACCATCGAGCCGAACTTGTTCGTGCATATGAGCCTGAGCGAGGCCGGGGTTTCGGGCTGTGGGTGGAGCGAGAACACGAACGCGCCGCCGTCGGTGTGGCTCCCTCCCCTGGCGTTCCAGTACCTGTCGGCGTACCTGGGGACGGAGGGGAACTCCTTGGAGATGCTCTGAAGCGCGGAGTCTATCGCCTGCTTCTCGGAGGCGATGAGGCCTATCTGGACATCCCCGTCGACGAGCGCGAACACCTGCGGCCTCAGCATCGAGGTGTCGGTGATGCCCATGAGCTGGAGCCTGCCCTCGTAGTGCGCGTTCCTGCCTATGATGAACAGCCACGGGCCGTCCGGGGAGCCGTGTATGTGGGTCCTCTGCAGCGCCTTGTAGATCTTCTGCTTCTCCTCCGGCAGGAGGGTGAAGTCCCTCTCGGTGGTCGGCGCGAGCGCCTCGATTATGTGCTCCAACGGATAGCCGTAGGTCCTGTTCAGTATGTCGAACAGGAGGACCGAGACCTCGGTGTCCGTCAGGAACAAGGGCACGATGTTCCTCTGTGCCAGGTACTCCGAGACCGTGTGGTAGTTCGCGAAGTCGCCGTTGTGCACGAGGGCCTCGTCGAGGCCGATGAACGGGTGCGCGCCGCCGGGATGCCACACACGTCCCTTGGTCGGGTACCTCTGGTGCCCGATCCATATGTGCGCCTTGAAGTCCTCCATGCCGTAGTAGGTGATGACGTCCTCGGCGTAGCCCACGATCTTGAGCACGAGCATGTTGCGCCCGTGGGACATCACGAAGGCCGACATGCCGGATGACGCGTAGTACTTGTGGTTCGTCCTGAAGCTGTTCTGATAGACGAACTCGTCCTCGGCCTTCCCTCTCGGGAGCGCATCCAATCCCGCGGACTTGACGAAGGAGTCGAGGGCTTCGTCCTTGACCCTGCAGAAGTACCTCCAGACCTCGGGAGGCTGCACCTCGAGCGACTTCAGGAACTTCTGGTCCTTGCTCGTCTCGACCTTGTATCTCGTATCGACCCTGTAGCACGGATTGATGAACTCCTTCTCCAGCGCTGCGCGGACCTCGGGCTTCAGGTACGCGACCTGGACGAGGTAGTGGCTTTTCAGGACATCCTCGGAGACGCCGAGCTGAGACGCGTCGAGGCCCACGGCGGCTATCCCCCCGCCCTTCCCGTTGCCCCTGTTGTGCATCTGTATGAGCGGTTTGAAGATGTGTCTCCCTGCGATCGGGACGGAGCTCGCGAGGCCGACCACGCCACAGCCGCCCTCGGCCTCCATCATCCTCGAGCCCTCGGATGCGCAGCCGCGCATCCAGGACCGCGAACAGATGACCTCCAGGGCGTGCTGGCTCACTTGCCCACCTCCCTCGCGGGGTTGTCCCCGTGGCCCAGGAGGTCGAACCTTCCCCTGAGCTCCGATATGTCGCTCATGCCCAGCCGGTGGAGCAGCTCGCACCACTGGAGCCGCCAGGAGGAGTACATGTTGTAGATCCTGTCAGCGCCCCAGGCCGGATCGGTGATGGCCTGGAGCTCCGGGTCGGTCGTCGCTATCCCGCGCGGGCAGCCTCTCCCGCTCTCGCAGTTGGCGCACCTCACGCACCCTAGCGCGACCAGGTCCGCAGTGCCTATGACCGCGCCGTCCGCCCCCAGGGCGATCGACTTCGCGACGTCCATCGCGGTCCTGATGCCTCCGCTCGCGATGAGCGTCACCTCCTCCCTGATGCCCTCGGCGATGAGGAACCTGTGCACCTTCGGTATCGCGTACTCGATTGGCATCGCGATGTTCTTCTTGGCTATCTCGGGCGCGGCGCCCGTGCCTCCGTATCCGCCGTCCAGGTGAACTATGTGAGCTCCGGCGTAGTAGCTGCCGACGCTGACCATCTCTACGTCGTTCGGGGTCGAGACCTTGACGGACAGGAGCGCCTTGGGGTTGATCGCGACCGCCCAGTCCAGATGCTTCTTGTGGTCCTCGACCGAGTAGACGCTGTGGAACGGGAACGGGGAGAACAGGCTGGTGTACGGCACCGCCTCCCTCATGCGGGCGACCTCCGGGGTGTTCTTGTCGCCGAGCAGATGGCCTCCGAGGCCTGGCTTCGCGCCCTGGGCGTACTTGAACTCGAGTATGCGCGACCGCTGTATCGTCTGCTCCCTGACGCCGAACAGGCCCGTGGCGATCTGCGTTATGACGTTGTCCTGGTACGGTATCAGGGCGTCCGGGTACCCGCCCTCGCCCGTGCAGATGAACGTGTTCCACATCTTCGCGGCCTTCGCGCGCGCGACCATCGTGTGGACGCTTATCGAGCCGAACGACATGCCGCCGCCGTAGACGGGTATGGGTATCTCGATGCGTTCGCCCGAGCCGCGTCTGTTCAGCTGGATCGCGGTGCTGATCTTCATCGGGTCGAAGCGGCCCTTCGCCTCCGGGAGCCTGAAGTAGAGCTTGTCGAAGCCGCCGCCGGACCTGCCCACGTTGCCGGGGTCGTCGAGCGGGATCGGCTTCCCCGTCTCCGCCTGGCGCCAGGTGGCGGTGATCATCTCGACAGGCCAGCGCGCGTCGCCCATGCTCGCGTAGTTGTCGCTCTCACGTACAGAGAGGGACTTGGTCGGGCAGTTGGCGACGCAGAAGAAGTAGTTGACCTCGCACGAAGGGCCGATGCATCTCCTGTCGTCCGGAGGCAGTATCTTCGCGTGGCCTTCGATGCGCTTGTGCACGCCGTAGGGGCACAGGGACTCGCACATGCCACACGAGATGCACGTGTCCGCCCTGTGGACGGTGTACCTGTTCATGAACTGGAGCCTCTCGGCGGGGGCCAGGGCCACTTCGGGATAGGCATCCGTGTAAGGGTCTGGACGCTTAGCCACGGTTCCCACCTCCTGAGAGTATTGACAGGAACTCCTTCTGGATGTCGTCGTAGAATATCGCACGGCCGACCTCGCCCCTCAGCCTCCGGACCTCCCTGATGCCCATCGCGCCAAGCATCTCCAGCATCTGGTCCCTCCACGCGCCGACGAGGTTGACCACGCGCCCCTGGACCCACTCCGGGTCGGCATTGTCGATCGATGCTGGACAGGACGACGGCTCGCACCTGGCGCAGTACCTGCAGCTGAGGGCCACCATGAGCGCAGTCTCCAGAGAGACCGCGTCCGCGCCGCACACGACCGTCTTCGGCACGTGCTCCGCAGCCGCGATGCCGCCCCCAGCGATGATCGTGATCTTGTCCCTGACGCCCTTGGAGGTCATCGCAGTGTGGACCGCCCTGAGCGAATCCTTCGCATGTCTGGTCTCGCCCCTGCCCTGTTCCCTGCCGTCCTCGTCATACTCGAGGTGGGCGACGGGCACGTCGGCATCCAGCATCTCCAGGACGGTCCCCTCGACGCCCTTGGACGCCTGGATCCTCAGGGACAGTACCTTGTCCGGGTACTTCTTCGCGAACGCCTTCGCGACGTTCTTCCAGGACGCACCTACGCGCAGCTGGACCATGCGGGTCCTCGGGTCGATGTCGAGCGCCTTGACATCGATCCCTTCTCCCAGCACGGGCACGATCTGGGCCGGCGCGACGTCCATCAGCTCCTTCGTGATCCGCTCACGCGGGACGAGGAGGAACGTGTCCAAGGCCACGGCCGCAGCGGCGAACCCCATGAGCACGTTCGCGCCCGCCGCGTCCAGCCTCGTCGCGTCGAGCATGAACGGGACCGAGAGCTCGACCACAGGCGCGAGGTCCGTGGTCAGCTTCCCCGAGCCGTCGAACTCGAGGAAGAGTGGCTTCCGCCCGATGTCCACGCTGGTCGAGATGGTCTCCCTGCCGTGGATGCCGTCCCTGGTCGGCCTCACGATCTCGGACATGTCGGTCCAGACGCCGTCGTAGTCCGGACCGGCGAACATGCCTCTGTACCCAGCGCCCAGCACGGGTATCTTGCCCGTCTCCGCCTCACCCCAGATAGTGCTCACCCTGAGCGGCGTCCATATGCCGCGCCCGAGCGCCCTGTACTCCTGCCCGAGGGACATCGTGAGCGCCCTCTGAGGGCAGTCCGAGATGCATCTGAAGCAGTTCTTGCACAGGTGGCTCAGGGGGTCCGCCATCTCCCTGGGGTCATCCTCCTTCCGCTTGTGCACGCCGAATATGCAGGCCTTCTCGCACTTGCCGCAGTTGACGCAGTTCTCTGCGCGGGTGATGACGAACTTGGGGACCGGCGGCGCGGTCGACTGGAAGGTCTGGATGGGTATGTGGAACCTCTCATAGCGCACCTGGGCCACCTCCTCCCCTGTTCTTGGGCGCGCCGATGACGAGCCCGCGCCTTACGAGTTCGTCGTACTCAGGCGACGACTCCGAGAACCTGACGAAGCGCTCGATCTCCTGCGCGTCCCTTCCGAACCTGTGCTCGAGCCTGCGCTCCAACTCCTCGTAGAACGGGATGAGCTCCAGCTTGGACTGGCACACCTGCTCGCAGGCCTTGCACCTCATGCAGAGGAAGGTCCTGTGAGCATGCTCCTCGGATATCTGGAACCCTGCAGCCATCGCCTTCGCGGTCAGCAGCTTGCCCCTGGCCGTGACGCGCTCGTCCCCCAGTGCGAGGTACGCGGGGCAGACGCCCACGCAGGCGCCGCACATGGCGCACTCGTCGGCGACCCTGAGGTCCATCGATCTGTCCTTCGGCTCCAGCCTCTCACGGGAGAAGGCCGTGGCCACATGCAACACGGGCAGGACCAGCGGGGACATCATCAGAATGGTCCTCAGGACCGGCCCCATCAGCTTCGGGTCCATCACAAGGCCGCTGAGCGCGCCGAACCTGCCCGAGAGGCGGAAGTACTTGCCCGGGTTCATCACTCCCCGCGGGTCGTACTCTACTTTCAGGCGCCGCATGGCATCCTTCCGGTCCGCCTCCGCGACATCCGAGAACGCGTGGTTCCAGATGCCCACCGAATAGGGCTTCGCGCCCATGTCGACCGCGAGCCGTGTGAGCAGGAGCGACTTGAAGGCCGTGAGCGTGTACAGGAAGGTGTTGCCCTGGTCCGCCATGAAGAAGCACAGGAGGAGGGACTCGTCCCCCGGGAGCATGTGCACCTCGAACATCGGCTCGAGGTCCAGCTGCGCCGACAGGGATGATATGGACGACATGACGGCCTTCAAGGAACCCTTCGAGGCGACGACCTCTAGCCCGAGCATGCCCGGGCCGAACCTGCGGAGCTTCATAGGGAAGAACCGCTCGTTCCAGACGTACCTCGCGATGTACTCCGGCTCCTCGTTCAGGCGCTTGGACTCGATGAGCGAGTCGAACGCCTTCTGCGAGGGCTCGCCCTCGAGATAGACCACGATCGCGTCCCCCGGGGTGATTCGCGGCCTGTCCAGCATCCTGTTGGTGTACGAGACCCTGAGGGCGCTCTCGTAGAAGACATGCACGGGGTTCACGGACGCGGACGCCTCCTGGGCGAACGCCAGGGCGCTCCCGTGGTCCGGGAACATCACCAAACGCGGCCTGGACTGCTCAGGCATGCGCCTCACCTGGAGCGTGACGGAGGTCACGACCCCGAGCTGTCCCTCGCTGCCGAAGACGAGCGGGAACTCCTTGTCGGCCTGGGTGAGCCTGAGGAGCCCGCGCGCCGGAGTGGCCAGCTCGAGCGAGAGCACGTTGGACACGAGCCTGCCCCGCGAGAGACTGTTCATGCCGACGCCTCCCGTCGCGACCCAGCCGCCCACGGTCGAGAACTTGCTGGACGGACAGGTCATGAGCGTCAGACCCTTCTTGCCGAGTTCGTGGTCGAGGTCCGCCCAGCGCACGCCGGCCTGGACAGTCGCAGTGAGGGCGTCCTCGTCCACGCCCGTGATGTTGCCCATGCGCGATATGTCGAGGACGATGCCGCCCCGGACGGGCATCGAGCCGCCGAACGGGGACGAGCCGGCGCCCCTCGGGATGATCGGGGAGCCTGTCGTGGAAGCGAACCTGAGCACCTCGAGCACGCCCTCGTCGGACCCGGGCTGCACGACGGCTTCGGGCATGGGGCTGAAAAGGATCCGCCTGAGGAACCCGGGTATCTCGGACTGGTCCCGGGAGTACAGCATCCTCTCGCCCTGGGAAGAGACGATCCGGGAGCCGCTCGTGCATGACCTCGCGAGGCCTTTGTGAAGAACACCTTCAGGCGGCTCCTCCTTGGCTTTGAAGGTCGCCTGGGCAGAGCGGGAGGGTTCGGGAGAAATGGCCCGCCCCAAATCAGCGCGCTCCAAGTGCATCCCCCCTCAGGAACAGAAGTCCCTTCTGGTCCCTTCCGAATCACGAGCGAAGGCGCCCTGGGATACCACAGCACGGGTGTCGCGTGTGGTGCGCAGATGTACCTCAACGGCCCCCAATGGCGTCTTTCTGCTCAAACGCAAACGGCGTACGCATGGTGCGTATTTATCACTTTCCCACGGGGCGCCGCCACTGACACGGCAGACCAGGGGGCGATACCCATATATCCCGGCACCGTGCCGGCGGCGTGTAACGGCGAAGGTTATTAATAAGGACCGGAGTAAATGGGTATCCAGCACGAGTTGTGTGCCGAACGACACGGGAAAAGCCGAACAGCGCGATGTTTTTACGCCTAGAGTTTGATTTTCCGCGTAGCCGCGACGGAATGCAATTCTGCACACCAAAAAAGGAAGAATAGACATGGAAGAGAGCGTAGGTAGCGCCCCTGAAGAGGGCCAGAGCGTAGAGACGAAGATAAAGGACCTCACCCCGCAGTCCAAGAGGGTGGATGTCCTGGCCAAGTGCCTGGATGTCAGCGAGCCGAAGGACATACCCGGCCGGTTCGGCAACACGAGAAGGGTCGCAGAGGCCACATTGGCCGATGAGACCGGCGCGATTGTCATGTCCCTGTGGGACGACCAGATCGGGACCATCGCGAAGGAGGACACCCTCGCCGTGAAGAACGGGTACGTGTCCCTCGTGAGAGGGCACATGCGCCTGAACGTCGGCAAGTACGGTCAGCTGTCGAAGGCCGAGA
>CAZAUI010000009.1:0-64018 GCA_964488505.1 uncultured Thermoplasmata archaeon | reverse complement strand
CCACCCTTATGCTGCCGTGGACCGAGTCCCTGATGACCTTGTACTCCACCATCGCAGTCGCAGACGCCTTATCCGGATATAATGTTTGGTCGAGACGATGTCCGCCCGAGTCCTCCCGGGACACTATTAGATGTGATATTGAAGGACAAATGCTTTTAAGACGAGTAGGCCATGCTTTTAGTAGCCTCGCTCCCCCCCGGAGGGGCTAACCCATGGTTTCAGATTCAGGCACGGACAGCGAAGACAGGGTTCAGTTGTACATCGACGGCTTCGACTCCAAGATCGGAGGCGGCGTCAAGAAAGGGCACGTGGTCCTGCTAGCGGGCACGCCCGGGACGATGAAGTCCTCGATAGCGATGAACATGCTCATCAGCAACGTCCGCAAGAAGGGCGTCAACGTGCTCTACGTGAGTATCGAGGAGAGCAAGGAGAGCCTCCTGTCCGCGATGGAGATGCTCGGCCTGGGCAAGGTCGACGAGAACAAGTTCTTCATTGTCGACATAGGCAAGCTGAGGCTGGAGCACACGGACGCGGACGTGGGCAGGGACTGGTTCAAGATACTGAAGGAGTACCTGAGGAAGAAGGTGGAGAACGAGGGCGTCGAGATCGTCGTCGTCGACTCCCTGACTGCGATCTACTCGCTCGCGACGATACCCAACCCGCGCCAGGAGCTGTTCCACCTGTTCGGCTTCCTGAAGAAGCTGGGCGTGACCACGTTCCTGATATCCGAGACGCAGCAGAACGGGCACGCGTTCGGGCCGTACAACGAGGACTTCCTCTCGGACGGCGCCATCCTGCTCAAGTTCGTCGAGGTCGGCGAGACGGACGTCCAGCTGAGGATAAGAGCGGTCAAGATGAGGCACTCGAAGATACACCACGGCTACATGACTCTGCTCTACAAGGACGGAAGGTTCTCCGCGATCACGCCGCTGTCCGAATGAAGACGCGCTGCGGAGGACTCGGGTCCGCGGGGGTCTCGCCCGCGCCGGACGGCTCCTAGAAGCCGCCCTTGACCTTGTTCCTGTCGATCTTGATGGACCTCGGCGTGACCATGAGCAGGTTCTTGCCGACGCCCGCGACATCCCCGTCGACGTCCCTGGCCACGTTCTTCAGCTCCGCGGTCAGGCGCTTCATCGTCAGGTCGTCGTTGGCGACCGATGTGTAGTCGAGGATCAGTATGTTCCCCGCATAGACCTGGCTCGTCAGGTTGGACAGGTCCTCGTATCTGAACATCTCCCCGACCTTCACGACGGTCTTCGCGCCCTCGGCGTCGAAGACTCCCTCGTCTTCGAAGACCATGTCCGTCAGGTCAATGTACTGCTCTGCTCCCATCGTCTCCCTCGGCTCGGACTCTGAAGTCCCGGAGAAGGGTTTCTTCTTGAGAATCGTCAAGTGCATCCCTCGCCAGTGTAATAACGTTGTTCGGATATAAAATCTACTGGTCGGGTTCCGGGGCCTCTTCCTCCTCTTCCTCCGCCTCGTCGACAAGCCACAGCTTGTCGCCCACGAAGTGCACGGATGCGACCGCCTTGCCCTTCGTCTTCGACAGCATGGACTCGGCAGCCACGAGCGCCCTCCCGATGGCGAGGGGCCGCTTGTTCCTCTCGTCCCGTATCCAGACGAAGTCGCCCGCGGCTATCGACGGGTCCGCATCGACTATCCCTGGGCCCATCACGTCCGCGCCGTTCGCGACGAACTTGACGGCGCCCATGTCCACCGTGACGAACCTCTTCGCGGCGCCGTATCTGAGCAGGCCCCTCACCGTCAGGAACGGGACGCCCCCGAGCACGACCGCCAGGATCTTGCCGTCCACGATGACCGCGTCGAAGTCCGGGCCCTCCGCCATGTCGACCGTGTCCGAGGCCGAGAACACCTTGCTGCCCGTGGCGCCCTCGATCGCGGACGCCAAGGCCGCAATCTCCTTCTGTCTCATCCTGTGCCTCTTGCGCAGGCGTATCTCGCCCATCAGGACCCCTTCCCCTTGCCGGGCTTCTCTCCCGCCCTTCCCCGGACGGCCTCGTTGGCCCGCTTCACGAGCGCGACCGCGCCCGGCTCCGACGGGTCAATGCCCAGGGCGGTCCTCGCGGCGTCCAACGCGCCTTTCGCGTCTCCCAGCCTCAGCCTCACCCTCGCGAGCGATTCAGCGGCCTGGTAATCGCTGGGGCGCGACTCGAGCAGGCTGGCGTACTCCTCCGCCGCCTTCGACATGTCGCCCTTCGCCTCGGCCAGCTCTCCCCTGAACCTGCAGGCGATCTCGCACGAGAGCCCGGACAACAACCCCATCACCTCGTCCTCGGGTATCCCCGCGCGCCAGTATGCGCGCGCCTCCAGGTACGCCGCGCGCTCGCGGTGGTTCTCCGACTCCGGTATCCTCTCTATCACCCTGATGACGTCGTCGTGCAATCCCCTTTCGAGGAGGAGCTCGCAGTAGTCCAGGAGGACCTTGGGGTCGTCCGTCCTCTCCATCGCGTCGTTCAGCCCGCCGGGGATGGGCGTGTCGGACGACAGCCTCAATCCTCTGATGAACTCGGAGGCGATCCCGGGGTCGAAGGAGTTCGCGGTCATCGCATCGCCGAGCAGATGGAACGCCTCCTCGAACCTGCCGAGCCGCAGAAGCACCTCGGCCTTGCGCCGGAGCATCGAGGACTCGCCCTGCGAGCCGTTCCGCATGGGCGGGAAGTTCCTGATGGCGGTCCTGTACGACGCCTCCGCGCCCACGAGGTCCCCGGTCGCGGACAGGATGTCGCCCCGGTCCGCCCACCCGTCGGCGAACCCTGGGTTCACGGCCAAGGACTCCTCGATCGAGCTCAGCGCCTCGTCCCAGCGCCCCAGCTGGCGCGCGATCCTCGACCTGGCCTTCCAGGCCTCGTCGTAGTCCGGGTTGAGCGTGAGCGATTCGAGCACGAGGTCGTAGCCTTCCTCCGGCCGGCCGGTCATCGACAGGCAGATGCCCTTCGCGTAGAGGGCGTAGTCGAAGTCCGGCTTTATCTCCAGCGAGCGTTCGTGGAACGGCACCGCCTCCTGCCACATGCCCAGCTTCTCGAGCGCGTTCCCGATGTTGTTCCACGCGATCTCGTAGTCCGGGTCCACCCTGAGCGCCTCGACGAAACGGGGTATGGACTCCTCGAACCTGCCGAGGTTGTAGAGCGCGTTCCCGTAGTTGTTCCATAGGACCCTGTCCATCGGGTCTATCTCGATCGCCCTCACGTAGCACTCGAGGGCCTCGGCCAGCCTCTCCGCCCCGTGGAGCGAGTAGCCCTTGTTGTACCATGCGTGCTTGTATCCAGGGTCTATCGCGAGGGCCTTGTCGAAGGCGGACAGGGCAGGTTCTAGGAAGCCTGCGCAGAACAGCGAGTATCCGAGGTTGTTGTACAGCTCCTTGTTGTTGGGGGACATCGCGAGGGCCTTCTCGAAGGTCTGGGCCGCGTGCGCGAAGTCCCCGGCCTCGTGGTAAGCGGTCCCGAGGACCGACAGCGCCTCCGTCGACTCGCCCTGCAGCCTGATGTGCTCGAGGCACGCCTCAGCGGCCTCGACGCTGAACCCCAGGTCCAGGAGTATCTCGGCGGCCGTGAGCCTCACAGGACTCGTCGCGGGAGCGGCCTCGACCAGTCTCTTGACGGCCGCCTTGGCCCGCCTGACCTTGCCGAGCTTGGAGTAGGAGTTTGCCATGCCCGCGAGGTTCTCCAGCCTCGACGGGTTCAGCGCGGAGGCCTTCCCGTACGCCTCCGCGGCCTCCTCGTACAGCTCCCTCGAGTACAGACAGTTGCCGAGGTTGTGCCATGCGAGCTCGTAACCGGGGGCCCGCCTCACCGCGGCCCTGTAGCTCTCGGCCGCGCGGTCGTACATGCCCAGGGCGTCGAGCGCGGCCCCCTTGTTGTTGTGGACGACCTCGTTGTCCGTCCCCGCAGCTATGACCTCGTCGAACAGCGCCAGCGCCCGCAGGTGGTCGCCCGCGTCGTATGCGGCGTTGGCCTGCTCCAAGAGCGCCGTTCGGTTAGGCCTGTGGTCCTTTACGGCTCTGTCCGAGGGGGTCACGCGACCTTGCCATGACATAAAGGGTAGATATCCTTTTTCAGGGTCCGGGCGGCCGAGGCCCTTGGCCAAAGCTTATATCCGGATTAGATTATAATTACCTGGAGTTCAGTTAGCATGTTGGTGCTGTTCGGACCGGTCCCGAGATCCATCGTCACCGCCTACCTGGTCAGCAGGGTGACGGGCGCGAAACCCACGCCCCGGGACCAGGGCAGGCAGTTCTACTTCGACGAGACCACGGACGCCGACGAGGTCGACTACGACGCCACGTACCGCGAGTTCAAGGAGCGGTTCGGCGGGCTCGACTTCCTCGAGGACGAGAAGCTGTACGAGATAGTCGAAGACGAGATGTTCTGGGCCTCCAGGTACAGGTCCCCGGACAGGTTCATACTCATATTCAAGGTCCTGGCACAGATAGAGAAGGAGGGCACGAAGGGATATCTCGCCCAGAACAGTCCCGAGTCCAAGGAGATGAAGGACAGGATCAGGCGGGTGACGGGCGAGTTCAGGAGGGCGAAGGGGTACATCACCTTCCAGGAGGACGAGAGGAACAAGGTCCTCGTGGGCAGGGCGGGGCTCGAGCACGACATCGCCGACCTGGTCCTGAGGCACTTCGCCAAGAAACGGCCCGGATACACGGTCGCGCTCCTCGGGGAGGAGACGGTCCATATCTGCCACAGCGACGAGATCCTGGTAGACTCGCGGAAGAGGTTCCCCGAGAAGCTCTCGAGGAAGGATGCGGGGCGCTATTGGACCCTCCTTACGGACGTTAGGCACGTGGAGTCCAGACGGGACCCCAAGTACTCCGCCGGACCGCTCCCCAAGAACTACTGGCGGTGGGTCGGCGAGGGCGCTCAGGAGGAGTCGCCTCAGCCCAAGGTCACCTTGGAGGACTTCGGGGCTTGACGATATCCGGGGAGGCCGGCGGACGGCGCCTTCCCCGAAAAACTTCATAAGGACCCAGGCCGTTGGCTTGACAGCAGGGCACACCCCCGAGGGACTTCAATTGGCGAACGTAGGCTCTTGCGCCGGACCGGAGGAACTGAGCGTCCTCATGGACCTGCTCAGCCACGATATTCTCAACAAGAACCAAGCCACGCTGAGCTACCTCGAGCTCATACACTCGCAGCCTGAGGACGAGAGGAAGGTGAAGGAGTTCGCCGAGAGGGCGGCGTCCCAGGTCAAGGCGTCATCGATGCTCCTGGACTGCATAAGGCGGTTCGTGGCCTCCACCAGGAAGGGGACCTTGCCGACATCCCCAGTAGACCTCCACGACATGCTCTCGACCCTGGCCGAGGACATCTCGGACATGTTCCCTTTCAAACAAGTCACCGTGGACACCTCAAGACTGGTCCGTGATGCGAAGGTCGGCGGCGGGCAGTGCGTGCGCGACCTGTTCGGGAACCTGGTCGTGAACATGGTGCAGCTCAGCCCGAAGGATTCCGTGGCGGTCGAAGTGGCTGGCCGGCAGGAGACCCGCGGAGTAGAGACCTGGTGGGTCGTGGACATCACCGCCAAGGCCGCGGTCATGCCGCAGGGACTGGACGAGACCATCTTCTCGCGCTTCGGCGCGGCGGACGTGTCCAAGATGGCCAGGGTCTCCGGGGCCGTCTTCGCGGGGAGCATCGCGCGGGCGCTGACCGGGAGCCTCGCCGCCAGGGTCATTGACGCCGAGGCCGGCGGAGGCTGCGCCTTCCGGGTGTCGCTCAAGGGGGCGGAGGACCCATGACGACGGTGATGATCGTGGACGACGAGCTGTTCATCGTCGAGCTCTACAGGGACATACTGCAGCTCAGAGGATACAAGGTGGTCGGCACGGCGTTCGACGGCGACGAGGCCGTGAGGCGGTACGGGGCGGCGCCCGACAAGCCGGACATCATCATCATGGACCACCGCATGCCCGTCAAGAACGGCGTCGAGGCGACCAAGGAGATAATCAGTACCAACCCGGCACAGAAGATCATATTCGTGAGCGCGGACGTGCTGATAGAGAGGGACGCCAGGGACGCAGGTGCCGTGGAGTTCCTGCCGAAACCCTTCAGGATGGACGACCTCATAGAGAAGATGCAGAGGCTGTCCGCGGCATGACAGCCGGCCGTGCCAGCATATATATTCTCGGTGCATGATACAACCCGATAAGTTGAAGAACGTTGCGAACATATCACTTCGAAGGTAGTGCGGCGCCATGACTGACGGATTCACCAAGGTAAGGGCGATGAGCTTCCCCAGGCAGGTCCTCGCTGGACACGACGTCCTCGAGCAGACCGGCACCATGTGCGAGGAGTTCGAGCTCGAGGGGACCGCCCTCGTCGTGACCGGGCAGACGACCGGCGAGCTGGCCGCGAAGCAGGTCGAGCAGATCCTGCAGGACAAGGGCTTCGAGGTGCAGAAGACCGTGGTCGGGGAGGCGAGCAGGACCAACCTGGTCAAGGTCGAGGAGGTATCCAAGGACGTCAAGGCGTCGTTCCTGCTCGGGGTCGGCGGCGGCAGCAAGATAGACCTCGCGAAGCTCGCGTCGTTCAACCTCAGGAAGCCTTTCCTCAGCGTACCCACATCCGCGTCCCACGACGGCATCGCGAGCCCGAGGGCGTCCATAAAGGACGGCGGGAACTCACTTTCGCTGAACGCCAGCGTGCCCCTGGGAGTGGTCGCTGACACCAAGATCATATTCAAGGCGCCCTACCGGCTCCTCGCATCCGGATGCGCGGATGTGATATCCAACACCGCGGCCATACTGGACTGGCAGCTCGCGGACAGGCTCAGGGGCGAGCAGATAAGCTCGAGCGCGGCGAACCTCGCGAAGTACGCGGCCGAGGCGATCATAGAGAACGCCGCGGCAATCAAGCCGAACCTCGAGGACAGCGTCTGGGTCGCCATCAGGCCCATCATCATATCCGGCATATCCATGGCGGTCGCCGGCTCCTCCCGCCCCACGAGCGGCTCGGAGCATATGTTCTCTCACGTTCTCGACAGGATCGCGCCCGGCAAGGCCCTCCACGGAGAGCAGTGCGGCGTAGGGACAGTCATGATGATGTACCTTCACGGAGGGGATTGGCAGCGGATACAGACGGCCCTCCAGCTCATCGGAGCCCCCACGAGCGCCAAGGAGCTCGGGGTCTCGGAGGAACAGGTCATAGACGCGCTCGTGCACGCGCACGAGCTGCGGAAGGACCGGTACACCATCCTCGGAGACCGAGGCCTGACCCGAGACGCGGCCGAGCGCCTGGCGAAGATCACGAAAGTGATATGAGGGGAGGTTTCCGGAATGGTACTGGTGACTGTCGTCGGAGAGCTTCAGTGCAGGAGAGGTTACGAGTTCGTCTTCCAGGGCCCTTTGGCCGAGTGCAGGGACTGCAAGGTCAGGAACATATGCTTCCACCTTGACGAGAACAGGCGGTACAAGGTCACCGACGTGCGGGACCTGCACCACGAGTGCAAGGTGCACGAGGGCGGCGTCAGGGTCGTCGAGGTCGAACGCATACCGACGAAGGCCGCGCTGCCCTCGAGGTCGGCGCTCGAGGGCTCGGTCATCACATACCAGGAGAGCGACTGCGACGCGGTCGGGTGCCCCAACTACAGGCTGTGCAACCCGTTCGGGGCCACCGAGGGCATGAAGTGCAAGATCCTGTCGGTCGAGCCGGGCGATGTCGCTTGCCCCAGGGCCAGGAGCCTCAGGGTCGTCTTGCTCGAATGACCAGGAAGAGCGCGAGCATCGCGACCACGGGCAGGAGCAAGGCCGTGAACTCCGGGATCGCGGTGGCCTCGACCGTGACGAGCATGACGTCCGAGTCGGTGGAACCCTCCGCGTCGGCAACGGTGAGCGTCACCGAATAGACGCCCGGGGTCCAGAAGCTGAACGACGCGGATGCGCCGTCCAGGTACCACGTGGAGCCGTTGTAGACGAACTCCCACAGGTAGCTCACGATGCCGCTGTCGTCGGACGAGCCTGACGCGTCGAACACGACCTGTCCGCCCACCGCTATCGTGACATCTGCCCCCGCATCGGCCATCGGCGGGTCGTTCGTGTCTCCGAGCACCGAGAACGAATGGACATCGTACGGGGCGTACCTCGGGCTGGTCAGGTCGACGCCCCCCAGATCCTCAGCGGAGATGTAGTACTCTATGAACGCACCCTCGGACTGGGCAGGGATCGTGCCGATGTAGGTGTCGTTCGACGTCCCCACGGACATCGAAGCCTCCTCCCATGTCCCACCGTCCGCCCTGTAGACCACCTTGAGTGAGGACGTGTCCACGCCCCTGTGAGCCGTGACGTCGGCCGAGACCTCGAACCCCGCCGCGGAGTAGGCCTGGTCCTCGAGAGGCGTGTGCTCTATGTCGAACTGCAGCTGGAGTCGGTCTCCGGCGAGCTCGATCCCTAGGAGGGTCGGGGCCTCGTTCTCGTATATGATCTCCAGGACGTCGGCCGTACGGTCAGGGTGGAACTGCGTCGCGCCCATCTCGAACAGGAACGCGAATATGTTCAAGCTCCCGTAGAGCCAGTCGAGCGAGTCGCCCGTGGTCGGGTACAGGGCGACAGACTGCGCCGCGTCGTACCCGTTCAGGGCGGCGAGCTGCTGCCCTATGTCGACCAGGTAGTCGTCGTCGGGCGTCAGGTTCGTCGTGTACCCCCAAGGCCACATGACCGAATCATCGTACGTGTGGAAGTCGAAGGCTATCTGGAAGTCGTGAGCGCGGGCCAGGTCCCTTACGGCCTGTGTCTCTGGTTCCGAGAAAGGCGCTTCCCCGCAGTATGTGTCCGAGTAGGTCAGGTCCGAGGTGCCCGCTCCGCCCCACGCGCCCAGCGGGTCGCCGTTCTCCGAGCCGTTGTAGTTCCTGTTCAGGTCGACGCCGAAAGTGCCGTCCAGGTTGTCCCGCCTGTTCTTGCGCCACATGTCGTCGACCGTGAGAGCGAAGTCCAGTCCGTCGGGGTTCACGACGGGGACGATCCATATCTCCCTGTTGTCTATCAGCCAACTTATCCTTTCGTCGACGCCGTAACCGTCGGTCAGGTTGAGTATGATGTGCAAGGCGGTCTCGGACGTGGGCCACTCACGAGCATGGTGAAGCGCGAGCAGGAGGAACTCGGGCTCGTCCTCGTCCGTGCCCACGTTGTCGGAGATCTTGATGGCCAGTATGTCCCGGTCCGCGAGGTCCTCAGTGGTCTCCCAGCTGTCGCCTATGTCGTACAGGGCCGCGATCTCCGGGTGGTCAGCCACAGTCTGCAGCAATATGTCCCGTATCTCCGTGTAGTTCCTGTAATCGTAATACTCGGGAGGAGCCATCGGGATCACCGACGACCTCAGACCCTCGGCCCCGTCCTCCGCGTCGACGGGCACCGCAGCTGATGACAATATGAACACGGTCGCGACGACGATAGGCACCCAAGAACCCTGAAGACGCATTACTCCACCACCAGGACCGGACGGCACTCGGCCAGTATGATTTGATTGCGCTGTGAATCCGGACTATGCGCAGACGAGTATTTGCAGATATTGCATGACACCCGGGTTCAGCCGCCGCTGACAGGGGGCAAGAAAGACACTTCGTCCCCGTCTCTGAGAACCCTCGCGGGCGCCCCGTACTCCCGGTTGACGGACAGTATGATGTGTTCCCGGTATCGCCCGAGCGCAGGGAATCTGCGGACGTATTCGTCCAGCAGACCGTCGACCGTGATTCCTTGAGGCAGCTCGAGGTCCTCCTCCTTCACGCCCACTACCTCCCTGAACGCTGCGAAGAGCTTGACCTTGATCTTCAAACGACCACCTGAGCGCACTTCTGCCGACTGGTTAATGACAGGCACTTATACAAAGTATGCGCAGAGGCATCTAGGTCTACAGTCCGGTTCGGGGGAGGTTCGATGACATCACTATCACGCCGTCATCTGCCGTATTCCATTGGAAATCCTGTGAAACGATGGAATCTAGGGCTGCTGGCCAAGATACATGATAAACTATTTGATAACAAATCGGATAACAATATGCGAGAACACTGGCGCGCAGCCAGTCGATGTGTTACCAAGTCTTGTCGGAAAACGTCTTTAAATCAAGTCCACTCATTCCACCTTCTGCACGCAGCCGCAAAGCTTTTCGCCTCTGTTTACACAATGAAGAGGAGGGAGACGCTCTCGCTCCATCTTCAAGGACAGGGGGGAGGCTATCTAACCCGTGCGACCCGCATCGTACTCTGTAGGGGATAGACAGGTACGCGAGAGGGGGAGAGATGTCAAGCGCGCCGAACTACAAGCAGGGGGACTCTGTCGCACCGAACGGCAGACAGTTCAAGACAGACTCCGGATGGGACCTTGAACCGCAGATCAGCTCCAATGCCAGGACTGTCCTCGAGAGGAGATACCTCAAGAAGGACGAGAACGGCAAACCAGTTGAGACGCCGCATCAGTTGTTCGAGAGGGTCGCGAGGGCGATCGCCTCGGCGGAGACGGCGTACGGGGCCAGCGATTCCGAGACGGAGAACATCGCGGCGAAGTTCTACGAGATCATGGCGAGACTCGAGTTCATGCCCAACAGCCCGACGCTGATGAACGCGGGACGGGAACTGGGGCAGCTCTCGGCGTGCTTCGTGCTCCCGATCGGGGACTCCATGGAGCAGATATTCGACGCGATCAAGTACACAGCGCTCATCCACAAATGCCTGGTCCCTGAGACGATGGTCATGACCGATGTCGGATGCATGACCCTTGGGTCCGTGATGCCTGGAGCCTGGATCGAGACGCATGAGGGCATGGAGAACGTCCAGGAGAAGCACGAGAACGGTACCCAAGAGGTGTTCACAGTCGAGACTGAGGAGGGATACTCCCTGACGGGGACAGCCCTCCACAGGATATTGGTGAAGGGGGAGGGCGGAGATCTCCGGTGGGTGAAGATCGGCCAGCTCAGGGAAGGCTCGACCGCCGTCATGAAGCTCGGAGGGTGGCTCGGGGGTTCTGAGACCTGCGTGCCCCACGAGGCGAGGGAGTTCGTCGACGGCGTGGATGACAGGGTCATAAGGGCGGACGAGCAAGGGTTGTGCGAGTTCCTGAGGAGGACATTCGACGACCACGGCTGGGTCGCCCCGGACGGGCTCGTGTCCGCGGACATCCCTTCCGAGCGTCTGGCGAGGGACGTCCAGACGATGATGTTCTATGTCGGCATACCGACCGCCAGGTCGGGGTCCCGGCTGACGGTGTGCACCCTTGCAGGGTTCGAGTGCTTCAAGGACAAGGTCGGCTTCGACTCGAAGGTCCTGTCCGATAGGCTGCGGACCGTGGACGCCGGCCGCATCGCGTCCGACCGGGAATCGTCCGAGCGCCTCCACGAGGAGCCTGACGACGACGGGCATCTCTTCGTGAAGGTCAAGAACGTCGTGCCGGCAGGCAGGAGCAAGGTCTTCGACCTCACAGTCCCCAACAGCCACGCGTACCTCGCGAACGGGTTCGTGTCGCACAACAGCGGCGGAGGGACGGGGTTCAGCTTCTCGAGGCTCAGGCCGGCCAACGACTCTGTCAAGAGCACGGCCGGCGTGTCGAGCGGCCCGATATCGTTCATGGAGGTCTTCAACGCCGCGACCGAGACGATCAAGCAGGGAGGGACGAGGCGCGGGGCGAACATGGGTATCCTGCGGGTCGACCACCCGGACATCATGTCGTTCATAACCGCGAAGAAGGACAGCACCAAGCTGACCAACTTCAACATCTCCGTGGCTCTGACCGACAAGTTCATGGACGCGGTCAAGGGCAAGACCGACTACGACCTCGTCAACCCCAGGGACCGGAAACCGATATCCAAACTGGACGCCCGCAAGGTCTTCGACATGATCGTCAACATGGCCTGGCGCAACGGCGAGCCGGGGATAGTGTTCATAGACAGGATAAACAGGGACAACCCGACGCCCAAGCTGGGAGAGATAGAGAGCACGAACCCGTGCGGCGAACAACCCCTCCTGCCATACGAGTCCTGCAACCTCGGCTCCATCAACCTCTCTCGGATGATATCGTACGAAGGGGGAAAGTACTCCGTGGACTGGGAGAAGCTCAGGCACACGGTCCATCTCTCTGTCCGGTTCCTCGACAACGTGATCGATGTCAACAGGTATCCTCTCCCGCAGATCGCCGAGATGACGCGTTCGAACAGGAAGGTGGGCCTGGGGGTGATGGGCTTCGCGGACATGCTCCTGACCATGGGCATCCCGTACGACAGCGACGAGGCCATGGAGCTCGGCGCCAAGATCATGGCGTTCGTGGACGACGAAGGGCACAAGGCGTCCGCGGCGCTCGCGAAGGAGAGGGGCAACTTCCCGACCTTCAACGAGAGCACGCTCAAGGGCCAGTTCGAGGCGCTGAGGAACGCGACAGTCACGACCATCGCCCCGACCGGGACCATCAGCATCATCGCGGGGGCGTCGAGCGGCATCGAGCCGATCTTCGCGGTGGCCTATGTCCGGAACGTGATGGACAAGGACATACTCCCGGAGGTCAACCCGATATTCGAGGCGGTCTCCAAGGCCAAGGGCTTCCACACGGACGAGCTGATGAAGGAGATCGCGGCCAAGGGAACGCTCAAGGACATCCGAGGCGTGCCCGAGGACGTCAAGAGGGTGTTCGTAACCGCCCTCGACATCGCGCCCGAATGGCATGTCAAGATGCAGGCCGCCTTCCAGGACCACACGGACAACGCCGTGTCGAAGACGGTCAACTTCCCCAGCGAGGCGACGCCGAAGGACGTCGAGGACGTCTACGTCCTCGCGTACGAGCTGGGCTGCAAGGGCGTGACCGTGTACAGGTACGGCAGCCGCGAGGACCAGGTCCTGAGCGTCGGGACGGAGAAGGAGAAGAAGGAGGAGGAGACGCCCGGGGAGGCCGAGGCCGACTCCCGTGTGCCGAGGAAGAGGCCGATGGTCACGCGCGGCTCCACCCAGCGCATGGAGACCGGGTGCGGGCACCTCTACGTCACCATAAACGTGGACGAGAGGGGCCTGTGCGAGGTCTTCACGCAGATGGGGAAGTCGGGAGGGTGCACCGCGTCCCAGTCCGAGGCGATCGGGAGGCTGATCTCGCTCGCGCTCCGGTCGGGGATAGACCCCGAGTCGATCGCGAAGCAGCTCAGGGGCATACGGTGCCCGTCGCCGCTCTGGCAGCCGGGGGGCATGGTGCTCTCGTGCAGCGACGCGGTCGCGAAGGCCCTGGAGAGGTTCACCAAGGACTTCGAGGCGTCCAAGGTGGAGCGGGCGGTGGACGCGGGACTGGCCGCGCCCGTGCCCGAGAAGCAGAACCACGTGGACAAGGGGGACGTGTGCCCCGAGTGTCCAGAGTGCGGCAGCATGGTGGAGTACGTCGAGGGCTGCGTCGTGTGCAGGACCTGCGGGTACTCCAAGTGCTGGTAACACACAAGAAGAGGGAACGCAAACCGTTTACGAGCACACTGCCCCAGGGGTGCGGGCGTGTGCCGTCACATTTTATTCCATGACTGGATGCAGTGTGCACGTAAGGCCAAGGGAGTTCATCGGCCCATGCCCTGACGACGGCATGAGTGGCCGGAGGATGCCGGGGGGACCCTACTCCTCGGACGCGGGGACGGCGATTGAGCATACCGCGACCTGCCGCATCAGCGGCAGGGCCTTCGGGCCACCCATCGTGAAAAGAGTTTACCACAGGATGCCCATAACCCTGGTCGGGAAGGTGCATAGGGACATGCCGGAGACAACAGGCAAGCAGCTCGCGGGCGCACTCAAGCCGGGCGAGAGGGTGGACAGCTACTTCTCGGTGGCGTACAAGAAGCCCGTGTCGGAGTACAGGAACGGCTACATGTTCGAGTTCAGGGTGGCCGACAGGACCGGCCAGCTGACCGTCAAGTACTGGGGCGACCGGGACCGCGAGTCGGTCCAGAGGCTCTACGCCTCCTTCGAGAAGGACCAGGTCGTGAGGATAGTGGGCTCGGCCTCCGAGTACAAGGGGCAGGTCGAGGTCTCCGTGGGCAAGGACAGCGGCGGCGCCGTCACGGCGCTGGCGGAAGGCGATTACGACGTCTCCGAGCTCCTCGCCAAGGTCGACGACATCCCGGGAAAGAGGGGGCGTCTGCTCTCGCTGGTCGGCACCGTGCAGGAGCCCCATATGCGCGCGCTCCTGTCCTCGTTCTTCTCCGACGAGAGGTTCATGGACTCGTTCTGCGAGACCCCGGCCTCGATACAGCTGCACTCCGCGGCCGTAGGCGGCCTGCTGCACCACACGCTCAACGTGGCGGACATCGCCCTCGAGATCGTGCGTCAGCACCCCAAGCTAGACCACGACCTGGTGCTCACAGGCGCCCTGCTGCACGACGTGGGCAAGGTCAGGAGCCTCAAGGTCACCACGCGCATCAACTACACCCCCGAGGGCAACCTGCTCGGCGAGGTGGTGCAGGGGGACGAGATGCTCACGGACCGCATCAAGGCGACCGAAGGGTTCCCCTCCGACATCGCCCTGAAGCTGAGGCACATACTGCTGTCCCACCACGGCAAGAGGGAGTGGGGGTCCCCGGTCGAACCCATGACACCCGAGGCGCTCGCGGTTCACGAAGCGGACGACACCGACGCGAAGGTCGAGTACATGATCTCCAGGAGGGAGGAGGCGGTGACCGAGGACGATTGGACCTGGGACGGCCGGCTCAAGAGGCTTATATACCTCCGGTGAATTCCAATACATTTCCGTACATTGATGCTCGAAAATGATATATACTGTACTATACTTAGGGGAATCCCTCAAGGAGGGTTGCAATGAGACCCATCAGGACCACATTGACACCAGAAGAGATGCCGAAGAAATGGTACAACATACTGCCGGACCTGCCGGAGCCGCTCGCTCCGCCACTGGACCCGGGAACGAAGCAGCCCATAAGCCCGTCGGCCCTCGAGGCCATCTTCCCGAAGGCGCTCATAGCGCAGGAGATGTCCTCCGAGAGGTACATCGACATCCCCGAGGAGGTGCTCCAGTCGTACATGCTGATCAACAGGCCGAGCCCCCTCCAGAGGGCGACGAGGCTCGAGGAGGCGCTCGGGACCCCCGCGCACATATACTTCAAGCGCGAGGACCTGAGCCCGGCGGGCAGCCACAAGACGAACACCGCCTTCGCCCAGGCGTACTACAACATGAAGGAGGGCGTCACGCACCTCACGACCGAGACCGGGGCGGGGCAGTGGGGCACCGCGCTGTCGCTCGCGAGCAGCTACTTCGGGCTCAAGTGCAAGGTGTTCATGGTCAGGGCCAGCTACGACCAGAAGCCGTACAGGCGTGAGATCATGAGGATGTACGGTGCCGAGGTCCACCCGTCCCCGACCCCGCTCACAGAGTTCGGGAAGAAACTGCTGGCGCAGAACCCCAACCACCCGGGTTCGCTGGGCATCGCGATCAGCGAGGCGCTGGAGACCTGCGTCAAGGACGGCAACGCGAAGTACAGCCTCGGGAGCGTCCTGAACCACGTGATGCTGCACCAGACGATCATAGGCCAGGAGGCCATGCTGCAGTTCCAGAAGCTGGGCGAGACGCCCGACCACCTGATCGGGTGCGTCGGGGGCGGCTCGAACTTCGCAGGGTTCACGTTCCCGTTCATCGGGCAGAAGCTGAAGGGCAAGCTGGACACCGAGTTCGTCGCAGTCGAGCCGACGGTGGTTCCGAGCCTCACGAAGGGCAAGTTCGAGTATGACTTCGGCGACACCGCAGGGATGACCCCGCTGCTCCTGATGTACACGCTCGGACACGACTTCGTCCCGTCCCCCATACACGCTGGCGGACTCAGGTACCACGGGGCGGCGCCGACGGTGAGCGCCCTCGTGAAGTCCAAGGTGATCAAGCCGGTGTCGTACCAGCAGAAGGAGGTCTTCGAGGCCGCGCACCTGTTCGCGAGGAGCGAGGGGATAATACCGGCGCCGGAGACCGCCCACGCCATCAAGGCGGCCGTCGACCTAGCGCTCGAGGCGAAGAAGAACAACGAGGAGAAGGTGATAGCCTTCAACTTCTCCGGCCACGGGCTGCTGGACCTCGGAGGCTACCAGCAGTTCCTGGACGGCAAGATGGCCTGAGAGCGGACCGAAACCACAACCGGCCGTCCGCGAGGGCGGCCGTTCTATCTCATTTTCAAGTATTGAAGCGCGCTTGAAACACCGTCACGCGAAGTAACCGTCCTCGCGCTCCCTGATGTTCCTGTAGGCGTGCTTGAACTCCGGCCTCTGGACCATCGACTCCACCCTCCGGTCCAGCTCCGCCTTGAGGGCGTCCTGCTTCGAGCCGTAGTACTCCCTCTTGAGCACGTCCGATAAGTCGGACGAGTACTGCTGCATCCCGAACATCACGACCGCGGACGCATCCCTCGCCCTCGAGATGACGCTCAGCGGCACCGGGGCACCGCCCTTGATCATCTCCAACATGTCCGGGGACGGACCGCCCACCTCGTTCGCCACCGCGGCCATCCTCTGAGGGGCCAGCTCCCGGGCCTTGATCTGGTAGACCTTCTGGTCCGTCAGGATGAAGGTGTCGTATGACGAGGAAACATGGTCCCTGCCGGTTAGCGCGCGCCATTCGTGCCTGCGCCCGCTCTCGTCGTACTTCGACTTCAGGTAGCGCATGAACTCGTCTATGCCCTGGAACTCCATGTCGAGAACACGTTAGGCCGAGGGACGGATTAACCTTCCGCCTCTGGCGGTTTCATCTGTAGCTCTCGCCAGTTATGCGCTCGAACATGTCCACGTAGAGTTCGGAGACCACTTTGATCTTCGCGGCCGGGAGCGCCGGTATCTTGGGTTCCGGCTTGCCCTGCTTCCGGACCTCCGTGAGCTTCGAGTAGTACCCCTTCTCCCTGTAGTACTGCCTGACGAGCTCCTTGCTGAGCTCCACGAACTCCCCCTTGGAGTAGTCGGACCAGTCCCACCACCGGTCCTCGTCCGCTGTGCCGAATGTGTCGACGACCATCAGGTCCCTGTTCTCGTCCAAGGCGAACTCCTTCTTGCCGTCGACGTGTATGAGGTCGCGCTTCTCGACCTCCTCCGCGATCTTCTCGTCGATCTGGATGGCGGAGTCGATTATCATCTTGTACTCCTGGGCGCTGACGGACGCGATCTTCATTGCCTCCGTCTTGGTGAGCAGCCTGTCGAACTCCTCCAGCTTCGTGGTCACCTCGACGAACGGCTCCGGGAGCTTGTCGCCGTACTTGACCTCGTTGTTGCCCTTCAAGCCGAGCTTGGACGGCTTGACCTCTCCGCTCCTGACCCGGTCCCAGAGAGAGCCCGCCACATAGTACCTGCAGATGACCTCGAGCGGCACAAGGAAGTTGGCGGTCTTCTTCGTCAGCTTCGACGGCTCGAGCACGTTGACCTTGTGCACTCGCATCCGGTTCGGCGGTATGAACTCCCTGAAGTGCGTCTTGATGCCGCACGACCGGGCGACCTGGAACCAGAACGCGCTCGTCCTGCACAGGGTCTCGCCCTTGTGGGGTATCAGGGACGGTATGATCTTGTCGAACACGCTGATCTTGTCCGAGAACACGAACTCCAGCGTGCGCGAATCGACCTCGTACACGTCCTTGACTTTGCCCTGGCGTATCATCTTCATGGCTGACGGTGCGTTGTAAGCAATGGCTCCTTTTAATGGTTTTGGTACGGCGTCGGTATGCTGACCGACGGACTGGTAGCACCCCAAATGCCGCAGGCCTGCGTGGTAATTCGATAAGCATTATGCGTCTTGTGACCCCTAATCCGACCAGAGGTGGATGAGTTGGCCGGCGATTTCTCCAGACACTTCTCCCAGAGGGCTAGGGAGATGAAAGCGTCCGATGTGAGGGAGCTCTTGAAGCTCCTCCAGGTCCCCGACATGATCTCATTCGCGGGGGGCATGCCGAGCCCGGAGACCTTCCCGGTCGAGATCATCAGGGAGATCGCCTCGGACGTCCTGTCGAAGGACGGAGGGAAGGTGCTCCAGTACGGCATCACCGAGGGCTACCCGCCGCTCAGGGAGTCCATCGCCGACAGGATGAAGGGCAAAGGCATGGACGTCTCAGCGGACAACGTCCTGGTCGTGAGCGGGTCCCAGCAGGTCATAGACCTGATGGGCAAGATGTTCATAGACCCGAAGGATGTCATCGTCATCTCGGCCCCGACATACCTGACGGCGCTCACGGGGTTCGGGACGTACCAGGCCGCGTTCGAGCCCGTCCCGATCGACGAGGACAACATGCGCCTGGACCTGTTCGAGGAACGGGTCAAGAAGCTCGTGAAGAAGGCGAACCAGCCGAAGATAGTCTATGTCCTGCCGAACTTCCACAACCCCGCGGGCGTGACCATGCCGGAGAAGAACAGGGAGCGGCTCGTGGACATGGCCTCCGAATACGACTTCATCATACTCGAGGACGACCCGTACGGCGAGCTGAGGTACGTCGGCGAGCACCTCAAGCCCCTGAAGGCGTTCGACGACGAGGGCAGGGTCGTCTACATGGGGACTTTCTCCAAAGTGCTCTCGCCGGGGCTCAGGGTCGGTTGGGTAGTCGCAGACCCGGAGATACTGAAGAAGCTGATCATCGCGAAGCAGTCTTCCGACGTCTGCACGAACGTCCTCGGCCAGGCGATCGCGCACGAGTACATGTCCCGCAAGCTCATGGACAGACAGATAGCGAAGATATGCGAGATATACGGGCGCAAGATGAAGATCATGCTCAGCGGCATGGACGAGTTCATGCCCGAGGGGCTCAAGTGGGTCAAGCCTGAGGGAGGCATGTTCCTGTGGGTGACGCTCCCCGAGGGATTGGAGTCACCAGCGCTGCTCGAGAAGGCCCTGAAGAAGAGGGTGGCGTTCGTCTCGGGGAGGGCGTTCTACCCGAACCCCAGGGACGGCTTCGGGGCCTTGAGGCTGAACTTCTCGTACACCTCGGACGACATGATCACCGAGGGGCTGCGCAGGCTCGGCGCGGTCATAAACCAGGAGATGGTTTCCAAGTGGGACAAGGCCTCTGACAAGGACGAGAGACGCATCTCCGACGCGGTCCGGGGCTCGCTCGTTGGCAGGACCTAGAACACGTCCGCGCCCGCGTGCACGACTATCCCCTTCTCCGTGATCGAGTAGGGTTTGACGCGCCTCGAATGGGCCGTCCTGCGCATCTTCAGGATCCTCACGGTGAGCTGGACCTCCCCGCCCTCCTTCGCCTCGTCGGACTGCAGGAGCACGACGCCGTCAGCGGTGTACTCCGCCAGGCCGTCCCTGGAGGACCTCGGGTTCTCGTCCTTGACCTCGGCCGTGAGCAGGGTCGTCGCGCCCGTGCTCCTCAGGAGCTGGCACAGGTTGAACAGGTTCGTCCTGCGCTCAGTGTCGTCGTCGAACATCATGTTCAGGAGCGAGACGGAGTCGATAACGACCCTCTTCGCCCCGAAGGTCTTGATGAACTTCGGCAGGTCGCTCTTTATCCTCGTGACCGTGGTCTTCGCATCGGAGGGCTCCAGCTTGAACAGGCCGAGCTTCTTGGAGTCGACGGCCTTCGCGATGTCCCAGCCGAAGGCCGCACCGTTCCGAGTTATCGACTCCTTGTCCTCCTCGAGGGATATGAATATGCACGGCTCGTCGTGCTTCGCCCCCTCCATTATGAACTGGAGCGCCATGGTCGTCTTGCCGGTCCCGAAGGACCCCATGACGACCACTATGTGGTTCTCAGGGAAACCTCCCTGGAGCATCTCGTCCAGACCGTCGACGCCTGTCTTCACCCTGCCCGCGATCGTCACGTTATCCCACCCTTTCCGTGTTTATCACGACGAAGCCGCTCTGCGAGGTTATGAGCGTCGCGAACCTGGCGATCCGCTCCTGGTCCAGGTGCGGCAGCACGCTCATGAACTTCTCCACATAGAGGTACCTCTGCCTCTTCGATGTGTGATGGAACTTCGCCCACTCGAACTTGAGCACGCCGTCGACGCTGTCTATGATCATCTGCTGCCGGCGGTTGTCCAGGATGCCGTCCGTGAGTATCACGTAGAACACCGCGCGCCACTTCTTGGCCATCCGCTGAATGCCCTTCATCAGGGACACGACGTCCTCGAACTTCACCGTGTCGGAGACGACCAGGTCCGTGAGCGAGTCCACTATCACGAGGCTCCCGGGCGCGTTCGCGTCCAGGAAGTTCACCAGGGACTCCATCAGGCCGTCCTCCTTCTTGTCGGAGAACAGCGCACCCTCGTCCGCGTCCGTCCAGCTCGACGGCACGACGGACCTCATGAAGTACGTCTTCGAGAAGTCCTTGAACATCAGGTTCGAGACCAGGGAGTCGGAGAAGTCGCGGTTGAAGGACAGTTTCACCTCTCGGAGTATGTCCTCGCGCGACCTCGAGAAGGCGATGTAGCTGAGTTTCTCGGGCAGGATGCCGTTCTTGCCAGCGTGCCCGAGCATGAACGACCGCGTCTCGGGGAACTCCTTGACTATGCCGATCTTCGCCGCGGACGTGAGCGCGAACTCGAGGCCTCCGCCACCGACGTCTCCGAGCAGCAGGACGACCGAGCCCGTGGGCAGCCCTCCACCGATGATCGAGTCGAAATCAGCGACTCCAGTGGGTATCCTCTGTACATCCCCTTCTGACATTGGAACTGTCCAACGCATGCATGTTTGCGATAATGAACCTTTTGGAAATGTCGATAAAGTGCGGTCACCGCGGGCTGGCCAGGAACTCCAAGGCGAACGCAAGCGCGGACTCTGACGATCTCTTCTTTATGTCGTCACGCGCGCCCGCGGACATCAGCCTCCTGCATGCGCTCCCGTCCTTGACGGACACCGCTATGTACACGAGGCCCACGGGCTTCTCCCTGCTGCCGCCCCCAGGGCCGGCGATGCCCGTCGTCGACACGCCGATGTCCGCGCCGAACGCGACCCTGGCGCCGTCGGCCATCTGGAGCGCGACCTTCTCGCTCACGGCCCCGTGCGACCTGAGCGACTCCGGGTCCACTCCCAGCAGCCCGACCTTGGCGGCGTTGCTGTACGATATGATCCCTCCCAGGAAGTAGTCGCTGCTCCCAGGCACCGATGTGATCATGTCCCCGAGCTTCCCGCCGGTGCACGATTCCGCGACCGCCATTGTCCAGCCCTTCGACCTCAGTGCTGAGCCGAGCGCGTCTGCGTTGGACAGTGGGGATCACCTCCCCTTTCTGCGGCCCATGCCAGCGTCTAGCAGCCTCTGTCTGCCGTCGAGCGCCTCGACCATGCTGGCGACGGGCGCTGGGACGAGCTGCTGCCACTTCTCGCCCGCGGCGATCCTCCGGCGTATCTCGGTCCCCGAGTACGACCTCGGACTGTACGCCTTGGTCCGCCTGGCCTCGTATCCCGACTGCGAGAACAGGGACCGGGTCAGGTCGTTGTTGGAGAACACTATGTCGAAAGGAGGCACGTATGACTCCACATGGCTCACCCACGCGGCGTATCTGTTGACGTCACGTATGGGGATGATGTGGACCTTCGAGCGCTCCTTGTCCGCGAGGGATGACAGGAGCATCTGGTACCGCTCCCCTGCCGTGAACGGGTTCTCGGCCGTGTGCGACAGCTCGGCGCTGCCAATGACGACCACGAGGTCGTCGCACGCAGCCAGGGCCTCCCTGATCGCGGCGACGTGCCCCTTGTGCAGCGGCTGGAAACGGCCGATGATCAGACCCCTCATGGCTAGACCTCAGTCAGTGGACTACCGGCCTGTCGCCCGTGACAGGGGCAGGCTTCGCGCCCGTCTTCCCCGCGACGAGGCTCGCGAGCTTCTTGAGCAGGCCGTCCTTCCGTGCGCCCACGAGGGCGTGCGTCAGGACGTCGTTCAGCAGGCGCACAGGCACCACGTCTATCTTGCCGATGTACTTGTCCTCGAGCAGGACGTCCTTCATGTTCTGTTCAGGTATCAGGACCTTCTTGAGGCCCATCTCCGCGGCGGCCTCTATCTTGGCGGTGACCCCGCCCACCGGGAGCACCTGGCCGCGGACGCTCAGGCTGCCGGTCATGGCGACCGTCTGGTCCACCTCGACCTCCTCGAAGGCCGATATGACCGCTGTGGCCACGGCGATCGACGCGCTGTCGCCCTCGACGCCGTCGTATGTGCCTATGAACTGCACGTGTATGTCGTGATTGGATATGTCCTCGCCCGTGTACTTCTTGATGAGGGCGGACACGTTCTGGACAGACTCCTTCGCAATCTCCCCGAGCTTGCCGGTCGCGATGATCTTCCCGCCCTCCCTGTTCTGGGCGGGCGTGACCTCCGCGACTATGGGGGTCACTATCCCGGAGTACTCCGCCATCGATGAGTCCGAGTTGAGCACGGCCAGGCCGTTGACTATGCCGATGACCGCGCCTTCGGTGAGGCAGGTCTTGTAGTCCTTCCGCCTCTCGACCGCCCTGTCCGTGACCTGCTGCTCCAGCGACCTGGCGATGCTCTTCGCCTCGAGCACGTGCTTCGCGTCCACGATCTTGTCCCCGCGCTCGATCGCTATGTCCCCGGCCACCCTGACGAGGCCTCCCAGCTCCCTGAGCCTCAGAGTGAGCATGCCCCTCCTGCCGGCGCGCCTCTGGGCCTCGCGGACTATCTCCGCGACAGCGGACCTGTTGAAGTGGGGTATCTTCTTGTCCTTCGACACCTCCTGTGCGACGAAGGTGATGAGCTTGACCCTGTTGGTCTCCGAGTCGGGCATGGTGTTCCTCATGTACACCTCGTACCCGTAGCCCCTGATCCTCGACCTGAGGGCGGGGTGCATGCTGCCGACGGCGTCCAGGTTGCCCGCGGCGACGAGTATGAAGTCGCACGGCACAGGCTCGCTCTTGACCATGGCGCCCGAGCTCCTCTCGCTCTGGCCCAGGATGCTGAACTCGCCCTCCTGCAACGCCGTCAGGAGGCTCTGCTGGCTCTCGATCCTGAGCATGTTTATCTCATCTATGAACAGGACGCCCTTGCTCGCCTTGTGTATCGCCCCTGGCTCCAGCCTCTCGTGGGCCGGGGTCTCGAGCCCGCCGCTCTGGAACGGGTCGTGCTTCACGTCCCCCAGGAGCGCGCCCGCGTGCGCGCCCGTCGCGTCTATGAAGGGCGGCATCTCTTCGGGCTTGTGGGTCACGAGCAGCTTGGGGACCATGAGGGCCTCCTTCCTCTGCCCGGTGTACCTGAACACCATGAACAGGAGCATGCCTCCGATGAGCCCCACGAGCAGCAGGGTCGCGTCCCCGTATATCAGGAACATGACCGCAGACAATAGTATGAATCCGAACAGCAGCATGAACATCCAGGAGTTCTTCTGGGCGCGCTTCTGCTCCGCCTCCATCTTCTGCGCGCGGACTATCTCCTTCCCCTTCCCCGTGGGGACTATCCTGACCTTGGGCTCGTTCGGGTCGTCGGGGTTGTGGTATGCGATGACGTCCTGCAGCTCCCCCTTGGGGAGGTAGTCGACCATCGACCGGGCGAGCATGGACTTGCCCGTCCCCGGATCCCCTATGAGTATGACGTGCCTCTTCTGCTCGGCCGCCTTCTTGATGACCTTGACGGCCTCCTCCTGACCGATGACCTGGTCGACCAGTTGGGGCGGTATCTTGACGTCTGCTGTCGACTCGAAGTTCTGGGAGTTGACCCAATCCTCGATGTCCGGGAGGCCCAGCTCGGACCTCATAGTAGTGATGCTTGCCATCGCTGCACCAGTGTGTGCCGAAGCTATTAGGACTGTGCTAGATAAGCGTTGCGCCGCGAAGTACATATCCGTCAAAGGAGGCCAGTACGCAAGAACGGCCTTCGAACGGCGGCTTCCGAGCACTTACTGCGGGGCGCGCATGCCTTATAAATAGTCTGAAGCGATGGAGAAGCCGGTGGAGCGTCCTGAGGACGGGGAGCGACAAGGTGCGCCGCATGTTGGTCGATGAGGCCGGGCTCGACCCGAGGATCGCAGCCAAGCTCAAAGAGGATGGAATCGAGGAGTTCTATCCTCCCCAGGCCCAGGCCATCGGACCGGTCATGGACGGCAAGAACGTCGTCCTCGCGATACCCACCGCATCGGGCAAGAGCCTCGTTGCGTACATCGCCATGCTCCAGGCGGTCCTGAGGGGCGGGAAGGCTCTCTATATTGTCCCCCTGAAGGCCCTGGCGTCTGAAAAGTACGAGGACCTGGCCAAGTTCTCCGACCTGGGCATCAAGGTCGCCGAGTCGACCGGGGACTATGACGAGTCGGATGCGAAGCTGCACAAGTACGACATAGTCATCTCCACCTCGGAGAAGGCCGACTCCCTGCTGAGGCATCGGACGAAGTGGCTGGAGCAGCTGTCCGTGGTCGTGGCCGACGAGGTCCACCTCATGAACGACCCTGGCAGAGGCCCCACGCTCGAGGTGACCCTGGTCAAATTCAGGACCTTCAACCCGGAGGCGCAGCTGGTCGCCCTGTCCGCCACGATCAAGAACGCCTCGGAACTGGCCGAATGGCTCGGGGCCGAGCTGGTCACGAGCGACTGGCGGCCGGTGCCGCTCAAGGAGGGCGTGTACTCGGACGGCGAGCTGTTCTTCACCGACAACTCCAGAAGGAAGCTGGGGGCCGGGGGCTCTCCGGTCGAGGAGGTAGTCAAGGACACGCTGTCCTCGGGAGGCCAGTGCCTCGTGTTCGTCAACTCGCGCAAGTCGTGCGAGTCCCAGGCCGGGGCCCTCGGGCCGCTGGTGAAGGGCATGACGAGCCCTGAGAACTCGGCCGCGCTCGCGAAGGCCGCGGACAGGCTGGTCGGGGAACAGGACGAGCCGACGACCATGGGGGCGAGACTGGGGAAGTGCATCAAGAGCGGATGCGCGTTCCACCACGCGGGCCTTACGAGCGCCCAGAGGAAGATGGTCGAGAGGAGCTTCAAGGCGGGCCAGCTTAAGTGCATCGTGGCCACGCCGACCCTGGCCGCAGGCATAAACCTCCCCGCGAGGACCGTCGTGGTCAGGGATGTCAGGAGATACGACTCCGAGGCGGGGTTCGCGTCCATACCGGTGCTCGAGGTCAAGCAGATGTGCGGCCGCGCCGGGAGGCCGCGGTTCGACCCGTACGGGGAGGCAGTGCTGATAGCCAGGGACGAGGAGGAGCGGGGCGTCCTGATGGAGCGTTATCTCCTGGGCGAGAACGAGAGCATCCTGTCCAAACTGGGCACCAAGCCCGCCATGAGGTCGCATGTCCTCGCGCTCATAGCCACGAAGGACGCGAGGTCGCTGGACGAGCTGAACGCATTCTTCGAGAGGACATTCCTCGCGCACCAGACGGACGTGCGGTACCTGGGCGAGCTGATAGAGTCGATAGTCGAGTTCCTGCTGGAGGAGGGCATGGCGGAAGAGAAGGACGGACTCGCGGCGACGCCGTTCGGCAAGCGCGTGAGCGACCTTTACATCGACCCTCTCTCAGCGGTCAGGATCAGGGACGCCCTGAAGAAGTACGTCCCCGGCAGGCGGTTCGGACTCGTCCACGCCGTGTGCACGGTCCCCGACATGCCCATGCTGTACCTGAGGCGCAACGACTACGAATGGATCGAGGAGTATCTGGACGAGGTCAGGGGGAAGCTCCTGGTCGACCCTCCCGAGGACCTCGAGGAGTACGAGTTATACCTATCCACGCTCAAGACGGCCAAGATGGTGGACGACTGGATGTCGGAGGTGCACGAGAACGAGATAGCGAACTCGTTCGGGATCGGCCCGGGGGACATACGGAACAAGATGGAGCTGGCTGAATGGCTCCTGCACTCCGCGTCCAGGCTCTCCGAGCTCTTCAACCGGGAGGCAGCGGGCGATTGTGCCGAGGCGGTCACCAGGGCGAGGTATGGCGTGAGGCCGGAACTGCTGGAGCTCGTCAAGCTCCGCGGTCTGGGAAGGGTGCGCGCACGCGCACTGTACTCCAGGGGCATCAAGGGCCTGGAAGACCTCAGGAACACCAGTTACGACAGGCTTAAGCAGATACCGACGATTGGGGAGGCTGTCGCCAGGTCCTTGAAGGACCAGCTCGGCCAGACGGACCCCACGATGCCCGCGGCCGCCGAGGACGGGCAGCGGTCCCTGGCAGAGTACAGGTGACGTGGCACCGAGGTTTGACATGTCGGACGAAGGCCGCACCCGCGCAAAGGCATGGACGAGGCAGGTCGCGAAAGGAGAGGCGAAGGCCGTGATGGCCCGGATGATCGCCGAAGCGGCAGAGGCGCACTCCGAGGTAATCATCCTGGACGGAGACCTGGTGTTCGGCGCCGACCACCTGAGCAGCGCCCAGGCCCACGCAGCCAAAGCGTCCGCCGAGGGCAGGAACGCCTCCGACTCGCTCGCGATGGAGACGCTCCTGTACGCGTCCGGGGAGAGGCAGCTATCGAACGCGATCAAGAAGATGGGCGTCGGAGGCGACACGACGGAGGTCGTGCTGGCGGTCGTGAAGGGGACATTCTCCCCCGGGGAAGGTTGGGCCCGGCTGCCGGACAGCGACCCGGCACCTGACAGGGCGAGGCTCGCGAGGTTCGGCATCACCGAGAAGGAGATGTCGACCGTCGACCCGGGCAGGCTGTCCGAGCTGGTGCTCGAGAAGGTCGCGGCCGTGGACGTCGTGAAGAAGTAGACCCTGGCGCGCGCAGAGTACTCTTTATAATAGCAGCAGGCCGATTCCCCACGGTCGGGCAATATGGGTGCTGTCATCGAATGCGTCCCGAACTTCAGCGAGGGGCGCAGGAAGGAAGTCGTCAACGGCATAGTGCACTCCATAAGGTCGGTCCCGGGCACCAAGGTACTGGATGTCGAGATGGACCCTGACCACAACCGGAGCGTCATAACCTTCACGGGCAGCAAGGAGAGCGTCCAGGAGAGCGCGTTCAGGGCAGCCAGGGCCGCGTCCGAGCTGATCGACCTCACGAAGCACAAGGGCGAGCACCCGCGCATGGGCGCCTTGGATGTGCTGCCGTTCGTTCCGATATCCGGGGCCACCATGGAGGACTGCGTCGACATCGCGAACAAGGTCGGCGCGCGCATAGGGAGGCACCTCAAGATACCGGTCTACCTCTACGAGGCCGCTGCCAGACGCCCCGACAGGAAGAACCTGGAGGTCGTCCGGAAGGGACAGTTCGAAGGACTCAGGGAGGCCATACTCACCGACGAGTCCCGGTACCCGGACTTCGGTCCCAGGGCGGTCCATCCGACCGCAGGGGCGATAGCGATCGGTGCAAGGATGCCTCTAATCGCGTTCAACGTGAACCTAAGGTCGGAGGATGTAGAGGTCGCGAAGGCCATATCCAAGAAGATCAGGACCAGCGGCGGAGGGCTGCCAAACCTCAAAGCGCTGGGGTTCTACCTCAGCGAGAAGAAGATGGTCCAGGTCTCGATGAACCTCACCGATTACACCGTTACTCCCATCTCCAAGGTCTTCCTCGAGGTGAAGAAGGAGGCCGAGGCGCGCGGGGTCGAGGTCGCGGAGAGCGAGATCATAGGGCTCATCCCGCTCGACGCCGTGTGCGACCTCGCGGGCAGGTTCCTCAGGATACCGAGCTTCGCCAGCAATCAGGTGCTCGAGAGGAGGATCTGGTCTTGAACGGCATGGACGGCCTGAAGGCGTTCTGTGACGAACTCGCCTCGGACGAACCCTCGCCGGGCGGCGGCACGGCGGCTGCCGCGGCAGGGGCTATGTCGGCCTCTCTGCTGTCCATGGTCTGCGGGATCACGCTGAAGAGCAGGAAGCACGAGAAGGACTGGCCCAGACTCGCCGCACTGAAGGCGCAGACGGACGAGCTGGCGGCTCTGCTGCTGAAGGCCGCAGGGGCGGACGCGACTTCCTACCAGGAAGTCGTCCGGGCCGCGCGTGCGAGACGCGGGTCCCCGGACGACCAGAGAGCCGTTGACGCGTACGACGACGCGATGAAGAAGGCGATAGAAGTTCCCGCCTCTACGGCCGAGATGTGCGTCAGGGCGCTGGAACTCGCGAGGGAGGTCGCATCCGTGGGGATCAAGAGCGCCTCTTCGGACATCGAGGTGGCCGAGCTGCTGGCCGCCGCGGGCGTGGAGGGCGCCCTTGCGAACATCATGATCAACCTGCCGTACTGCGCCGACAAGTCATACTCGGCGCGCGCGGGGGAGCGCGCGGCGGAACTGCGACGCCGGAAGGATGGACACCCCGCGCCTTGAGGCGCGGACCTGACATCCGGAAGGCCGTTCACCCCGACACTCTATCACATCTGATACAAGGAGCGATACTATTAAGTCGCCTGACTAAAATGTGAACACGGGTATAAGCGTTCCAGCAGATGCTCGGTTTATAAGTCCGCGCAGCAGGAGCTAGATGGGTCGTGGCAGGCAACTACTTGAAGAGCCTCCAACTGGCGAAGCAGCTCGAGGAGCGTGCCAAAGAGGCCACGAGGAACAAGGAGAGGGCGGAGCAGGAGTACGACCAGCTCCAGGAGTTCCTCAAGATCTGCAAGGAGAACGACACGGACGTGTCAGATGTCGAGCGCATAGTCGCAGACTTCAACGCGTCCATGAACTCGAAGGATTACCAGTCCGCGCTGGCCAACGCGAAGAAGGCCTCTGAGGAGGCCAGGTCCGCGTTCGTCAAACGCATAGGGGAGGTCGCAGACTCCGCGGAGGGGCTGCTGAACCTCGCCCAGATCCCTGCCTCGGACGCCAAAGGCGCCCTGGAGATGCTCGAGAAGAGCAGGGAGCAGGTGCTCAGGGACGACCACGAGACCGCCATGAAGAGCGCCAAGAGCGCATACGGCGCGGCGGAGAGGGCCCTTCACGAGTACTTCTCAGAGCTTCTGTCGCAGGCCCAGGAGGTCCTGAACCAGTCCAAGGAGATGGGCGAGGACGTCTCGCTCTTCGAGGAGCTGTTCAAGAAGGGCAAGAGCGCACTCGAGAAGCAGGAGTACGAGACGGGCCTGGCCCATGTGAAGGAGGCGCTGGAGGGCGCTGGCGAGAACATCAAGGCCCAGGTGAGCGCCGCCATCCACGCGGTCGACGAGCTCACTGCTGCGGGCGAGGAGCTCAAGGCGGACATGTCGAAGGTCGACTCCCATGTCGAGAAGGCCAAAGCGGCCCTCGACGCTCTGAGGTTCAAGGAGGCCCTCGCATACGCCAAGAGGGCGGAGACCGAAGGCGAGAACTCCATATCATCGAGACTCCAGGAGATGTCCAGAGAGGTGAAGGAGGGCATCCGGAGGCTCAAGGCGGTCGAAGAGGACATCAGCGTGCCTCAGGAGCTGCTCGAGCAGAGCCAGGCCGCCCTCAAGAAGAAGAATTACATCGAGGCGCTGCGCGCCCTGAACACCGCGAACGAGCGCGTCAGGGAGATGCAGTTCAAGTCGGTGCTGGATGTCATAGCCCAGGCCAAGGACAAGTTCGTCCTGGCGAAGAAGATCGGCGTGGACATGACCAAGCCCATAATGCTCCTCAACACGGCCAGGGACAACTTCAGGCTCGGCAAGTTCGAGGAAGCGATGAGGTACGCCGAGCAGAGCAGGAAGGAGATAGACGACGAGCTCGCGGTATTCTACAGCGCCAGAGACCAGCTGGTCGAGCTCGCGAAGGCGATCAAGTTCGCAGATGACCTTGGGGGCGACTCGTCCGCCGTCAGGAAGACTTTGGCGGACGCCAAGAAGAGCTTCGAGGCCAAGGAGTACGAGAGGACTGCCGAGCTGGCGAAGCAGGGCCTGGGAGAGGCCCGCAAGGTCGCCCACGACAAGGTGATGGACACCGTGGACGCCACCGACAAGGCGTTCAAGCTGGGCAAGACGGTCGGGGCCGACATGACCGAGACCGAGGGGCTCCTGCAGAGGGCCCTGGCATCCTTGTCGAAGGAGGACCTCCCCGAGACAATCAAGCTTTCCAGGGCCGGGCTCGACTCGGCCAGCGCAGCCATGACCCGCGTACTGAGCGACAAGCTGCACAACCTGGACCAGTTCGTGAGCGGGTTCTCGGGGGAGGAGGACCTGACCGAGGTCAAGGACGACTTGACCGAGGCCCGGCAGCGGCTGTCCGAACAGTCCTTCGAGAGGGTCTCCGAACTCCTCAAGGCCGCACAGCAGAGGATAGAGAAGGCGGGCGAGGAGGAGTGCGAGAAGCTCCTGTCGCACGCGGTCGAGAAGATAGAATCGCTCAAGAGAGTCGATGTCGACGTCGCGGACCTCGACATACTGCTCAACCGTGTCAGGCAGGCGATGGAGGACAGGGTCTACGACGAGGCCACCGCAAAGGCCAAGGAGATCATAGCCAGCGCAGACGAGATGACTCTCAAACTCGTCCAGGCCGAGTTCTCCGGGATAAAGGACACCATCGACGAGGCCAAGGCGATCGGGATCGACATCGATGCGGCCAGGACGAACGTGAAGGCCGCGAGGGAGAGGTTCGAGGTGAGCGACCTCGAAGGCGCCCGGTCGCTGCTTCACGAGACGAGGGCCGGCCTCAAGGACAAGATCGCCAAGTTCGACGGCATCAAGGACAAGATCCGGAGGGCCGAGGAGCTCATATCCGAGGCGCAGACGAGCCGTGCCGACGTCTCGAAGCAGGCCCAGGACCTCCAGTCGGCTGAGAGGGCCTTCCAGAACGGCGACTTCGACGGCGCCGAGAGGATGCTGGACCAGCTCACCGACGCGGCCGAGAAGAAGCTCGCCATGTACCTGGCCGCCAAGTTCATACTCACATCCAAGGAGAACATCGACCTCGCTGACGGGCACAGCATCGACGTTTCCGAAGCCAACGAGCTGCTGGCGAGGGCCAAGGAGCTCATGAAGGCCAAGGACTACGAGGAGGCGCTCGAGGTCGCCAAGAGATGCGACGAGAAAGCGGTGGAGACCATCAGCCAGGCCGCACAGACGATGGCGAAGGATCTCCAGAGGCTTATCACGGACGCCAAGAACGTCGGCGTCGACACATCAGGGCCCGAGGTGCTCGCGGAGAAGGCGGCGGCGCTCGCCAAGACCGGGGACTACCCTGAGGCGCTCAGATGCATCGACTCCGCCAAGAACGACATCGACCAGGTCAAGAACCTCAGCTCGCAGGCGGCCTTGGAGATCAAGGTCGCGAGGACGAACCTCAAGGACGCCGAGACCCTGGACATGGAGGTGGCATCCGCGAGAGGGTTCCTGGACCAGGCGGTCGAGGCATTGACGCGGCACCAGTACGCCATCGCCCTCGAGCTCGCGAAGAAGTCGTCCGAGGCGTCATCCGAAGTCACGAAGAACACCATCTGGAGCACCCTGGAGAAGTTCAGGGACAGGCTCGAGAGGGCAGCATCCGAAGGGATCGGGACCGGCGTCGCCGAGAGATGCGTCGCCGACGGCGTGGCGGCGTTCAACGAGAAGAGGTACCAGGACGCCCTGAAGCTCGCCATGCAATGCGAGGCCGAGATGGACCGCGCGGAACTCCAGAAGGAGGTCGGGTCCAAGGCCGTCGAGATGGTGAGGAGGAAGCTGCATGAGGCCGCGGGCGAAGGCATCATGAGCGAGGATGCGTCCGGACTCCTCAGAGAGGCCGAGCGGTTCCTCTCGAAGGGCAAGTACGTCGATGCGCTCGCGAAGGCCCTCGAGATCGGCGACGAGCTGCACACGGCCCGCGAGAGCATGGACAGCGTCCGCATCGAGCTGAGCTCGGTGAAGGAGCAGGTCGACCGCCTGCGCAAGGTCGGCATCGACACGAGCGACTGCGACAAGATGATGGACAAGGCCCACGGGCACATGGTGAAGCACGACTTCGCGAAGGCAAGGGAGGCTCTCCAGAAGTGCTCCGTCATGGCGGTCGCGCTCTTCGAGCACTCTATCAAGGACGTGATGAAGCAGAACAAGGATCTCATAGCGCGCGCGAAGTCGATGGGGCTCGTGACGAAGCCGTGCGAGGACCTCCTGGAGGTCGCGCACACTTCCTTCTCGGAGAAGCTCTGGGACTTCGCGTTCCAGCAGGCCAGGGCATGCAACGACATGTGCATAGAGGTCATCTCGAAGAAGATAGAGAACCTGGCCTCGGATGCGAAGAACAGGCTGGAGCCGCTCAGGGCCTCCGGGGCATCCGTGAGACAGGTCGAGGAACTCATATGGCAGGCGAAGGACGCCGCAGGCAAGGGGGACGCCTCCGAGGCGTTCCAGATACTGATGGAGGCGGACCAGCGCATCCTCGGCATCGAGGACTCGCACCGTAAGTTCGTGGACATATCCATAGCGGCCGAGAGCGCGGTCGAGGTGATGAGGCGCATAGGGGTGTCGACTGCCGAGGCCGAGAGGCTGCTGGCGCTAGCTGACCTCGAGAGGGAGAAGGACTACGACTCGGCGATCGAGTTCGTGGCCGAGGCGTTGGACGCCGCCAAGACGACGATCGAGTCCTATGTGCCCGAGATCACAGGTGACGTGTCGGCCACGGGGCTCCAGGAAGGCGTCCCCGGCGACCTGACCATAAAGCTCAGGAACTCGGGGAACGTCATGGCCAGGGAGGTCGTCCTGGAACTGTCCGGACAGTTCAAGGTCGTCGATCTGCCGGCCGCGGGGAGCATGAGGCCGGGCGCGGAGATCTCGCTGAAGGCGAAGATCGTGCCCGACACGTCCGGGGACATATCCGTCAGGGTCAACATCGCTTGCAGGAGGCACTTCGACGGCGCGCCCCAGAGCTTCGAGTTCGACTCCGCGGTCAAGGCGTTCAAGCCGGGCGCGCCGTTCAAGGTCTCGCGGGCGGAAGGGCTCGCGAAGTGCGCATACTGCCAGGGCAAGATCAAGCAGGGGTTCGATGTCGTCAACTGCAGGTGCGGAAACACGCTGCACCTCGCATGCGCGAAGAGGACCGGAGCCTGCCCCGTGTGCGGACAGAAGTACTCGTTCTAGCCGGAGCCGCCGATCCTCGCGTTCGATATCCTCACATGCGGGGCGGTGACGCCGAAGTACGTGCTCCTCGACCGGCCAAGCATGTCAACCCTGGACATCATGTCCACCATGCCCACGCCGATGGTCGACTGTCTGAGGGCGGGGCCGACCTCGCCGTCCTTCACGACGTAGCTCTCCATCATGAGCCCTGAGAACTCGCCCGTCGCGAGGTTCGGGTAGTCCCATGTGCCCCTCAGGTAGACGCCTTCCCTGGTCTCCCTCACCATCTCGTCGAAGTTGGAGTCCCCCGGGGACATGACGAGGTTCGATGTGGATATGACCGGGGCGTGTCTGAAGCTCCAGGCACTTGAACCCCTGGAGGAGTTCCCCGTGCTCGGGCGCGACTCCCTCCCGGAAGTGTACGAATCGTGCAAGTATGACACGAGCACGCCGTTGTCGATGAGGACGAGCGGGGCGGCAGGGACTCCTTCGCCGTCGAACGACGTGCTCCCGCTTGCCCACTCCACCGTCGGGTCGTCGGTCATCACTATGCCGCTCGCAGCCACCGGCTGGCCGAGCTTGCCGGCGAGGTAGCTCCGACCCCTCTGGACGCTCTCCGCGTTCGCCCCGGAACTGACCGCGGTCGACAGTATGAACCCCAGGGCGAGGGGGTCGATGATGACCGGGTAGTCTCCGGTCTCCAGCTTGGTCTGTGACAGGCCCTTCAAGGCCTGTTCGCGCGCGGTCCGACTGATGCGCTCGATCGCGCCGGCCTCCAGCCGGCGGCTGGAACATCCGTCGTAGCCGGAGAACATCGCATCACCGTCCCTCGCGACTGCCTCGACCACCATGTCCACCGAGGTGAGCCGTTGAGCGCCTGAGAAGCCGTTGCTGTTGGAAAGGGCGACATGGCACACGGCCACGCCAGCGCTGGAGTTCGCCGAAGACACCCGCTTGTCGTCACCGGCGATGTCCGCCATCTCGATGACCATCCTCACGACCTCGTCCGGGCCCATCTGCGAAAGGCTCGCATCATAGAGCCCCGAGACCTTCCTGGGCTTCGCCGCAGGCGGGATGTCCCTGAACTCCGGGTCGGGCGTGCCCGCCCGGGACAACGAGACCGCCATCTCGACGGCGGCGGCCATCGCACCTCTGTCGAACCCCGTGCAGAACGCGAAGCCAGACGACCCTTTGATGAACGTCCTGATGCCGAGACCCGGGTCCGTCGCGATGTTCGCCTGCTTCACAGACCCCTTCTCCAGGTCGACCGAGACCGCCGTCGTCTCCGCTGCGGCCACATCGCACTTGTCCGCGCCGGAGCGCATCGCCAGAGCGACCGCATCCTCGGCGAAGTCGAGTAGTTGAGACTCGTCGATCATTCAGGCCAACCCCCCTACGACGACATCCGAGACCCTGAGGTGAGGACCTCCGTCGGTGGTCCTCGCATCCTGGTAGTTCTTACCGCAGTACCCGGGATCGCACAGGACGAAATCGTCAGCGACCCCCGTGACGTTCCCGAGCACCTCCAGGATTATCCCCGAGAGTGACGCGTCGCGGTATCGTTGGCCTATCTCGCCGGACTTGATCTCGTAGGCCTCGCCGCACTTGAACATGAACTGACCCTTCGAGGGCTCCACATAGCCGTATTGGCTGCCTTGGAACAGTACACCGTCCTTGGTGTCCTGGATTAGCTCGTCCCTATCCCAGTCCCCGGGGCCGATGAACGTGTTGCTCATGCGTATCAGAGGAGGGGCCCCGTACGTGTGGGCGCGACTGGCGCCATTCGGCTCTACCCCCATCCTGCTGCTCGACTCCAGGCTGTGCAGGAACTCCGTCAGGACTCCCTTCTCTATCAGCGCGTGCCTGCGCGCGCGCACACCCTCCCAATCGTACGAGAAGTAGCCGAATGTGGACTCTATGGTCGGGTCGTCGATGAGCGTGATCTCGGGAGCGGCCACCTTCTGTCCCAGGCGTCCCTCGAGCACGGACGCGCCGGCGAGTATCGCGTCGGCCTCGCAAGCATGCCCTATCGCCTCGTGCGCCAAGAGCCCGGTCATCTTGTTGTCCAATATGCAGACGCGCCTACCAGCCGGTGCAGGCTTCGAATCCAGCAGCCTGATGGCCTGGGCCGAGGCGATGCATCCCATCGTCTCCGCCTCCTCCGTCCGCATCAGCTCGTAGCCGCCGACCGCCCCCACCGCGGAATGCCCCCTCTGGATGACGCCGTCGGACTTTGCCCACGCCGAGCAGGCCCCGAGCGTCCAGACCTCCGTCGTGCGCACCAGGGTGCCGAAGGAGTTGGCGACGACCCTCTCGCCCTCGAAGTCGTCATATCTGGCGTTCGTGCTGACTATCCTCGGGTCAGCGGACCTCATGGACTTGTCGAGCGAGACCGCGAAGGACACCTTGTCCTCGGTCCGCACGTCCGATGGGCGCACGGCGCACCTGTACTTGTCGACTGCGCGCTCCGCTCTTCCGGCGGAGATCTCGAACTTGACCTTCGCCCGGTCCTTGGCGACGTTGGCCATCTTGACCGCGGACTCAGCCGCGGCAGACAGCGAAGACGGCGAGATGTCGTTCGTGACCGCGAAACCCCAAGCGCCTCCGATGAACGCCCTGATCCCGCACCCTGTGGGCAGAGCGGCCGAGACCGTCTTGGTCCTGCCGTCCATGACCACGATGTTCGTGCCCCTGTAGGACTCGAGCCTCAGGTCTGCGAACTCGGCCCCTAGGCTCATCGCGTGCTCAATCGCCTTAGATGCGAGGTCCTCCAACAAGATTCCTCCGCGGACGACCGTATCGCATACTCCGAGTTGAACCTATCGAGGTTCAGGTGCTCTGGAAGCCGCACGCGTGCTCCGCGATCTGTACAAGCTCGCCTGAGCGTATCATCGCTGCGACCGAGTCGATGTCCGAGGTCATCGAACGGTCCTTGTCGAGGCGCTTGACCTTGGAACGTATCGCCCCGCGTACCTCCTCGACGCATGCGCTCGAGGCAGCCGACATGAAGTCCAGCGCCTGGGCCGAAGCGATCATCTCGATCGCGACTATCTTCGTGACGTTCTCTATGATCTGCCTGGCCTTCCACGCGCCTATCGTGCCCATGCTGTTGTGGTCCTCCTGGTTCGCGCTCGTCGGTATCGAGGTGGCGGACGCGGGGTGGACGAGGACCATGTCCTCGGCGACCAGGGACGCGGCGACGTACTGCGGGACCATCATGCCCGAGCTGAGGCCGCCGTGCTTCGTCAGGAAGGCGGGGAGCCCGCTGAGCTTGTGATCCACCATCCTCGCGGTCCGCCTCTCGGAGAAGCTGCCGAGCTCGTGGACCGCGAGCCCCAGGAAGTCCATGGCGAGCGCGACCGGCTGTCCGTGGAAGTTGCCTGCGGAGACGACGGACGAGTCGTCAGGGAAGAACAATGGGTTGTCGGTGGCCGAGTTCATCTCCACGCCCACGACGTCCTCCGCATACCATATGGCGCCCAGGCTCGCGCCTATCACCTGCGGTATGCACCTCAGGGTGTACGCGTCCTGGACCTTCGAACAGTGCCTGTGGGAGACCATTATCTCGCTGCCCGCGAGCAGGGCCGTCATGTTGCCCGCGACCCTGACCTGGCCCGAGTGCGGCCTGACCTTCGAGACCCGCGGGTCGAAGGCCGCGTTGGTGCCCTTGAGCGCCTCCAGGGACATCGCCGCGGCGAGCTGGGCGTTGTCTGCCAGGTTCGCGGCGTCCCGGACCGCGAGCACTCCGAGCGCGGTCATGGCCTGCGTGCCGTTGATGATCGATATCGCCTCCTTCGGCTCGAGGGTCAGAGGCTCCAGCCCCTTCCTGCCCAGGGCGTCAATGCCGGGCTCGGGCCCGGAGCCAGCATCCGCCTCCCCCTCGCCCACGAGGACGAGCCCGAGGTGGGCCAGCATCGCCAGGTCGCCGCTCGAACCGACCGATCCCTGGCGGGGTATGACCGGGTGGACGCCGGCGTTCAGCATGCCCACGAGAGCCTCGACTATGTCCGGCCTCACGCCGGAGTAGCCCTTCGCGAGGGCGTTCGCCCTCAGAAGCATCATGGCCCTCACGACCTCCTGCGGGAACGGCTCCCCCACGGCGCACGCGTGGCTCCTCAAGAGGTTGAGCTGCAGAGCCCTCAGGTCCTTCTTCGGGATGCGTGAGCTGACGAGGTCGCCGACGCCCGTGTTGACCGCGTATATCGTGGCGCCCTTGTCCAGCAGTCTGTCGAGGGACGCCCTGGACGAGGACATCCTGCCCTTGGCGTCGTCCGCCAGGACGACGGCCGCGGACTCCCTGGCGACCCTGACGACCCGTTCGACCGTGAGGCTGTTGCCGTCTATGGCGACTGACTGCCTCCTCTTCGACCCTTGCTCCGACATCTGTGAGACCTTCCAGAGGACGAGCGCTAATCGGCCTGGTCATACCTTAAACTAGCGGCCTTCACTTGTCCTTGACGGGCACGAACTTGTAGCCGTAGTGTATGACGCCGGCGCTGCCCTCCTCGCTCAGCTTCCGGAGCACGGACCTGACCCGGGTGCCGATCTCGAGGTCGCACGCGTCGCAGTCTATGACCTGGCCCGTGACCTTCGGGCCCTCGTCGAGCTCCACCATGGCGACCATGTACGGCTTCAGGGAGGCCCTCTCGTCGAGGCCGTCGTGGACCTCCGTGAAGGAGAATATCCTGCCCTCGCCCTTGTATTTCACGGGCACCATCTTGCCCACGCTCTTCCTGTGGCACACAGGGCATATCGCCCTCGGCGGGAAGAAGTTCCTGCCGCAGCTGTCGCACCTGATGCCCACCATGTTGTACCTGCTCGGATTCTGCCTCCAGAACCTCGGTGCCGTGGCCATCTCAGAACCTCCTGAACACATGGACGACCGCCGTCGCGCCCGTGCCGCCGACGTTGTGCGTGAGCCCGACCGACGCGTCCTTGACCTGTCTCTTGCCCGCCTTGCCCCTCAGCTGGGTGACTATCTCGACCGCCTGGGCGAGGCCCGTGGCGCCTATGGGGTCGCCCCTGGCCTTGAGGCCTCCCGACGTGTTGACGGCGACATCCCCTTCCAGGGATGTCCTGCCGTCCTCGGTGGCCTTCCCGCCCTCGCCCTTCTTGAAGAAACCCAGGTCCTCGACAGCGAGTATCTCGCTGATGGTGAAGTTGTCATGGACCTCGGCGACGTCGATATCCTTCTGCGCGACCCCCGCCATCTTGAACGCGCGCTCGGCCGCGACCCTGGTCGCGTCGAACGTCAGTATGTCCCTGCGGTGGTGCAGCGCGAGCGTGTCGCTCGCCTGGCCCGAGCCGGCTATCTCGATGGCGTTGTCAGTATACTTCTTCGCCTGGTCGAGCGGACAGAGGACGACCGCCGCCGCGCCGTCCGAGCTCGGGGCGCAGTCGAACATGCGCAGAGGCGACGACACCATCAGGGAGCCGATGACCGTCTCGCGCGTGATCTCCTTCTGGAACTGCGCCTTCGGGTTCATCGAGCCGTGCCTGTGGTTCTTGACCGCGACGTCCGCGAGCTGCTCCCTCGTGGTGCCGTACTCGTGCATGTGCCTCCGGGCTATCAGCGCGTGCAGGCTCGGGAAAGTGGCCCCGAGTTCGGTCTCCCACTCCTGGTCCGCCGCGGAGGATTGTATGAAAGCGGATGCGACATCGCTCACGTCCATCATCTTCTCGGCGCCTCCGACCACGACTATGTCGTGGAGCCCCGAGGCGATCGCCATATAGCCCTGCCTGAGCGCGAGCCCGCCGGAAGCCCCGGCGGCCTCGACCCTGGTCGCAGGTATGTGGTCCCTCGCCAGGCCCGCGTAGTCCGCGATAAGGGCGCCTATGTGCTCCTGCTCGATGAACCTCCCCGCGGACATGTTGCCCACGAACACCGCGTCTATCTTCTCCGCGGATATGTTCGCGTCCTCGACCGCCGACAGGCCCGCCCTGATGCCTATGTCCCTGAACGACGCGTCCCAGAGCTCGCCGAACTTGGTGTCCCCGACGCCTATGACAGCGACCTTCCTCATGGTCATCCGCCTCCGAGGTTGATCTTTCCCCTGAACTTCGCATAGTGGGCGTAGTCCAGGAACTTCGGGTTCTCTATGATCTGCTTCACCGTGGGCGCCCTGTCCCTCGCGAAGTCCTTGATCTCGTCTGTGACCGTTATGTCGAACGCGTCTGACCCGGCCCCGGAGCCGTACGCGACCGCGAACACCCTGTCCCCCGGCTTGGCCTCGTCGAGTATCGCCGCGAGCCCGAGGGGGACCGCGCCCGAGTACGTGTTGCCTATCTGAGGGACCAGCAGGCCCGCCTTGATCTGCGCCTCGGAGAAGCCCAGCTGCTTGGCCACCCTGGTGGGGAACTTGCCGTTGGGCTGGTGGAAGACCGCGTGCGCGTAGTCCTTGGGGCTCGTGCCGGCCTTGGCGAGCATGCCCTTGGCGCAGCTGATGATGTGCTTGAAGTATGCGGGCTCGCCCGTGAACCTCCCGCCGTGGCTCGGGTACCTCTGCCCCTCCCGCCTCCAGAAGTCCGGCGTGTCCGTCGTGTACGAGTACATGCCGTCGATCCTCGCGATGACCTTCTTGGAGCCTATGAGGAACGCGGCCCCGCCCGCGGACGCGGAGTACTCGAGGGGGTCGCCTGGGGCGCCCTGGGAGGTGTCCGCGCCGATCGCGACGCCGTACTTTATGTGCCCTGAGCCCACGAGGCCCATGCAGATCTGGATGGCGGCCGTGCCTGCCTTGCAGGCGAACTCGAGGTCCGCGACCGTCAGGTCGGGAGAGGCCTCGATCGCCTCGGCCACGATCGTTCCCGAAGGCTTGACCGCGTACGGGTGCGACTCCGAGCCGACGTATATCGCCTCGATGTCCTGAGGGTCGACCTCGACCCGCTTCATCATGCCCCTCGCGGCCTCGACCGCGATGGTGATGGTGTCCTCGTCCGGGCCTGGTATCGACTTGCTCGATATCATCAGGCCTTTGCCCATCGACTTCCCATCCACGCCCCACACCTTGCCTATCTCCTCAGGAGCTATCCTGTAGCGCGGGACGTAGGCTCCGTAGCTCACGATTCCTGCTTCCATCGATTTTTCGCCCCCGTCAACCAAGGGAATTCAGTATCTCGACGAGTTCTCCGGCCGGGAGATCGGTCCTGATCAAAGGCAGGCCCTCGAGCTCCGCAAGCCTGACCGCCAGCTCGTCCACCTGTTCGGGCTTCTGGTAGACGACGATTGCGGGCTTCAGCGGATGCGCCCTTATGGCTATCATGGGGGAGCGGCCGAACTTCACGCCCGTGAACACGAGCGCCCTCTGGCTGCTCCAGCCGTATATCTTGAGGTAGTCGAAGGATGAAAGGGTCGTTATGGCCCTTATGCTGTCTATGACCGTGAAGCCGTGGATGTGCTTGTCCAGGGATATGGCCGGGGTCAGGTTCTCGCCCGAGATCCTTTCCACGAGCTCGTCCGCGAGCACTTCGTGGGCGAACTCCTTGATGGAGATGATGGACTCCGTCTTCGCGGCGAGGGAGTACTGCTTGAGGACTCCTCCGCCGGTCTTCTCGTCGATGTCCAGGAAGGCGTCGACTATCTTCCTGATGGTGGCGATGCCCGGGGACTTCCTCCGGCCCGCCTCGTAGTCGCTTATGACCGAGGGGGACACGCCCAGGTGCTTGGACAGCTCCTGCTGCGAGATGCTGAACTGCTCCCTCCACTTGCGGATGGTCTTGCCCGGTTCCTCGGAAAGACAGATCTCTCCCGCGACCTTCTCCCTCACCTGGTCTCGCATGCACCTTGGAGAAGCATGTCGCTACTTATAGTTTGCCGTATGTGAATAACGGCAATAGACGATTTCAGGGATGCTGGTGCGTCCCGCGGAATCCTCCAGTTACCTCGCGGGGCCTAGCGGCTGATATGCTCCTGAGGACGCACGACGATGGGGCCTGAAGGGCGACGCAATGGATGGCGTTACTGGTCGCGGCGGCTCGAATCGCAATTATATAAACCACCTCGGCTTATCCCTGAGCGCCGCCACCACGGGGTAGTGGTCTAGCTTGGTATGATCCGTGGTTCGGGACCACGTGACCGTCGGTTCAAATCCGACCTACCCCACCATCTCTTCCGTTGACCGGGCAGCGCACGCTCCTTTCTGAAAGATGAAAACGATTTAAGAGGTTTGTAAAGGGTTTCATCGAAAGGGGCTGCCGTCCCTCCTTTGGCACGGAGAATTGGGGAGGTTTTCAGCGGCACCCTGTCATTGGCTCAGATTCCCCCTCTAGGCTTTGTTGCGCCAACGTTATCTGCATTCATCTCCAGCCACCAGGCATCGTAGTAGATGTCGTAGAACTGGATCCAGAGCTCGTCGTGGGGCGACTCAGCGAAGCCGGGCACGAGGAAGTCCGAGAGGAAGTCCAGGCCGGCCGCACTGTAGTTGAGCGGGCAGTCGACACAGTAGTACTCCCTCGGGATGTCTATCCAGGAGCCCATGCCGTCGTAGGCGTACGACCTCGTTCTTGTCATGTCGAGGTCCTCCCAGTGGAGCCAGGTCGGCGGGAACCAGATGTTCAGGCCGTGCGGGTCTGAGTTGCCCGACCGGTTCAGCAGCTGGCACTGGGCCATGCCTATCCGGCTCTCGTCCACCTCGGCCATGAAGGCCGCGGCGCGCTCGATGTACAAGCTGTTGTCTTCAACGACCCCGAGGTCCCAGAACAGCGGGTCATCCGGGTTCAGGTAAGCGCTCAACATCTGGGTCCACGAATAGACGTCCGGGAGCCACTCGTACCCCGCCTGGTCGGCCATCTTCCCTATCAGGGCGAAATCCCTGGCAGAGGCGATGAGCGGCCTGTGGTTCGGGATGAAGGACGTCCTCTCCGGCGATTCCTCCTCGGCGACTTCATCGTAGTCCATGCCGTACAGCATGCAGGACACGAAGTCCATGAACGCGAGGACCATGTCCTCTGCCCCCTCAGTCCTGAAGGCGGACGCGGTCACGGCCATCTGCGAGTTGGCGAGCTGGTGGTCCATCAGGACCTTGTTGCCGGCCGTGTTGTTGTAGTAGAGGACGTAGTCCTCCACGATCCTGCAGGCGAACTCCTCGGGCTCCATCAACTGATTGTCGATCAAGTCACCGAACATGAGCCGGTAAGGCATCCCGTCGATCGGGACGTCCTGCTGCGACCCGACGAAGACATCCACGGCGTTCCTGAGCTCGTAGTATGACTCGATCGAAGCCATGTTGTCGCCGTCCAGGAGAAGCATGTCGAGGTGCCCAACGCTGGACGTCTCGATCGCCGCCCTCAGGCCGTCTATCGGCATCATCCAGTACTCGCTGGTCTCGACACTCGGGTCGTCGTCGTCCATGTCTGGGCATATCCCGCACCAGGCGTGGCCGCTCTTCGTGATCAGCAGGTTCTTCTTCGCCGGGAACTCGGAGGTCGCCGAGTTGATGAACGCCTTGAGCGTCTCCGGGTCGGACGTGTTCATCTCGTTCCATGTGTGTATCGGGTTGTCGAAGTCCGCATCGGCGTATATGAAGACGCCCTCAGCACCCGAAGGGGCCGAGTTCTTCTTGTCGACAAGAACCACCAAGTTGACGTTGTCGACTACCTCACCCTCCGTGAGGTCGTCCACGAACGCCTTCCTGCACTGTCCGAGCGTGAAATCGACTATATCCCCTGCCTCATTCTCATAGAACTCGTTGTCCGCACCTATGTACAGCATGATCGTCCACTCGCGCTCCGCCCTGGGTTCGCGGACATCATCGTCCGCGCCCACGCAGAGGCTAGCGAGAGGGACCACCATCATGGCTGCCAAGAGCAGACCCGTAATCTTCTCGGTCCTGCGCAAATACATATATTCCTCCCCTTAGCATATGCAGCATCCTGTCTAGATGCCGAGAAAGCCTTAGGATGAAATAGCACGTTAATCCTGTCCTGAAATCGGTTTCAATTGGACAGAACTGGGCAGTCAGTACGCGATATAACGCAGTTATATGCCGGTCCCGGCCTCACCTGACCAACCTGACCATGTTGGTCATCCCGTGGCGCTCCCTCTTTATAAGCTCCCGCCCCTCGAGCTTGTCTAGCAGCCGGGTCACCTTCGACTTGGAGAACTCCCCGGAAGAGACCAACTTGACCTGCAGAATCTCCCCGCCGGCGGCGTCTATGATCTCGTACAAACGCCTCTCGTCCTCCGGCAGACCGCTTAAGTCGCGGGCCGCCGGGGCCTCCTCGGCGGTTTCCGGGGCCGCCTCCTCGTCGGACTGCGTCAGACGGTCCTTCTCCGTGGAGTACTCCACGGAGTACATCAGGAATCGGGAGTAGGCGAGCAGCACGACGGACACCGCGAGGCCGGCGAAGGCGCACACGAGGACCAACCAGCCGACAGGGTCAAGGGACATGATTTGGCCGGCTTCCGGTTCGGCTGTCCCCCGGTAGACCATCAGTATCAGGACAGCCGCCGACACGACCGCCGCGAGAACGGAGGTCCAGCCGGCGACGGAAGCATGTCTCACGGCACACGAAATCCGGTTGACCGTATTTTATTGTTCCCTATGGGTCAGTCCGGAGGATTTCCGGGTCGGAAATGACAAGTATTTTAGAGGGCTGCCGACATGATACATACTGGCACGGAGGACACAGCCTTGACGGGGGAGGAGGAGAAGGCTCTCCACAACGTCATGACGACATCAGCTCTGGTATTCATAGCCATGGCCATGCTCCTGTTCTGGACCATAGCATCCCCGTCGCTCTCGCCAGTATCGGCGATAGCGGACTGGGACGGGGACGGCCGCAAGAACGGGGACGACACGTTCCCGAGGAACCCGGACGAATGGTCGGACTCCGACGGCGACGGCGTGGGCGACAACGGGGACGCGTTCCCTGATGACCCCGACGAGACGGACGATTCCGACTCGGACGGGGTCGGCGACAACGAGGACTTCTACGACGAGGGGGACGCGGGGCTGAGGATATCGCTGGACGCCTTCGAGTTCGTGAACTATCAGGACGATCATGTCCAGACGACTTACTACCCGAACGCGTGGTTCAGGGTGTTCGTCGATCTGGACGGCAACGGGGTGTATGACACTGTATACGAGAGCACGGTGTTCAACGCCACCAAGACCCTGAACGACTTCTACGAGCTGACGGTGGACGTATACGACGGCGTCGAGTCCGTGAGGTTCATGGTCGTCGCCTACGACGTCACCTCCGTGAGCACGAACGAGGTGACGGACCTGGAGATAATCGACTACAACCCGGACCCTGGCCTCAAGACCGTCGTGAACACGGTCGAGATGCCGTGCGAGTGCTCGTGGCTCTGGGACGGCGTCGGGGACGACGACATCCCCGACTGCACCCTCGAGTATTCTGCGGAAACCGTCGAGATGCACTGACCGCGCGCGGGCCCCTCAGGCGTCGCCGCGGCGCCTCGATCTGACCAACACCAGCACCGCCATGAGCATGCCGAAGACGGGAACCACCAGGACTGAGAACTCCGGGATCGCCTCGCCGGTGACCGTGACGGTCACGGACGCTGAGTCAGCCAGGCCTATGCCGTCCGAGACCTCCACCGCGACATCGTACTCCCCGGGCAGGTCGAACGAGTGAGTCGCCTCGGGAGAGGATGACCAAGCCGTGTCCCAGACCCCGTCCCCTGTCCAATCCCACCTGTACTGGAGCAGGGCATGTGCGGTCTCAGGGTCCGAGGACCCAGAGGCGTCGAACGTGACGAGCTGGCCGGTGCCTGCCGAAGAGAGGTCCGAGGACACCGCAGCGACGGGCGGCGAGTTGACGATGACATCGAGGAGCATCTCGTCCCAGTCCAGCGGGTCGTGCTCGTCCCCGTCCATGGCTGTGAACACCGTCGCGAACGGCTCGTCCGAACCGTCGGCGTACGTGTGGTTGAACCAGAACGAGACCGTCTCCCCGGCAGACACGGCTTCGAGGGTCGATACATCACCGGGCGAGCCGTCCCCGTACGAGGACGTGACTGAGATCGAACCGCCTTCCACATCCTCGACCTGGACCTGGAACGTGACGGTGCTTCCCGGGAGGTGATAGTACGCGGCCGGGGACGCGGTCACAGCGACCACTTCCGGCACCTGGTTCGGCTCCGGCGAGTCCCAGGAGACGACGACGGCGTCAAGCCAACCCGAGTCATCGGACGCGCTCAGCGAGCCGTCCTTCGCGAAGACCCAAGACAGGGTGTGCGAGCCCTCGCCAAGGAACGCGGACACCGTCTCCCAGCCGACATCGCCGCTGACCTCGTCGCGGACGGCCTCGTCGATGTAGAACCTGAGCTCGTCGGCGCCGGACTGCGAGGACACCATCCAATCGAACGTGACCTCTGCAGGGCCCTCCACCTGGGCGTCGAGACGGGAAAGGCCCAGGTCAGAGATGTCACCGGTCTGCATCGAGTCACCGTCTGCCGAGGAGTGGTGGTCCACTCCCACCCAGGCAGCCTGGCCGTAGGTGGACCATTCCAGTGTCGTGCACTCGAGCGCGTCGTCTATGGCGATCATGTCATAGTGATCGAGGTAGGCGCTGACAGTGGCGGGGGAGTCCTCCGGCACGTCGGGCGACTGCCCCGACAGCTGAGACGCTCGCCCGGGCTGGAACGGCGCGTCGTAGCCCTCCACCCTGAAGGACGATACCGTGCCGTCATTCCTGGCGTCGCCGACCGTGAGGTGCATGCCGCCCTCGGACCAGAAGGTGCCGGCGAACTCGGTCATGTCAAGGACCATGAAGCCGGGGAAGACCTGCGAGGTCGAGAAGAGCCCGCCGTCATAGTACGGGGCCTTCGTGTCGTCCGTGCCCGGCGACGAGCCGACGCTGACAGACAAGGTCGCGTTCCTGGACGGCGCGGTGTCGAAGTGCCACACTCCCAGGAGGGCCGGCTCGTATGCGGGGATGTCGACCATGAAGTTCAGATAGAGGACTTCTAGGGAGCCCAGCTCCTCGAGTGCGGCATACGTGAACCAGTAGTATCCCGAGTCCCCCCAGCCGTCGCCCCAGGAGTTCACGACCCTGAACGCGCCTGTGTCCGAGTCGTCCGAGAGCGAATCATCATAACCGACGATCGTCTGGGCGTGGTTCAGAGACGTCGATGCGTACTCGGACGATGATATGATGTAGTTGCCGTCGCTGAAGCCGCCGGTGTACTCGTTGGCGTCCATGGCGAAGGCCACGGGTGTCCCGGCGGCCACCAGCGCCTTTATCGCGTCCACGGTCGTCGAAGGATTGTAGTAGAGGTAACCCACCTCCGAGCCTCTGTGGAGGGGGGCCTCCCTGAACGCATCCGGGGAACCCCAGCTAGTGGCGTCCCCGTCGTCGTAGGGCATGGTCACCATCGTCGCGACGCCCCAGTCCCGTATCACCATCATGTTCGTGTCTATCCACGAACCCTGGTCCCTCCCGCCGTTGACCATGTTGTATGTCCACGCAGGGGAGAGCAGCTGGTCGGAGGCGCCCGTGCTGGCATCAATCCATCCGTTGTCGACCGCCTCAAGGTATCCGTACGAATAGTATGTCCCGGCCCATGCGGAACACGATCCCTGGGACGCCTGGTTGCCGACCGCAGGGAACTCAGGGTTCACCGACAGGTCGTAGGAGCCTGGGAGGTCCATCGGCATGGGTTCGGCATCGTACATGACCAGCTCCCCCACAAGGCTCTGCCACTCCTCATGCGTGTGAGGGGCGAGCCCGGTCGCGAACCCGTCCACGGTCAGCACATCATACGTCTCGGAGGCCTGCCGGACGCCGAACCTCGCCTCGAGGGCGTCTATGTCCTCCTGCGTGGCCAGATGGGATGCCATGAACGAGGCCGGGTGCTGGCCTCCGTCTGCGGACGCGGCCTCCGGGCCCTGTGCGGGGCCCGGCCCCGCGGCGGCGATAGAGGAATAGGAGACCAGGATAGCCGCGGCGATCAGAACTGCGGACGCGAACCCCGAGACGGTCCTCGGGGAATGCCGACCTGAGGATTGCATTGCATCTGCCGCTACTGGCGGCGCCAGATATCTACTTTGCGCATTATACCGAGGAGGTGCCTATGGGCGCCCGGACGGGGGGATAAACGTATTTATCGGAGAAGCCGTTTCCTCGCCAAGGAGCAGGTGTAATCTAGTCTGGTTAGGATTTTGGCCTTCCAACTCTGCCAAGGAAAACAAAATTGGAGAGGGACGAAAGCCAACGGCCCGGGTTCGAATCCCGGCACCTGCACTTCACGTCCCTATGGGTTTGATGCCTGGTCATCCGCGCGTTCGTGCGCATCAAGACCCGATACCTCACTCATTCTCTCCATAGGCAGGGCGGTAGCGCGCGAGGGCGACAGTCTCATCGAACTGCCTCGCCTCGGCTAGCGCCAACTGCGGCACGTAGCAGTGGGCGTGGAAGTCGTTCATCTTCTTGTGGCCGTATGTCGGGTAGTCATCCTCGCATACGATCTGCGTCTGCGTCAGTTTCTTTGTCCTGAACATAGTTGCTCACCTATCCGGCGATCTCCGCGTACTCACACGTCTCAGGAACTGGCTCCCATACGTGGTGCAGGCTTCGGTCGATCTCTTTCAGATCATCCAGGAGTTCGACGATGTCGTTGACATCTTGCCCGAGACCCGACATCTCGTTCGAGAGATCCTCGAGGTCCCTGAGCGTGTGTGTCCTGACCCACTCGATCGCCTGGGCATTCCGTGCCGCTGCCTGTGCCGCATCCCTGCGTCTCATTGCATCCCATCCTAAGATGTTTTGTCTGACATTTCGTCAGCTGAATCCCCGTATAATGCTTCGACCTATTTAATCGTTGTTAGAATGTCGCATCCAGGACCTGAAATCGTCTGACCATCGACTCGGAGCCCGTTCAGAAATCTCTACGAGATTTCTATGTATGGACGGAGTTGGAGACGGGCCCAATCGACGATAAGTACACATCCTCCCGTCTGACGACGACTCCACGAGCGGCCGACCAGTCCCGCCGAACCGGCGACGCGGATGCACAAACGCTTTTAACGAAACAAATCATTAAGTCCTGCTGAGCCAGAGGGTGGATGCTGATTGGGTCTCTTCGACTCGCTCCTGAATAAAGAGAAGAAGGCGCTAGCCAAGGCCAGCAAGAACCTCGAAAGGGCGGAGGAGCTCGAGAAGGGCGGGTCCAAGCAGGATGCGATCGCCCTGCTGGAGCAGACCGGCGCCATGCTCAGGGAGAGCATGATGTTCGTCGACAAGATGCCCAAGGAGTTCTCGGCCACCTTCGCCAAGCTGGGCGCCAAGTACCTGAAGTTCGACAAGGCCCAGGTGGCACTGGACGCCGCCAACGTATCCATGCAGCTGCAGGCCAACAACCCGGATGCGATGGCGGTGGCCGGGAGGGCCTTGCTCCGGCTGGGCAAGAACGAGGACGCACTGAAATGGCTCGGGAAGGCCGTGGAGACGTCCCCCGAGTCCACGGACCTGTGGTCCACCCTCGGTGAGACCCAGGAGATGCTGGGCAGCATCGACCTCGCGATTGCCAGCTACAACAGGGTCATCGAGATAGACCCGGACAACATACGTCATTACGACAAGATACTCGCGCACACGCCCAAGGACGTGTCCGTCATCAAGAGGAAGGCCCAGGCGCTCGCGAGGCTGCGCAGGTACGACGAGGCCGCGAGGACCTACGCCACCGGGCTCGCGGTCGACCCGAAGGACAAGGAGCTCTGGATAGGCCAGGCGGCCGCCCTGAACTACGACGGAAAGGTCGAGCAGGCCATAGAGGCGCTCAACGAGGCGCTTGCACTCTCACCGGACGACGCGTTCATCCACGACAACCTGGGCAGGATACAGCACAAGGTCGGCAGGCGGGAGGACGCCTTGAAGAGTTTCTCGAAGGCCGCGAGGCTCGACAACGGGAACAAGGTCGTCTGGAACGAGCTCGGGGTCGTCCAAGAGGAGCTCAAGATGCTCGACGAGGCCGTGAAGTCCTTCGACAACGCACTGGCGCTCGACCCGAAGGACGTCAACGTGCTGAACAACAAGAAGAAGACGCTGCTCAAGTCCGACAGGATGGCCGAGGTCATCGAGACCTGCGACCGGATCATATTGCTCAACCCGAAGGACCCCGAGGCCCTCCTCGACAAGGCCAGGGCCCTGAGGTCCCTGAACAGGCACGACGAGTGCATGACGTTCATAGACACCGCCCTGGCCATCGCGCCCAAATCGAAGGACGCGATGAACCTCAAGAAGGAGTGCCTCATCAAGCTGGGAAGGAACCAGGATGTGGTCGCCTGGTGCAACAAGATGTTGGCCGTCGACCCCGGGGACCTGGATGCGATGCGGGACAAGGGCAGGGCGCAGATGGCCATCGGCAAGCCGCAGGAAGCCGTCAAGACGTTCGAGAAGGCCCTGAAGGGCAAGCCGAACCGGCTGGACCTGCTCGAGGGGCTGAAGGATGCGTACCTGACCCTCGGGAGGGAGGACGACGTCATCAGGACATGCGACAGGATCATATCGGCCGACCCGCACCACAGGTCCGCATACCTGGACAAGGCGATGGCCCTGGACAGGAAGGGGAAGTACGACGACGCGCTCGCATCGTACATGCTGGCCCTGAAGCACGACCCGAAGAACGCCGGCATATACGTCGGCACTGCGAACATGCTGATGAGGGCGGGCAAGCACAAAGAGGCGATGGACTACGCCCGGCAGGGCATATCCGTGAAGCCCGACAGCCCTCCGCTGTGGAAGGTCCGTGGGGAGGCTGCGTTCGCCGCGAAGGACTACGAGTCCGCAGCCGACGCGTTCAAGAGGTGCGCCGACCTCGAGCCGACGGACAAGGAGTCGTGGAAGCAGCTCGGGCGGTCGTACGTCGAGCTGACCAGGTACGAGCAGGCCCTGGACGCCTACGACCACGCGCTCAAGCTCGACCCCAGGGACGGGGAGGCGTGGTTCCTGAAGGCGCTCTCCCTCGAATGGCTGGAGAGGATGGAGGACGCCCTCACGGCTGCCAAGGAGGCGGTCCACTGGGACAAGACCAGGCCGGAGTTCCATGTGAAGGTCGGCTCTTTGCTCACCAGGATGGACCGGCCGGAGGAGGCGCTCGAGTCCTTCGACTCGGCCCTGAAGGTATCTCCCAGGAACGTCGTCGTGCTGAAGGCCAAGAAGGACGTCCTCAAGACCTTGAAGAGGTACGACCAGGTCGTGGCGACCTGCAACGAGATACTCGCGGTCGACAAGAAGGACCGGGACGCCCTCGTGGACAAGGGCAGCGCGTCCCTCTTCCTCAAGAAGCCCAACGACGCCATCGCGAGCTTCAACAAGGCCCTGGAGGCGGACGCCGACGACATCGACGTGCTCGAGCTGAAGAGGAACGCATTGAAGGAGCTGGATGACCAGGAGGGTGTCGTCTCGGTCTGCGACCACATACTCAAGCTCAGCCCCAAGAACAAGTACGCCCTCGCCGACTGCGCGGGCGCCCTCGAGAAACTGGGGCGCGGCGCGGACGCGCTAGACTACTACGAGAGCGCGCTCTCCCTGGACCCGAAGGACCTCTTCCTGTGGAACAGGAAGGGGCAGGTGCTGCTGAGCCTCGGGAACCCGGCCCAGGCCGCCGAGGCGTTCGACCACGGCATCAAGCTGGACTCGAACCAGCCGTTCGTAATCAACAACCGGGGCAGGGCGTTCCTGGAGCTCCGCAGGTTCGACGAGGCCCTGACCGATTTCAAGAAGGCCATATCGATACTGCCCACGGTCGCCGAGTTCCACACGAACCAGGGCCGGGCGCTCGCGAGCATGGGCAAGTTCGACGACAGCCTCGACGCGTTCAACGAGGCCCGGAGGATGGCCCCGAAGGACTACACGCCGCTCAAGTACATGGGCATGGCGCTCCTCAAGCTGAACAAGGTGCCCGACGCGATGGGCTGCTTCGACGAGGCGCTCAGGCTCGGCTCCAACGACAGGGATGTCTGGACCGGGCGCGCCAAGGCCGCGGAGGCTATGGGCGACAAGGAGGAGGCCGTCAAGTCGTACGTGACCGCGCTGGGGATCGACGAGAAGGACAAGGCCGCGTGGTACCGGCTCGGACTGCTGTACATCGAGCTCGGCAGGTCCTCCGAGGCCGACGACTGCTTCGACAGGGCGATCGACCTGGACGAGACCAACCCAGCGATCTGGATGAGCAAGGGGCTCGCGCTCGAGAAGCAGGAGCTGCTCGACGACGCCATAGGCGCCTACGACAGGGCGATCGCACTCAACTCCAACGACAAGGAGGCCTGGAGGAGGAAGGGCCAGGTCCTGCTGAACCTCAGCAGGCCGGAACAGGCGATGCGCGCGTTCGAGCACTCGCTCAGCATCGACCCATACTTCGAGTCCGCGAGCGAGGGAAGGAAGAAGGCCGAGGAGGAGATCCGCAGGACCAAGATAGAGGACTACTGCCGGGCCATACTCGAGTTCGAGTACACGCACGGCCGGCCGGTCTCCAAGGAGGAGGCATTCAGGGTCTGCGGCGTGCCCTACGCCTTCCTGGGAGAGGTCCTCGAGTACCTGAGCGGCAAGCAGGAGGTCAGCCTGTCCGGCATGAGCAAGGACGACTTCGGGAGGTACGAGCGGATCTCGAGGGAGATACTGGTCAACACCATGGACAAGCGCGACCTGAGCGACTACGGGCTCAGGCTGTGCGACATAGCGGTGAACTTCCCTGACCTGAAGGTCGCGAGCGCGAAGAGGGTCATGGGATACATCCAGGCAGTCGAGGAGCACGAGTTCAACACACACGTCACCGACCCGCAGGTGGACGCCAGGCTGAGGAAGGCCATGGACCTCCCGGACGAGCAGAAGAACGTCCTCGGGGTGATCAAGAACCTGGGCGTAGGGGTCTACGAGGCCAGGCAGCTCGTCACCATACTGCAGACCTTCAAGGACGCAGGGTTCGAGACCCCGTCCATCAGGATCAAGTCCATCGTCGGGGAAGGGTACGGCGAGTACACGGCCTTCGACGAGGGATCGCGTGCAGCGCCCGGCCACAGGTATGCGGACGCCGAACCCAGGCCTCCGCCCAAGCGCAGGAGGACCGACACGAGCATGGAGGAGTACGAGGAGAGGTTCGAGCGGCCTGCGAGGGCGAGGCGGAAGGAGCCGGAGGATGAGGAGGAGGAGCGGCCAGCGCCCAAGAGGTCGAGGCCGAAGCCGGCCAAGAAGGAGGCGCCGGCCGAGGAAGCGCCCTCGGACCTGGTGGGGCGGAGATGCCTGTTCCACGGGGGCGTGGCGGTCGCGAGGTGCGGCAAATGCAAGGCCGTGCTGTGCCGCGAGTGCGTCAGGAGCTCGGACAGATGCCCGAGGTGCAACGCCCTGCTGAGCGGTGAGGACGACCTCCCCCCGAAGACCGCGAGGAAGCCCAAGCGCGAGGAGGAGCCGGAAGAGGAGGAAGAGGGCCGGGAAGAGGAGGAGAGCGAAGAACCGGAGGAGCCCAAGAGGCCCGCGAAGAAGAAGGACGAGCCGAAGGGCCCGGACTTCAACAGGCTCTGACGACGAGACTGGACCGAGGAGGCGGACGAAATGGGAAGGATCGCGAGGGGTTGGAAACTGACGAAGCTGAGCTTCAGGGTGATCAGGAAGGACAAGGAGATACTCCTTCTGCCGGTGCTGTCGGCGTTGGCCACAATGGCGGTGCTGGCGTCGTTCGTTATAGGCATATTCGTGTCCAGCGGCTTCGACGGCTTCGTCGAGGGCGCGTCGACCGTGACCTGGCTCGCCATGGCGTTCACGTTCTACTTCGTCACATACTTCATAACCATATTCTTCAACGCGGCGGTCATCAGCTGCGCGACCATACGCCTCAACGGCGGGGACCCGACGCTGAAGGACGGCCTCAGGACGGCCTGGGAGAACATCGGCAGGATACTCGTGTGGGCGCTGGTGGCCGCGACGGTCGGCATGGTGATCAAGGCGATCCAGCAGAGGGTCGGCCTCATAGGCAAGCTGGTCATGGGCGCGATAGGGATCGCGTGGACCCTGGTGACCTACTTCGTCGTGCCCGTGCTGATATACGAGAAGCTCGGGCCGTGGGCGGCGGTCAAGAGGAGCGCGTCCGTGTTCAAGGGCACCTGGGGAGAGATGATCGTCGGGAACCTGGGCATGGGGATCATATTCTTCCTGGCCGGGCTCCTGGGTGTGCTGTTCATCGGCGTCGGCGCCCTCGTCGGCGGGCTGACCGGGCTCGTGGTCGGGCTGGTAGCCGCGATAGTCTACTGGCTCGTCCTCGCGGTGGTGAAGGCCGCGGCCGAGGGCGTGCTCGTGGCCGCCCTCTACAGGTACGCGACGACCGGGCAGATCCCCGAGGGACTCGAGGGCGTGAGGTTCGCGAACCCCTGGTCCACCTGATCAGCCGTGGAGCTTCTTCGTGAGGGCCGCGACGCGCTTCCCGTACCTCAAGCAGACCTTCTCCACGCGGGCGTTCGGCCGCTCTATGGAGACGGGGCCGTAGTGGTCCCACTTGGAGTCGCCGCATACGGTCATCCCGTGTATCATGAGCGCCTCCAGGATGGCCAAGACGGTGGTCTCGTTCCCGCCGCCGATGTTCGCGCTGGACGCGAAAGCGCCTCCGACCTTCCCCGAGAGCTTGCCGTGGTGCTTGATGCTCTTGTCCAGCAGGGCCTTCACCTCGGCGGCCATGAGGCCGTAGTAGGTCGGCGACCCGATGATGATGCCGTCGTACCGGAGCAGGTCGTCGACCTTGACGTCCTTGACGTCCTTCGTGTCCACCTCGACGTCCTCCTCCATGACGCCCTTCTGGATCATGTAGGCCATCTTCTTCGTGTTCCCGCTCCTGGAGTAATACGTTATCAGTATCCGGACCATTCCGATCTCCCGCGCACGTGATGCGACTATCTAGGATTTGTGCGTTCCGCCCGGGCCGCACGTCCATGCAAAAGATTCATGCTAGCGGAACGGTTCACCCAGCAGGAGGATGTCGGGCGCGATGCGAGTATGTAAGAGATGCAGGAAGGAGACCAACGCGATGTTCTGCCCGACGTGCAAGGTGCTGACGTTCCCGCAGGGACTGGCCGAGGCGGCGTCGACCACGGTCACGGGCGACGCGTTCGAGTGCACCATCTGGCAGGGGCCCAACCGGAGCCGCGGGGTCGAGATATCGGTCAGCGACCGGGACAAGTACTTCTCCAAGAGGAACGCGGAGGTCGTGCTCCAGATAGACGGCAGGAGGACCGTCGCGAAGCTCGGGCTCGGCTTCTGGAAGAAGCCGGCGGTCATCAAGAGGGCGCTCACGGACAACGGGCGGGACGAGCTGGCGAGGTTCTTCGAGAAGCATCACCTGTTGCCGCCGGAGCAGTCCCTGAAGGAGAAGGGGATAGTCGACACGCTCATATTCGAGGTCGTGACGCCGAGAGAGGAGTTCAAGGTCACGGTCGTCGAGCGCAAGGAAGCGGAAGACAACGAGTGACGCCTAGAGTATCCGCAGCTCCTTCCCCGCCTTCTCGAACGCCGACAGCGCGGCGTCCAGGTCCTCCCGGACGAGCGCGGCGTTCATGATCGTCCTGATCCTGGCCTTGTCCTTCGCGACCATGGGGAACACAATCGGCAGGGCGAACACTCCGAGCTCGTACAGCCTTGTGCTGAACCTCTTCGCGTCGCCGCTGTCGCCTATCATGACGGGTATGATCGGGGTCACGCTGGAGCCGGTGTCGAACCCGAGCGCCCTGACCTCCTTCCTGAAGTAGTCGGTGTTGGACCACAGGTCCCTGACATGCTGAGGTTCCGTCTCCAGGACGTCTATCGCAGCCGTGCACGCGGCCACCACCGCTGGAGGGTGCGAGCCGCTGAGAAGCCAGGTCCTGGACTTGTTGTACGCGAAGTTGACGAGGTCCCTGCTCCCGGACACGTGGCCGCCGACGACCCCGAACGCCTTCGAGAAGGTGCCCATCTCCACATGGACCTCGTCCCTGGACAGGCCGTGGTGGGCGACGATGCCTCTGCCGCCCTCTCCCAGAACGCCTTCGCCGTGGGCGTCGTCGACATACACCATCGCGCCGTGCGCGCGGGCGTGCGCGGCGACCTTGTCGAGCGGGGCCATGTCCCCGTCCATGCTGAAGACGCCGTCCGTGATGACTAATATCCTCCTGTATGCCGGCCGGTGCTCCTCGGCCTTCTCGAGCACGGAGCCGAGGTCGGCCGTGTCGCAGTGCTTGTAGACCGTCCTGTCCGCCCTGGAGAGCCGGACGCCGTCGATTATGCTCCCGTGGTTCAGCTCGTCGCTCACGATCAGGTCTCCCTGGTCGACGAGCTGCGGTATCAGGCCGGCGTTCGCCGCGAACCCTGTCTGGTACACGAGGGACGCCTCCGCGCCCTTGAACCTCGCGAGCCGTCTCTCGAGCTCGGAGTGAAGGTCCATGTTGCCCGCGATGGGCCTGACGGAACCCGAGCCGGCTCCGTGGGTCCTGACGGCCTCGACCGCGGCCGCCTTCACCTTCGGGTGGTTGCTGAGGCTGAGGTAGTTGTTCGAGCAGAGCATTATGACCTCTCTGCCGTCGACGACGCACCTGGGCGTGCTCGGCCCCTGGAGCACCCTGAGCTTCCAGTCGAGCTCGCTCGACACCAGCCTGTCGTACTCCTCCCTCAGGAAAGAAACGGGGTCCCTGCCTGCCATCTCCTCACCACTCGGGTGTAAGGGAGACCTTGGCCGCCTGCTTGGCGCGGATCAACTCCATGCCCTCCCCTATGTCCCGTATGGGCAACGTATGTGTGACCATGGATGAAAGCTTGTCCCTGAACTCCTGCCTCTTGAGCAGGTCGTGCATCTGGTCCCAGGTGCGGAACATCCTCCGGCCCGTTATGCCGTACACGGTGGCGGACTTGAACGTGATCGCGTTGTTCACATCGAGGGTGACGGGGTCGTTGTAGAGGCCCAGTATCGAGACGCGGCCACCGGGGGTCAACATCTGGAACACCTGCTTCAGCGCGGGAGCCGCCCCTGACATCTCGAGGCACACGTCGGCGCCGTTGCCGTCGGTCTCGTCCATGACCGCCTTGACGAGCTTCTCGGTCCCCATCGAAGCGTCGAGGACCAGGTCCGCGCCCATCTTCGATGCGAGCCTGACCCTGACCTCCTCGCTGCCGAGCTCGGTCGCGATCACCTTCCTCGCGCCCAGGACCTTGAGGATGGATATCGCCATGAGGCCTATGGGGCCGCATCCCGCGACCACCACGTTCTTGCCCCTGATGTCGTCCTCGCACTCGCCGCCGAAGACGGTGAAGGTAGCGTTCCCCAGCGGCTCCAGGAGCGACCCGAGCTTAGGGTCTATCCCCGCAGGAAGCTTCCTGGCGTTCATCTCGGGCACCTTCACATAATCCGCGAAGACGCCGTCGGTGTCGACGCCGAGTATCTTCAGGTTCTTGCAGATGTGCATGCGGCCGTTCCTGCACTGGTAGCATGTGCCGTCGACGATGTGCGTCTCCGCTGAGACGATGTCGCCGACACGGAGGGATCCCACGCCCTGGCCGACCTCGACCACCTCCCCGCACATCTCGTGCCCGAATATGATGGGGAGGGTCTTGATGCGCTTCTGGGCCCAGTGGTTCCAGTCCCAGATGTGCACGTCGGTGCCGCATATCGATGATGCGCACATCTTCAGAAGGACCTCGCCCTGGCCTATCGTGGGTTTGTCCACGACCTCGACCGACGCGCCCGGCTCCCTGCGCCTCTTGACCACAGCGTGCATCTGCATGGCCGTTGCACCTTTCTGTGCAGTGTCAGAATCTCGTGCTTCTTAAGTGCTGTGCAACTACAATGATTTTCCAGGATGTGTCTTGGCTCAGCCCAGTAGCATCAGACCGACGATGAAGAGCGCGAAGACGGCGACGTAGACCAGGACCGCCTTCCAGGACATCCTGGTGTGGGCGGACAGGTAGTTCCTCGAGAAGTGCTGTGGGTCGTCCGAAGCGACCTTGGCGACTATCAACGGGTGGATACGGCCGTGCTGCGGCGCGCGCGCGATCATCATCGTCTCTGCCATCCTCCCCCTGGAGTATAAGAACTCCGCGGGAATTCCCTACGGCGGTCTCACGCGCGTCTGAGTGAGAACGGTTTCCTCGCCCGCGCCAGGAATACCTTCTGCCCGTGCCCCTTGAACAGGTCAGGGTGCTCGGTATGGATCGGTATCACCATCTTCGGGGAGATCCTGCGCACGACGTCGAACACCTCGCCCATGCTCGCGTGGCCCGACGCGTGGGCGTTCTCGAAATCGAAGCCGAACGAATCAACCCAGTTCTGCAGGACGTCTTCCTGGACATCGTCCTCCTCGAACGGCTCGCTCTTCGACCTGAGGAACAGGCTACCCTTGGAGGGCTTGATGTCTATGAGCTCGGTGAGCTGCGAGAAGTCCGTGTGGAACATCAGTTCGCTCTGGTGGTCCCTGACATACTCCGAGTCGACCACGTGGTCGTGGTCCGGCATCATGTCCAGATACTCCTTCTCGTACTTCACCCTCTGCGGACTGGCCATGTGCCTCACGTAGACCAGCATGTTGGGGTCCTCGAGCGGGTCAGGGGCGTCTATGTGCGGGTCGTCCTGCAGCATCTTGAGGAGGTGGGCGACCTTCGCGGACACGACGAACTTCCTCTTGGTGCTCCTGGCCACGTCCCTGAAGGACCGCATCCGGTCGACGTCCTTCGGGTAGAAAGACACGATTGCCATCTTGCGGGTCGAGGATATGAGCCGGCCCGCTTTCTTCCGCACGCCTTCCTCGGTCATGTTCTTCCGCGGGTCCTTGAGGGTGACACGCGTCCCCTCGCATAGGAGGGCCACAGGCCTCTCCCTCGCCGCCTTCTGTACGAACTCCTCGGTCATGTCGCTCCTGGGACCGTGGAGTCTGAAATCCCCTGTGTAGACGACGCACCCCTCCGATGTGTGGATTATGAAACCGTAGGCGCCGGGGGTCGAATGGTCGACGTGCACCGGCTCCACCTCGAGCGACCCCACCTTGACCTTGTCGCCGGTCCTGAAGGTCTTGAACTCGTGGTCGCCGCACGTCGACCGGCCGAGGCTCGTCGTCTCCCATGACTGGCGTATGGTGTCCGCCGTGGCGCCGAGGTAGACGGGTATCTCCGGGTCGACGTACTTCAGGTGCATCGCGTGGTCGAAGTGCATGTGGGACACGAACACGCCGTCGAAGGCCGGTGCCTCGTACGGGAGGTCGGTGTCCTCGATCCACTCCCGGCCGTACAGCCCCTGTATCCTGGGCATCAGGTCGAAGTGGAAGTAGTCCCTGAGGCCGAACCTGCCCTCCCGAGGCGTGAGGAAGTCGGTGAAGAACTTGTTCTTCATGTTGAATGGCTCGCCGAAGTCGAAGAACACTGTCGTGTCCCCGTCCTCGAGCAGTATCTTGTTGCCCCCGATCTGCCCGACCCCGCCGTACAATGTTATCTTGACCATTCCGCCCACAACCACCTGCGCTTCAACCAAGGTCAACAGCCTGTGGCCGAAATCAATCTTTTGGTGCCCTTCGGGGCCGCTCCGGCGAACTCGTCCAGGGTGGAGTTCCTCGGCGCCGGGGCCCTCTCCACCATGTCCGCTATCCTCAACCAGGACGGCAGCTCGCGCACGCCCTTGATCCGTTCCGCGTCCGCCCCGCGGTTGTACGGCCTGTCGACGAGTATTGCTTCAATCCCGGCGTCCCGGACGGGGTACAGGTCGAGCGCTGGGGTGTCTCCGACCATCACAGCGTCCGTGCGGTCGTATCCGCGGTCATTCAGGTACTGAGATATCTGCCGGCCCTTGTCCCCGTTCAGTATGACCTCGTCGAAGTACTCCCTGATGCCGAAGTCCTCCAAGAGCGCGTCGAGGACCGGCTTCGAGTTCTTTGAGACTATGCACAGGCTGTCGACCTTGCCCCTGATGGACATGAGCGCCTCGGCCACTCCCTCGTCGAGCCTGAAGAAGTCCTTCGCCAGCTCTGGGGAGGGGCGCGCCCAGAACTCCCATGTGCTCCTGCCCCTGTGCGGCACGTAGATCGTGCCCTCAGCGTCCAGGAACACGTGCTTGAACCTGCGGCTGCCGTTCTTCTCAGCTCTCATCGGCCGGAGAACGTCCTCGAGCGGGCTTCACGGTGAGCTCATATCGTCTCGCCTCGGGCGATACGAGGATGTCTGGCCGCCATTTTAATAATTGTATGATTATACATGATATCGTATGATGAAGTTTAATAGTCCGGGGCATCATACAGTATCGCGGGAAGAGCAATGGCAGTTGTGTTCGGGACTCTGGGATACAGGCCGAAGTCGTTGATACCGACCCTCAGGTCGACCGAGGGCGTGGACAAGCTCGTGTTCTACTACGGCGCCGACAAGAAGGACCCTGAGGCGGAGAAGAAGGTCCTCGAGGCCAGGAAGACCGTCGTGGAGTACTGCGCCAAGATGGGGATAGCCGTGGACCCGGTCGAGCTGAAGGACCCGTTCGATTTCAAGGGCATCGCCTCGCGCATCAGGAAGGACCTGAGGAAGCACAAGAAGGAGGGCAAGGAGATCTCCGTGTTCAACATCGCGGGAGGCACGAGGCCGACCTCGTCCGCCGCCCTGCTCGTGTGCATACTCGAGGGCGTCCCCACCGTGTACATACACGACGTGACGTACGAAGAGGTGCACCTGCCGCTCCTGAAGATCGAGTACGACCGCGTGCTCTCGAAGGAGGAGAAGGAGATCCTCAGGTTCCTATCCAAGGAGGGCGAGGCCGGCGTCACGGAGGTCGAGCTCGCGGCCAAGCTCGGGAAGCACAAGGCGACCATGAACCACCACGTCAAGAACCTGGTGAAGAAGGGCGCCGTGAGGCTCGAGAGGCACCCGACCGACCAGAGGAAGAAGGTGGTCAGGGTCGAGGACTCCACCGAGCTCCTGCTGGGGGACGACCTTTGAGGGTCCTCGTCTCCACGTTCGGCGACGGGGACCTGGACAAGGTCCTCCTGGCGATGCGAAGCCTCCCGTACGACCGCCTGATGCTCATAGGCGAGGCTTGCGACGAGGAGCCCGAAGGGCTCCAGGAGCTCAGGCGGCTCGAGTCCATGACGGGAAACGAGGTGCGGTTCGAGCAGGTCGACACGGCCGGTTTCATGGAGCTCGTGGAGGACATATCCGGCCTGATCGACGGCGTCGCGAGGTCCAACGGGGGACTGAAGGACGTCGTGCTGAACATCAGCGGAGGGACGAAGCTCATGGCCGACGCGGCCCTGTTCGCCGCGTTCAGGCTCGGCATCCCGACATACCATGTCACCGAGCGGGTCGTCCGGCTCCCGGTGATGAAGGGAGTGACGGCCAGGAACAGGTTCACCCAGCTCCAGTCGTCGTTCATATCATCCTTGGAGGGCCCGAAGAGGATAGCCGACCTGGTGCAGGCTCTCCCGCCGCACAGCAAGCAATCCCTCGAGAGGGTCATGCGGGAACTCAAGCGCATGGGACTGGTGTGCCCGAGGTTGGAGGACTCGCAGGTCGTCGTCTCGCTGACGGCGGACGGGCACGAGGTCAGGAAGGCCCTGGCCGCGTCGAGCGGACACAAGGCGGCCTGAGATCACCCGATGTCCTCTCCGCCCCTGAGCGACAGCTGGACCGCCGCGTAGATGTCGCCGAGCCCGTCGCCCGTGTCGGCGCTGACCGGCACGACCGCCCTGCCCGCGCCGATGCTCTCGAGCGCCTGGAGGAACTCGACGCTGACGGATGTCTGTGCGTCCCTCGAATCATCGAGGAGGGACGAGAAGAGGGAGAAATGGTCCTTGCTCCACGAGTCTATGAGGTCCTTCTCGTCTTCCTTCAGCATGTCGGACTTCGCCATCAGGAGGAGCATCGGCACCGGGAGCCTGAAATGGACCGTCGCCGCGAGCATCATGGAGGACACGTAGCCGTTCGGGGTCCTGGCCACGGACGGGTCGAACAGGAACGCGAGCACCGAGTCGTCCATGCCCAGCTCCTCGACGATCACCCTGCTGCTCTGCCGGAACGTGAAAAGCTCCAGCTGCCCGGGCGTGTCTATGAGGACATAATCGGTGTCGAAGCCCGCGATGACCTCCGAGATCTCCTTGACGTTCAGGGCCATCATGTCGGCGGCCGCGATCTGGGCCCCGTTCGGGCCGAGGCCGTACTCCTTCATGACATCGGCCAGGTCCACCCAGTCCCGCACGTCCACGTCGGGCGTGTACATCAGCTCCTCCACGCCCGGGTCGAGGTTGACCGTGATCGCGTCGAACCCCTGGCTCTGCATCCAGAGCTGGAAGGCGTATGTGAGTGTGCTCTTCCCGCAGCCTGCGGTCCCTACAAAATACACGTTCGAGGCGACCATCGGATGGCTCCTTGCAGATTCGAGGGGTTTGGCGGGCCTGAAGGGATTCGAACCCTTGGCCAATCGGTGTCTCCTGCGATTCCGGAGAATCGAAGTAAGAGCCGATTGCTCTACCTAGCTGAGCTACAGGCCCACGAAGGCGCAGTATAAACTCGCTCTTTATATAGATATCGAAGCACCGTGTCGGACAGCAGGTGTCTGGCACATCAGCGGTCGGCCGTCCGAGCGCGCATCCACTTTCCCGTCCTCCGCATGTCCACCAGAAGTTTTATCGGCGCACTCCGCGTTGGCCGCGCAGGATGCACGAAACAACGGTCACGGTCCTCAGCAGCGGGAGCTGCGGGAACTCGATCGTGTTCTCCAGCGACGAGGCCTCGGTGATGGTCGACGCCGGACTGTCATGCAAGGAGCTGGAACGCAGGATGTCCGTGTTCGGGCTCGACCCGGACGGCCTCGACGCGCTCCTGCTCACCCACGAGCACACGGACCACACCCGGGGCGCCAAGCGGTTCTGCTCGGCCCACGACGTGCCGGTCTACGGCACCGACGGGACCCTGTCCCTCACCTCGCTCGAAGGCGTGGAACTCCGGCCGATATCCCACAGACAGCCTTTCGGCCTGGGCCAGCTCACGATAACGCCGATCCCGGTCAAGCACCTCGCGGCGGAGCCCGTCGCGTTCTCCATCTCGGACGACGGCTTCAAGCTCTCCATCGTGTCGGACCTGGGGTGCGTCACGCCCAAGGTCGTGGAGGCGCTCCAGGGCTCGCGCGTCCTCATGGTCGAGGCGAACTACGACGACGACATGCTCATGCAGGGCACGTACCCTGACTTCCTGAAGAGGACCATACGGGGAGACCACGGACACCTGTCAAACGACGATGCCTCCGCCCTTTGCTCCCAGGTCGTCTCGGAGGAGACGACGACCGTCGTGCTGCTCCATCTCAGCAAGGAGAACAACACCCCCGAGAGGGCTGCGGACTCGGTCGCGGACGGCGTCCGCAGGTCTGGGAAGACGGTGAGGTTGAAGGTGACGGAGCACGGCGGCTCGAACGGGCCCGTCGCCCTACGATGAGCCGATCAGCTTGATCTTGCCGTGGGACAGCAGTGTGTCGGCGACGCTCTTCGGTATGGACACGACGTCCTCCTTCCTGAGCTTGTAGTCCCTGTCCACGCCGGCGAAGGTCGGCATGTCCTCGAGGACCCGGGCCATCACCAGCTGCTCGCCCTCCGGCTCCTGCGCCTGGGCCTCGGCATTCCCCTTGGCCTTGGGCGCCTCCTTCTTCATCGTCTGCACCTCGACCATCTCCTCCTGCTTCGCGAGCCTTGGGCCGAGGGTCTCGAAGTCCGCGTTCGAGTCCTTGTGGGCCAGGAGGACGGACGTCATGCTCGAGAAGAGTACCAGCTCGTCAGGCGTGAGGTTGGTCGTGTCGGGGTTGTCGCCCGAGACCTTCCTGAGCGCTATGAGGGAGATCTTCCTCGTCCGGAGCTCGTAGACCCGCTTCGCCTTGTCTATCGCCTTCTTCAGCTGGTCGTTCAGCATCATGCTCGCGTGCGAGCTCGGGTTCATGGCTATCTCCCGCTCGCTCTCCTTCCGGATGCTCTTGATGTATGCGGATATGCGGTCGTAGAGGGCAGGGTCGACCTTGGTCAGCTGGGGAGACCTGTTCTCCTGTCTGAAAAGGGTCATGATGTCCTCGTAGTTCATGTCCCCCCGCTGCTCGGCCATGTTGAATGCATACGGCATGGGCATATATCAGGGTTGCGCGCCGGCGTCAGCCGTGGGACAACTAGTTATACACTCGCGGGGAATCTCAGACGCGAGCAGGATGGAGCGGAGGGACTTCCTCGAGCCGTGCGCAGGGGGCTGCAGGATATGGATAGACGCATCCCCCGGAGCCGATAGGAGCAAGGTCGAGGGCGTGAACCGGTGGAGGATGGCCCTCCAGGTCAGGGTAGGCGCGCAGGCGAGGGAGGGGGAGGCGAACGTCGAGCTCGTGAGGTTCCTCGCGGAGAGGCTCGACGTGCCCAGGAGGAAGGTCAGCGTCGTCAAGGGGGAGCGGTCGTCCACGAAGCTGGTCGAGGTCCCGCTCACGGCCGACGAGGTCCGGAGGAGGCTGGGGGTCTGATCACGCGATAGACCCGAGGGAGCGCCTCGAGTTGACGCTCGAGGTGCTGGACGACATCGAGGATGCCAGCGCGAAGAAGCCGGTCGTCGTCGAGGGACGGAAGGACGTCGAGGCGCTGAAGAGGCTGGGGCTGAGAAGGAACGTGGTCTCCCTTGGCAAGGGCCTTACCGTGTTCGCATTCTGCGAGAAGCTCTCGGCGAAGCACTCAGCCGCGGTCGTCATGACGGACTGGGACAGGAAGGGCGGGAAGCTCGCCAGGATGCTGAAGGACGCGCTCGAGGCGAACGGGGTCAAGGCGGACACCGACCTGCGGGCGAGGCTCGTGATCCTGACGAAGAAGGACATCAAGGACATAGAGAGCCTCCCGGCATATGTCGAGAGGCTCAGGACCTTGGCCGGCGTCCCGTGAGAAGCGGATAATAGTCGGGCCAAAAAGGATTTACCGTAGCAGCCCGATGAAACGAACATGGGGCTCTCCAAGTGTTCCCTAGAGATGCTTCAGCAGATGGGGTTGAAGTCCGTCGAGGACCTCTTCGTCGACATCCCGAAGGATGTCAGGACCGATGGTCTCAGACTCCCCCGCGGCATGTCGGAGCTCGAACTCAGACGTGAGCTCGAGTCGATGCTGTCCGCGAACAAGACCGCGAGCTCACGCCCGACCTTCCTGGGCGCGGGCATATACCACCATTTCATACCTGCGGCCGTCAGGACCATCGTCGGCCGTTCCGAGTTCATCACATCGTACACCCCATACCAGCCCGAGATAAGCCAGGGGATGCTCCAGGCGCTCTTCGAGTACCAGTCGTACATGGCCGAGCTCA
>CAZAUI010000008.1:0-67749 GCA_964488505.1 uncultured Thermoplasmata archaeon | reverse complement strand
AAACAACATGTTGGCCTAGCGATATCGGCTCAGCCGTTATACGTGCTGCACATGCGAACTGCTGCGTTTCCTTCCTTCTAATTTCCCCTTATCGGTCAGCGGGAGCACTACTCCCAGGCCTCGTCCCTTGACAACGCCACCACTGTGATCCCCGTCAGCGACAGGACCGAGCCCATGAGGAACGGGCCCGCGCCGAGCATGCCTAGAGTGCCGGCGAAGAGCGTCAGGGCGAACCCCTTCCGCCGATAGGCCAGCACGGCGGCCAGCAGCGCGCAGCAGCCGAACACGAAGGCGAGGGCGCCGCATGCCTCCAAGAAGCCGCTGACGTCCACCCCGTAATCCGGGAGGTACCCGTCCAGTGTCAGCAGCCTGATGGATGACATGATGTCCAGTATGCCTGCGCCTGCGAACAGCACCGCCGCGACCTCCGGCTTCCTCGAGGTCCTCGCTTCTCCGAAGGATTCGCATGACGAACCGGGAAGGTCGGCTCCGCAAGCATGACAGGAACTGTCGACCGAGCCGGCCGCCGCGCCGCACCGCCAACACTTCCGTCCCTGATGCTCGCCGTGGGCCTGTTGGCCTATGGGGCCGAGCTTCGGGAACTCCTTCGCGCAGTACTGGCAGAATGACACGACGGCGGGATTGGACGCGCCGCAGTGCGGGCACGTCTTGCCGTCCTGGGCCGGGGCCGGCCGAAGCGCATCCAGCTTCGCCCCGCACGCGTTGCAGAACGCAGAGCCGTCCGGGTTCTCCGTCCCGCAGCCGCGACACACTATGGCCATGGCACTCCTTTCTCCAGAGACCTCAGCTTTCGAACTCCGACTTCGAGGTCGCTATCAACAGCAGTGCGATGAGTCCCAATATGAACCCTATCACGAAACCGATACCCAGCATCCCCAGTATCGCGCCGAGGAGCGCGAGGCCGAAATGCTTCCGGCCCACGGCGAAGACGCCGCCCGCTATCGACCCGAGGCCGAAGAGGATGCCTATGCCCCCGCAGAGGCACATGAAGCCGGTCATCTCGTAAGGGACGATGCTGCTGGCAGTGGCGTACAGGATGCCTTGGCCCAGGGCCAGGACGCCCGCGAGCATGGCGAGGACGCCCCCCGCCACGAGGCTCCCGCTCGCGCCGTGTGCTATGACCGACTCGCCGTCATTGAAGATGTCGTCCTGCTCCTCCCACGGGCCCCCTGAGAGTCTGCCGCAGCTCGGGCACATGCGGAGGTCCGCTTCGTGGTCAGCGCCGCAGTAAAGACATGTGGTCATCCTGGGCGGATGGGAAACTGACGCGCTCGGCTGCGAGGGGCGCCGGGGAGCGGCCTCAGCAGCCTTCGCTTCCTCAGCGGCCTCCTTCTCGCGCGTGGCGCGCCTCAGCTCATCCGGGATCTCCGTCCCGCAGTTGCCGCAGTAGATGATATAACTCGCATTCTCCCGACCGCACTTAGGACACTTAGCCATGTTCCCCCACTTGGTTTCGAATAATTGCAGGCAGATATATTAGTTTGCGCTGGAGTTCCGCGATTGGACCCTGGTGTCCCTCCGAACGCATGAGACACGTAACATTAATCCATGCCCATGCCATCAACGGCACCGCAGGACAGGACACGAGGAGAGATGGTAGACTGAGGATAGTCATCGTCGGGAACAACGTCGCTGGCACGAACGTCGCGAAGGCCCTGAGGGACTCGGACGCGGGCTCGGAGATAAGCATCTACTCGGACGAGCCGACGCGGTACTACGCGAGGCCGAAACTGATCGATTTCATATCAGGGGTCGTCAAGGAGGACGAGATGTTCTTCTTCCCGCCTGACTGGTACGAGAAGAACCGCATACGGCTCCACCTGGACTCCAAGGTCGAGAGCATCGACACTGTGGCCAAGACCGTCGCCGTCAAGGGCGAGCGCGTGGGCTTCGACAAGCTCGTCCTGGCCAACGGCGCGAGCGCCTTCCTTCCGCCCCTCAAGGGCCTGCCCAAGGAGAACGTGTTCACGCTGAGGACCCTCGACGACGCCAAGAGGATAGTGGCAGCGGCGGGGACGGCCAAGCGCGTCGCGATCATAGGCGGAGGCCTCCTGGGCCTGGAGACCGCGAGGGCCCTCGCGAGCAGGTTCAAGGGACTGGACATGACCGTGCTCGAGTACGCCGAGCACCTGCTCATGAGGCAGCTCGACCACGAAGGCGCGGCCATACTCCAGAGGTGGATCGAGGCCGGCGGCACGAAGGTCGTCACGAAGGCCGAGACGGACGAGGTCCTGGGAGGACGGGCCGTCACCGGGCTGAGGCTGAAGGACGGAAGGACGGTCGAGGCGGACATGGTCATCGTCTCCGCGGGCGCGAGGCCCAACCTGGGCCTGGCCAGGAACGCAGGGCTGAAGGTCAACCGCGGAGTGGTCGTAGACGGCTCCCTGAGGACCTCCGACCCTGACATATTCGCACTCGGGGACGTCGCGGAGTTCGACGGGAAGACCTGGGGCATCATACCGCCCGCACTGGACCAGGCGAGGGTCGCGGCGAAGAAGATACTGGGGCTGGACGGGCCAGACTACAAGGGGACCGTGCCGTCCAACACACTGAAGGTCATGGGGATGGACCTCGCGTCCGTAGGCGTTGTGAGGAGCGAGCACGAAGCGGCTGACAAATCGTTCCGGGAGATACGGACGACCTCCGAGGACGGGAACGTGTACAGGAAGTTCGTGGTCAGGGACGGGAAGATGATCGGGGCGATACTGCTGGGGACCAAGAAGGACGTGAACAAGGTCTCGAAGATCGTGAAGGACGGGTCCCCGGTCGACGCTTTCATCGACAGGCTCTCCGACCCGGGGTTCTCCTTCCCGTGAGCATGCTGGCTTCCCGTGAACACAACCGTTAAATCCTGAGGACTCATGCAGAGAAGTCGGATGGACCCGAAGGATTACGAGCTCGAGTTCTTCAAGAGCAACGGCTTCCAGCGCAAGCAGTGCAAGAGCTGCGGCAAGTTCTTCTGGACCCTCGGCGAGGGTGCCACTTGCGGCGAGGCCCCGTGCGTCGAGTACACGTTCATAGGCAAGCCCCTGTTCAGGGAGAAGCTCTCGGTGCACGAGATGCGCGAGAGCTTCCTGTCGTTCCTGGAGAAGGAGGGGCACACGAGGGTCTCCAGGTATCCCATCACGGCCAGGTGGAGGGACGACGTCTTCTTCACCCAGGCGAGCATCTACGGCTTCCAGCCCTGGGTCATCCAGGGCGTGGTCGAGCCGCCGGCCAACCCTCTGGGCATCTCGCAGCCGTGCGTCAGGTTCAACGACATCGACAACGTGGGCAAGACAGGGTCCCATCTCACCATGTTCGAGATGATGGCCCACCATGTCTTCAACAAGAAGGGCAAGGAGGTCTACTGGAAGGACCGGACGACGGAGCTCTGCCACAAGTTCCTGACGGAGGTCCAGGGGCTCGACCCCAAGCTGGTGAACTACTCCGAGGCCTGGTGGGAGGGCGGAGGCAACGCGGGCCCGTGCGTCGAGGTCCTCCTCGGAGGCGTCGAGGTCGCCACGCTCGTGTTCATGTCATACGCCACGGAGAACGGCCGCACGAGGCCTCTGGACATGCAGGTCGTCGACACAGGCTACGGCCTCGAGAGGCTCACGTGGATGTCCCAGGGCACGCCCTCGGCCTACGAGGCGGTGTTCGGGCCGGTCCTCGAGAAGCTGAGGCAGTCGGCCGGCATCAAGACGGACGAGCGTGCGCTGTCCGAGTACTCGAAGGTGGCCGGCTCGCTCAAGATCGAGACCGCGGCCGACGTCAGGGCCCTGAGGGCGGACACCGCGGCGCGCCTCGGCATGAAGGCCGAGGACTTCATGAGACTCATCAAGCCGTTCGAGAGCATGTACGTGGTCTGCGACCACACGAGGGCGCTCATGTTCATGCTCAGCGACGGCGTGGTCCCGTCGAACGTGAGGCAGGGGTACTTCGCCAGGCTCCTGGTCAGGCGCTCCCTCAGGGAGATGTCCCAGCTCGGCCTCGAGGGCAAGCTCTCCGAGGTCGTCGCGATGCAGATAGACCAGTTCTCGAAGGACTTCCCTGACCTGAAGGAGAACAGGGACGAGATACTGAAGCTCGTGGACGTCGAGCAGGGCAAGTACGGCGAGACGCTCACCAAGGGCAAGGGGATCGTGAAGAGGCTGGAGGACTCGCTGGCGCACCAGGGCAAGGCGATCGCCGTCGAGGACCTCATCGAACTCTACGACTCCCACGGACTCAATCCAGAGGTTGTCGCGGAGTTCGCATCGTCGGAGGTCACCGTCCCGGACGACTTCTACAAACAGGTGGCTGCCAGACACGCGAAGTCGAAGGAGGAGGCTGAGGAGGAGGTCGCGGTCAAGCTGCCCAAGGACCTCCCGGCGACCAAGCAGCTGTTCTACAAGGACCCGTACAAGTACAAGTTCAGGGCGAAGGTGCTGGCCGTCGTGGGCGACCTGGTCGTCATGGACAAGTCATACTTCTACGCCGAGGGCGGAGGCCAGGAGAGCGACACCGGCACCATGAAGGAGATGAAGGTGGTCCATGTCGACAAGATAGGCAACATCGTGGTGCACAAGGTCGAGGGGGAGATGCAGGCGAAGGAGGGCAAACTCATAACCTGCACCATAGACGAGCCCCGGAGGAGGCGCCTCCAGAGACACCACACGGCGACGCACATCATAAACGGGGCCGCGAGGAAGGTCCTCGGGAACCACATATGGCAGACCGGGGCGCACAAGGCCGTCGACCTCGCCAGGCTGGATATCACGCACTACGCGGACCTGACGCCTGAGGAGCTCGAGAGCATAGAGCGCATCTCGAACGAGACGGTCCTCAGGGGCATCAAGGTCCAGAGCTCGTTCATGGAGAGGAACGTCGCCGAGAAGAGGTACGGTTTCAGACTCTACCAGGGAGGGGCGGTCCCCGGGAAGGACATCAGGGTCGTCCGCATAGGCGACTTCGACGTCGAGGCCTGCGGAGGCATACACTGCAAGAACACACTCGAGGTCGGAGCCATCAAGATACTCTCGACCAAGCGCATACAGGACGGCGTGGTCAGGCTGGAGTTCGCAGCGGGGATGTCTGCGGTGGAGCGCATGATGTCCGCGTGGGACGCGGTCAGCGATGTGAGCGTGAAGCTCAACACCACGCCCGAAGGGCTGGTCGGCGCGGTCGACAAGCTCCTGGCGGACTGGAAGGAGCTGAGGAAGGACCTCGACTCCGTCAAGAAGGGGCTCGTGGGCGAGACCGTCGAGGACCTCGTCAAGAAGGCGGCCGCCGTCAACGGCGTCAGAGTCATAAGGCACATGCAGTCGGAGGACATGAGGCACCTGGTGAGCCTCGCGAAGCAGATCATAACCCAGCCGAAGACGGTCGCCGTCCTCGGCTCCGACCAGGGGGGCGCGAAGGTGGTCGTGGCCAGGAGCCAGGACGTGGCCATGGACTGCAAGGAGATGGTGTCGCACGCGATGAAGGTCGTGGGCGGCTCCGGCGGCGGGAAGCCGGACTTCGCCCAGGGCGGGGGACCGGACGCATCCAAGATAGAGCAGGCCCTGGACTCGGCGGTCGAGGCCGTGAGGAAGGCCCTCGGCGAGAAGTGAGTGTCAGATGATCAGCATAAAGGACAGCATCAAGAAGCTCAGGTTCCAGTTCGAGCTCACGAAGTCGGGCGCCATCGCCAGGAGGTACTTCGTCATAGGCGCCTTCGACGGGGCGCTCACCATACTCGGTGTCATACTCGGCGCTTACGTCGCCGAGGCGAGCCTGAACCCGGAACTGGCCAAGCAGCTCATCGTGGGGGCAGGGGTCGCCGGAGCTGTCGCGTTGGGCGTGTCCAGCGCCGTAGGCGCCTACGAGGCCGAGAGGGTGGAGCACGTGCTGAGCCACAAGCACCTCGAGAAGGCGATGCTCTGCGCGGTCGAGGGCACCCGCAAGGAGGCCATAGGCGTCAGCATATTCGTGAGCGCGCTCGCGCACGGCGTGGCCCCGCTCCTGGCGGCCTTCGTGCCCCTGGTACCGTTCTTCATGATGCCTCTGGACGAGGCGGTCGTGGTCGGGACGGCGATCACTCTCGCGTTCCTGTTCGTGCTCGGCGCCTACCTCGGCTCGCTCATCAAGGAGATGATCGTGTACACGGGCCTGAGGTTCGTCATCGCGGGGCTCGCCACAGCGATAGTGCTGATACTGATAGGCGGGCACTGAGGCGGGCTCACGGGTCCGGAAGGAGCTTACATTTCTGAGCCAAACACGGAATAGAACGTATTCGATTGCCCCTTTTTGAGCACATGTGCCTGAGGAGGTCACATCGATGGGGCCGTCACGACCTTGAGGCTCAGCACACCCTTCTGAGACTGCAGCATCTTGGCGAGCGAGCGGACCTTCTCGGAGTCACCCTCGAAGGATATGACCTCTAGACAGGTGTGCTTCGTCAGATGTATGTGCATCGTGGCCCCGACGATCTCGTGGTAGTCGTGCTGCAGCTCCGTCAGGGCCTTGTTGACGCCCCGGGCATGGTGGTCGTATGTGACGAGGATCACGCCTGGCACCACGCCCTTCTTGGACATGTCCCACCTCTTCGTCGTGACGAACTCCCTCATCGCCTCCCCGACAGCCTTCGACCTCGTCGGGTGTCCGAGGCTCTCGGCCACGGCGTCGAACTCCCTCATGAGGTCCGCCTCCAAGCTCAGCGACACGCGAGTCTTCCCCGCCATGGCCGATGGAACGGCGAGGGCGGTCATAACCTTTCTCACCCGCCTGGGTCCTTCCGCCGCAGCCGATAAATAGTAGGGGTACGTTGCCGTATTACGAAAACTCACATTCGTATTACTCGGAGAAGGTAAGATGCATGTTCCTGATGGATTGATGGACCCCGTCGTCGCGGGCCTGGGTTGGCTGGAGTTCGCGATTATCGCAGCTGTGGCGATCTTCCTTTCAGGGAGGAAGGTCAGGGAGAAGGACCTCCCCAGGATAGCCGTCCTGTGCGCGGGTGTCTTCGTCGCCCAGATGCTCAACTTCCCGATCGGCGGCGGGACCACGGGCCACCTCATCGGAGGCGCCCTCCTGGCCATCATGATCGGGCCGGTCACGGCGATAGTCGGCATGACCGTGATTCTCCTCATCCAGGCACTCATGTTCGGGGACGGCGGCCTGACCGCCTTCGGATTGAACGCGGTCAACATGGCTGTGATAGCCCCGCTGGCCGGGTGGGGCGCCTACACCATCCTGAAGCCGCTCGTCTCGCGGGGCGAAGCAGCCCCTGGCAAGGCGTTCACGGCCGGTGAGGCGTTCGCGATGGGGGCGGGCGCCTGGGCGTCCGTGCTCATCGCTGCGGCCGCCTGTGCGGGCGAACTGGCCGTGAGCTACGCCATCTCCGGCGGGGCATACGGGATCGCCGCGACCGTCTCCGTGCCAGCCATGCTCGGGTACCACGCGGTCATAGGCATCGGAGAGGGCATCATCACCGTCGGCGTCGCCGCATACGTCATGAGGGTGTCGCCGGAGATGTTCAAGTCCGCCGCCAGGGTGGCGCCTGCGGCGACCGGCATAGGCAGGGTGTTTTCCTCCAGGATAGTCCAGGCGACCGCCGCCGTGCTCATGGTCTTCGCGCTCGCGTTGCCTTTGTACTTCGTCTACTCGAGCGAGGGCGCCGACGGCCTGGAGAAGACGATGGAGGATGCTGGTGTGATAGAGAGCGAGCCCCTGCTCACGTCACCGTTCTCGTATGGGGAGACCTACTTCGCGGCGCTGTTCGCGGGCATCCTCGGATTCCTCGCCGTGGCCTTGGTCGGCCTGGGCGTCATGAAGATTCTGGGAGCAGTCAGACAGGCAGAATGATGTCCGATGATAGTCGCACACGTGAGGGGACACCACTCAAGACCTGAGGAGTTCGACGAGCATGCGAGGGCCAGCTGGCTCGGCAAGCTCGACTCGCGGGCGAAGATAGCGGGGGTCGTCGCCTTCGTGGTGGCCACCGCCCTGCTGACGCGGACCGATCTCATCTTCGTCTCGCTGATGCTCGCAGTGTCATTCGCGGCGATGAGCCAGGTGCCTTACAGACACCTCATCAGGATGTACCTCGGGGCCCTGCCGTTCATACTCGTCGCATCCGCGTCGGTGTTCCTGTTCTCAGGACTCGAACGCGGCGTTGACATGTGGGCGAGGACGAGTTCGTGCGTGATAGCACTCCTGGTCCTGGCCAGCGGCACGGAGACCTTCGAGCTGTTCTCGGGCCTGAGGAGGCTGGGCGTCCCGAAGCTCGTGTCCACGCTCCTCATGCTGACCTACAAGTACATACTCATCCTCGGAGACGAGCTGGACAGGATGAAGACGGCCAGGAGGGCGCGCGGGTTCAAGGGAGGGAAGAGCCTGCTCGACAGGAGGGGCCTGAACGTCATCGGCAACACGGCCGGCACGGTGTTCGTCAGGGCGTCGGCCAGGGCGGACGACGGGTACGAGGGGCTCAGGGCCCGGGGCTTCAGGTCGGACATGAGGCTGCTGCGTACCACTCGCCTCAGGGCGGGGGACGCCGCGTTCCTGGCATGGTTCGCCTGCCTCTCCTCGCTCCTGATCGCGCTCCAGCTGGGGGCGGTCGGGTGAAGGTCCTCGAAATAGACGGCCTCTCGTTCACCTACGAGGACGGCACCTCGGCGCTCAAAGACATCTCGATGTCGATTGAAGAGGGCGAGAAGGTCGCGGTCGTCGGCCCGAACGGGGCGGGCAAGTCCACGCTCCTTCATATGGTCGCGGGGTTCAGGATGCCGTTCAAGGGTTCCCTGAAGGTCATGGGCAGCATCTTGGACGAGAGGTCCGCGGACGCTGTCAGGAGACACATAGGACTCCTGTTCCAGGACCCAGACGACCAGATATTCATGCCGACGGTGGAGGAGGACGTCGCCTTCGGGCCCCTGAACCTCGGCCTGGAAGATGTGGAGGGGAGGGTCGTGAATGCGCTCAGGAGCACGTCCATAGAGGACCTCGCGAAGAGGAAACCACACAGGCTCAGCCACGGGATGAAGAAGCGCGTGGCCATAGCTGGCGTCCTCGCGATGGACCCCGGTCTGCTGCTCCTGGACGAGCCCACGGCCGGCCTGGACCCGCGCTCGAGGTCCGAGCTGATAGGTCTCCTCAAGGGCATGAGAAGGACCATGCTGATAGCCACGCACGACCTGGAGGCTGCAGGAGAGATCGTCGACCGTGTGGTGCTTCTGAACGGCGGCGTTGTGTTCGAGGGCGGGCTCTCGGAACTCGCGTCCAGGGACGACCTCCTGGGGCGTGCCGGCCTGGAACCCCCTCAGATATCCAAGCTGTTCAAGAGGCTCGGAGCGATGGGCTATGACCCGCAGGGGACGCCCGTGACACTGGACCAGGGGGTCGCGGAGGCCGTGAGACTCATGGAACTCGAGAAGGGCAGGGACAGGGCCCGGAAGGGCTGACGAGGATATCTGGCACGCAAGAATGAGCGCCTAACCGGCCACAGTTGACGAGCATAAGTGTTTTATACACCTTAGTGTGTCGGGGAATTACTTCCCAGACCGCAGCCATTGTGCGTCAGGGAGTTGACTGTAATCACAGAGCCGTGGAGGTCACCGTTTGGCAGAACAGAAGGAGCCCAAGCCCAAGGGACAGAAGGGAAAGCAGGCCGAGAAGGCAGAGAAAGCGCCCTCGCCGGCGCCTGCTAAGAAGAAGGATGAGAACTTCAGGTACATCGTAAGACTCGTCAACACCGATGTGGACGGCAACAAGGACGTCGTCGTCGGACTGAACTCTGTCAAGGGCGTGGGCATCCGGACCGCGGAGATAATCGCCCAGATGGCCGGGGTCCCCAGGACCGTCAAGATGGGCGACCTGCCAGAGGAGAAGACCACGGAGCTAGAGAAACTCATAGTCGAATATTCTGAGAAGGTGCCCCACTGGATGGTCAACCGCCAGAGCGACTGGTCCAGCGGCGCCGACATGCACCTCGTAGGCGTTGACGTCGAGCTATTCAGGCGCGACGACGTGAACATGATGAGGATGATCAGGTGCTACAAGGGCATCAGGCACGAGACCGGCCAGAAGGTCCGCGGCCAGAGGTCCAGGTCCAACGGGAGGACCGGCATGACCATGGGAGTCATGAGGAGAAAGGAGGGGCCGGCCCAGGCCGGAGAGGCCGCGCCACCGGAGAAGAAGGAGTAGTGTGAGCGATGGGCGACCCCAAGTTCTCCAGAAGGAAGTACGAGAAGCCGTCCCACCCGTGGGAAGGCGAGAGGATCAAGGCGGAGAACGAGCTCCTCATGAAGTACGGGCTCAAGAACAAGAGGGAGCTCTGGAGGGCGCAGTCCTACGTCAGGACGCTCCGCGCACAGAGCAGGGACTTGCAGGCCCGCGTCAGGACAGGCGACAGGCAGGCGGAGGTGGAGACCAAGGAGCTCCTCCAGCGCTGCGCGAGGCTCGCGCTGCTACCGCCTGAGGGCGCGACGCTGAACGACGTGCTCGCCCTGAACACTGAGGCTGTGCTCCAGAGGCGGTTCCAGACGGTCATATACCGGAAGGGGCTCGCGTACACGCCCAAGCAGGCCAGGCAGTTCATAGTCCACGGACACGCTTCCATATCGGGCAGGAAGGTCACCATACCCGGCTACTTCGTCAAGCGGGGCGAGGAGGACCGGATAGAGTACCACATGATGTCCCCGATATCCAACGAGCTGCACCCGGTCAGGCCGAAGCCCGAGGACCTCCAGAAGATCAAGGAGGCCGCGGAGGCGCCGAAGGCCGAGGAGAAGGAAGAGATCAAGGTCGCGAAGCCGAAACTGAAGAAGATTATCACGACCGAGCTTAAGGAGGAGAAGGAGTCCGAGGCGGACGTCCCGGAGCCTCCAGAGCCCCCGGAACAGGAGGGATGATGGCATGGGCAAGTGGGGAATAGCTCACGTCTACGCAAGCTACAACAACATAATCATAACGGTCACGGACCTCACTGGGGCGGAGACCATAACAAAGGCCACGGGCGGCATGGTCGTCAAGGCGGCCAAGGACGAGGCCTCCCCCTACGCAGCGATGAAGGCGGCCGAGAAGGTCGCTGAGATCGCCAAGGAGAAGGGGATAGACAGCATCCATGTGAAGGTGCGCGCGCCGGGAGGCAACAGGTCAGCCTCACCAGGCCCGGGTGCCCAGGCAGCGATCAGAGGGCTGGCCAGGGCGGGGCTCAGGATCGGCAGGATAGAGGACGTCACCCCGGTACCGCACGATGGCACCAAGAAGAAGGGCGGCAGAAGGGGCCGAAGGGTGTAGGGATATCTGATGAAGATCGACATAGTCGAGATGACGCCTACGAAGGCTCAGCTCGTGATAACCGACACGAACCCGACTTTCGTGAACGCGCTCAGGAGGACCATCACGGCCGACGTGCCCAAGATGGCCATCGACAACGTCGAGTTCCACCTCGGTCCGATCATGGACGAGGGCGGACAGGCGTACGAGAGCATCACGCCCCTGTTCGACGAGATACTGGCCCACAGGCTGTCCCTCGTGCCCATACCGACGGACCTGGACACGTTCGTCTACAGGTCGAAGTGCAGCTGCAACGGCGAGGGCTGTCCAAGCTGCACCATCATGTACTCGCTGAACAAGAAGGGGCCGTGCACGGTCTACTCCGGGGACCTCGAGCCGATCGGCAGCGAGAAGTTCAGGGTCAAGGACGACCTCATACCCATCGTCAAGCTCGCGGACGACCAGGCGCTCCTGGTATACGCGACGGCGGAGCTCGGCACCGGGAGGCAGCACTCGAAGTGGCAGGCGGCGTTCGGTGCAGGCTACAGGTACTCGGCCAAGATCACGATCAAGCACGACAAGTGCGACCTGGGGGCGAGCTGCGTCGACGTCTGCCCCAAGGACGTCCTGGCCAAGGAGGACAAGAAGATCGTCGCGAAGCACCCAGAGAGGTGCAACCTATGCGGCGCGTGCATGGAGGTCTGCGAGGCGGACATCATCAAGGTCGAAGGCGACCCGTCCAAGATGCATTTCAGGTTCGAGACGGACGGCTCGCTCACGGCCAAGGACCTCCTCGTGAGGGGTTTGAAGACGCTCGAGGAGCGGTTCGAGAACCTCAGGGAACAGATATCCAAGCTCGAGGAATGAGTCTCACAGGAACTCTTCCAGCTTGGAATTCTTCACCTTGTCGGATTGGAACAGTGAGTTTATAGCGTTCTCCAGCAGCGCTATGCGCTGGATCGTGTAGGCGGGCACGCCGTAGGTCGCGCTTATCGCCTTCGCCTTCTCCAGGTACTTGCTGACGCCGGCCTCGTGCACCGTCAGGGTCAGCTTGTTCCCGCAATAGCACACGCCTCTCAGGGGTATCCTGCGGTACTTGGCGTTGCATTTGGGGCACCTGAGCTGTTGGCCTGTGAACCTCTTGAGGCTGCCCTGGATGTCCGGCAACAGGTGCCTCGTGATCACCCTGTGCGCGACGTCCTGGACATCCACGGCCCGTATCCTCACGCCCAGGGACATCTGCGCATCGAGCTTCTCGTCCATGGACTCGAGGGCGGTGTACGCGGAGGTCGTCGGACCCTCGGATATGTCCGAGACCTCGTGCGTGAACCCCATGCCCTCGTACTGGAGGACCGTCCCTATCCTCCCGCCCACGAGGTCCATCATGGACTCGACCTCCTTAGGGTGGGCGTACCGCTGCGTGGCCTTGTAGAAGTCCAGGCCGTACGAGGACGAGACGTCCATGTTGTGGGCCTCCTTGTCTATCTCGTTCGGGTCGAGCCTCGTCGTCAGCACCAGAGGGGCGTCCATGAGCCCTCCCCTCTTCTCAGGCAGGAAGGACCGCGAGAAGTTCAGCAGACAGTCCATGAGCATGATGATGGAGTCCTCGTCGCCGTCGCAGTTCCTGCGCTTCGCCGCGTGGAAGAACGGATGGGCATAGCCGACATGTGCGCTCGTGAAGCCCACGATCCTCGCCAGCACACCTCCGGAGGTGTGCGGGGCCAGTCCGACGACCAGGTGCCCGACCAGGTCCTGCTTCGTCACGACCGTGTAGAACGGCTCCAGGCCGTAGAAATCCTGCAGCAGGTCGTCCACGAACCGCGTCGTGTTGATGAGATAGTCCACGCAGGAATCCGCGACGATGACGTCCTGGACCTTCATCTCGAGGAGCTGGTCAGGGTGCGTCAGCAAATCGCCGGCGTGGTCCCTGTCGTACCCGAGCTCCCTCGCAGTGTCGACGTCTATGCCCACCTCGGACGGCCTGAAATGGGTCAACGGGACGTCGGTGGCATCCACCCTGATGGTGCCGTCCTTGAACACGAACAGGTCGTACCTGGACCGGACGATGCCCTTCTCGAGCGCCTCCGGCACCTTGTCCTTGGATATCATGCCCTGGACGCCCTTGACATCGATCATGTGCTTCTCGCCCATCGCGTCCAACGCCTTCCCGAACATGTCGGACAACGGCAGGGCCTGGAGGCTGGACGTGCCAGTGGACCTCGTGTGCGCCCCGCAGGCGCACTTCGGCATGAACCCCTTGGTGCCGCAGACCGGGCAGACCCGCTCCCCGAGCTCTATCCTCACCTCTCCGGCCTGGGCGGCCTGGCTTATCAGCCTCTGGGGCCCGCCTGAGAAGCCGACAGGGAACAGGCAGTGCGGCGGCGGCTTCATCCTCCTCTCCCTGGCCTTCTCCGGACGCGCAACCCTCGCCCCGATGCGGGTTATCGCCCGGGCGCGCACCTCCAACCCGGCCAAGGCGGACACGATCTCGAGGCTCCTTCCGCCCTCCGGCTCTTTGCCCGGGATGGACCTGACGCGGTCCCCGGACGGCTCGAGGCCCAGGCATAGCATCAGCTGCTTGACGCAGGACCAGATGACGTAGCATCCGGGCTCGACTCTGTGGGGCACCCCCAGGCGCTCCAGGAGGAGTTTGAGGCCGGCGTCCTCCGGCACGCGCATCGAGCCGTCGGCCATGCTGGCTGCTGACAGGCGATCCCTGAGCTGCAGCACATCGGCCGGCGAGAGGTCGTACCAGAACAGGTTGAACTTCGGGTGGAGCGGCACCTTCAGCTCGCGGCTCATCTGCACGGCGCGCTCGAACGTGGGGTTCTCCCAGTCATCCGGGAGCGGCTGGCGCTTGGCCATGAGCTCCTCCCTGTGCCATTCGAGGGAGTATCCGGCGGGCATGAGGAGGTGGTTGTTCTCGGCGAACTCGCCGAAGGGCACCAGGATCTCCCCGACGTCGATTATCTCCTTGACCTTCCCCTTGAGCGCGAGGGCCTCGGCGGGCGTGTCCACCTGGAGGACGTCGCCGTTCTCCAGGAGCACGATCGGACCCTCTATCGAGCCGCACGGGGTCATCGCGCCGGCCTTGCCGGGACGCTCGATCTTGACCTGAGTGCCTATCGCCACGAAATCGTCCAGGATCATCATCGTGGCCGGGTTCAGCGCGAGGGCCGCGAGGCCTGTCGCTCTGGTGCGGCCGTACCTGAGCCTGAGGCCGCCGACCCTTGAAGGGTATGACAGGACCGGCCGGCCGGCGATGATGTCCTTCAGGAACTTCGAGCTCGGTGTGATCTCCGAGCTCCCGTCCTCGACGCCCTTCTTCTTGAGGTCGAGGAACTCGTCGATGAACTCCCAGCCGTCTATCCCCAGGCGCTTCACATGCTTCTGGAGCTTCGGGGCCTTTAGGCAAAGCCCCTCCGCTATCACGAGGCACGCGCCGCCCCTGACCCTGTTCGTGGCCACCCTGGGGAGGTCCCTGAAGCCCTGTATCTCGTCGTCCTCGGTCCCTTCGCCGTCCACGCATATCGGGGCGTTCCTCGCGATGATCTCTATCTCCTCGTTCGTGGGGGTGTACTGCAGGTGCTGGCAAGACTTGTAGAGCGGTATCTCCTCCTTCAGCCTCTGCACCTCGCCTGGGCTCGCGACGTACCGCCCTATGCCCAGCTCCCGCCTGACGACGTCCGAGATGAGCACGCTCATCGCCTGGCCGGTCCCGCCTGCCGACCTGATAGGCCCTGCGAAGAAGACTGTGAGGTAATTCGTGCCGTCCGGGTTCTTGTTCAATGAGACTCCCGCGATGCCTTCCAGCGGCGCCACGAGTATGCCCTCGGTCAGGACGGCCAGGCCGACCCTGACCGCCCTCTCGATCGCGAACTCGGTGCTCTTGGCCGGCATCTTCGAGTATTCCTTCGCGATCAGCAGGGAGACCTCCTCCCTGTTGTGGTCCCTGCCGAGCTCGCGTATCCTCTCTGCGACCCCTTCGACCTCCCACTCGTAAAGGAGCTTCTCGACCCTCGCCGCGAGGTCCGAGGCCTGCGGGACTTCGACGTCCAGGGCGGGGTCCAGGCCCTTGGAACGCGCGTTCCTTACGACGGCGTAGCAGGAGTCGACCTCACGCTGGAGAGACGAGAAGTACTCCTCCATTGACTTGCTGCATACAACGCCAGCCGTGATGCGCTCCCCCGTTGGGCCAAAGGCTCCGGAGAGCTGGCACACGCTCATCCAAAGACCGAGTGGCTAGGTGCTATCCCGGCGGAGAATCACATCTTGCCACTATAAGCGTTGCTAACCTCCGTTCCGAGGCGCGGCCGGCTTAACGGTGCAAAAACTTAAGGCGGATGAGCGAGAATAGTACAAGGGGAGGTGAGGAGACGGCAAGAATTGTGAAGCGCTCTGGCAAGTTGGAGGAGTTCGACCGGCACAAGCTGCAGGAGTCCATCCGGAGGGCTGGCGCGAGTGACGAGACGGCCCGCAGGATAGCCGAGGGGATGAACCCGCCCGAGGGGACATCCACTGATGAGCTCAGGAGGATGGTCTCCCAGGAACTCAGGCGCGAGAACGAAGCCCTCTCAGGGGCCTACGCGTCCACGAGGAGCCTCCGGGCGAGGAGTGCATCCGACCTCAAGGCGGGCGTGGTGCTTCTCCACGAAGACCTGCTGAAGAAGCACGGTCTGACATCCGGGCAGTCCGCATACGTGGTCCACATGGACCGCAGGGCGGACGTCCATGTCAGGTCGGCAACTTCCGCGGAGCCAGCGGAGATCCTGATGGCCAGGTCGGACTTGGAGAGATTGGGCGCGGCAGACGGGACCAGAGTGAACGTCCGGTTCAAGGCTTGACGCGGTCGAGGATCCCGAAGGAATCCTTCAAGCATCAGAGGGCTTCTTGTCCTTCTCCCGCAAGGCCGCGACTATGTCATCGACCAGTTCAGCGACGCCTTCACCAGTCTCCGCAGATATCTTCCTGCGCTGCGACTTGCTGGACAGGATGTCGGCCTTGTTCTCCACAGGGAAGAAGAGCGCCCCCTTGAACTCCGTCTCTATCTCGCTCAACAGGTGCTCCTGCTCGGCCATCAAATACCCGCATGTCTCAGAAGGGTCTATGACGAAGACTATCGCATCCGACAGGTGCCTCAGGGCGAGCACGGCCCTCAGCTCGATGGCGTTCCTCTGGTCGAACGGCCTGTCGAGCAGGCCGGGCGTGTCAATCACCTGGTATCTGTGATATTTCTTCTCGAACATGCCCACGGATATCTCCTGGGTCGTGAACGGGTACACCGCCACGCGAGGCTTCGCCGTGGATATGCGGCCTATGAGCTGGCTCTTGCCGACGTTCGGCGCGCCGGCGATGACGATCGTCGGCCATTCAGGGGACACCGTGGGGAACTTGCGTATCCTGTTCCTCGCGGACGCAATGAAGTCCAACTCCTTGGAGACCTGCTTGACCACTGATGATATCCGGCCGTACGCGCCGCGCCTGATCTCGTCAATCCAGTTTATCCTGTCGGCAGCGGATATGTCCCTCACGGCCTGCTTGGATATCTTGGCCACCTGCCCCCTGGCCCAGTCGATCGCGCCCAAGGACTTCCGGAGCTTATCCGTCCCGACGGCCATGTCGATGAGCTCCGAGTAGAACGGGCTGAGCTTGCCGATGCTCGGGAAGGCCTTGACGTACTTGCCCATGGTCGTGGCTATCGTATCGCTCGAGGACTTCAGCTTCGCTATGTTGATCTCCCTGACGGTCTCGAGCCTTGTGACCCCTGAGTGCTCTATCTTGGACGCGCGCTTGAAGGCCTTGTCCAGTATCTCGTCGGCGGAGAGCACTGTGGGTATGTCGAACATTACGTCGCGGTCATGTACCGACCCCATGATAAAGGCATCCCCAGGCGCCAGAGTCGTAAAGCCTAATACCAGGGTCGCCGTCTTACGATTGACTAGGATGAGGGACGTCAAGGCCCGGAGAGGCAGGGAGCTCGCGTGCAAGGGCTGGAGACAGGAAGCCATACTGAGGATGCTCCAGAACAACCTCGAGAACGCCGAGAAGCCGGAGGAGCTCATCATATACGGCGGCACGGGGAAGGCCGCGAGGAACTGGGAGTGCTATGACGCGATCGTCGAGACCTTGAAGCGACTGGAGGACGACGAGACGATGCTCGTCCAATCCGGGAAGCCGGTCGCGGTCTTCAAGACGATGAGGACCTCGCCCAGGGTGCTCACCGCGAACTCGCACCTCGTGCCCAGGTGGTCCACCTGGGAGGAGTTCTACAAGCTCGAGGCCAAGGGGCTGATCATGTACGGCCAGATGACCGCCGGGGGCTGGGCGTACATAGGCACCCAGGGCATCATACAAGGCACTTACGAGACCTTCGCCGCGTGCGCCAGGAAGCACTTCGGGGGCACGCTCAAGGGGAGGCTGGTCCTGACAGGCGGGCTCGGAGGCATGGGAGGCGCCCAGCCGCTCTCGGTCACCATGAACGGAGGCGTGTGCCTGGCGGTCGAGGTCGACCGGAAGAGGATCGAGCGCAGGGCGAGCATAGGCTACTGTGATACTGTCAGCGACGACCTGGACGATGCGTTGAAGGCGGCCCTGGAAGCGAAGAAGGCGGGGAAGCCGCTCTCGATAGGCCTGGTGGGCAACTGCGCGGAGACGCATCCGACCCTGCTCTCGAGGGGGATCGTGCCGGATGTCGTCACCGACCAGACCTCGGCGCATGACGAGCTCGGAGGCTACATACCCAAAGGACTGGGCGTGGACGAGGCCGCCGAACTGAGGAAGTCCGACCCCGAGGAGTACAAGAGGAGGGCGATGGACAGCATAGGCGAGCATGTGAGAGCGATGCTCGGGTTCCTGCGGAAGGGGGCGGTGGTCTTCGACTACGGGAACAACATCAGGGCCCAGGCCCAGCGCGTGGGCGTGAAGGACGCGTTCGATTTCAAGGGTTTCGTGCCGCTCTACATCAGGCCCATGTTCTGCGAGGGCAGGGGCCCCTTCAGGTGGATCGCCGTCTCCGGCGACCCGCAGGACATACTCAAGACCGACAGGGTCGTCATGGAGGAGTTCAAGGACAACGAGCAGCTCGTGAACTGGATCAGGCTCGCGGAGGACAAGGTCCCGTTCGAGGGGCTGCCTGCCAGGGTCTGCTGGCTCGGGTACGGTGAGAGGGCGAGGTTCGGGAGGATGATCAACGACATGGTCGCCTCCGGGGAACTGTCCGGCCCCATCGTCATCACCAGGGACCATCTGGACTGCGGCTCCGTGGCCTCCCCGAACAGGGAGACCGAGGGCATGAGGGACGGGAGCGACGCGATCGCCGACTGGCCGCTCCTGAACGCGCTCGTCAACGCTTCCGCGGGCGCCGACCTTATCGCGATACACAACGGCGGCGGCGTGGGCATAGGGTACTCCACCCATGCAGGGCTGCTCGTCGTGGCCGACGGGACGAAGGAGGCCGCTGAGAAGATAGAGCGCGTGCTCACGGCCGACCCGGGGATGGGCGTGGCGAGACATGCCGATGCAGGCTATCCAGAGGCCGTCGAAGTCGCGAAGAGGAAGGGCCTGAAGATGCCCATGCTGAGATAGGCCCTCGGGAACTGTCCATGCAAAAGGTATTTCACATGACCTGACGCTTACGCCAAACGCTCATCATGTACGACCTGAGGCTCAAGATGTGGCTCGTCAGGGACGGCGAGTTCATCCTAAGCGACGGGAGGGCGCGTCTCATCCGCAGGATCAAGGAGACCAAGTCCATATCGAAAGCCGCCAAGGAGATGGGCATGTCGTACAGGCACGCCTGGGGCGTGCTCCACAGGATAGCGGAGAACGCGGGCGGGGACATAGTCGCATCTTCCAGGGGAGGCAAGAAGGGCGGCGAGACGATGCTCACGCCCCTCGGGGAGGAGATACTGACCGAGTACGAGAACCGCGTCTCGTCGCTCCAGAGCCAGTTCGAGAACCACTGGAGGAGGCCGTCGGTCACATGCGACGGCATCGTCTTCAAGGACGGCAGGATCGCACTCATAAGGAGGAAGAACGAGCCCTTCAAAGGGTCGTATGCGCTCCCGGGCGGGTTCGCGGATTACGGTGAACAGCTCGAGGACTGCGTCGTGCGCGAGGTGCTCGAGGAGACCGGCCTGAAGACCCAGGTCGTCAGCCTCGTGGGGGTGTACTCGGCTCCCGGAAGGGACCCTCGCGGGCACTTCGTGACGGCGGTCTACGAGCTCAGGCAGACCGGAGGCGCCATGAAGGCGGGGGACGACGCGGAATCCGCGACCTGGGTCCCTGCGAACGAGGTCCCGGCGATGGCGTTCGACCACGGCGAGATAATCGCGGGCTTCCTCGCCAAGAAGAAGGATGAGAGGAGGAAGTAGTTTGACTCACAGGGCCGGCGTGAGCCCGCCCTGGGTGTACACGAAAGGCAGGTAGACGACCTTCGCGTCGTTCACCGTGAGCGAGTAGTCGAGCCTCTGGAGCACTCCCGGCTTCTCCGCCTCCATGGTCACGACCACGAAGTCAGCCAGGCTCTTCGCCTCGTCGCGGGTCATCGACGCGGGCAGGCGCCTCACGCCGCCGAAGTTCAGCCTCGTCGCGTACCTCGGCGGGTTCGCGGTGAAGGTCGTGGACCAGTACTTCATCGAGTTCGTGTCCATGTCCGTCGCGGGGAGGTAGATGAAGAGGCTGCCGGAGTTGCCCCCGCCCTTCAGCCAGGACGCCAGCCTGAATATCTGGCCGCCCTCCACGCTCTTCGAGTGTATCGTGAACGAGCTGTACATCCTCCAGAAGGGCAGGTAGACCCTCTCGCCCTGGGCCGCGGACTTGCCGAACTCGGCGACCTCGAAATCCACCTTGTCCGCGCCTCCGTCCCTGACGTGGAGCGTGTTGCACTTCTCGCAGTAGAACAGCCTGTCGCGCTCCTTCGAGTATATCGGTGTGTTGCACGAAGGGCACTTCACCTGCAGGACCTTCATCTCATCCCTCCCTGGATCTGCTTCGCGAGGCTCCCGAGTTCGTTCAGCGTCTGCTTCGCCGAGGCTTTCTTCTCCTTGAACTCGCCCTCGACGATCTCCGAGCCGTGCCTGAAGAACCTGTATGTGAGGAACAGTATCACAGCGCCCACGACGAGCCCTCCGCCCGCGATCTCGGCGGTGCCGTTGGAGAATATGAGCCCGGCCGCCGCTATCAGGCCGCCAATGGAGGTCCCGGCAGTCACCGCGAGGCTCTGGAACAGCGGGTCTCCCGGAGCCCTGCCTGACATCGTCTGCCCCGTGACGCCGTCCACGGTCGTCATGTACATCCTGTCCCTGTACTTGTAGCGGACCACCCACACAGGGTAGTATACCATCGAGAGCCGCCTGGGCAGCACATGGAGCCGCTCGAACGTGACATGCGGGACCCTCGCGCTTGCCCGGGCCCTCGCCAGGGCGTCGCTCTTGGCGTGCGTGACGGCGTCGTCCTTGCTCGTCGTGGCCTCGAACGTAGGAATCATCTCGAAGTCGGCGAAGCTGGTCTCGCCGGCGAAGTTCCTGAGGGTGCGTATGCCCAGGTCACCGGGGTCGCAAGCTATCTCGGAGAAGTTGTAGTCCTGGAGCACCATGACCTCCTTGGGTATGCGCTCGACCCGGACGTTCCCGTTCTTGTCGGTGTGTCTGCGCTCCTCGTAGCCGCATATCCAGCCGGCGACCCGCGTCCATGCCCGCCAGAACGGGAGGTAGATCGGGTATGTCTCCGTGACCTGTCCCACGCGCTTCAGGTCCCTGGCCTTGAAACCCCTCGCCCACCAGGCCTGGGCAGCGGCGACGGCGTTCGGCGGGGCGACCTTGCTCTTGAAGGCTATCGTCGTGACGCCCTTGTCGCCCTCGATGAAGAGCATGGAACCGCAGTACTGGCATGGGAGGGTGTCCTCGCCTTCGACGACGGATATCGCTCCTCCGCACGCCGGGCAGTTCAGTCCGATCGATATGCCGGTCATGAGATCACATCCTCCTCGCGACGTACAGGGCTGCCATGAACACGCCCACGACAGTGACTCCCATCAAGACCAGGCCGACGGCGAGCGACTCCATGGCGACGAGCCCCTCGGCCAGGAACGCGAGGAACCCGAGCCCGGCCACGGCCATGTAGGCCATGGAGCTCCTGGTCGGGAACTCGGACGAGAAGAGCTCGCCCGCGGACGCGTCGATGACGACCTCGTAGCGCTTCTGGTTGAAGACGTAGTCCAGCTTCCATATCGGGAAGAAGACCAGCGCCTGCTCCTTGGGCGTGCCCGGGAGCTTGTCCGTGTAGGCTGACATCTCTATGTCCGGCTTGATGAGCTCAGCGCCGCCGACATCGAAAGACGCATCGAATATCTTGAGGTCCGTCGCCGGCACCTTCAGGCTGTGCAGGCCCGGGAGCGTGGTCGAGCCAGCAGGCTCCAGCACTACCATCTCCTTGCCGTTCACCTCCCTCTTGAACATGTACACCGGGAAGTACCTCTTCTGCACGCCGGCGATCTGGGCGAGCCTGTCGAGGTCCTTGGCCTTGGTCGGTCCGGCGGCCCACCGCCTGAACATGCCCACCGCGTTCGTCTCGTCGACCATGAAAGGCGCAGCGTAGTAGAACCCCGCGCCGCTCCGGTCTATGAACACCTGCGAGCTGCAGTACGAGCACTTGACGAACTTGGTGTCCGCGTCGAACGTCACGGGCGCCGCGCACTTTGGACACTTGATGCTGGCCAGGTTCCCCACCCCCCTAATGCCTCTGCTCCTCCTCAGGCCTGCTTGCCGCACTCAGGGCAGAACTTCGAGCTGGCGGGGACCTCGACGCCGCAGGACGCGCACTTCTTCGTGGCGGCCATCGGCCCTCCGCACTCAGGGCAGAACTTGGACCCCTCGGGCACCTCCGCCTTGCACTTGGGACAAGGCACGGTCGCCGCGCCCAGCTTCCCCCCGCAGGATGAACAGAACTTGTTCGAGGGGGGATTCTGCGTGTTGCATTTGGAGCAGACCAGCATCGCAGCCCCCGCCACCTGGGCGGTGGGAGGTGCCGTGCCTCCGGGCGGCGTGCTCTGCCGCATTGAGTCCATCATGGTCCAGCCCATGCCTATCCCGGCGCCCACGCCGACACCGGCGGCCGCGGCGCCGCCGGACGGGTTCTGGGCGGCCTCGCGCATGGCCTGTCCGGTCTGGTACTGGACGTAGTTGGTGCCGAGTATCTGCATCGACGAGCGGGTGTCCACGGCCTTCTGGACCTCCTCGGGCATCGAGATGTACAGGCCGGATATCTTCTCGATGGATATGCCGTACAGGTCGAAGTGGTCCTTCGTCCTGGACAGCACGACCTGCTCGATGCTGGTGAGGTTGGCCGCGATGTCCGCGACGCCCATGCCGTCGTTCTTCATGTCTCCGACGGAGTCGTAGATGAGTATGATCATCTGCTCCTTGATCCGCTCCTCGACCTCCGCGCTCGTCGCGAAGTTGAACGTGCCCACGAACTGGTTGACGAAGTTCGCCGGCGCAGCCACCTTGTACCTGAACTCCCCGAACACCCTCAGGTTGACCATGCCGAACTCCTTGTCCCTGAACGGGTATGGCTGCTTGCTGCCGAACTTCCCGTCGAACGGGCGCTTCTGGAGGTACACGACCTCCGCCTGCTGCTGGACGCCGGAAAGGAACTTCACGATGGCCCCGACGATGGGGGCGTTCAGCGAGGACAGGGCGTACCTGTCCGGCCGGTCGATGTACGCGAGCGCTTTGCCGTCCCTGAAGAACACGGCGGTCTCGTCCTCGCGCACGACGATGTTGTCGTTGAACCTTATGTTCCTGGCCACGCGGAACATGATGTTGCCCCGCTTGTCCACGTCCTCCCACTTGAATGTCGCTGCACCGATGACGCTCATTTGATCACACCTCCGTGCCCTGTATGACGAGCATGCGCCTGTTGAACTTGTCCTCGAAGTCCGTTATCCTCGCCTTGATGTTCATCAGGTCCCTGTGGCTCGACGCCTCGTCCGCGGCCATCATGGCGCCCTTGAGGGACTCTATGCTCGCGTGTATCGAGGTCAGGTGGTCGAGCATGCCCGCGTCGAACTCGTACAGCCTGTCGAGCTCCTCCTCCTTGATCTGTATGTCGGCCGCGAAGCCCGAGTATCCCATCTCTGCGTGGGTGACCGCTCCCTCGACCTTCTTGAAGTGATTGATCAGGCCGCCTATCTGGTCGAGCTCCTTCGAACCGTAGCTCTTCACGACTAGGCCCCTGCATTCCTCCAATCCCCGCCTCTCGAGGCCGAGCTTCTGGGCCAGCTGGGACCGCAGCATCCTGTCTGCGTCCCTGAGGTCCTCTCTCCGTCTGTAGCCTCTGAATCCAGGTACGAAGTTCTGGATCTTCTTCAGTATGCCCCTTTCTTCCTCTACTCGGCCTCTGATATCTGTTGACATCTGGGAGAGCCTCCGATGATGCCGGCAATATCGACCCGGAGGGCTAATAAACGTGTCGATGGATGACCGGGAAGCTGGATTGACTTTAAGTCAGATGGACGCGATGTCCCCGGACGATGACCTTCAACATCATAGGCGTGATAGGCGCCAGCAGGCCAGACAAGCACACCTACGACATCGCGGAGGAGGTCGGGAAGGAGATCGCGAAGCGCGGCGCCGCGGTCCTGTGCGGAGGTCTGGGCGGCGTGATGGAGGCCGTGTGCAAGGGCGCGAGGAGCGAGGGCGGCCTCACCATCGGCATCATACCTTCCGATTTCAGGGACGACGCCAACAAGTACGTCCAGATACCGATCGTGACGGGCATGGGCATAGGCAGGAACGTCATGCTCGTCAAGTCCGCTGACGCTCTCATCGCTGTGGGAGGGGGCTTCGGGACGCTTTCGGAGATTGCCCATGCGTTGAACCTGGGGAAGACGGTCGTCGGGCTCGAGACATGGAAGCTCGAGCGGGCGTACGACAAGCCCATCCCTGGGCTCGCGGACGCCGGGGACCCCAAGGAAGCCGTGAGATTGGCCATGGAATCAGCTCTTGCGAAAAGATAATGACGGTCCGGCGGTCTTGTTCAGACTGAGGTAGTGCCGAGCATGAAGGATGGGAGAGTAGTTCTGGCGGTCGACCCCGACAGGGCGGGCGCGACCAAGAAGGTGGTCGAGGCAATAGGCATGCCGGACCTGAAGGGCAAGCGGGTGCTCGTGAAGCCGAACTTCAACACCGCGGACCCGGCCCCTGGTTCGACACACATCGACACGCTCAGGACCATGGTCACACTCGTGAAGGGGCAAGGACCGGCGAGCGTAGCCATCGGGGACAGGAGCGGCCCGGCGGACACTACGAAGGTGTTCCAGGAGAAGGGCGTGTTCGAACTCGGGAAGGAGATGGGGGCCAAGTGCATCGTGTTCGACAAGATGCCCAAGGACCGGTGGACCAGGATCGTCCCGCCCGGGTGCCACTGGAGGAACGGGTTCCTGTTCGCGAGGCCGGTGCTGGAGGCCGACGCGGTGATTGGCCTCTGCTGCCTCAAGACGCATCAGTACGGGGGCCATTTCACAATGTCCCTGAAACTGACGACCGGCATGGTGCACGGCAGCAACATGACGGAGCTGCACACGTCGATCATAAGCCAGAGGGCGATGATAGCCGAGATGAACACGGCCTATTCGCCCGCGCTCATCGTGATGGACGGGGTAGAGGCGTTCTACGAGGGCGGCCCCATGACAGGGAAGAGATGGAAGGCGAACATGACCTTCGCGGCAAAGGACAGGGTGGCCATGGACGCGGTCGGCGTCGCCGCCCTCAAAATGCACGGGACCACGAGGAAGATCGAGAACCGGGGGGTCTTCGAACAGGACCAGATCATGAGGGCCGTGGAGCTGGGCATAGGCGTGTCCGGGCCGGACGACATCGAGATCGTGCCACTTGACGACGAAGCGGCCAAGGTCGCCGAGAAGCTTCGGGACATCCTAGACTCATGAAGGCCTGACGCGCTCTCCCCGGCCGTGCGGCACAACTCGAAGTAATACGGTATCATCGCGATTGCATCCTTTGTGAGCCGGGCAGTTCGCGAAGAAGTGGTGAAGGACGCTCAGTCCCGTCCGTCCTCGAACCTGTACCCGCACGGAAGGTGTATCTGCTCCGACCGAGTGCGCGGATACTTCCGGCACTGCAGAGGCCTCAGGGCGTAGGCGCTGCACATCGGCTTGCCCGACTCGTCCCTCTTCAGCAGCGGGCACTTGACGAGGAACTCGCAGCACGCGCCGCACATGTCGCACTGCCCTGAGCGCGTCTTGTCCACCGGGAGGACGAGGCTGGTGCAGAACCTCTTGACCTTGCCGTCGAACGGCCCGCTCTTCTCCCGCTGCGCGTCCATGGGAACGGGGAGGGCATCGACGACCCTCGGATAAAACCCTTCGTCGCGGACGAAGCGCGCGTGGGCCATGCCGCATCGACAATTCTTTAGTCGAGAGGTGCTATCCGCGCCCGTGGAAATGTCCGAAGACGACGCACCAGTCATCAAGGTCACCGACGACCTCGAAGCCGTGAGGGCGCTCTGCGTCCGGGCGGGACTAGACATGCAGGAAGGCCCGCTTGAGGGGGTCGTCGTGGCATACGGCGCATATTCAGGGGACAGGCTCGTCGGCTGCGCGACGTTGCAGTCCGTCGACGGAGGATATTTCCTGGAGTACGTCGCGGTCGATGCCAGCATCAGGAACAGGGGGATAGGCGCGAGGCTCGTGGCGAGGATCGAAGACGAGGCCAGAGCGCGCGGGATGAAGGAGCTGTGGGCCAAAGCGAGAGCCCCGGGATTCTACGAGAGGATCGGGTTCAGGATCCTGGGGGACGGCGAGCGCGGGCCGAAGAACCTCGACTCCTGCCAGACCTGCCCTCAGTTCCGCAGGGACTGCTTCCCGGCCATCGTCGTGAAGCAGCTCCGACGGTGACACGGGCGCGCCCACACTATGCACAGAAATAGGCATCGGACCGATACTGACTCTAAACAGGATTAACTACTCTGCAGTCGTTTCCGACGATGAGCCGAGAGATGCGCAGTGACGCTCACAGGGGGGAACGGGTCTTGAGATGTGAGGATACGAAGAGGGCGCTCCTTTGCGCCTTCGTGGCATCGGTGATGATTGCAGTGACAGCCATGTCGACCGTCGGCACTACGGTCGCGGTAGAGGAGGACTCTCTGACCTCAGATGACGACGGTGTGCACGACTGGACGATCGCGATGTATTGGGCCAGCGACAACAACCTCGACGAGTACACCGACTACTTCGTGAACCTCTGGAGGGAGAGCCTGACCAACACTGAGGATGTCGCACTGTGCGTCTTCCTGGACAGGTTGGACGTGCCGTCGAACATCAGCATCCTCACAGAAGACGGGTGGGTCGAGACCGTGAACCTTGGAGAGGTCAACTCCTCTTCGCCGGACACACTCGCCATGTTCGCAGACTACGCGCTGACGGAGCCGTCCCTCGCGTCCGAGAACTTCATGCTGATGGTCCAGGACCACGGCAACGGCTACCTGGGCCTGTGCTGCGACGAGGGCCTCCCAGACACCGAGGCCCCGGAGGCGTGGATGTCGATAGACGGTCTTGGCTCCGGAATCAGGGCGGCGTTGGACTCCTCAGGCGGGGAGATCGACATAGTCGCCCTGGACGCGTGCACATTGGGCACGGTTGAGATCGCATACGAGCTGAGAGGGGTCGCCCCGTACCTCGTCGTCTCTGAGCTGGGCGTCCCGTTCGACGGGATGAACTACGCTGCCCTGCTCTCCGGACTGTCGGAGGACCCGACGATCGAGCCTCTGGACCTTGCCTGCAAGCTCGTGGATGACTACGAGGAGTGGTACTCGGCCCCGCTGGGTACGTACCCGACACTGTACCCGTACATGCAGGACTTCGGCTCGCTCTCAGTGATCGACCTGGTGGCGATCGAGGACCTCGCGGGCGCATTCTCCGCTTTCAAGGACACGGTCATCCCCAAGGACAACTCCCTGGGGTACCTCCTCAAGACGGCCGCGATGCAGTCCGACCCCTCGATATGGCTCAACAACATGGGCGTCTGGACCTATCCGGACATAATCACCATGTTCACGCTGCTGGGCGAGAGCACGAGGGATGACTACCCCGAGGTGGCGGACGCATGCGACGCGATAGTCCTAGCGGCCGACGCTGCAATCATCCACGACTGGGCCAGCTGGAGGATGAAGGGCGTCGTGACAGGGCTCTCGGTCTTCGTCTGCCCCTCGATAGGTTCGTTCGAGGTCAACTGGGACCTGTTCGACCGGGACTACGACGGCGTCGGGCTGGACTTCGTCGAGGACTCGGGATGGGACATCGTGCTGAAAGCGTACTACTACACGGTGAAGCAGTACGGCAACCCTCCGGCGGCCTGAGAGGACGCCGAACTTAAACCGTTTCCTTTCCATTTCCTCTTGCCGCGAGGCTCAGACCGCCCTCTTCAACATCCAGTAGCCAACGGCTAAGAGGGCTGCCCCTGTCGACGTGATGACTGCGACAGCAATGAGGCCCGCAGACATGAGGAGCATGGGAATCGCAAGCAGCAGCGCGAGTATTCCGACCACGATGCTGGCCCAGCCGTACAGCTTCGGGTCGGCGTAGTCGGCCTCCAGGGACCAAGGGCTCTTGACGGAAGATGGTATCTCGCTACTCTCCATCGCTTCTCTCCTCCAGCACATAAGACGCCTCATAGGGGCTATTACAGTTTCGATGGTGTCCCGTCCGGACCGCATGGCAAGGCTTATTGCCCCTAAGCCAATCATCAGGACGGGCGTGCTGTCACCCAGGCTCGGGGAATAAGGAGCCTGCAAGGGAGGCGGCACCCCGAGATCGTCCGGATTTGAGATGACATGCCTACGAAGAAGAAAGCGAGGACTCCGCAGGAAACGCTGGTTGGCGAAAGGCTCTATCTGAGGCCATTCCGCAAGGACGACCTATCGCATGTCATCAGGTGGTCGAAAGATCCTGAGATCAGGAAATTGACCGGCGAAACATCGCCTATGAGCCGCAAGAAGGCCGAGGAATGGTACAGGAGAATGCGCCGGGAAGAAGACCGGAGATGGTTCACAATCGTTTTGAAGGACAGGGACCGAGTGATAGGCGAGGCCGGATTGCTGCGGATATTCAAGCTCTGGCGATGCACGGACATGACTATCATCATCGGGGAGAAGGATGCATGGGGAGCAGGTTACGGGACCGAGGCTGGCCGCCTCGTCCTCGACCACGCGTTCAAGAAGCTGCATCTGCACAGGGTGTCGATAGGCGTAGTGGGTTTCAACGAGAGGGCGATCAGGTTCTGGGAAGGCCTCGGGTTCAGGAGCGAAGGCGCACAGAGGGACGGGTACTACTGCGACGGCAGGTACAGTGATTTCATAATGATGAGCATCCTGCGAGAGGAGTGGAGACGTCTCTCAGCCCCCACATCGCCCCGCCACAAGCGGACAAGGTCTCCGTAGAAGGGTTCGATGCGCCTCGAACGCGTCTTCACCACAGTTCTCGACTCTGCGCAGCGGTGACACGTAAGAGACTCGAGGGGCAAAGTCTTTCACCGCGACCGCATTGTATGCACGATGATGAAGGTCGGAGCCGTACAAGCCCGCAAAGCCCTCTGGCACGTCCACAACTTCGGGCGTTCAAGGCGGTGGAGGGGTAAGGCTGGCGTCCTGGCAATGTTCTCTCGCCACCCCGTCGTCCAATCAGACCCGATTGACATCGCGGGGAGGAGTCATGACCTCATGATACATAGCCGGGTCGACGGCTACAATCCGCTCCATCTGGATTCACTTCTGTACAAGGACCGCGCGCTCTTCGAGTACTACTGCAAGATGGCGTCGATAATTCCAATGGAGACATATCCAGTCTTTGGACATTTCCGCAAGAAGCAGGCGTTGGCCAACAAGTCACGACTCTGCAAGTACCGGAAGGAAGTGGATGAGATCCTCGAAGCGATGGCGCGTACCCCAATCAGTTCACGTGACTTCGAAGGGGAGAAGATAGACCACTGGTGGGGAGGAACGAAAGTCCACAGGATAGTTCTCGAGGACTTGTTCACTGAAGGTCGAATCGTCATCCATCACCGCAAGAACGGGGTGAAGTACTACACGAGTCCTGAGAAGACAGTGCCAAGACGCCTCCTGGAAGTCGAACCGCCGGGACAAGAAAGTTATCTGAAGGCAAAAGCAGCCCTTATCGCCCGGTCATCGCGTCTGGTGAGTCCGAACGGCGGTGCGTATGCTGGCTTCGGCGAATCCCCCAGCGCACCCGGTGCCAAACGAGCCCTCTCTGCGCTGGTCGAAGACGGAACCATGACGCAGGTCTCCATCGAAGGCTGGAAGGGGAGCTGTTACATCCCAACAGACGACGAGGACATATGGTGCGATCCGCCGGAACCATCGAATGAAATGCGATTTCTCGCCCCACTCGACCCCCTGCTCTGGAACCGCCGGTTGTTCAGCCACATATACGGGAACGGATACACCTGGGAGGTATACAAGCGTCCGAGCGAACGGGTCTACGGTTACTACTGTCTCCCAATATTGTGGAAGGGTCAATATGCCGGCCTCATCGAACCGTTCCTCAGGAAGAAGGACTGCGTGCTGGAGGTCCGCTCGATGCATTTGTTCAAGGAGTTCGACAACAGACAGTTCAGGGAATCGTTGGACGGAGCCATGGACGTTCTCGCCAAGTACACGGGTGCCGAGACAGTCGTCTGGGATGAGAGAGCACGTGACTGACACGTACCCGGAAATGTTCTGTTGGGGCACCGCCGCTGACGAACCAGGCCAGCGCCTACGTAACCGTGCGGGACCTGCGCGTCCAGATAAATGAAGCCGGCTTGAATTGTACCTTCTGTAACCCATCCAGGAGTCTAGGCGGACCAAGGGGCACATGCACTTGCAGGGCTGACCGGCATGAGGTCGGCCGTGAAGACAGGCATTATTGCCTCGTGCGTGATTGTCGATATTCGGTGTTGAGAGAATGGACACGAACCTTGTCGCGCCTTGCGGCACGTACTGTGGGGTATGCATGTTTCTGAATCGAAAGGACCAGCCAAGCTGTTCAGGATGCGGCAATCAGGGCGGTGAGCCTTTCTGGGGCAAGTGCAAGTTGTACGCTTGTGCGAAGAACCGGGTTGAGCATTGCGGAGCATGCGAGGACTTCCCATGCGACCTCTTCGTGGACAGCTTCGACCCTGCCCATGGACGGAAGAGCGCCTTCACTCGAGCTGGCCTCTTGACGTATCGAAGAAGAGTCGGCACTCAGAAATTCATAGAGATGTCAGAGAGACTCAAGAAAGAGGAATCCGAGTGAATTTCTCAGTGGCATGAGCACTTTGCACCCAAAGGGTCGCAGATCGACACAGACATGATCAGCGAGCACTAGCGGCCTTTCAACCCATAGGGGTTTCTTCCACGCTGTGCCGGAGGACCGAAAATCGGTGGTGCTGTCGCCTCTGTTAGGATGTCAGAGTGGACCGAAGGGGATTTCTGCCCACCAAAATGACTGGCTCAGCCGGAAAAGGTACAACAACCTTCCGGAAAGGCATCTAGGGAAGGGCATCAAGAAGGAGGGGTTAGTAGCTCATCACAAATCCCCTTCAACTCGGTTCCGGGCGTCTGAATATGCAAAGCTTGTACGGAGGAGAATCCAAGGACTTCTCAGAAATCTCCTTGTCAACCTTATTGGACGCCTGTTCTGCCCATTCCGCTACACCAACTATATCCAGGGAGGAGTAACCGTCAGGTACACCTACGAAGAATCCTGGCGAACTCTTGCGAATCCAGTATTCTCTCCCGTCTTTCAATCTGAGCTTAGCATGTTCGATTGGGTCATCGAAGTGTCCATGCTCGTCGAGCATGAGGTCAATCTTGCGAGGAATTGCATATGGGCTGGGACTCGCATGTGTGACAGATGCTACATCGACCATGAGTTCGTCGTCGAACTTATAGCTCCGTCGAATGAACCCGTAGATTGGGAAGAGCTTCTCCTGGGCACTCGTGCCCTTCTCAACGAACGCCACACATGGGACAATTGCGCCGTTCAGCAGAGTTGCTGAAGCCAGGTACACATCCCTCCAGGATTGCCTCAGCGGTTGAAGCTCCGACCACAAGCCACCGCTGATCTGAGGGATGTCTTTCCACCTCTTCTTGGCAATCATGTCATTCCCCTCGACAGCCTCCAGACACCCTTTCTTCCCTAAAGCCTTTCTCTCAGAGGTTCAAATCGAAAGGGATCTCTACCCACAATTTCGACTAGCTCGGCTCGAAATGGTACAAAGTCCTTCCAGATTGGCATCTCGGGAAGGGTAACGAAGAGGATGGGTTTCTGACCCCTCACCAAACCTTTTTGACTTCATATCCTCATTCTAGCCCAGATGGCGATTGGAGATCTTCTCGCATCTCTCGACAAGACTGCAACGGTGCTCGAAGACACGGGATGGTTGGGTGAGGCAGAGATTCTGAGAGATAGGAAGCAAGCCTTGGAGAGGCTGCAGGCTTCGGAAAGCGGCAGAAGCGTGGGGGAGTGTGTATCAGAAATCAAGAATCTCTTCGATGGAATGGGTTCTCTGAATGACATTGGCGCACCTATCAGGGACCGAGTTGAAGGAAGAGACGAGAAGGTCGCTACTTCAACCATCATGAATCAGCTCGATGACCTCTTCCTTAACTGTCTGTTCTGGAATACGAAAAGGGAAGAGATGCAGCCGAAGCAAGAGCGCATGATGAAGGCATACAGAATGGTGTCAGATTTCCTTCCACCAAGACACTACTATCACATCAAGCCTAACTGGTTTAGAAAATGGGCTGACTAGTCATCCTCGGCCTAGTCGTCGCATTGCGCTCCTATGGCCTTTTCTCAAGAAATGGTGGACCGAAGGGGATTTCTGCCCACCTTATCGGCTCGGGAATGTGCAAAGTCATTCCAGAGCGGAATCTCGGAGAGGATATCGAGAATGAGTGACCGAACGCTCCTCGCAAACGCCTCTCAAGGCTTCTTCGGCGGCGTCCTATCTTCATCCTGCCGGCCCTTTCGTCTCTTTCTCGCAACCACGATTATGGCCGCGACGACCGCCGCGACAACCACTAGGACGGGGACAAACAAGTAATATGGATCTGTCGCGCCTCCGGCGGTCACCCAATCATGATAAACGGTGAGTTCTGGGTCGCTCTTCACTGACGTGGTATTCAAGTAAGTCAGGTTTGGAAATCCATGGGTGACCACGGCGGACTTGGGATTGTACATCTCCAAACCCGCGATGGCAGGGTCGGCCATCTCCATCATTGAATAGCCCACTGCGGGCTGAGCCCCGCTCGCGTTGTAGATTGTGAAGCCGTCTCTCATCTCCAATCTCGAGAGAGTGTAGGGTGAGCCGCTGTCTAGCGTCAGATTGTACTCCAGGGTCGTGTTGGTGACGCCCGACGGCATGACCGCGTTGTCCCCTGTCAAATCGGGGTCCGTCAGCACCATGATGTACCGGATCTCCACGGTGTACGGCTCTCCCACGTTGATTTCAGTGCCATTGCAGAACTCTGTGTTGCTGAGGTCGAACAGTGTCTCAATCTTGATACTCGTCCGGTTCCAATCTCCTCTGAAGTGATGGGACAACGTCAAATCGAAGGTCGAGTTGGGGATGTCTGGATACACCCTGATGGCCTCGAAGGTCATGTTGCATTCCAGAGTGGGGTTCGTGCCGTCATACTCGACTGGAGTGTGGGTCACGTTGAAACCGTCGCAGTACTTGAGAAGCGCAACAACCTCTTGACTGCCAATCTTGAATACAACGCGGTCAAAAGTGAACATCGCTATGTACAGCTTCCCGCCAATCATGAAATTGATGTTCTGGCTGTATGCCACATTCGTCTCGTTTTCTCGGGCATCGGCGAAGTCGTCGGTGTAGTTCGCGACCCCAAGGAGGATTGACACACCTCCGTGGTCGATCCCAATACGCCACCCCTCGGAAATCACCCGAACCACACCACCGTCCCCCTCCGACTGATTGAATTGGTGGACTTCGGTGACAGCAGGCTCTGGTACCAGCTCAGGCTCGGACCCCTGTACTTCGGACGATAAAGACAGATTCGCGCCCACGACAATCAGGATGCCCACAATGATGAAAACTGCGGTCGAGACTTCGGCGGGGCTTCTCATGGAGGAAACAGAGCCGCATTACGGTACATATTGCTTCCGCTGGCATATCGAGGGCAGATGCGGGCCTGAGATTCCAAACCAAGGCCTTCGAAGCTGTGCGAAATCTGCGTGTCCAGCTGCAGAAAACAGTGAAAATTGTACCTTTTGTAGCCCTGCCAGAAGTTTAGGTGGACCGAAGGGGATTTCTGCCCACATCTTCGGCTGGCTCGGCTCGAAAAGGCACAAAGTCATTTCAGAAAGGCATCTCGGGAGGGGTAACGAAAAGGAGGGGTTAGTAGCCCCTCATCAAACCTCTTACAGCGGCATGACCCAGCTCTCGTGCGTCGCAGGAACACTATCAGCAACCAGAAGGAGAGGAAGTGTGGGTGTAGACCTCTGAGTTCACATCTATCTAAGGGCGCCGAATCATCGCACCCAAGGCACTCTCGGGTGACATCGTGAAGTCCAGTGCCTGGCTTCCCGGACGCAAGACTCCGACGTAGATATAGGTGCTGAAGGGGTTTGCAGGCTCTGTCCTTTGCGGGGCCTCGATCACTCAGGGGGCGGAGGCGTTTCCGTCTTCCGATGTCTGAAGTGCATAGCCAAAGCGACGACCGCTAAGACCGCCACTATGACCAGGGCCACGGTGAGCACCAGGTTCTGCGACCTGACGCTCTCGAGGTCGTCGTTCGTCCCGCTCAGCTCGTTCTCGGTCGTGTTCAAGTCTCCCTGCAGGTCCTCGAGCTTGCCATCGCTCGCGTCCAACTCGTCCATTATGTCAACGATAGTGTCAGTCAGATTATCTATGAGGTCAAGGAGCCTGGCATTCTGCGCAGGTACACACTTGACGAGGCAAGGACGAGGCACCCCGTGAAATCTCCCTGCTTCGTGGAAGTTGAGGGGAAGTGGATGTTCGCCCAACTAGATCGAGAGGGAGCAACCGTTCATCCCAACGGTCTTTCCCCTGAGCTTCTGAACCTAGTGTTCGAATTCATCCGGCTGGAAAAGCTCCTCGCATCGCCTGTCGAGGTCAAGGGGACGGAGGTCCAACAGGAAGAGGAGTTCATGAGACAACTCATGGTCGAGTATGAGAGAGAGATAGCGCGGGAACATAGGGAACCGCAGGAATAGCTCGGCGCCTCCTCTATCTGCATTGGCGGGGACCCCCTTGCCCTCAAAAAGACGGGCGAACCCCTGCAGACCAGATATGCCGCGCCGCGTCGCGGCTTGCGTTAAAGGAGTTTGCCCGATGGATGGCATCTCATATGCTACTGCGAACGGCCGAGAAATCCCTTTAACGGGCTAGGCCCGCTCGTCGGGACGCCGCCGCATCTCCCAGCCGCCTGAACGGGAGCCAAGGCAAGATGATCAACGGGATCAGGATGGACGCGGAGGTGAGCAAGGAGAACAGCCGCAGGAGGGCCTCCGGGGACCTGTCCGAGAAGAACGGGTTGAAGCTGATGTGGATCCCGAACACGAACCCGAAGACCAGCTGCCACAGCACCGGAGCCTTGAGGTCCGAGAGGGAGACTCGCCTCCTGGGCTCCTGCGGGCAGACGCTCAGCGTCTTCGTGTCGAGGACGTCGGGGATGTTGAACAGCCACTTGACCGTGCGGTTGGCCAGGGAGAACCCCTTGGACAATCTGAGGCGGGCGATCAGCCTCAGGGCCCAGGCGGTGTGCCTCCTTTCCAGAGCCGACAGCACCCCGACGACTCCGAACGCAACGAGCAACGACATCGTGCACATGATGAGGCTGACCATGAACAGAACCACTACCGCAAGCACCATGCCCAAGACGAACACCCGTGTCGAGGCCCCATCGAACCTGACGAGCTCGGGGGCGTAGACTGCGGCCCAGGCGATGAAGATGATCAGTGCGGCCGTGATGACCACTGAAACGGCCACCACCCATCTGAGGGCGGTCCTCCGGGGCGTCAAGCGCGTCCTCCTGTGTTGGAAGTATGCGGGCACACCCACTATCGTGAACGACACGCTGAGTCCGCCGAGCACCAAGGACGCGAAGTCTAGATGTCCATGCCGTCGGCGGACAGACTGGATACGACTGAGACGATGACAGATATCCCCGCCAACACAGCGAAGAGGCGGAGGATCCCTCTGCCAGAGCCCGGCCTTGCGGAGAGAGGGACTCTCGTGTCGGCAGGGGCGGACGCTGCCTCACCCATGAGAACGGGTGGCACCACCACGGATAGAATACCTGCCATGGAGCCTCGGGAGAGTCTTCCAGGCCGATGAGGCCGAGGGCGACGCCGAGACGCTCGTCGTCCTTCACTCGGGGGATAACTCGGCCGGGCAAAGCTACTTCCCATCCCGGATGGCTTCACTCCATCCGCGGAATCCCCCGAGCCGACGCCTCACCTCTTCCCGGGGGCCCCGCCCGCCTTCTCCTCCAGCAACCTCTCCCGCCATGTTCGGAACTGGTACTTGTTCTGGATGAGGTGGCCCTTGAAGGATGCGACCGCCGGATCATCTCTGAAGAACGCCTCCGTCTCCCTGAATTCCTTCAAGGTCGCCGACCAGATGAACACGAACAGCCCGCCGGGGACGTTGCCGTAGGTGCCCATGAATATCACTCGTGGGCCGAACATATCCTTCACCTGTCCAAGGAACCGACCTCTGTCCAAGCCTGGTTTCACATCGACTACCATCAGAGAGGATACGCCGCTCTGGGCCCCTAGGTCGAACTCCGTGCCGAAATCTATGGCGCCTTCGTCCATCATCCTTGTAAGCCTGCGCTTCACGGTCTTGGTGGACAGACCGAGATCCTTGGCGACATCGACCATCTCCTTGCGGGAGTCCCTGTGGAGGGAGAGGATGATCCTGTAGTCCAATTGGGTCAGCTCGAACTCCTCTCGAGGTGCGTTCTGCTTCTCGAGGCTCGCGAACCCCATCGCCGACGGGAGGAACACGGACAGGGCATCCATCTGGGCCTCCTTTCTGATGAACTCGACATAGCGGTCCATGTCCCCGATGGACCGCAGCACGACCATCACCGAGAGGAAATCGCCGGACACATGGACGATTGCCGAGGAGTCGTCCTTCCCCAACCTCCTGGCCACATCATCCACCGATGCACCCTTCGTGCGTCCGCTTATCCCTGCGGGGACGGCATTCAGTAAATTGAAGGAGAGGTTGGCGGTGAAAGCGCGCAACACCCCCGTGTGGATGAGCGCCTTGACGCGCTTGTGGACGGCCTGGACGCTTATGCCCAGCGTCTCGGCGATGTCACGGAAGGGCGTTCTCGAGTTGGCGTTCAACAGGGCACAGATTCGCAGGTCCGTCTCGTCCATGTGAAACGGCTCTGGGAACACGGTCTGGGGATTTGTGTCTTTTCTCCTGGACCCTAGGCCGTGCCCCTGTGATTGGTTTTCCTCGTGCAGACCTCACTCGACTGATGCCGCCGATAGGACGGTGACTCCATCCTGCCGCCCTGCAATCGGTCGCCCCATGATCTGCCAGTGGTTCGTCGCCGCGGCCGCCGCTATGATGACGTACAACGCGGCGGTCAATATGAGGTAGTATGTCACCAGGGACGAGAGCACTTCCGAAGGCGCCATGATGGCGATGGCGTTGGCAGTTAGCCCGGCGTGCATGAGTATCGCCACGAGCAGGCTTCCAGTGCGATCGTGGACCCACACCATGAGCACTCTGTATGCAGGCAGCACCGCTGCGTAGAAGACGACCGGAGGGATTAGGAGGTCAAGAGACAGCGACCCATCGGCGTCCCCGCATGCCCAGAACGTCGGGAGGAAGTGCCACAGCCCCCACAGGGCGCCCACAATGAGGCCCGTGGCAAAGACGCTGTGCCGCTGCCTCAGCTCGGGCGTGGCGAACCCTGTCCATCCCAGCTCCTCCATCAATCCCCCGAACACCAGCCCGATCATGATGCCGGATATCACGAGGCTGACCTTGTCGACCGTGGTGACTATTGCCGGCAGATACGTCGCGGAGGTCAGTGAGAGCACGAACAGTATGGATACGATCAGGAGCGGGGCGGTCAGGAGCGCCACCGCGTACCAGCGAACACCCGTCCGCCACATCGTGAGCCTGGCGCGAAGCGCGCGGTAGCCCTCCCGGCCATGGACCAGTCCGGTCAACAGGAGGCCCGACAGGATGGGGCCCACGAAATACGGCAGGTACACGATCGGCCACAACCTCGCGGCCTCCTCGCTGGGGGCTGGCATCCCGCTGGGAGAGCCCAATAGGAAGACGCCGCCCCATGATATGGCGAACGTCAACGCGAAGTAGGATAGAACCGAGTGATCTTTGATGAATGTCTTGACGTTCATCAGGAGGACCCCCTTCCAGGCATGGGTTCCGCCCCACGCGCCCTCTGCATTCCGATCTCCTCGGCTATCCCTGCCTCTCGTAGGCTCTCTGTGACGATTCCTGTCATATCCCTCACATCCTGTTCCGTCAAACGGTAATCCTCTGTTTCCTTCCGGGTCGGTTTCGGGTTTGGGGGCAGCAGGTCCACGATGTGCAGGTCGATGACCGCTGCGGGTGCCCTCCCGGTCCTCTTGCTCAGATCCCCCGCGAGGCCGAGGTTGGGGCCATCGGCTCCGCCAGATACCGAGACGAACACATATCTCACGGGCCTCCGTCTGAGGTGTCTGAGGTGGGCGCGAAGCGGTGCCGCCACACGACCCATCCAGACCGGTCCGACGAAGATGGCTAGATTGTAGCCGTCCATGCTCTCCACAACTGGGCTCACCCTCGGCGTCCGGCCGAAGAGCCTGTCGAGCGCAATCATTCCCATGGTCCTGGCCCTCGGCTCTGTGATCCTGATGTGCTCCGCTGCAAGATCTGCAGCAATGCCCGCAGCTAGAGCGTCGTTGTTCCCTGTCAACGAATACGAGACCAACACTGCCTTCATCGTCATCATCCCTCCTTCGCAATCTCGCCATCAGGCTCATGCATCTCTGCCTCGGACGCCAGGACGATGCTCAAGAGGGCCTGGCACTCGTTCGATACCTCATCCCGTCGGAGGGTCCTTTCGCACGAGAGCCAACCGTCGTCCTCATGGCGGATTGAGTATCCCAGACCCTTCAGCGTCTTGGACAGCCGTGTGGCCCGTTCCATGTCCCGAACCCGGAGCTCCGTCCTGCCCGCAAGGGCGCGGACGAGGAGCTCAATCGTGTAGGTGTAGCACCCGTCGGGGGACACGGAGACGATTACACCCAGCCGGGAATCGTCCCCGCTCGAGACACGGCAATACGCCTCCTTCTCGTTCGACCTCTCAGCTTGGGCCTCGATGGCCCCCAGCCATATGCCAGCGAGGACCACGTCCGGCTCTCCGTCGTTCTTGTCTATCGACATCTTCGTTCCTCCTGCCTCATACCAGGCTTCTGTCCTTCTCGGCAGCTCTCACGTTGGGCGGCCGTTATCTATGCGTGTCCACCAATCGGATTAGGGACCTGCCTGGAAGTGCGGCGAAGATGTCTGGAATATCATCTCATCGGTTGGCAGAATGGACAGTCAGTGAGGACCGTCATCGATATAGCGGAACTGAAACGGATCGCTGAACCTCACATGAGCGAGGCGCAGCTTGTGTAACCCTCGTCTGAGTCACCCAGTTTACGAAGCTGTGCGAAATCTGCGTGTCCAGATGCAGAAAACAGTGGAAATTGTGCCTTTTGTAGCCCAGCCAGGAGTTTAGGTGGACCGAAGGGGATTTGAATTCCTGAGGAGCCAGTAGGTCAAGACTCGGATTCAATCAGCGGGGATTGGCCGGAGCTAAACCCTTTTCTCAGGTTACAACTTAACACGTTTCTCGAATTCTGCGAGACTCTCGAGCCTTTGCTTCCTGCCCGCTGCCAAGACAGGGAAACCAGCGATTAATGCCACAATGCTTAGAAGTAGAAGACTGGGGTCGAAACCAGTCACCCGCCAGCTGAATTGGGCGCTAACATAAGACACTTCAACCTCCTCTGCCCAGTCGCGCGCTTCCAGCACTATGACCAGATCACTGTTCCAAGGCAGACGGTAGTCTGAGAGCGAACCATTGGCCCGAAGGGACCCACCAGGTTCGAGCTGCCAAGACAGATACTCGTGGTCTTCGGTCTCTCCCGTTGCATTGAACTGAGCTGAGAGTTGCCCTCCGCCAACCCAGCCCACTCTACCGGGGATCTGACCCACGACAACGCTTCCATCCAGAGGTCCAGCATAAGTGATTGTTTGTTCCACAGGCCTGGATGCGATGTACACTCCAGCAAATCCCGCAAGTATCAATCCCAATCCGAGAGCAAGCACAATCTTCCGGCCTTTTAGTGACCTCCAGCCCAGATTCATGCCATTTCCCTCGGCTGATTCACGTATACGCTTCCGCCCCTATGGCCCTTTCTCCCTGGGCGAATCGTTGCTCTTGTCCTCATCGTTAGGCAGGTCGATGCCCACCCCTCCGACACCGCCAAACCCAAGATACAGAGCGAACATGACGAGATATGCAATCACATAGATGGCGATGCCGGCCCCCTCGTACAGGAACTTCGACCCGGGTCTGCCGGAATTGGCCCATCGATGCAGTACATGCTCCAACGGACGGCCCACCCTGTGAAACATGTCCGCCGTGCGGCAGTAGGACCCTCGGAGGAAGTTCTCAATGGCCGCCATGTCTCGCAAGGCATCATCGTCAAAAGACCGCTGCAATCCCCTTAGGAAGTCCCGAAATCCAGACATCTTTCACCCAAGCACAAGCTATGAGATTCTCAGTCTCCTTCATATGCCTTCGTTCGGCAACCCCTCCATCAGATGCCTTTCGAGACGAAACTCCTTGAGTCCTGTCTCGACGAAAAGCTCTCGGACGACAAGACTGGCAAGCAGGTGCAGGACCTTGCTGGCGTCGAGTTCCAGTACAGGACACTGCGGAGGACCTACGGCCAAAACCTCTTGGACCGTAATGTGTCCGTCGAGAGTGTCTCCGTCATGCTCGGACACTCGAATACGATGACCACCGAGAGACACTATTGCCGAAAAGACGCCGACCTCGCGAGGCTCGAAGTGCCCCGAGCCTTTGAGAGATCGGAAAAAGCTCCGAGTTTCAATCCCCCCTGATTGACCGAAAACACGACTATACTGGCTATGCATGAGAGTGGACCGAAGGGGATTTGAACCCCTGACCTCCTGCTTGCAAAGCAGGCGATCTTCCGCTGATCTATCGGCCCGCGGCGTCCAGGATGGCCAACCATGGACGCACATTAATACCTTTTGCAGACAGTGCCCCAATGGGATGACATGGGCCCTTCGAATGAGTGGACCGTCGAGGACATCGACAAGATACTCGACGAACTGAGACCGGTCACGATACCAGTCAACATCTCCGTCGATGGCAGACAGAAGGTGCTGGGGTTCGAAGAGGCTGAGAAACTCCTGAGGAAGGCGAAGCTCATCTCCCTCGAGGAGTGCTCGTGCAGGAAGAGGATCAGAGGATGCGACTCCCCCCTGGACGTCTGTCTCTGCATGGACGAGGAGGCCGAGGAAGCGATGGTGAAGAGAGGAGCCTGGGAGACCACGCTGGACAAGGCCATGGATGCCCTCAGGAGATCCCACGAGGCAGGCCTCGTGCACATGGCCTACGAGACCAGGGGAGGGCCCATAAACATAATATGCAGCTGCTGCGCGTGCTGCTGCCACACGCTCGCCGCGATAACGCGTTTCGGCTACGATGAATCGATAGTCGGACACGCGGACGTCATCGCGGAACGCGACCTCGGACTCTGCGACTCCTGCGGCGTTTGCGTGGAGAGATGTCATTTCAACGCATGGACCATGAAGGACGGGTCCGTCGCGTTCGCGCCCGCGAAGTGCGCGGGATGTGGAGTATGCGCGTCATCATGCCCAACCGGCGCGATAAGGCTCGTGAGAAGGGCATGAAGCCGCCCCGGGATGTCTGCGCGAAGAATCCCTGAAATGATTCAAGGGCTTGCGCTCTACGGTAAGAAATGACCTTTAGCGAGACAATGCCGCTCAGGACCTGAGCACTATCTCGATGTTGACGCCGTCCGGGACCTGTATCCTCATCAGCTGCCTCAGGGCGCGCTCGTCCGCGTCGAGGTCTATGAGCCTCTTGTGGACCCGCATCTCCCAGCGGTCCCAGGTCTCCGAGCCCTCGCCGTCCGGGCTCTTACGGACCGGCACCTTCAGCCTCTTCGTCGGCAGCGGTATCGGGCCCGCGATGTCTACGCCAGTCTTCTCGCTGATCAGCTTGATCTGCCTGCAGACCCCGTCGACCTTCTCTGGGTCCGTCCCGCTCAGCGATATCCTGGCCCTCTGCGACATCTGAACAAAACCTCACATGGAAAACATTGGGAAGCGGTTTAAGGGGTTTACATCTCCTTCTTCTCGATGTCAATGACCATGCCCGCCGCGACGGTCTGGCCCATGTCCCTGACGGCGAACCTCCCGAGCTGCGGGAACTCCTTCGCCTTCTCGATGGCCAGCGGCTTTGTCGGCGTGATCTTCACGATCGCCGCGTCGCCGGTCTTCAGGAACTGCGGGTTCTCCTCCTTCACGGTGCCCGTGCGCGGGTCGAGCTTCTTCTGCAGCTCGGTGAATGTGCACGCGACCTGGGCCGTGTGGCAGTGGAACACCGGGGTGTACCCGACCGTGATGACGCTCGGGTGGTTCAGGACCATTATCTGGGCCGTGAACGACTTCGCGACCGTCGGCGGGTTGTCCACCGGGCCGGCCACGTCGCCCCTCTTGACATCCGTCTTAGCGATGCCCCTGACGTTGAACCCGACGTTGTCGCCAGGCTCCGCCTTGGCCATCTGCTCGTGGTGCATCTCGACAGACTTGACCTCGCCGACCTTGTTCGAGGGCATGAAGATGATCTTCATGTCCGGCTTGATCACGCCGGTCTCGACCCTGCCGACTGGGACGGTGCCCACGCCGGTGATGCTGTAGATGTCCTGGACCGGCAGCCTCAGGGGCTTGTCGGTCGCCTTCGAAGGGGACTTGAGCGCGTCGAGCGCCTCGACCATCGTCGGGCCCTTGTACCAGGGGGTGTTGGCCGACTTCGAGGCGATGTTGTCGCCCTTGTAGCCGGAGCACGGTATGAAGGGTATCTCGTCGACCTTGTAGCCCACGGTCTTGAGCAGCTCGGTGACGGCCTTCTTCGTCTCCTCGTACTTGGCCTGGTCGTACTTGACGGCGTCCATCTTGTTGACATCGATGATGATCTGGTTCACACCGAGCGTCCTGGCGAGGAATATGTGCTCCTTCGTCTGCGCCTGGGGACCCTCGATCGCCGAGCACACGATGACCGCAGCGTCGGCCTGGCTCGTACCCGTGATCATGTTCTTCACAAAGTCCCTGTGGCCAGGGGCGTCTATGATTGTGAAGTAGTACTTCTGGGTGTTGAACCTCTTGTGCGCCACATCGATGGTGAGACCTCTCTCCCTCTCCTCCTTGAGTCCATCCATGACCCACGCGAACTCGAAAGTCGCCTTGCCCTTCTGCTCGGCCTCCTTCCTGTACTTCTCGATCACGTGGGGCTCGATGTGCCCTGTGTCGAGTAGCAGTCGGCCGACAGTGGTCGACTTGCCGTGGTCGACGTGTCCGATGAACACCAAGTTCATGTGTGGTTTCTCTGCCATATCATGGCCTCCATTGCCTTCTTTCGGAGCATGATGCTCTTGGTATATTAGTCTTGCCCATGCGAATCAGCGGAGTGTTGGCTGTGCCATCATCCCGAGTAGTACGACGCGTCGTACGGCTCGGGCTTGAGGCCCTTCCTCTGCCGTATCTGCGGCACCGTCTTCTCCAGAGGATCCTTCGGCATCGGCTCGAAGCCCGCGTTCTCAGTGGACCAGAGCGCCCTGCCGCTCGTCGCGCCCCTGATGGACGCGGCGAACCCGAACATCTCCGCCACCGGGCACTTCGAGACCAGCACGGTCATCTCGCCCTCCTGCTTCATGTCCTCGATGACACCGCGCCTCTGCTGGATCTCGCGTATCGCGTCGCCCATCACGTCCTGGGGGACGTTGATGAACACCTTCTGCATGGGCTCGTAAAGGGTCCTGCCGGCCAGGCACATCGCGCCGTATATGGCCGACCTCGCCGCGGGTATGACCTGGGCGGGGCCCCTGTGTATGCTGTCCTCGTGGAGCTTCGCGTCCACGAGCTTGATCTTCATGGCCATGCACTTCTCGTTGCAGAGCGGGCCCTGGTTCATGGCCTCTATGTAGGCCTCCTTGATCAGCTCCATCGTCTCGTGCAGGTACTGGATACCCTTGGTGGTGTCGAGGAGCATGTTGGTCCCGTGGAAGGCGACGATGCCTCTGGCCTCGTCCCTCTCCATGCCCAGGTCCTGGAGCTGCTTCGCGACCGCCTTGGCGTCCTTGACCCTGCCCTCGGTCTCGATCACGCCGGAGCGCATCGCCTCGACGATGTTAGCTGGCAGCGGCTCGACCTCGACGTAGAACCTGTTGTGCTTGTTCGGGGACTTGCCCTCGAACGGCCCGCCGGAGCCGATCACGCACTCCCTGAACACCACGATCGGCTGGGAAGTCTTGATCTCGACCTTGTGCTCGTTCACTATCCTGTAGTTGGTGATCTCGAGGTGCAGTTCGCCCATGCCGGACATCAGGTGCTCGCCGGTCTCCTGGTTGATCTCGACCTGGATGGACGGGTCGGCCTTGGCCACCGTGCGCAGGACATCGACCAGCTTGGGCAGGTCCTTCATGTGCTTCGCCTCGATGGCGACGGTGACGACAGGGTCGGAGTAGTGGACGATCTTCTCGAACGGCAGCATCGCCGGGTCGCTTGACACGGTCGAACCCGCGATCGCGTCCTTGAGCCCGGATATGGCGACCACGTTGCCCGCGTCTATCTCCTCGACCGGGATCCTGTCCGCGCCTACGGTCAGGGAGACCATCTGGGCCCTGTTCGGGTTCGGCATGCCTATGATGTGCATCTCCTGGCCCTTGACGACCTTGCCGCTGAACAGCCTGCCCACGGCGACCTCTCCGGCGTGCGGGTCGACTATGATCTTCGTGACCATCATGGCGACCGGAGCCTCGGGGTCGCAGTTGAGCATGCCCTTGCCGAAGTTGGACTCTGGGTCCCCGTGCCATATCACGGGTATCCTGAGCTTCTGCGCATCGGCCGGGTCTGGGAGGTGTCTGATGACCTCCTCCAGGAGGACCTCATGCAGGGGCGCCCTCTTGGCCAGCGTCTTCTGGTCGCCCTTCTTGCAGTACTCGTATATGTCCTTGAAAGTGATGTTCGTCTTCTTCATGTAGGGGACGCTGATGGCCCAGTTGTTGAAGGCGGACCCGAGGATGATGTTGCCCGTGGACACGTTCATCGCCCACTTCTCCTTCAGTTCCGGCGGCAACAGGTTCTGGACCTTCAGGTGGACCTCGTTCATTATCGCGGCCAGGCGTTCCTGCATCTGCTCAGGGGTGACCTGGAGCTCGTTGATGAGCCTGTCCACCTTGTTGATGAAGAGTATGGGGTGCACGCGCTCCTTGATGGCCTGCCTGATGACCGTCTCGGTCTGAGGCATGACGCCCTCGACCGCGCAGACGAGTATGATGACGCCGTCTATCGCCCTCATGGCCCTCGTCACATCGCCTCCGAAGTCGACGTGCCCGGGCGTGTCGATGAGGTTGATGAGGTACTCCTGTCCCTTGTAGTCGTAGACCATCGATGCGCTCGCGGCGTTGATGGTGATACCCCTCGCCTGCTCCTGCTCGTCGAAATCCAGCAGGAGCTGCTTGCCCGCGAGGTCCTCGGACATCATGCCTGAGCCCGCGATGAGGTTGTCTGAGAGCGTGGTCTTGCCGTGGTCGATGTGCGCGGCCGTGCCGATGTTGCGTATGAACTTGGTCTGCCTCATCAGGGCCTGCGCCTTCTTGATGTTGTCTTCCTTCCTTCCCATACAATCACCAGGAGTATGGCTCTATTCGGGGACGATCCGGAATCGCCGAACAGCAAATCATGTAAGTGGTTTGAGCGCCCGATCAGCGGGCTGAGGCCGCGACCCTCTCGATCTCCTCCTTCTTGGCCACGGAGCTCGAGTTGATGTCGTTCTTGGCCGCCGATATGAGCTCGTCCGCGAGGCACTCGCCTATCGGCTTCTTGCTCTTGTGCGAGGACTCGAGGGTCGCCCGGCAAAGGTGCCTGAGCGCGAGGTCCACACGTCTGGCGGGGGCGACATCGACCGCCTTGGGGACGGATATGCCGCCGTACTGCAGCCTGGTGACCTCTTCCCTCGGGGCGGCGTTCTGGAGGGCGTCCACCAGCACCTGGAGCGGGTTCTGCTTGGTCTTCGCCGCTATGATGCCGAACGCATCCTCGACCGCCTTGTAGGACTTCATCTTCTTGCCGGTGAAGTCCTCCGTGCGCATCATGTTGTTTATGAGCCTCTCGACGATGCTCATCTTGGCCTTCCCGAAGGCCTTGCTCGTGTGCCTCCCGCCCGTGTGCGGCACGGACACGGGGGTCACATCTATGTATCTGGCCATGCCGGCGTCTCTCAACGTCACTCCGGACACGTCGTACTTGCCGAACATGAGAACGTTCCCGACCGCGGGGAGCTTCTCCTCCTCCGCGGGTTCCGGGACGGCTGCGTGTTCTGGCGCCTGCTTCTTCGGTTCTTCCTGGGAAAGCGGTGCAGCAGCTGCCTCAGGGGTCTTTGCAGGCTCAGGGGCCGGGGTTTCCTGTACAGGCGTCTTCTCATCTTCCAACAAACTCACCTCACAGGTTTCTCCTTCCTGCCCCGGACGAGTTCGTCCAGAGAGACGTTGTTTACCTTGATCACCTTGAATCTCACACCGGGGATGTCGCCGTAGGAACGGCCCATCCTGCCGCCGATGCCCTCGACCAGCACCTCGTCGTGCTCGTCGATGAAGTTGATGGCGCCGTCGCCGACCGCGAACGCGGTGATCTGACGGCCGTTCTTGATGAGCTGGATCTTTACGCACTTCCTGATGGCCGAGTTGGGCTGCTTCGCCTCGATGCCCACCTTCTCAAGGACCACGCCTCGGGCCTGGGCCGAACCCTCCAGAGGGTCGGACTTCTCCTTGAGCTCCAGCGCTCTGCGCTTGTAGTACCGGTCGCTCCACCGGAACTTCTGCCTGTCACCTTTGAGCTTCCTGGCTGTGTAAAGTCCTTTCGGCACCAATGTCACCTTTTAGCGAAGGTAAGCCCTACAAAACCGTCTTCCTATTAAAACTTGCGGTTATACCGACGGCCAGGCCAGCATGCCGCAAACCGCCCCGGGACGCGGTTCCGCGACGCCGGCGGGGCCGGTCCGCCTGCAGGGACATCGCAGCTTGCGTCGCTCGCACTACGGCCTGCCCCTGGACTCCCCCTTCACCATGGCCGCGGACATCAGGTGCGCTACCCGGACAGGCTCGGGCACGGCGCCTCTCACGGTCGCGGCGCTCACCAAGCTGACGAAATCGTCCCAGTCCATGCCAAGCACGGCCGCGTGGAGCGGCTTGTGCCCCGTCTCCAAGGATTTCAGCGGGAACCTGGTGATCAGCGAGAGGCGCTCCCTCCAATCTGCGAAGTGCTTCCTCAGCGCCGATTCGATCGCTGCCATGTCCGGCTCGTCCCTCGTGACCGTCGCCACGGGGAGGCACGTGCGCTCGTGGAACGATTCCACGTCTATCACGTTGAACCCCGCGAGGGCGATCCCGTCGATGATGACCAGGGCGATCTGGTCGGCGTACCTGGACCTCATGACCATGTCCACGAGCCTGTCCGTGGAGTCATCGCCGTCGACTTCGACCTCGGTCCTCATCACGGCCTCCAGGTAGTTGGGGACGCGTACAAGGGCCCCGACGACGAGCGACCTGCGGTCTCCGAACCTGAACGGGGAATCGTCTATCCCTAGAATCCTGACCTGAGCCTTCATCGCCCTCACGCCAGAGGCAAGGCGCCCGTGATAGGGTCTATCTGCGACTCGGGCGCTGGACCGATGCCGAGACATGTGGTGGTGCTCGGGGGCAGCTCAGTCAGGCCCGCATCCGTGACCATCTCGTTCGGTATGCCGGCCCTCGAGGCTCTCTCCTTCAGCGCAAGGAGCTCCTCCAGGCTCTTCACCTTGACGACGACCTTCCTCTGGCCCTCCTTGAACCACGAGGAGAACCATTCGGACTTCCTCGCCTTCGCCTGGATCGCGCACGAAACCGCCGCGTGGGCCACCTGGACCGCGAGCTTGCCGCCCGACATCTTCAGGTCGTCCCTCACGACGACGACGAGCTTGTACTCCATCTCCCCTTTCCTGACGGCCATGTCAGCGCTCCTCCTCCATGCGCGCAAGCTGCTCGTTCAGCTGCTCGACGCGCACCTTGGCCTGCTCGATCCTCTTGCGGTAGTAGAGCTGCTTGTTAGGATTTGAAGTAGACGAACGGGAAGCGTACTTCTCGATGTCCCTGAGCAGTTCGTCCCTCTCGACCAGGAGCCTCTCGACCTCCCTCCCCTTGACCGGGGAGACGAGCCTCATGCCAGCGACCTTCCTGGGGCGGGTCGGCCGATACAGCCTCGGATGGAAGAAACCCAGCCACGGATACGCGCCCAGGAACCATCCGCCCAGGAAGAACAGGCCGGTCAAGGACAGGAGCGACGCCCACAGCGGTCCCGCGGTGACGTATCCCTGCTCCTCCGTGCTCACCGCGTTCAGCGAGAACCCGACGAATATGGCTATGACTATGCTGAGGCCCATGCCGAGTGCTATCCTGTACACGATGTCGTACTCAGGGTCCAGCTCCCCCTTGCGCGGGAACAGGAGGCACACGAGGGTGTACCCAGGGAGGAAGAACACGACCGCGAGGCCGGCAAATATCTGGAGTAGACTCATCCCAAAGCTCCGGGCGGGAAGAAGGCGGACCAGCTTATTGACCTTTTTGACGGCGGAGGCATGAAACCATAATTAACCACCAGGCGTTACATCATCCCGAATGTTCGAACTGAAGGAACGTGACGGCCTCGCCAGGATCTGCGAGCTGAGCACCAGGCACGGCAAGGTCACGACGCCTGCCCTGTTGCCGGTGGTGAACCCGAACCAGCTCACCATATCGCCGAAGGAGATGAGGGACCGGTTCAAGGTCCAGATACTGATCACCAACTCGTACATCATCAAGACCGACGAGAAGCTCCGGGAGCGCGCCTTGGAGGGAGGCGTCCACAGGCTGCTGGACTTCGACGGGCCGGTCATGACCGACAGCGGCACGTTCCAGAGCTACGTGTACGGCAAGGTCGCGGTCGGCCACAAGGAGATAGTCGAGTTCCAGAAGGAGATAGGCTCGGACATAGGGACCATCCTGGACGTCTTCTCCGAACCCGACTGGACGGAGGAGCAGACACGGGCCGCCACGGAGGAGACCCTGAGGAGGGCTGAGGAGTCCGTCCCGCTCAAGGGAGAGATGCTCTTGGCGGGGACGGTCCAGGGAGGCGTGTTCCCGCAGATGAGGCAGGAGTGCGCCCAGAGGCTCTCGGCGATGGCGTTCGATGTGCACCCGATAGGCGGCGTGGTGCCTCTGTTGGAGAATTACAGGTTCGGGGACGTGGCGGACATCATCGTCGCCTCGAAGAATGGCCTCGACCCCTCAAGGCCGGTGCATCTGTTCGGAGCGGGGCATCCCATGGTCTTCCCGTTCGCCGTGCTCCTCGGGTGCGACCTGTTCGATTCGGCATCATATGCCAAGTACGCGAGGGAGGAGAGGCTCATGTATCCCACGGGTACCAAGTTCCTGAGGGACCTGCACGACCTCGCGTGCGACTGCCCGGCCTGCTCGTCTACCTCCGTCAAGGAACTCGTGGCGATGTCTCCCGCCGAGAGGACCAAGAGGATAGCGGAGCACAACCTGTTCACGAGCCTGAAGGAGCTGAGGAAGGTCAAGAACGCCATACACGAAGGCTCGATCTGGGAGATGGTCGAGATGAGGGCCAGGGCGCACCCGTCGCTCCTCCACGTGCTCAAGGTGCTGAAGAAGCACGGCGAGTACCTGGAAGGCTTCGAACCTGCTAGCAGGCGAGGCGCGTTCTTCTACTGCGGGCCGGAGAGCTATGACCGGCCGAGCGTCACGAGGTACAGGGAGAGGTTCTTCTCGAGGTACAGGAGGCCCGGCGCCAGGGTCCTTGTCGGCTTCAACGACGGGCCCAAGCCGTACTCCAGGGGCTACGCCTCGGAGATAGCGAAGGTCCGCGGGAAGGTCGATGCGGACTTCCTGGTGGCGTCGTTCTTCGGGCCCGCGCCCATCGAACTCGACGAGCTGTACCCGATCGCGCAGTCCGTGATCCCGGAACACCTGGACCTGGAGGTCGCGGAGAAGGTCCGGAAGACGATGGAGAGACATGCGCACCAGCACGGATATCCGCTCGCGGTGATGTGGGACGGGGACCAGACCCTCGAGTTCATGGAGGACGTCGCGCCCCGGTCGAGGACCGTGGACCCTGACCTGATGAGGGTGAGAGCTGTCCTGGACATGCAGTTCGGTAGAGGCGCGGCCGATATCCTGGACGGCAGGAAGGTCGAGTTCGTCAAATCGAGGAACACGGGCAAGATCAGGAACGTGATCGTGGACGGCCTGCACACATTCTCGATGAGGGCCCATGACGGACGGCTCACGCCCAAGATCGACGGCGCGAGGATGCTGATGAAGGTCCTGCCGCCTCATGCGATGAGGGTCACAGTGGAGGACGAGCCCGCGGAGTTCGCCGCCAAAGGGAACAACGTGTTCGCGAAGTTCGTGAAGGAGTGCGACCCCGACATCAGGCCCGGGGACTCGGTCATGGTCGTCAACACCAAGGGCGAGCTGGCCGCCGTCGGAAGGGCCCTGATGGTCAGGAGCGAGATGCTGGCGTTCAAGCGCGGGATAGCTGTCAGGGTGAAGGAAGCGGCGGAGGACTAGTCCTTACCAGAAACTATCTTGTCCGCGACACCGACGCAAGACAGAAGGTCGTCCAGGGTGTGCAGGAGGCTCTTGAGCGAGTCGGCCCTGACCGTTGCCACGACGGCGTTGCCTTCGACCCTCATATCCAGGTACCCGTCGTTGTCCAGCTCGACCGACCTGTAGACCTTCTCGGCTTCCTCCCCGGACCTGAACTCCAGCACGAGAGAACAGTTGACACGCCCAGGACCGTCCGCTGCCGCAGCCACGTGACCTTCGAGGTTTGACAAGATACTTAGATGTTGCCGTCCATGCGGCCAAGGGAAATGATGGAAGTCGTGGAGTGCATCGAAGGCAGGACCAGCGTCCGTGTGTTCAAGCCAGACCCGGTCGAGGACGGGATCGTAGAGGAGGGACTGAGGCTGGCCAACCTCGCGCCTTCGGCCGGCAACCTCCAGGCCAGGGATTTCATAGTCGTCAGGGACGCGTCCGTGAAGAAGGCGCTGATGCACGCGGCGTATGCCCAGGAATTCGTGAGGACCGCGCCCCTGGTGGTCGTTTTCTGCGCGAACCTGGAGCGGATCGGACACTACGGCGAACGGGGCAGGGACCTGTACTGCCTCCAGGATGTCGCCGCCGCTGTCCAGACCTTCTCCCTGTACCTGCACAGCAAAGGCCTGGGGAGCGTCTGGGTCGGCGCGTTCGACGAGGCGAAGGCGGCCTTGGCAGTCGGCACACCGGCCCATGTGAGGCCCGTGGCCGTCGTGCCGGTCGGATATCCTGCCGAGAAGGGCATCAAGAGGAAGAGGCTGCCGAACGAAGACCTCGTCCACAGGGACAGATGGTGAGACATGGCCCGGATGAGGGTCGACCGTACGATGGTTGTGTGGGGCGCCGTGTTCGGGGTCCTTGCGACCCTTACGGGGATGTTCCTGTTGGAAGCCGTTGAGGGCGGCTTCGCAGCCGAGGGGTTCTTCCTGATAGTGCTGTCATGGGTGATCGTCCTCCTCGTGGTCGCGAAGCTGTTCCAGATGGCCCGTTCATGGTCTGACAGGAGAAAAGAGGAGTAGCCCCGGGAGGATTCGAACCTCCGTCGCAGGCTCCAAAGGCCCGCATGATTGTCCTCTACACTACGGGGCTGCGGTGTCAGGTTGCTGCTACATGGCGACATCTGGATATTAACCGTTTCTAGTGCCTCGGGTCACTTCCTCGAAAGGATGACCACACCGATGACGGTGATGACGCTCCCGACCGCCGATACCGGGCCGATCATCTCCCCCAGGACGACCCACGCGAGCAGTATCGTGACGATCGGCTCGAAGTACAGCATGCTCCCGGTCGTCCGGGCGTCGAGGCCCGTGAGCGCTTTGAACCAGAAGACGTACCCGACCACCGTGCAGAGAACGCCGAGGTATAGCGCGGCGAGGAAGAAGCTCGGCTGGAACGACTGGCCCGTGATGGCCATGTCGGCAGCGGCGAACGGCGCGGCCATGATGGTCCCGAGGATGGTGATGTAGGCCGTGCTCGTCATCGGGTCGTACTTCTTCACGACCTTCGATCCGGCGACGGTGTATATCGCCCAGAAGACGGCGCACACCACCCCGAACAGTCCGCCGATGATGACCTCGAGGTTAGACGCGAATGCGAGTGAGCCGTCCGTGATGACCAGGAAGCAGCCCACCCCCGACAGCGCCAAGCCGATCTTCTCCCCGTTGGTCACCTTCTCCTTGTACTTGAACGCGGAGATGGCGAATATGGACACAGGGCATAGGAGCATGACGATTATGGCCGATACCGACGGTCCTGCGAACTTGATCCCGTAGTACTGGAAGATGTAGTACACGCCTATCCCGATGAACGCCAGGGAGAGGAACACGCGCCTGTCCGCCTTCGCGAGACCCTTGGGCTTCTTGAGGATCAGGTACCCCACGAAGATGGCTGACGCGACGATGAACCGAGCCATGGCGATCATCGTGGGAGACGAACCTTCGGTGATGGCCACATCTACCAGGACGAAGGACGCGCCCCAGATGATTATTGTCGCCGCGAGCATCAGGTATAGCAGTTTCTTGCGCTCCACGGTCACGTCCTCCTTCGTCCCATCAGGTACGTCGACGTGGCGTCATCGACCCTCACGTCGCAGCGCGCGCCCAACCCGTATGTCTCCGGGACGACGACGCAGTTGGACGACACCACGAGACTAGCGGCTTCGGCCGGGCACGCTGGCTCCCGTCCGAGGGAGAGCATGCGCTCCTCCGACTCCCTCGACTCGCCGACGCTCATCGCGCAGCCGCACGCCTCGAAATGGGCCTTCATCCAGGCACGTGCATCTCCATCCCCTATTATTCACTTTCCAGGTCGACGCTGGATGAGAACCTCTTGCGAAGGTTGATATCGACACATCACCGTCCCACAGAGGATAGCATGTCGTCCATGAAGGATGCGAAGAGATACTCGTCTCAGGTGAAGGGCTACGAGGCCTCCACCAAGAAGCTGGCCAAGGCCGCGAAGATCAGGGCCAAGGCGGCCAAGCTCAGGGAGCAGATCGCGAAGCACGACACCAAGATAAGGGCGCTCCAGAGGAGGATCGCGGAGCTCGAGAGGAAGGCGAACCACCTGTCCGGACAGCGCCCGAAATGAGCTCCGCTAGGCCCGGGAACATTTTATATACGTTGAAGTAGATATTGTCAGACAATCGTCATACGATGAGATGGGATGCCAAGATGATGATAAGGAAGTTAGCCGTCCCTATCGCGCTGAGCAACGTCGGAGACCTCGACAGGAACACCTTGAGCAGGACGAGGACCATCAGGGCCTCTGAGGAAGACCCCTTGGAATACGAGATACTATCCAAGCTCGCTGAGAACAAGGCGCGGATAGAGAGGCTCCGCATGGAAGTGGAGCATTCTGAGTGCGATGTCGACTGCTCGGACATCGTGAACGAGCTCGAGTATCTCAAGGCGGACATAGAGCTGAGCCTGGTGGAGATCGAGGCGGACATCGAGGATGCGCCGAGCTCCGAGGAGATATTCGCCCAGGAAGCAGAGGCCGTGCTCGCCTGAGAACGGTCGGACTTGTTCCACCAAACCCCAACCCCCCTCTTCTTCGACATGCCCCGCCAGGGGCCCATCAGCCGCACCATTTAAGTCGGTAATCGACACTCCCGCACCGAGGAGGATCACGCGTTGAAGATCGTCAAACCAGCGAAGCTGGAAAAGCGCGCCACCATCGGGATCGTATCGCCTTCCGGCTTCTCGGAGCCGTTCGGACTCGGGCAGGCGATAGGCTACCTCAAGGAGCTGGGGTACAGAGTAGTCCTGGGAGAATGCACCAGGAACCTGACCCGCACGGGCTTCACCTCGGGGAAGGACGACGGGAGGGCGTGCGAGCTGACGACCATGTTCAGAGACAGCAAGGTCGACGCGATATTCTGCTCAAGGGGCGGGTATGGGGCGATGAGGATCGTCGACCTGCTCGACTTCGGAGTAATAAAGGACAATCCGAAGATATTCATGGGGTACAGCGACATCACGACCTTGCATGTGGCGATACACCAGCGGACCGGCCTCGTGACTTTCCACGGGCCGTCCATAGAGGGATACGCTGGCGACAACCCTGAGAAGGACCCCCCGACGGGCAAGGAGAACATAGACCGCGCGATATCGCTTCTGTCGAAGGCCGAGCCCTGGGGGAGGTTGGACAACCCGCCGAAGGGGATGCTGCTCAGGACCGTCGTCCCGGGAAAGGCGAAGGGCAGGACGATAGGTGGCAACCTCTCGATGCTGACCCACACGCTGGGCACGGAGGACTCCGTCAAGACCGACGGGCGCGTGCTGTTCGTGGAGGACGTCTACGTCTCCGAATACGACGTCGAGAGACTGCTCACACACATGCTGCTCGCCAGGAAGCTCCAGAAGGCCGCGGGGATAGTGTTCGGACAGGTGTCGAGCTTCACAAAGAGGGACCTGCCAGGGCCGAGCCTCGAGGAGATAATCCAGGACAGGGTCGGCCAGCTGAAGAGGATACCCTCGTTCACCGGCCTCTGCTGCGGGCACGGGGCGATGAAGCTCGTCGTGCCTGAGGGTGTGACGGCATCCATCGACGCGACGAACCCGTCACTGACGATCGAGGAGAGCCCGCTGAAAGGGTGAGACCTGAATCGGCCAGACCGGACGCCGGACCGACAGGGGCGCGAAGGCCAGGAGTCCCGGGGAACTGCACTGGCTCCCGCGGCGCGGCAGCCTCAGGACGACCCCGTCCTACATCCGCGGGCCAATTACTAACTTATATATACAAACGGGTCAATACATATCCTAGCTCTCCAGAGGGATGGGAATTGGACAGAGCGACTAGACTTGGCGAGCCTGTAGTAGACAGACACGAAGAGGAGCTGGCATCAGTTGCCGCCTCGACGAGCAGGAGGATCATAGGGCCTTCGTTCTTCACGCTCAGCGGCGGCATCCTGAAGAGGGACCCGAGGACCTCCAACAGGATAGACTCGATGCTGACGAGGATGATCGACGACAGCTCCAAGACCCCGTATTCGGCGCATGTGGACAAGAACCTCGACTATCTCCACACATGCCTCCAGCTCGACATGATCTCCATGGCCGCGCAGGAGCTCGGCCCCTCAGCCGGGGAGAGCGTGCCCGAGGGACCGTCGTCCGCGGAGGAAGACGTGGAACGGCTCCAGGCCTGAGGCCAGAGCATCCTTCGACTCATTCTGAGAAAAGGGATTGAAGAGGTTTCTTGAAAGGGTTTATCGGTCCTCCGAGCCCGTTCAGCTGCTCTTCTTCTTCTTCATGAACAGCATCGCGACCACGATCAGCACGATCACGATCACTATGATCGCGAGCGGCAGACCATACGACTCCAGGAACGACTTGTCGTCCTCGTCGTCCGCAGGCGGCGGCTCCTCCTCGGCCTCCTCCACCGTGATCGTCACGGTGTCAGTGCCAGTGTCCCCGTCCGAGTCCGTCACGGTCAGCGTGACCGTGTAGGTCCCCGGGATCTCGAACTCGAAGGTCGGTGCCGCGCCGCTCAGGTTCTGGGTCTCGCCGTCGTAGGTGAAGACCCACCAATACGACTCTATCGTCCCGTCGGAGTCCGTCGACCCGCTCCCGTCGAAGGTGACCGTGTCGCCCTCGTCGACCGTCTGGTCGTCGCCTGCGTCCGCCACCGGCGCGACGTTCTCGACAGGCGCCGGCTCAGTGACCGTTATGGTCACCGTGTCGGTGTCCGTCTCGGCGTCGGCGTCGCTGACGGTCAGGGTCACGACATACGTGCCCGCGATGTCGAACACGAACGTAGGTCCGACGCCCCACAGTTCGACCGTGTCGCCGTCGTAGGTGAACGTCCAGGTGTAGTTGGTCACCAGGACATCGTCGGACGATCCCGAGCCGTCGAAGGTGACCGTGTCACCGACTTCGACATCCGGCTGGTCTGCGCCCGCGTCCGCCACCGGCGGGTCGTTCACTACGACGACCTCGCTCACGGTTATGGTCACCGTGTCCGTCGCCGAGTTGCCTCCCTCGTCCGTAACAGTGAGCGTGACCACATAGGTCCCCGCTATGTTGAAGACGAACGAAGGCGCCACGCCCGTCAGGATCATCGGGTCGCCGTCGTACGTGAAGCTCCACTCGTACTCGATGGATGTGTCCGCATCGTACGATCCCGAGCCGTCGAAGGTGACCGTGTCACCCTCGTCCACCGTCTGGTCCAAGCCCGCGTCAGCAACCGGGTCCACCTGGTCCTCCACGACCACAGTCATGTAGTCCTCAGCGGAGTTACCGGCCTCGTCCGTCACCGTAAGGGTGACGAAGTAGCTGCCTATCACCTCGAAGGTGAAAGAGGGCGACGCGCCCGAGAGGGGCACCAGTTCTCCATCATAGATGAAGGTCCAGGCGAAGTCGAGAGTGCCAGTCATGCCGTCGGCATCCTCGCCGCTGCCCGAGAACACGACCAAGGTCCCATTGGCGACCGTCTGGTCAGGTCCCGCGTCCGCAGTCGGAGGCGTCTCGTCCGTCACCGTCACCTCTATCACGTCTGGCACAGAGAGCTGGCCGATGCTGTCCTCGACGACGAGTTCAACGGAGTACACGCCCGGTATGGTGAACGTGTAGCTGAACGCCATCGTGTAGAACATGTGGTCGCCGTCGTGGTCTGTCACAGTCCAGGTGTAGGCATCTATCGCCAGGTCGTCTGAGGACGCCGCACCCGTGAATCCGACGGACACTTCCTCCTCGACGATCCTGTCGCCCCCTGCATCAGCTATCGGCGGGTCGTCGTTCTCGATGTGCACTGCCGCCGTGGCGGAGACGTTGTTCTCAGGGATGCCCGACTCGTCGTGGACCCAGACCGTGAGGGTGTACTCCCCGTCGGTCACCCAGACATGGTTGACCGGCGGATCGGCCACCAGCGGGTCGGACCCGTCATCGAAGTACCAGATGTACGTCAGGAGGTCATCGCCGCCGTCATCGCTGGCAGAGACCGTCAGTTCGACCTCCTCGCCTTCGACGGCATAGATATCCGCGATCGGCTCAATCGACGGCGGGTCGTCCTCCAATGCGGAGCCCACGTTGACCGTCGACGAGCTCGTCACGTTGTGCGTCACCGGCCTGAACTCCTCGAAGTCGTCCCAGACACAGACACTATAGACGTATGTTCCGACATCCGCGTACGTGTGGCTCACCGACTGGCCGAACGCTATCGTCCCGTCGCCGAAGTCCCACATGTAGCTCAGGATGTCGCCGTCGTCGTCGTACGCGTCCACCGAGTAGTCGTTGGCCGCGTCCTCATCGACGGACCTGACGCTCAGCGGCGGGTCTATGTAAGGCGCCCAGTTGACGGTCACATCGGCCTCAGCGTAGTCCGAGAAGCCCTTGTAGTCGTCCACGGTCACGCCCACCGTGTATGTCCCTGAGTCCGCGAACGTGTGCGTCGCGACCGAGATCGTCGTCACATCGCTCCCGCCGTCGCCCCAGTCCCATGTGTATCTCATGGGGTCGCCGTCATCGTCGTACGCCGAGACCGAGAAGCCCATCTCTAGCCCCGTGTCGTAATACGGTGCGGGGGCGAACGAGGTTATCACAGGCGCCACGTTCTCCTCGACAGTCACCACTATCTCCGGGGACAACGCCTCCGAATCGGCGTCTTCGACCGTCAGGTAGACGGAGTATGTCCCTGTGGCGCTGTAGGCCTTCTCGACAGAACACTCCACTGGCTCGTTCGGAGCGGTCGCAGCGAAGCTCTCCACGGTGGTTGTGCCGTCACCGAAGTCGAAGGTGAAGGTCAGCGCATCCCCGTCACCGTCTCCGGCCGTCGCGCTGAAAGTCAGCGTCTGGCCGAGGAAGGCGGTGTTGCTGTCCACCGTGAACAGGACTATCGCGGGTATGTTGTTACCTGACACCACGACATTCACTTCCCCCCAGTCGGAGACATTGTGACCGTCGAGGCCTGTCTGGTCGTCCGCGTAGACCGTGACGACGTACAGGGCCTTGAACTGATACTGATGGTCCGCATACGGCACCGACGTCACGGAGATCGATCCGTCGCCCCAGTCCCAGGTGTATCTCAGATCGTCCCTCGGGTCAGGGTCGCTCGCCATGACGGTGAACGTTTGCATGTCCTTCACGGTGATCGATCCGTAGTCCGGCACTGATATCGACGGCACACGGTTCGGGCCCACGGCAACCAACAGTTGTTTCTCGGCCGGCCTTGTTCCTAGTTCACCGTAGTGGTGGTCATCTACCATCAACAACACGGAGTATCCACCGTCGGCTGGGAACTGGTGCTCCACGACCTGTCCTGCCACAACGGATGACCCGTCATTGAAGTCCCACGAGTAGTACAGCTCGTCGCCCTCGTCGTCCACGGCCGACCCTGTGAAGGTGACTACCTCACCAGCGGTCGGATCCGGGATGTCCATCGATATCTCGAGGCTGTGCGGGGCGTTGTTGCTCATGTCGTACACGGTGACGTAGAAGGTGTAGTAGGACGACAGGTAGTCTGCATGGTAGGCACCTCCCTCATCTTCGACCGGACCCGCGGGAACGGTCTCCTTGACGACCAGCGTGACCGAATGCACGCCGTCCTCAGTGAACACGTGGTCCACGCTCGACCCTGCCACTTCCTGCTCTCCGCCGAAGCCCCATATCCACTTGTACTCGAGGTCTGCCGGATCCTGGTAATCATCCAACACGCCGGACGCCGAGAACGACACGGCCGTACCGACCTCTGGGAGGCCGCTTCCGGAGTTGTTCGTCTGGCTGACGCCGCCTATGACAGGCGCCACATTCCCCACCGGGTTCATCTGGGCGCTCAGCCAGACTGGCCACACATCGGGGAGCATGAAGTACTCGTTCTCGAGGTCCCCGAAGTTCTCCCATTTGTCGATGTTGAACGCGTAGAGGTCCTCCCTGAACGCCAACGCCTGGCAGCCTCTGTTCAGGTAGACCCAATCCTGCATGTCGTAGCAGAGTTCTTGCCTCTTGTAGTAGTCCATCTCCCTGATGGCCTCGTCGTACATCGCATCGTACTCTTCGGATGAGATGTACACGTCGCTGTCAGTCCCGATCACGTCAGTCGTGAACAGCGACAGCACCGAGGATACGGCCTCACCGTAGGGATAGAGGACCCAGTCCCAGAGCCATATGTCGTAGTCCGCCGCGTACCAGAGTGTGTTCAACTCGTTCACACTGCACAGTTCGAGCGTCAACAGCACGCCGGCCTCACCGGTCCAGTTGACAATATCCTTGCACATCCCTTCCCAAGTGTTCGACGTATCCAGCGTCTTGAAGTTGAACGACAACGGGTCTGCCCCGCCCGCCCTGCAGAGAGGGGTCGTGTCAGCCGCGGCAGGTGCGCCACTCGTGGTGTACGCCCAGCCGGCATCCATCAGCATCTGTCGCGCCGCCGCCGGATCCACTGGGTCTATCACCGCTTCAGTCGCGCCCGGGTCCAAGAGACACTCGTGCCCGTCGGTGGCGTATGTGTGGCTCATCGGGTTCTGACTCGGAACGAGGGTGGTCGTGTACGTGCCGTAGCCGTACAGGTACTCGTCTATCAGCTCATTCCTGTCCACGCACATGCTGATTGCCTTCTTGACCGTGTGGTTCAGCAGGAGCTGGTTGTTCTCACCCGCGGTGAAGGAGCCTCCGAGCTCCGACCTCAGCTCGTCCGTCATCTGGTTCAGGTTGAATTCGTAGACGAAACCGTTCGACTGCGAGTATCCGACCAGGTTGGTCTGACTCGGCAGGTCGAAGTGGAAAGTCGCGGGCTCCACGCCCATCATGCAGTCGACATCGCCGTTCTTGAGGCCCTCGTAGAGAGTGGTCGCATCGTCGTACCTGACCATGACGTAGTCATCCACGTGGAGCTGCCATCCGTAGCTCGTGTCGCCGTGCCAGTATGGGTTGCGCCCCAACTCGACGAAGCCAGCGTCCGGCATGCCCTCGGTCTTGTAGAAGAACGCCCCCGAACTGACGAACGGGTAGTTATCGAAGTTGACGAAATCCTCGTTCTCCCAGATGTATTTCGGGAATATCGGGTTGCCCATGAGCGATTCCTGGAAGGGCACGAACGGTTCCCTGATGGTTATGCCGAAGTGCATCGGGTCGTCGACCCAGGTCGACTGGATGATGTTCAGGCCATCGAATTCTGGCCAGTAGCTGTTCAGTCTGCTGCCGTCGTTGGCCGCGAGCGTGTCGATCGACCACTTCACGTCGGCAGATGTGACCTGCGGGCCCTTCACCAGGACATCGGCGTCCGCATCCCACACGACCCAATAGGCCGTGTCGATGAGCTCGCATTCGTACGTGAGCCCATCTGGGGAGAAGGTCCAGCTCTTGGCGAGGTCGCCGACGATGTTCTCACCCGCAGCGTCCCATTGCATGAGGGTGCTGTACATCGGGAAGATCGCCATCCCCTCAGCTACCATCGTGTATGTGTTCGGATTGAGTGTGGATATGGTCATGTCCACCACTCCAATCTGGAATACCCTAGACCCGTCCGCTGCGGACACCTCGCCCACTGGATCAATGTCGGTATCGGCGAAGACCCAGGCCGGCGAGCCGAGCATCAACGCAGCGACGATGACGGCTACAAACGCAGTCAACCTGCTAGCTCTCAAATCATACATGACTTCATCACCACTCCATATCGATTCTCAACACTCTGTCTCCCTGCGATTCATCTCATTCCTATGGGGGAGAGACGCAGCGCGGGCGCTCGTGCGTATGAAAACCACGGCTCCCCCTGCTATTGTCGTCCTCGGACAATGCGTCCCTATTCCCCCCATGCCCCCATAGAAGGACAGGCTGCTAATCACAGACACGCTATAAACCACTTTCGATGCCGAAGGCCCGCGGTTTCGGCACATCTGGCATGTCGCCTCGAGGCCGTCGGTCAGCAGAAGGGCTGAACACGCGCCCGTCGGGGCGTTGAGGCGACCTAAGCAGGGCCGATCCTACCTCTTCCTGAGCTTCGGGTTCATCACGTCGTCTAGGGCGTACCCCAGCAACGTGAACCCGAGCACCACGACCACTATGCACAGACCAGGCGCCACGATCCACCAGTGAAGGCCTATCGTGAACGCGCCTGCCTCTTGGGCGTCAGAGAGCATCGTGCCCCAAGTGACCACACCCTGCGGCTCGAGGCCGAGGAAGCTCAGAGTCGCCTCCGCGAGGATCGACCCAGCGACCGTCAATATGGTGTTGGCGAACACGAGCGGGAACGCGTTCGGGAGGATGTGCCTGGTGATGATGTGCATGTCATCCGAACCGATGGCCCTGGCCCGCTCGATGTACTGTCTCTCCCTTAGCGAGAGGACCTGCGCCCTGACGAGACGAGCTGTCCCCGACCAGCCGGTCAGGCCGATCACGAGGATGATGCCCATGAGGTCGATCGAGCCCATGAAGGCCGCGATGATGATCATGAGGACAAGCCACGGGATGGACAAGGCGATGTCGTTCAGTCTCATTATGACCTCGTCCTTCCACCCGCCGACATAGCCGGAGTACAGGCCAATCATGGCCCCCAGGAACGAGGATATGAAGGCCGCGACGACGCCCACGGTTATGGAAGTCTTCGCACCGTAGAGGAGCTGGCTGAAGACGTCGTGGCCGAACACATCCGTCCCCATCAGATGCTCACGTGACTCCGGCAGTAGCCTCTCGAACTGCCCGTTGATGGTCATGTCGACCTCGTACGGGGCGACGTGAGGGCCTATGACCGCGACGATCACGAACACGATGAGGATGGATATTCCGATTACGCCCATCACGTTCCTCGACACCTGGCGCATTATCTGGGAGTACTTCTTCCATCTCAGGGAGGACTTCTCACGCATCACGGGTAACTGCGACTCGATGAAGGTCTCGATGTTCATCGCGCTCACGAGCACCGAGACCGCGAACCCGAGGAAGACCAGCAGAGCGTTTATCCCAGAGAGCGACTCGTGCACGACACCCGCGTCGGACAGGAGGACGAGGACCACCGCAATGATGACGGGCAGCGAGGCGAAGGACATCCCCCAGACGCGGTCCTTGAGTGTGCCGGAGCCGACCAGGTTCACGCCCATCATGATGAGCATCGCGCCCAGCAGGGACAGCGGATACAGCCACATCGTCCTGGGCAGGGTGAACGGATAGAATCCGTCGCCCCCGGGATCCGTCAGCACATCCAGATACTCGAGAACGAACAGAGACAGCAAGGTCACTGAAAGCGCGACTGTGAAGAACGACGCGACGAGGAGCGCGACCAAGGACATGTGCCTGCCGGGGGAGGTGCGGTCTCTCGCCCATGCGAGGGCCCCTCTCGGTGAGTTGTTGACCGCTGCGAGGAGCGCGACGGCGATGATCATGTTGGCCAACAGAGGTATGAGCCAAACCGCGTCCATGGACGATGACAGGACCTCATCAGCGGCCACGACTGCCAAACTGGCGACGCCGACGAACACGAACATGACCGCCAAGGCCCTGCTCGACAGACGCTCCGTCGACTCCAGCGCGAATCTCGACGAGCGGTCGAAAGGCCTGAGTGGCGCGAGCATCAGTGACATGCCCGCGACGAGGTATATGGTCGGTATCCATCTCACGACACCCGCCTCGTCCAGGCCCAGTATGAACGGCAGGGAGAGCACGATGAGCGACGCGCAAGACAGGAACAGGCCGAGGACCTGGTCCCGCACATCGCCCTTCCGGACCAGCAGGAGCGCCACCATCGGCAGGACTATTCCGAGTGCAGACAGCGGCAGGAACCACAAGGGCTTCGCCCAGGGCCACAGGACGCCACCGTCCGGAGAGACCAGGAAGTGCAAGGAGTCGACGTACTCGAACAGCATCACGATCACGACGGCTATGGAGACCGCTCCGCCGGTTGCAGCGAGAATGTCATAAGGCGGGTCGCCCGGTTTGTGCATGGACATGAGGTACGAGCAGACCGCGAATGAGACGATTATCCCGATGCCCGAGAGCCCTGTCCAGACCCAGTCATGCCAGGTCGGGAGGAGGTCCTCCGATGCGGACGCAGCATCGTACGCCTGGTAGGCGCCCAGCAGGAACCACAGGCCGATGATGACGCCTATCCAGAACACGACCTTCCCAGTCAGGTTCGACCTCTCGGAGAGCAACTGGTACAGGTCTGGCAACTCGCTACCAGCAGGTGAGGCGTTATCGACCATGTCCTCTTGGATTGATTTCGACGACATCTCCTCACCCCTCATGCGATCTTTATCCTCGGGTCGATGAACAGAAGCACGATGTCAGAAAGCAGGTTGGCGACCACGACCAGCACCCCGCCGACGACGATGATGAACTGCAGCACGGGGAAGTCGAGGCTGTATATGGCCGTCAGCGTCTCGTAACCTATCCCACGATAGCTGAATATGACCTCCACCTGATAGGCTCCTCCTATAACGAACGCCAGGCTCATGGCGATCAGGGCCACCATCGGCGGCAACCCGTTCGGGAACGCATGGTACCTGAGGACCTGGTAGTCCGTAAGGCCCTTCGCCTTTGCGGTCATGATGTAGTCCTCGGTCATGACGTCGATGAGCGAGCTTCTCATGACAAGGGAGACACCGGCCAGCGAGCCTATCGCAAGGGTCGTGCCAGGCAGTATCATGTGCTGCAATATGTTTAGTATCATGCCAGGGTCCCATCTCAAATCGTTCCCGTACTCCAACACGTCGTAATAACCGCTCAGAGGGAGCTGAGGCCACCAATCCATCTCAAACGGGTAGGAGGTGAACAGGATCTGCAGCATGATGGCGAACCAGAATATCGGCATACCGTAGAAGAACAGCAGAGAACCCGTCGACACGAGGTCGAACGCCCCGCCACGCCTGTACGCCGCGTAGGATCCAACGACCATGCCTAGCAGGAGCGTGATGACCGTGGACAGGCCCACTAACATAAGCGTCCAAGACATGGCCACGCTGATGATGTCTATGACAGAACTATCTTGCATGTAAGAATCGCCCCAATCGAGTGTGACCGTGTTCTTGAGATAGATCACGTATCGTTCCCAGATAGGGGCGTCGAGATGGAACTTCTCGATCAGTATCTCCCGGACTTCCTTGTTGAACTTCGGGTCCCTGGGGATCATGTTGTGTATCGGGTCCCCAGGCATGAGGTTGATGAGGAAGAAGTTGACAGTTATTATGCCGAATATGGTCAGGAGGGCGTAAATGCTCCTCTTCAGTATCATCCGCCTGAACGAGCTGCTGGCCATCCCCGTCACGCTCCCCCGCTCATCATGCCGGCCAGAGTCCCGGACCTGAGTTCGTTTACCTTCTGGACGTATGTCTTACGGATCTGCGCCTTCTCCTGCTTCGCCCGGGCCGGGTCCATCTGGCTTGCCTTGACCTGTTTGTCCACGCTCTTCAAGGATACATTCCTGTTCATCTTCAGCTCTGCGACCATCGTCTTGTACTCCTCAAGGCTCAGGCCCTTCTTGTCGAGCTCCTTCCTGAACTTGCCCAGGAAGTACCATCGCGCCATGACCAATGCGACGCCGAGGAACACCAAGCCCAGGCTGACGGTGTCCCACCAGTTCCAGATACGTATTGTCCTCTCACGTGGCACCTTCACTTCCACTGACAGCCGGAATGTGGCGTTGTGGCCAGGCCCGAACACCCCGTCCGTGTAGGTAATGGTGACATTGAACTTGCCCGTGGAGTTGTACACATGCGACACCAGGACGGTGACCGTGTTGTTCTCCGAGAAGTCCGAGAGAACGGCCGTGAAGACGGTGGAGTTGTCTCCGAAATCTATCCATATTGTCAGCGGGTCCCCCTCGAAATCGTACAGGATCACGGTCATGTTGACAGTCGTGTTAGGGGCGGCGAACACCCCATCGGACAGCTCGAACAACACGTTTTTGATGGAAGGGGCGGCATTCGTCGTGAGTACGTTGAACACCTTGTACTGCTGAATCACATGGCCACGGTTGTCGTCGACAGTCAGAGAAACGTTGTACGCTCCTGCGACAGTGTATCTGTGCAACTGAGTGTATTCGCGCGGGAGCGTGTCGCCCTCAACTGATTCGTTGCTGCCGTATTCCCCGTCACCGAAGCCCCAGGTGATGTAGAGGATGTCGCCATCGTAGTCATAGGCCTGGGTCGAGAACGTGACCTCGGCGTAGCCGAGAGTCGTGTTTATCTTCGGGTTCACCGGGCTGATGGTTATGTTCGCCAACACCTCCGGCTTCACGTTATCGACGGTCGTTATCACGTATGTCTGAGACCAGTTGTAGTAGTCCTGCCACGGCTCCGGCGCATCGCTGATCCACAGGGTCACGCTGTATGCGCCGGCGTTCTCGTAAGTGTGAGTGGCATTGCACCATGCCGTCGTGTTCGGCTCGGTGTAGTCCGTATGGCACACGGTCGTGAGATAAGGGCCGGCGGAATCGCTGAAGACATATGTCCAGGTTATCGCGTCTCCCTCGGCGTCCCTCGCGCTCGCATAGAACGGCAGTTCGATCCCTGGGGACCAGGTGGCCGATTTCGGAGCGAAGGTGTTAACGGGTTCTGTGTTCACAGGCGGTTTGATCTCCACCGTGTGGTTTGAGTAGATGACGTGACCGTAGGAGTCCTCGAACTTGACGCTCATGCTGAGGATGAAGTAGTATCCTTTGTTGTCCTCATCACCCAAGTCGTAGTAGCTCGGCGGGTGTATCAAGAGCCAGGTGTGATTCTGAGACACATAGGTTCCGGCATAGACAGCTACGGTCTCGTTCACGGACGGTTCCGAATCGTCCCCGAAGTTCCATGTGACGGTGACGGATTCGTTGTCGTAGTCATTGACCACGAACCCGATCTGCGACGGGACGCCGTAGGTCGCCGATATCGGTATCGTCGTTGGCGGCTTGCTGGTGAGCCACGGAGCTACGTTGCCGACATAGACCCTGCAGTACTGCTCATCAGAAGAATCTCCGTCATCGACGACGAACTTCACCCTGAAGTAGCTCCCTTTGATGTCTGTGAGGTTGCCGATATGGTCGTACGCATAAGTCGTCGTGACGTACGCCGGAGAAGGCACTTGTGTGTGGAAGTAGGCACTCGATGGGTTCACGGACCCGTTGGCGAGCGTGGAGTCGAAGTATATCGTGACGTCGAGCACGGCCCCGATTGTGCTGGAAGCGTTCAAGTAATAAGTGACGGTCTCGCCCAGGGAAGCTCGGCCGGGGGAGGTATCATAATTCTCAGTGTAGACAAAGAGGATTCCTGCCTTCAGGCCGTCATCGGAGGAATCCTCGGACCGGCCATCCGAATCAAATGCGTAGACGACTGACAGGAGGAGAAGCATGAAGACGATCAAGGTCGACGGGGCGCGCGCGAGGAATCCTCGGACAACATTCGATTTGGCCAGATGTTCCTCACTGCGACCGCGACCTTTACGCAACGCTCTCTTCCCCCCTCATCGGCGCATCTAGCCAGGATGAACATCTGACCGCGGAAGGCGTCGGATGCACCGTACTGATTCTGCGCCAATGCCGTAACCCTATATAAAAATAACCGACTTGCTCGAATAACTCTCAGAGAGCGTTCAGCCGAGACGACCGAGGCGGTCTATCGCCTCATCGTAAAGGCGGCCACACAGGACGGCCAATGCGACGCGGTGACGGATGGGAAGGCTCGCGCCACGTCCACCTGCTGCGGAGGAGAGTTCCCGGGGTCATGCTGTGCCGACCAGACGAACATGCGACAAGAACATATCTCTCGACCGCAATCGAGACCTCGCCCGAAGGCAAGGGGGAGCTTGAATGACCCTGTCGACCCGATACTTACCCTTCACGATAGCTACGATCATCATCACGATGTGCGCCCTGCCCTGGGCCCAGGCTTCATCCGAATCATCCGCCGCCGAGCTGGAGTGGACGCCGGTCAGCAACATACGCATCTACGGGAACGATGACTTCACCGCGGAGAACGGCGTGGTCTCCGGGACGGGGAGCTCGGACGACCCGTACATCATCGAAGGATGGGAGATAGTCATGAACGGCACCGGGACCGGCATCACCGTGATCACGACGGACAAGTACTTCGTGATAAGGGACGTGCGCATCGTCGGCGGGATGCAAGGCATACGCTTCGATGAGGTGTACCATGCCAGGGTCACCGCTTCGTACATCGACGACTGTCTCACGGGCCTGACCGCATTCTACTCCGAGGTCTCGAAGGTGGACAACAACGTGATCTCGAACTGCAGCGTCGGCGTGTCGCTGAGGTACTGCGACGCGTTCAAGGTCACAGACAACACGTTCTTGGACAACGAGCAGGACATGTTCGTCGTCTCGCTGCCCTGGATACAGACCAGGCAGGCCGACCTGGTGTTCGCCATCGTAGCCGTCCCCCTGGTCGCGTTCGTCGCCCTGCTCATCTACATGAGGCTCAGGTCCCCGAAACCGCCCGAGGAGACGCCGTAGAGGAGGCTGGAGAAGGTTCGGCGCGGGGAGGGGGATTTGAACCCCCGAGCTCTTTCGAGCACTGGATGTTTGCCTGTCCCGAAGGGGACTGGATAGCAATCCAGCGCCTTGCCGGGCTGGGCCATCCCCGCTTGGATGGCGCATAATGCCACGCCCGTCATATATAGTTTGTATGAACGGCGGTGCGCAGGCGGCACCTCGGTACGGGACGGCCACGGGCCCTGTGATTAGATCGGACGGCCCGTTGGGAAGTACGCAATGTACTACTACGAAGGCGAGGACTCGCTTTCAATGACGATGGGCCCGATGAAGTTTTCACGTCTTTGACAGCATCGAGAAGACACTCATCCGCAGACATCTGGACCCGCCTTCAGCACATTTCCGCCGCGGGTCAATCCATCGTACCCATCGGACTCTCGATGAAGACGAGTTCGAGGCAGAAGTTGGTCACAGGAGCAGTCCGGGACGAAACCCTCAAATATCACGCGCCCGTAGTAATCATGGATGGCCCCGCCGGGACGCCGCAACAGCGTTCCGAGAACCGGGTTCGAAACGGATATATACACCATCGGACTTAGCGGGACTACCCAATC
>CAZAUI010000007.1:0-68612 GCA_964488505.1 uncultured Thermoplasmata archaeon | reverse complement strand
CCACTATGATCGCGGCGACCTCTATCTCGAGCACCTGGTCCTTCATCTCGTAGTTAATCGCGCCCCTCTTGCAGGCCTTCAGGCAGTTGCCGCACTTGTCCTTCGTGAGCTTCAGGCAGTGCTCCTTGTCGATGGTCATCACCCTCGGCACCGCCTGCATGAACGGTATGTAGATGGCCTTCCTCGTGGTCAGTCCCATCTCCCAGTCGCTGACGACCTTGCTCGGGCACTTCTCGAGGCATTCGCCGCAGCCCGTGCACTTGGTCTCGTCCACGTACCTGGCCTTCTTCAGCACCTTCACCTTGAAGTTGCCGACGCTCCCCTCGACGCCTATGACCTCCGAGTACGTTATCACGTTGGTGTTCGGGTGGCTGAAGCAGTCAGCCATCTTCGGCGCGAGTATGCATATCGAGCAGTCGTTCGTCGGGAAGGTCTTGTCCAGCTGAGCCATCCTCCCGCCAATGCTGGGGGTCTTCTCGACCAGATGGACGATCAGTCCCTTGTCCGCCAGGTCCAGGGATGCCTGGATGCCTGCGACTCCCCCTCCTATCACCATAACCGCCTTCTCCATTCAAAGCCCTCCAAGAGTCCTAAACACGATCGTTCTCTCACTGTGTCCGTCACTTTCGCTCAGGTGATCCTGACATCTATAAGTGGTTTCAGCGCCCCGCAAGGCCCTTCTCCGTACCCTTTTCTCTCTATTATCTGTTTCGTTGGACGGGCGACGATTATCCCCCCTCCCGGCCTTACGTTCTTGCCCTAATCGTCTCGGGCGCCTTCGCTTGCCGTCACTTGGCCGCCAAGACCTCCTTGACTTCCGTGTCCTTCTGCAGCTCCGTGACCTTGATCTTGAACGGGGCCTTCTTCTTGCCCTGCATCTTCTCCGCTGCGAACCTCTGACAGTTCGGGTACGTGCACGGGTTGCACTTCTTGTCCTTGCACGAGAGCTCGATCAGGACGAGCCTGTCCCTGGTGTCCTCGTCCTTCGTGACGGGCTTCCTGACCTCGAACATCTTGGTCATGCGCGTCTCGTAGGGCTTCTTCTTCGGCTCTATCCTGGCGAACCGCTGGCAGTTCGGGTACGTGCAGGGGTCGCACTTCTTGTCCTTGCACGAGAGCTCGATCAGGAGGACCCTGTCCCCCTGTCCCTTCGCCTGCGCCGGCTCCTTGGTCTCCTTGTCCTTCTTCTCGGTCTTGGGCGTCATCCTAACAGTCCTTCGCATCTCATTCCAGTTGCTCAGCGATCGCGACGCTGAGGTCCTTGATCGGTATGTCGACCTGCTCCTTGGGCACCTGGTTGGTCTTGTTCTCCTGGACGCAGGAGAGGTGTATCAGGCACTTGTAGCACCCCGTCACGAGGCACTCCGCGCCCGTCCTCTTCGCCTCCTTCAGCCTCTCGACCTGAAGCCTCCTCGAGGTCTCGTCGCAGGTCGCCCAGGCGCTCACGCCGCAGCACAGGGCCTTGTCCCTGGTGTTCTCCATCTCCAGTATCTGAGTGCCCTTCGAGGCCGTCAGCGCGCTCCTGGGCTGGTCGTATATGCCCAAGTGCCTGCCGAGCCTGCACGAGTCCTGGAAGGTGAGCTTCCGGGCACTGTCCTTCAGCTTCAGCCTGCCCTCCTTGACCAGGTCGTCCACGAACTCGGAGATGTGGACCATCTCGAAGGGCAGGTCCCCGGCCAGCTCCTGGTAGTCCAGGTCGAACGTGCGCATGCACTCGGGGCACGAGAAGACGACCTTCTTGGCCCCCGAGGCCTTGATGACCTCCAGGTTCTTCTTCATGAGCTTCTGAAGAGCCGCCTCGTCCCCCGTCCAGTTGAGGTCGTGCCCGCAGCATACCTCGTCGTTGCTGACGACCGGGACAACACCGGCCCTGTTCATAATCTTTACGACCGCCTGGGGTATGCCAGACAGGTTCAGTTTGCGCTCCTTGAATATCGCGTCGAAGTACCCTGCGCAGCCCGTGAAGAAGAAGACCTCGCCCTTGTCCGCGACCTTGAGCTCGGGGGTGACCCACTTCAGCCGGTCCTGCTTGAAGTCGCCGTGCGCCATGACCCTCATGACCGCCTGCATCAGTCCTCCCTGGGAGCACACAGGCTCGTTGTCGAGCGCGGCCGCCTCTCCCCTGAGGCCCCTGATGAATCCCGAGTAGTCCACCTTGTACGGGCACATCGAGTTGCACTGCTCGCATGTGACGCAGGTCCATATGTCCTGGTCCTTGGACAGGTTGTCCACCTGCCCCTCCGTCGCCTTAAGGACGATGGTCCTCGGCGCGAACTCCGTGTTGTACTTGGCCACCGGGCACACGGTCGTGCACTTGCCGCACTCGACGCAGTCGAACGCGCCCGTGTCCTCTATGAGCCGGTCTATGCGCTGCTTGAGCGTGTCGGGGTCCTTGCGGGCCTTCTTGACCTTGGGCATCGGGTTGGGCCCGAGCTTCCTGATCTGCTCGGTGAACTCCTTCATCGTGGCGGCGAACTTCTGCCCCTCGGATGCCGAGATCCACTCGAGCCTCATGCGGTCCTTGCCTATCCCAAGCTGGTCGAGGACCTCCTTCACGACCTCCATCCGCTTCTCGGCCTCGACGTTGCCGGATATGTAGTGGCAGTCGCCTATGTGGCACCCGGCCACGAGCACCCCGTCCGCGCCGAGCTCGAGCGCCCTGAGCACGAAGTACGGCTCCACCCTGCCGGAGCACATGACCCTTATCACGCGCGCGTTCGGCGGGTACTGCATCCTGCTCACGCCCGCCAGGTCCGCCCCGGCGTACGAGCACCAGTTGCAGCAGAACGCCACTATGTTCGGCTCGAAGCGCTTGCCGTCCTCGCTCATGCGCCCACCTCCTCGTCCTTCTCAGGCGCAAGGAGCGCCTCGAGCATGGTCATGATCTGGTCCGTCCTGAAGTGCTTGGGCCTGATCGCCCGGGCGCAGCACGCGACGGCGCACGACCCGCAGCCCTTGCAGAGCGCCTCGTTGATGCGGGACTTGAATACCCCCGGGGACACCTCTTCGACCCTCGGGGCGCCGTACTCGCAAATCTCCTCGCACCTGCCGCACGCGATGCACTTCTCCGGGTCCACCTCGGATATGACGCCCTCGGCCTCTATGAACGGCTTCGAGAGGACCGTGTTGACCCTCGCGGCCGCCGCGAGCGCCTGCGATATGCTCTCGTCTATGAGCCTCGGGGAGTGCGCGAGCCCGCACAGGAATATGCCGTCGGTCGCGAAGTCCACCGGTCTGAGCTTCATGTGCGCCTCGAGGAAGAAGCCCTCCTTCGTCGTGGGCACCTTCAGGAGCTGGGCCAGCTCCTTGTTGTCCGGGTTCGGCCTCACGGCCGCGTTCAGGACGAGGTAGTCGGGCTTGATGGTGACGGTCTGCTCTATGAAGGTCTCGTCCACCTCGACCACGAGCTTCCCGCCTTCCTCCCGCACCCTCGGCGGGGCCGAGGGGTCGTACCTGAGGAATGTGACGCCGAGCCTCGCGGCCTCGTTGTAGTTCTCCTCCCTGAACCCGAAGGTCCTGATGTCCCTGTACAGGATGTACACGCTCGTCTCCGGGTGGTCCTGCTTGATCTTCATCGCGTTGGCCATCGCGGTCGAGCAGCAGATCCTGGAACAGTTGGGGTGCTCCTCGTCCCTCGAGCCGACGCACTGTATCACGACCACGCTGTCCGCCTTGAAGCCCTTCTCGGAGATCATCTCCCCGAGGTCCGTCTGCCGTATCACGTTCGGGTTCTTGCCGAACATGTACTCGGTGGGCTCGTACTCGACGGCGCCCGTCGCGACGACGACCGCCCCATGGGAGACCTTCTCGCCTCCCTTCAGCGTGGTCTCGAAGTTGCCGATGTACCCCTTCACCTCGGCGACTGTCTCCCCGAGGTGCACCTTGATCCTGGGGTTGTCCGTTATCTCCTTCTCCAGGCCCCTGAAGGTCTCCTGCGGGTCGACGCCTATGAGCGTCCTGTGTATGCGCCTCAGGTGCCCTCCCAGGTGCGTGCTCTTCTCGACCAGGTGGACGTCGAACCCGGACTTCGCGATCTCGAGGGCCGCGGTCATGCCGCTCAGGCCGCCGCCGATCACCAGGGCGGCCGGCGTCACCGGTATCCTGGGCTGCGGGAGTGCTTCGAGCTTCGCGGCCTTCGCCACCGCCATCCTGACGAGGTCCTTGGCCTTCTCCGTGGCCTCTTCGGGCTCACGCCTGTGCACCCATGAGCACTGGTCCCTTATGTTGGCCATCTCGAACAGGTACTTGTTCAGCCCCGCCTCCTTGACGGTGTTCTGGAACAGGGGCTCGTGGGTCCTCGGGGTGCAGCTCGCGACCACGACCCTGTTCAGGTCGTGCTTCTCGATCGTCTCCCTGATCTTCTTCTGTGTGTCCTGGGAGCAGGTGTACAGGTTCTGCTCGGCGACGACGACCCCCGGGAGCGTCTTGGCGTACTCCATGACCCTGGGAACGTCGACGACCGAGCCTATGTTGATGCCGCAGTGGCAGACGAACACGCCTGTCCTGGGCTCCTTGCCCGCGACCTCCTTCTCTGCCGGGTACTCCTTCTTCGTCACGAGCGTGCCCCTGCCTTCGGACAGCAGAGCGGCGGCCTTCCCGGCCGCGCCGCTGGCCTGGGCGATGGAGTCAGGGATGTCCTTCGGCCCCGAGAACGCCCCGCAGACGTATATGCCGGGCACGGAGGTCTCCACGGGTGAGAGCTCGTCGGTCTCGCAGAAGCCGAACTTGTTCAGGTTGACCCCGAGCGCCTTCGCGATCGGCCCGACCCCTTCAGGGGGCCGCGCGCCGGCTGCGAGCACCACGAGGTCGAACGCCTCCTCCGCTATGTCCGCGCCCTCGAGGTAGCTGAGGACGATGTTCCCGGTCGCCGGGTCCTCCTGCAGCTTGGATATCCTGTTGTTCCTGAGCACGCGCACGCCGTACTCGTTCTCTGCGCGCATAAGGTACTCCTCGAACTCCTTCCCGAACGCGCGCGTGTCCATGAAGAATATGGTCGTGCTCAGGCCGGGCACGTGCTCCTTGCCTATGACCGCCTGCTTGAGCGACGCCATGCAGCAGTAGGACGAGCAGTAGGTGTTCCCCGTCTGGGCGTCCCTCGAGCCCACGCACTGGACGAACGCGATCTTCTTCGGCACGTCTCCGTCGGACGGGCGTATCACATGCCCCTCCGTCGGCCCCGACGCGCTCAGCATCCTCTCGAACTCTATGTTGGTCAGCACGTTGGCGTAGACCCCGTGGCCGTACTCCGCCTTCTTAGAGGCCTCGTACACGTCGTACCCCGGGCTGAGGATGATCGACCCGACCTCGATGACCTCCTCCTTGTCGGGCTTCTCGGAGTAGCTGATCGCCTTGGCCTCGCAGAACTTCTCGCATATCCCGCAGCCGATGCACAGCCCGCGGTCGATCGTGTAGACCAGCGGGACGGCCTGAGGGAACGGCACGTATATCGCCTTCGCCGGCGCCAGGTCCCTGTCGAACGAGTTCAGGCCCTCGACCGGGCAGTGCTCCGCGCACACGCCGCAGCCGGTGCACTTCTCCTCGATGATGTACCTCGAGCGCCTGGTGAGGGTGACCTTGAAGTCGCCGGCCTTCCCGTCGACCTTCTTCAGCTCCGCGTTCGTCAGCATGGTGATGTTCTCGTGCCTGCCCGTCGCGACGAGCTTCGGGGACACGATGCACATGGCGCAGTCGTTGGTGGGGAAGGTCTTGTCCAGCTGGGCCATGGTGCCGCCTATGCTGAGCCCCGCCTCGAGTATGTAGACCTTGAACCCCGAGTCGGCGAGGTCGAGCGCGGCCTGTATGCCCGCCGGTCCGCCTCCGACCACCATCACTGCCCCGACGGTCCTCTGGTCGGCCATCTCAGGCCACCTCCGCGTGTATCGGGCCGAGCTTCTGGAGCTCGGAGACCATCTCCTTGACCACCTGGGCGAACTTCTGCCCTTCGGAGCCGGCAATCCATTCGATCCTGAACCTCTGGGACTCTATGCCCGCGTCCTCGAGGAACGACGACAGGAAGTCGCCGCGCATGGCGGCCTTCTCGTTGCCGTTGATGTAGTGGCAGTCCGCCGGGTGGCAGCCCGCCACGAGTACCCCGTCCGCCCCGAGCTCGAACGCCTTCAGCACGAAGGCCGGGTCGACCCTGCCGGAGCACATGACCCTGACTATCCTCACATTGGGAGGGTACTGTATCCTGGTCGTCCCAGCCAGGTCCGCGCCCGCGTACGAGCACCAGTTGCAGCAGAACGCAACGATCGTGGGGTCGTAGAGCGATTCCTCGTCGTGGGCCTGTTCCTTCTTCGCGTGCGTGCTCATGTTCAGGACCCCCTGAGCTTCCTGAGCAGCGAGTGGGCCGACACGTGGTGCGTGTCGAACCCGAGGGATATCGGGTCGATGCCCATCGAGAGCGCCTGGAACTGGGACACGTGCATCACGGGTATGCCGTCCTTGGAGAACGATTTCTGGGCGTTGTCGAACTGGAGGAGGCAGAACGGGCAGCCCGTCACGATGCAGTCCGCCCCGGCTGCGTTGATGTTCCTGCACTTGTCCTCCGTGAGCGAGTTCGCCAAATCCACGACGTGGGACCTGACGCCTCCCCCGGCCCCGCAGCAGTCGAGCTTGTCCTCGTAGTCGACGCTGGTCGCGCCGCACGCCTCGACTATGTTATCCAGCAGGACGGGGTTGTTCGGGTCGTCGATGGTCCTGCTCTCGGTCGGCCTCAGGTAGTGGCAGCCGTAGTGGACCGCGACCCTGACGTTCTTCAGCGGCCGCGTCGCCTTGGCTTGGATCGCCTCGAGCCCGATGTCCTTGGCCATCAACTCGATGTAGTGCCTCACCGTGACCGGCTCGAAGACCCTCCGTCTCCCCTCGGTCTTCTTGGGTATGCCGGTGTACTTCTTGCCGACCTGTGCCAGGACTCTGTTGACCCTGCCCATGCTCTTGGGGTCCTTGAGGTACTCGGTCGCCTTCATCAGGGATGTGAGGCAGCCGTTGCAGACGGTCAGTATGTCCCGCCTCTCGTCCTGGGCGAGCACGAGGTTCCTTGTCGCGAGCAGGAGCCAAGTGTCCTTGTCGGTCGAGTAGAATATGCCCGGCACGGGGCAGCAGGAGAATTCGGGTATGTCCTTCACGTCGAGGTCGTACCCCTCCTTCCCGCAGACCCATCTGACGGCGTACTCGATGCCGGGGTACCTGTTCGGTATGACGCATCCGAAGAAGTAGGCGTATTGGCTCAAGGCTTCACCTCCTCCTCGATGCCTATGAGCTTGTCGTACTTGGACGCGTGGACGAGGACGCTGATCTCCCTAAGGACCTTCTTGTACTCGGGCATGAAGGTATGTATGTCCCCGAGGCCCAGCTCCTTCCTGATCTTGTTGATCTCGTCGTCAGGCTTGACGCTCTGCCCGTACCTGACGAGGTTCGTGGCCGCGACCTTGATGAACGGCGGTATGACGCCCTCCCTGACGGCGATGTGCCTGAGGGCGATCATCACCTCGGCAGGGTTGATGTCCGCCGGGCAGTGCTCGTAGCACCTGTAGCAGGTCGCGCAGACCCACCTGGTACCTAACGTGTAAGTCTTGAGCCCGAACTGGCAGTACTTGATGATGCTCCTGGTCTTGTAGTCGATCTTGAGACTTATCGGGCACACGCCCGTGCAGTTGCCGCACTGGAGGCAGGTCATCACGTCCTTGCCGCCGTACTTCTTGATCTCCTTCGCGAAGTCGGGCTCCAGCTGCGACTCGTCTATGACCTTCTCCTCGACCAGCTCCTCCTTGAGCCCGCTGATGAAGGTCTTCTCGACTTCTCCCATGGTCACACCTCCGCCCCGGCCTTCTTCTTGGCCGACTTCGCCTGCCCGTTCGGCGAGAGCGCCGCCACGAGCTCGGAGCATATCTGGTCGTCCGTGAACTGCGTCGCCGTGATCGCCTTCTGCGGGCAAGATGCCGCGCATGTGCCGCAGCCGTGGCAGAGCGCCTCCACTATCCTCGCCCTGGTCCTGCCCTCCTCGGTCTGGTACATCTCCGGGGCCCCGTACGGGCACATCTCCGCGCACAGGCCGCACCCGACGCAGAGCGATTCGTCCACTTGGACCGTGAGAGGTTCGATCTTGACCTTTCCGGAGAACATTATCGCGGCCGCGGATGACGCCGCCGCCTTGGCCTGCGCCACCGAGTCGGGTATGTCCTTCGGCCCCTGGGCGCACCCCGCCAGGAATATCCCGTCGGTCGCGGTGTCCACCGGCCTCAGCTTCGGATGGGCCTCTGCGAAGAACCCGTCCGAGCTCAATGACAGCCCGAGGGTCTTGCCGATCCTCTTGCTGCCCTCCGAGGGCAGCAGCCCGACGGACAGGACGACGAGGTCGAACTCCCTCTCGGTGATCTTGTTGAGCAGGGTCTCCTCCGCCCTGATCATGATGCTCTTGGACTCCGGGTTCTCGCTCAGTTTCGCTGGCCTGCCCCGGAAGAACTCGACCCCGAACTCCTCCCTTACCCTGTGGTAGAGCTCCTCGAAGCCCTTCCCGAACGCCCTGATGTCGTTGTAGTACACGGTTATCTCGGTGTCGGGCTCGTGCTCCTTGATGATCTGGGCGTTCTTGATCGCATACATGCAGCAGACCCTGGAGCAGTAGTTCCTATCGATCTTCTTGTTCCTCGAACCCACGCACTGGATGAACGCGACCCGCTTCGGGACGCCCTGGTCCGAGGGCCTGATGAGATGCCCTCCGGTCGGCCCGGACGCGTTCAGGAGCCTCTCCAGCTCGAGCGAGGTGATGACGTTGTCGTACTCCCAGTACTTGTACACGCCCTTCCTCATGGGCACGTACGGCTCGAAGCCAGTGGCGACGATGATGGTCCCGACCTTGAGGTCCAGGACCTCGTCCTGCATCTTGTGGTCGATCGCATTGTTCGTGCACTCCTTGACGCACAGGAGGCACTTGCCGCTCTTGAAGTGCAGGCAGCTGTCCTTGTCTATCGTGTACTTGAGGGGCACGGCCTGCGGGAAGGGCACGTAGATCGCCTTCCTCTTGCCGAAGCCCATGTCGAACTCGTTGTCGACCTTGACCGGGCACACCTCGGCGCAGACGCCGCATCCGACGCACTTGTCCTCGTGCACGAACCTGGCCTTGCGCCTGACCTTGACGTCGTAGTTGCCGATGTATCCCTTGACGTCCTCGACCTCGGAGTACGAGAGCAGTGTGATGTTGGGATGCCTGGCCAGTTCGACCATCTTGGGGGCGAGTATGCATATCGCGCAGTCGCCAGTCGGGAATGTCTTGTCCAGCTGGGCCATGACGCCGCCTATGCTCGGCTTGGACTCCACCAGGTATACCTTGAAGCCCATGTTGGCCAGGTCCAGCGACGCCTGGATGCCGGCGACGCCGCCGCCGACGACGAGGGCCTTCGGCTCGACTGGCACCTCCCTCGCTTCGAGGGGCACGAGCCTCGCGGCCTTGGACACGCCCATGCGGACGAGGTCGATCGCCTTCTGGGTCGCCTTGTCCTTCTCCTGGTTGTGGACCCAGGAGCACTGCTCCCGGATGTTGACCATGTGCAGCACGTACGGGTTCAGGCCGGCCCTCTGTATGCAGGCCCTGAACGTCGGCTCGTGCATCCTGGGGGAACATGATGCTATGACGACCCTGTCCGCCTTCGCCTCGGTGATGGCCTTGACGATCTCGTCCTGGCCGAGGTCGGAGCAGGTGTACTTGTTGTCCTTGGCCACGACGACGCCCGGCATCTTCGACGCCTCCTCCGTGACCTTGGGACAGTCCACGACGCCAGCTATGTTGCTGCCGCAGTGGCACACGAAAACTCCGATTCTGGGCGCGGTCGACTCGGCTCTTGCTGCCGTTGGCGTGCTTGTCACAGGATCCTTCTTGAGAGGTTCGGGTGACCCCATGGTTCCCCCTCCTCCTCGACTTGTCGTGTCGAAGTGCTCGACGGCCCGAGTGACCCCGCGAAAGGACGCCATTTTCCACCGACTGGCGTTCCCACTCGGCCTAGGTGTCGGACGGATGCAGATAATAAAGAGGTGCTTTATATAGGTTTCGACGCATGTCTTTCGAAAAACGCAGGTCACCAGGCGATTATCGTTAAGGCGGCTAAGGGTAATCGCAGTTTCTATTTCAGGAAACGCGGGAGAATTTCGAAAATCGTATAATCGAGGTTTCTCGCCACCACCTTTCGTGGCGAAACACGCCCGAGATAGGTGAAACACAAGACCGCTAAAGATGTTTCGCTTACGCCACCTGTTGACGGGACGAAGTGCCGACTAATCTAGTGCGTTACAGCCGTAAGGCGCTCTGACCACATGCCCGTCGCTTACGGCTCAGCCGTTCTTCCGCCGGTACCTGTGGGCGATGTAGCAGGTCCCTTCGCGGGATACCATGCACGGCCCCATGGGGGTCATCGGCGTGCACGCGTTTCCGAAGAGCGGGCACTCCTCGCTCGTCAGTATGCCCCTGAGCATCTCGCCGCATCGGCAACCCTCGACCTCGCCGTACTCCTTCTCCTCGACAGGTCTCAGGATGTCCTCGAACCTCTTCCTCCCATCGTGCTCCTCGAACCTCCGCCTGATTGCGAGCCCGCTCCCGGCGATGACCGGGAACCCTCTCCAAAGCACGTCCGAAGGCTCGAACACGTTGTCCATCGCCTTGACGGCCGTCGGGTTGCCGTCCGTGTGCACGACCCTCGAGTACTCGTTCTCCACCTCGGCCCTCCCCTGCTCGATCTGGCGAGCTAGCATGTACACGCCCATCATCATGTCGAGGGGTTCGAAGCCTGCGACCACCTGGGGTATGCGGTGCTTGGTCGAGAGGAACTCGTACGGCCGCGTCCCTATTATCGCGCTCACATGGCCTGGCTGGATCATCCCTTGCAGGCGGACCTCGCCCATGCCTATGATTGCCGCGAGCGCGGGCGGGACGGTCCGATGACAGCTCATGACAGAGAAGTTCTCGGGCGGGTCGGACAGGAGCGCCGAGGCAGTCGTGGGAGCTGTGGTCTCGAACCCTATGCCCATGAACACTACCTCCTTGCGCGTCTTCTTGGCGATCGCGACGGCGTCGTCGACGCCGAACACTATCCTAACATCGGACCCTTCGGCCTTCGCGTCGTTCAGGGAGCCGTTCTCACCGGGGACCTTCATGATGTCTCCGAAGGCCGTGACTATGACGCCCGCCCTCGCGAGGGCCAAGACCTCCTCGACCTCCTTCGGCGGCGTGACGCACACGGGGCATCCTGGTCCCTGTCTGATGTCCACGCCGACGCGCGCGAACTCGGTGTCCAGGCCGGACTTCATCAGGGTGTCCTGGTGTGTCCCGCACACATGCATGAGCGTGATGTCGAGCTTCATCTCATCGAGCTTGTCCATGATCCTCTTCGCGGTCTCCTTGTCCCTGAGCCTATACATCCGGGACCACCGCCCTGAGGTTCTTGACCGTGCACTCCCTGCCGCCGACTATCCTGGCAGGGTTCCCGCATTTGGGACATTCGAGGATGGGCACGGACCTGTGAGGCGTGTCCTCGGAGGGCGACATGTCCCCTCTGAAGCCGCAATCGCATTCGATGACGCCTTTGACCGGGACAATCGTGAGCGCGGACCCTTTCAGGATCGTGTCCTTCGTCAAGATCTCATAGGCGAACTGGAGCTGCTCCTCGCCCAGCATCGTGAACTCGCCGAGCTCGAGCACGACCTCCTCGACCTTGGTCGCGTTCCACTTCTTCGCCTCCTCGATTATGCCCGCGACCATCTGGCTCATGACTGAGAATTCGTGCATGGCCTAGTCACCCGCGTCCTCCATCTCGAGCATCTCCCTGAAGAGTTCGAGGGTCTTCTCGGCCTCTTCGCGGTCGAGTATCTGAATGGCGTACCCCGCGTGGACGATTACGAAGTCGCCGACCTTCGCATCCACCAGCGAGATGTTCGCGGTCCTCGTGACGCCTCCGAAATCGACGTTCGCCATGACACCGTCGATCGACTTGACCTCGGCTGGAACGGCTAGGCACATCGGTCCGTCAGTATGTGGGTTCCGATGATAAACGTTTAGCCGAGCCTTTCGCCTGCGATGGCGTTCTGGCCAGTCGAGACGCCGCCGTCGCCGTTCGGGATCCTCTCGTGCCCGACGAACTCCATCCCCCTTCCCTCGACCGCCTCCTTCACCCATGCGGTTATAGGGCCGCTGAAGGACACGCCGCCCGTCAGCCCGACCTGCCTCAGCCCTTCCGAGGACGCCCGGTCGCACGCCCTGTCCGCGAGGCCCGTCGCGAGCGTCCTTACGAAGGACGCTGCCGCGTCGGCCCGGTCCCTCTCGGACTCCGCGCCCAGCTCCATGAGCTGGACGAGCATCGGGACCGTCTGCGCGACCTCGAGCTCTCCGGCCCTTTCGAATGCTAGGTCGAAACCCACGCGCGGTCTTCCCGCCTCCAGCCATCTCTCGAGCTTTATCGCGGGCTCGCCCTCGTAGGTCCTCCTGCAGCTCACGTCCAGTATGCACGAGACAGCGTCCAACACCCTGCCCATGCTCGATGCGAGCACGCTCTTGGGCAGCATCTTCGCGTACAGGTCGGCGGCCTCGCCGTCGACCATCGTCGGTTCCCTGCCCGACATCAGCTCGACCGCGGTCACGACCCGCTTCGGGTCAGACACGGCCCTGTCCCCTCCCAGCAGCGGTATGCCCTGCAGGGTGCCGAACCTCTCGAAACCCGAGAAGTCCGCGACCATGCTCTCTCCTCCCCACGATGTGCCGTCGTCGCCGTAGCCCGTGCCGTCCCATGTGAGGCAGGTCAGAGGCCCGTCTACGCCGCGGTCTATCTTCAGCGAGGCCGCATGCGCGTGGTAGTGCTGCGTCTCCACCATGGGGCAGCCGTACTCCTCGGCGAGCCTGCGCGCGACTATCCGCGTGGAGTACCTCGGATGCTTGTCGAGGCCCACGGCCTCGACCTCCTTAACACCCAGGAGCCTCGCCAGGTGGTGTATCGCGTCGTCCAGGTATTCCAGGGTCGGGTGCTGGTGCGACTCCCCTATGTACTGCGTGAGGAACATCTCGCCGTTGCGGTTGACCGAGCCGGTGACGTCCCACTGGGCGCCGACGCCGATTACGGAGTGTTTATGGTTCGCCTTGATGGGCACGGGTACGAACCCCCTCGACTTCCTGGTGAAGTTCGTGAGGCCGGAGTTGACCTTGACCACGCTGTCGTCGCACCTGTGTATGATCCGCCTGTTGTGCAGCAGGTACAGGTCGAGACCCAAGCCGAAGGCCGCCTCGTTGCTCGTGACCATCGGCTCTCCAGGCGGGTTCGCGGAGGTCATGATGACCCCGTCGGACCGCAGGTGTCTGAACAGCAGGAGGTGGGCCGCAGAGTACGGGAGCATGACGCCCAAGTTCCCCAGGCCCGGCGAGACCTTCTCCAACTCCTCAGTCGCCGATCCCTTCTTGTGAAGGAGCACGATGGGCCGCTGCGGGGATGTGAGGAGTCCGCGCTCTTGCTCGTTCATGACAGCATACCTCTCAGCCGTCTGAAGGTCCCGCATCATCACCGCGTACGGCTTGTCGCCCCGCCTGTAGACCTTCCTCAGCTTCGAGGCGTTCTCGAAGGTGCAGACTATGTGCATGCCCCCCCACCCTTTCAGGAGGCCGACCGCTCCCGCCTCTATCTGCTCGGCGAACTCGGGGAACGGTTCCCCGGGGACGGGCCGCTGCTCCTTATCGTATAACGTATAAGCAGGGCCGCAGGCAGGGCACGAGAGGGTCTGCGCATGGAACCTCCGGTCCTCGGGGGAGGAGTATTCGTGGTGGCACGACGGGCACACGGGGAAGTCCGACATGCTCGTCCTCGCCCTGTCGAAGGGGACGTCGGCGATGACTGTGAACCGCGCACCGCACTCCGTGCAGTTCGTGAAGGGGAACAAGTACCTCTTGTTCCCCTCGGACTCGAAGTCTTCCCTGCACCGGCTGCAGATGGCCGTGTCCGTCGGTATGAGTGAGACCCTCTTCCCGTCGGTGCTCTGCGCGATGGAGAACTCGCCGAGCTCCTCTTGCGTCTCCTCGATGTCCGCGCGGTCTATCCTCGCGAGCGACGGGAGCGCCTCCCTAAGGCGTCCGAGGAACTCCTGGGCATCGCCGTCGATGTGTATCTCGACGTTGGAGCCGTTGTTGAGCACATAGCCCCTGAGTCCCATGGCCTTCGCGACCCTGAAGACGGTCGGCCTGAAACCGACCCCTTGGACTATGCCGTACACGGTGATCTTCATCGGTTACCTCTAGAGCCCGAGCGCCGACGCCAGCTGGTCCATCCCCTTGCCGCGCCTTGCATCCATCATTATGATCTTCGCGCCGGGGTTGATCCTCTTCGCGTCGCGTTCCAGTATCCTGGGGTCGACCTCCATCGCCTCGGCGAGGTCGACCTTGTTTATCACGATGATGTCCGAGAACGCGAATATCGCGGGATGCTTCCTCACCATGTCGTCCCCTTCCGTCACGCTGATGACCACGACGCGGGCGTGCGACCCCACTGGGAAATCGACGGGGCACACGAGGTTCCCCACGTTCTCGATGAACAGGTAGTCGATGTCCTCGAGCGGGAGGTCGTCGAGCGCGTGGTCGACGAGGTGCGCATCCAAGTGGCACTCCTTCCCGGTGTTGATGTTCGCCGCCGGCATGCCGTGGGATACGAACCTCTGGTAGTCGTCGTCTCCCGAGACATCGCCCGCGATGGCCGCCGCCCTCTTCCCCTTGGACTTGAGGTGCTCGGACAGCTTCTCTATGATGAGTGTCTTGCCGGAGCCTATGGCCCCGAGGAAGTCGAACGCCTTGATGCCGTGCTCGTCCAGGAGGGCGCGGTTGTGGTCAGCGATGTGCCTGTTCTCAGACAGGATGTCCTTCTCCATCTCGACCGTGACGACCTTGTGCATGCTCGTGAATCCGGCCTGGCCCATTAATATTTTGGCCCGCCCGGTGCGCTCATATCCTGGATCCTATCAGGAACAGCGTGGGGAGGACGCCCACAGCCGCGGTCAAGACGATCAGGACGAAAGCGAGGACGAAGTGCATCGTAATGAACGACAGGAGTATGGAGAGCGCGAGCACGACCAGGGCAGAGATCCATATGGCGGTGAATGCCATCGCCCTCCTGCCAGGCGTCCCCCCTATCCACGGGAAGTCGTTGAGGAAATCGTCCTTCCCTTCGGCGCGCTGCATATGTTCGAGCATGTGCTCGCTCGGGGGCCTCGATAGAAGCCACGCGCCGCACCTCGGGCAGTTGGTGCCTCTCTCATTGAACCCGACCCTCTTGCCGCACTCGGGGCATCTCAAGTCAGCCGTACTCCCGACGGGAGTACGAGGTCGCACGGACTTCAATCCTTCGAGTCCGCGGGTACCGGAGGTCACTGCCACCTGTCCGACGGGTATGATTCTCTCTGCAGGAGGTATGCCACAAGGGCGAAGAATATGATGAGGTTGCAGAAGATCACGAAGAAGGTCACGATGTACCCCAGCGACATGAGCTGGTTATCGGTCATCTCGTCGGCCCATGGCACGAACCACTCATAGGACACGAAGTCCAGGACCGCCATCACCGCACCGACGACGACGATGACCGGGAAGTCCTCCCTGACTATCGAGGATGCGCGCCCACGCCCCCCTTTCTTCCTCTGACTGGTCCCTTTCTCGCTCAACGGCACGGTTAGCGGCGTCGCGCTATTATTCCCTTGCGCGCCCCGCCATTCAGAGGTCCAGGAAACGTTGGACCTCGAGCCGGCGCCCTTCCGGGTCTCGGAGGAAGAAGTGGTATATCCTGTACTTCTCGCTCAGAGCGGGCGCCCCCTCGGCGACGTCCCGCAGCTTCCGGTACAGGTCGTTCACCTGCTCGTCGGTCTCGCACAGGAACGTGATAGTGCCGCCCGTGTCCGCATCCTCCCTCTGGCAGAAGCCGAGGGCCATGTCCCCGTGTCGGAGGACCACGCAATCCTCCTGCCTTATCCAGACCTCCATGCCCATCCTCGAGACGTAGAATCCTTCGACAGTCTCCAGCGCCCGCGTGGCCATGAACACGATCCCAGACACGGCACGGACAGAGCCGTGCGGACATAATAAGATGGACCATGTTCATCGATTGCGCGCCAGTCCACGAAGGTGCCTAGACATCATGATATACGGCGGGCGATATTCGACTCAGCATGGAGGAAATCAAGCGTACGGATGGGCACATCCTTCGCAGGAACACCCGTCTGTCTCTCGACTTCAACTCGCCTTACGACCCCAATCACGCAACCCCCGAGGAGAACTCCTTCGAGGTGAGGAAAGGCAACGGGGCGATGGTCGGCCCGATATCATTTCAGGAGTTCGGGCACAACCGTGCGGCCGCTGACACTCCATGGGGCAGGATGGAGGTCGCGAAACCCTCGTTGCTGGGGCCGTTCGAGGTGACCCTCGGCGGGACACCGGTCGCGAGATACTCCATGAACCTGTCGCGTACGAGGATGAATGTCTCGTTCACCAAGGGCGGGGAGATGTCGTTCGAAGCCAAGCTCTTGACCACGGCTCTGTCCTGCGCGACCGGTTCCGGCGGGGCCGAGGTCTTGTGGGAGGGGGAGTATGGTCCAGCAGATATCAGGCAGGCCGGCCTCCTCCGTCGAGACATCCCGAAGGAACTGAACGACAAGATCGATGAGGCGAGGGCGGACTACAAGCGCCGGAAGAAGGCGAAGTTGTTGGACCCGGGCGAGCCGAGGACGATTCAGATCCCGTATTACGTCCAATGGCGTGTGCTCTTACCGAAGGAGTACGATGGCAGGAGCGACCTTCTCTCATCCCTCATGTTCATAACAAGCTTCAGATTCCTGCAGGTGGAGGTCCCGCCCAACGGCTGAACTGGGTCGGCTATGCCTCTTGGTAGCCCTAGGGGTTCGAGCTACTGCCAAGCCTGTATGTCTGAGGGGCCGAGGGGATCAAACAGGATTCCTTTCCGGGACGAACGCTTTCATCATACCCTCTCAGTGAGCCCAGGATGACTGTGCGATACGCAATCTCGATGACCCTATTCCCACCAGGGCTGGTCCCAACTCAGGACTTCGCTCTCCCACGAGTAGAACTCCCCGTCATGGAATGCGAAGCTGAACTCGCCGACATACGCAAAACGCTCCCCGAGATAGCAGAGTGCAAGTGTGTAGACATCGTCCGCGTAGACGGACGAGACTGCGCTTGGGGGCACCTTGAAGATGATTCGATCGCCCCTGTCGAAAGCGCCGTTTCCTTGAATGTCGGTGATTTCGAGACTCAGGTCGAATTCATGATTGTCAACGATTATCCCGCCCACGATGCTAACTACCGTGGCTTCGAAGCCCAGACTCAGCTCCTGCTGCTCCGACTCATTGACAACTAGTCCGCCAATCGTTCCGTGTGAATGACCCCACGAGAAGCACATGTCGCTGTAATTGCGTCCCCAGCCACCGAATTCCTCATACAAGTCGGAAGGATCATCGTCGCCGACTGCAGTAAGCGTGTGGTTCTCCGCGAATATGACTGTTTCAGCTGCCGTCCATGTGACTGAACCGTCATCCCAGCTCAGCGGAGTTGTCTCGGACGGATCCGGCGGTGAGAACAGTCCTCCGATATCCAGGATGGCGACGAGGGCGCCAAGCACGATCAGAGCGAGGGCGACGGCGAGCGCCAATATCGCCTTGGCAGCATTCTTGGGATATCTCTCGGCAAACGAAACCATCCTCCGGAGCATACCTTTCCCCCGCGACCCTGAAAGGGCAATTCGCTGATGGCTATAAGTACCTTGTACAGCCGACAGCCTGAGGCGGCACGAGGCTAGGAGTGGGGGCAGAGGGATTTGAACCCCCATCGACGGGTTTCCTCCACGCGGAGAGCGACTCCGCGCGTTTATACGGACTATGGGTCATCGCTCCAGTTACTCATCACTGGTCAGCAAACCCAACGGAAATCATTCCCATAACTGGAGCCCGTAAGGATACCAGGTTACCCCATACCCCCAGTGGTTTGGACGCCGGTGAGCCTACTTCTTCCTCAGCTTCTGAGCTCTCTTCCGTCTCCTCATCTTCTTCTTGCGCCACTTCCATCTCTGTTTGCCGCGCTTCTTCCAGGCACGTGAGCTCCTCTTCATGAGTCAGACTCCCTAGCGTCTTTTGGGCGTACAACGCCCCCCTTTTATATGTCTTTTGGAGGCCTAGGCGGGCCGGTCGGGACTTTCGGGCGCTTCGGACGCCTTTCGAACCCGAGACCACTGGCTTGCCTCACCGCCCCTTCAGGGGCGGATTAGAAGGCCAGTGCTATATCCTGACTAAGCCACCGGCCCACGCTGGCCTCATTGTAGATGAAACACCCCTCTATTAAAGCTTGGTTGCGCGGGTCCGCCCCGGGCCTGCGTGAGACACCCCTCCTGGCCTGGAGTTAACTTAAAAGCGGTGCACCTCCCTAAAGGGAACAGATGGCCGAGATAGAGATAGTCGAGCTGAAGAAGACCGACCTCAGGAACGCAGTCGTCATAGACGGTTTCCCGAGCGTGGGCCTCGTGAGCTCGATCGTGGCCAACTACCTGATCGCCCTCCTGAAGATGGAGTACGTGGCGGTCATGGATTCGGACCTTTTCCCCACTGTCTCGTTGATAAGGGGCTCGGAGCCGCTGGGCCCCGCGCGCGTCTACGCGCGCCCGCGTCTGAAGGACGGGGAGCAGCAGGTGGTCGTCTTCTCGACGGAGATACAGCCCTCGGCGCAACTCCTCAGGCCGCTAGGCACCGCGATGATAGACTTCGCGATCGCACAGAGGTGCAGGCTCGTCATATCCGCGGGCGGCCTCATCGTCGAGAGGGACGAGGAGGAGCAGAGCCCTGAAGAAGAGGCTGAGGCTGAGGTGGCCGTTTACGGCATAGGGAGCACGGAGACCGCCCAGGAGCTGCTCAAGGAGGCCGACGCGGAGCCGTTCCTGGAGGGCGTCATATCGGGGACCGCCGGCGTCCTGCTCAACGAAGGCAAGAGGCGTCAGGTGGATGTGATCACGCTCCTCGCGGAGGCGAGGCCGGACGTGGCCGACGCCCGAGCCGCAGCGCTGATACTGGCGGCGATAGACCAGATGGTCCTGCACATGAACCTGAACGTGGAGCCGCTCTGCAAGGAGGCGGAGAGGCTCGAGGCGCAGCTCAAGGTCCTGCACAAGGATACCGCCAGGCAGAGCAGGGGCCAATCCCCGAACAGCAGAGTCGCAGGGTATTACTGAGGCGGACTCGGCCCTCAGGAAGTGTATTATAGGGCACTTGGGATGTTAATGCTCGCGGAGGCGCGGCCCGGGTTGCCTGGCGCGAGTCAGCACCCGTCGCCCAGGAGCGCTGACTGGGGGTAGCTGAGCATGATAGACGTCCTGTACAACGGAATACTGGCGGCTATCGTCCTCATCTGGGTCCTCAGCATCAGGGTCAAGAAGTTCGGCCGCCTCATAGCCGCCCTCAAGCGTTGGGGGCCGGCCCTCACGCTCTTCCTCTGGGCGGTGTTCGTGGCCTTCGCGGTCTGGTACGCCTTCAACTTCGACCATTTCGCGGAGATACACGACATAGACGACGCCGTCGAGAGCGCGGTCGCCAGCGTGAACAACGACGTTAACCCCTACGAAGACTACGTCGTCCCCAGGTTCAAGAGCAAGTATCACCCCGGCGTCGATTGGAGCCTGGGCCCGTACAACTACATGCCCCTCGACCTGCTCACCTATGTCGGCGCGGAGGCCGTCTTGGGATCGTTGGGGTCGCCCGTCTGGTTCGTGGTCGCGAACATGGTGTTCGCCGGGCTCGCCATGCTCATGATCAGGTACCTGACCCGCTCGCCCTGGCTCCCGTTCGTCCCGATTGCGGGGACGGTGATGCTGTTCTACTCGATGGACAACGCCTCCCTGACGCTGTTCTTCATGATGGGCTCAGTCTTCGTCCTCCACAAGGTCAAGTGGCATCCGGAAGCCCTCTCGCTGATCATCATGGCCATGGCTGTCCTGACCAAGGTGTACGCCGCGATCCCGTTCCTGGTCATGCTCCTGTTCTTCCTGCAGTCTTCAGCCTCGAAGAGGGACTGGCGCAAGCTGTCCGAGACGGCGATCGCCGCCGGGGTCTCGGCGGCGGCCGCCGTGCTGGTGATGTTGCCGTTCGGGATCTCCACGGTGATGGACGCCGCGGTGTTCTTCCACACGAGCGAGGACCTGCGCGTGGGCACATCTGCAGGTGGCACATTGCTGAGCGAGATCGCTTCGGGGAGCACGTACTTCGCGATGATCGGGTTCGGTCTCACCGCTGCGGCGGTCGTGATAGGCCTCTGGGTCAGGAGCATGAACGACAGGGTGATGTTGGCGACCGTCACGTTCCTCTTCGTCGCGGTCAAGAGCAGCCTCGCGCCCCTGACCGTGGCGGGCGTCTTCCTCGCCCTGAGGATGAGGGAGAAGGCCGACGAGAGCGCCTCGTCCTTGAGATCGCCTTCGGACGCTGTGGCAGGTTCGCCCGCCGAGACCCACAAAGCGACACCGGTCGACCGTTGAATCCCCCTTATAAGCCGGAACGAGCCGTTTGACCGTAATCCTAAAGTAATATCTATTGTTTCAACCATCAGCGACAGAAGCGATGTTTGGTCGCATGAACTTCGAGGTGTTCCGATGGTAGCGCAAAAAGCTTCAATCAAGACAGAGGTCCCCGGGCCCAAGTCCGTGGAGCTCAACAAGCTGAGGGAGAAGTATCTGTCGAAAGGAGTGGGCATCGTCGCCCCGGTGTACATGGAGAAGGCCGAGGGCTCGCTCCTGCACGACGTGGACGGCAACGTCTTCATCGACATGGGCAGCGGGATCGGCGTGAACAACGTGGGCAACAGGCCCCCGGAGGTCGTGGCCGCGGTGAAGGCCCAGGCGGACAAGTTCCTCCATCTGTGCTTCCAGGTGACTCCCTACGAGAGCTACCTGCGGCTCTCCCAGAAGCTCGCGGAGAGCGCTCCCGGCAAAGGTCTCACGAAGTCGGTCCTGTACAACTCGGGCGCCGAGGCCGTGGAGAACTCGGTCAAGATCTCGAGGCACTTCACGAAGAAGCCGGCCGCCTTCTCGTTCGTCCACGCGTTCCACGGAAGGACGATGATGGCCATGGCCCTCACGTCCAAGGAGATGCCGTACAAGGCCGGGTTCGGACCGCTCCCCGAGACATACAAGGTGGATTTCGCATACTGCTACAGGTGCCCACTCAACATGACATATCCGTCATGCGGCATCGCGTGCGCGGACAAGATCGACGAGACATGGTCAAAGCCGCAGTTCCAGGGCAAGGTCGCGTGCCTCATAGGCGAGCCGATCGCGGGCGAGGGCGGGTTCATAGTCCCGCCGAAGGAGTTCTACGCCAAGGTGACGAAGATCTGCAAGAAGCACGGGGCCGTGTACATAGACGACGAGATACAGACGGGTGCCGGGAGGACGGGCAGGATGTGGTGCGTGGAGCACTGGCCCGGGGTCGAACCCGACATGCTCGTGAGCGGGAAGGGCATCGGCGGAGGGTTCCCGGTGTCAGCCACGACGGGCAAGCCGGAGATCATGGACGCCCCGCAGGTCGGCGGCCTCGGCGGCACCTTCGGAGGCAACCCGGTCGCGTGCTCCGCGGCACTGGCGCAGTGGCCAATCATCGAGAAGGCGTTGAAGAACGTGCCGAAGGTGAACGCCTACATGACGAGGAGGCTCATGGAGCTGCAGAAGCGCTTCCCGATCATCGGCGACGTCAGGGGCATGGGCGCCATGATGGCAGTGGAGCTGGTCAGCGACCCGAAGGCGAAGACGCCCGCCGTGAACGAGGCCAAGGCCATCAAGGCCGCGGCGCTGAAGAAGGGGCTGCTGCTCCTCACATGCGGCACCTATGACAACGTGATCAGGATGCATCCGTCGATGATCATGCCAGACGAGCTGCTGGAGCAGGCGATGGACATCCTCGAGGAGAGCTTCGCAGAGGCCACGAAGGCCAAGTGAGGACACTCGGCCGCCCCCGCCTCCAAACCGCTTCCCTTCAGTTTTACCTCCTCGACCCTGTCCGGCGCCCCCTCCCGCGCGGAAAGATTAAAATACACTTTCAATATTTCAAGTCTGCTTTACAAAGGAGGCACAGGCAATGTCATCAAGAGGCATGAGCAAGACATCGAAGACGGTTTGGACAGTCCTGGTCGTGGCGCTGACGGGCGTCGCGGCGTTCACAGGCGGGTACTTCGTCGGCGCGATGGTGTCCGAGACTGGTGAGGGTTTCACGGTCGTCGACGACTACGGTAGGACCGTGACGCTCGCGGCCATACCGGAGAGGATAGTCTCGATCGCGCCCTCGCCGACCGAGATACTGTTCGCAATAGGCGCCGGCCCGCAGATCGTGGGCGTGGACAACTACAGTGACTACCCCGAGGAGGCCATCGCCCTGCCCAAGGTGGGCGACTACACGCTCAACCTCGAGGCGATCATAGCGCTGCAGCCGGACCTGATTGTCGGAGGAGACCTCGTCCCGCTCGCGCAACTGGAACAGCTCGAGTCACAGGGCATCCCGTATGTGCTCCTGGCGGACAGGACTCTCGAGGACGTCCTGAAGACGGTCAGGCTCGCAGGCGTGATCACAGGCCATGTAACCGAAGCCGACGAGCTCGCAACCAACCTCTCTGAGAGGATCGACGCCGTCAAGGCCAAGACGCTCGACCCTGCCACGGCGAAGCCGAGGGTCTACATCGAATATGACGAGTTCATGGGCCTTTGGACCTACGGTCCAGGGTCCTTCGGGGACGACCTGATCATGGCAGCGGGCGGCATCAACATCGCCCACAACACCAGCTCGGAGTACCCGATGGTCGAGAGCGAGTTCGTCATCGCGCAGGACCCTGAGATCATCATATACACTACTGGTCGGTGGTCGACCCTCAGCGAGGACACTTACATAGACCGACCGGGCTGGGACGTGGTCGACGCCGTCATAGACGGCGACATATACGGCATGGATGCCAACCTCATCAGCAGGTACGGCCCCAGGATAGTCGACTGTCTCGAACTGCTCGCGGAGATAGTCCATCCTGAGCTGTTCCCGTGAGCCGGGAGCAAGCGATGTCACCCCGAAGGGATGATGCCGGGACCGCTGGGGTCGACTTCCCCAAGCTGATGAGACGGAGGTTCGTCTGGCTTGTCACGCTCGCAATCGGGCTGCTAGCGTCTGCGGTCGTAGCGGTCCTGGTCGGCACCCTCGGGCCCATAGGGCCCGGCATCCCCGAGTACATGTCCTTCAGGGAGGCCCTGGGGGTGATATTCCATGAGCAGGGCGACTGGCCCGAGTACTACTCGAACGTGATCTGGGAGGTCCGCATACCGAGGGTCTTGCTCGCGGCCGCTGTAGGCGCATCACTAGCATGCGCCGGGACCGCGATGCAGGCAGTCTTCAGGAACCCGATGGCAGACCCATACATCGTCGGCGTGTCCTCCGGGGCCTCGGTCGGCGCTGTCGCCGCAGGCCTGCTGGGGTTCGCGACGGTGGCTGTCATCGGCGCCCTCATCACGCCGGCGCTCGCGTTCACGACCGCGCTGCTGACGGTCTTCGTGGTCTACTCGCTCGGCGTGGTAGGCGGGAAGGTGTACGTCAACACGCTCCTGCTGTCGGGGGTAGCCGTCGCTGCTTTCCTCGGCGCCGTGGTGTCCGTCATGATATACTTCGCGGGCCAGCAGTACCACAGGATAATCTTCTGGCTCCTGGGGAGTCTCTCGCTAGCGTCTTGGTCCGCGGTCGCGGTCGTCGCTATCGCGGCTGCAATCGGGATCATCCTCGTGTTCATCTCGAGCAGGGACATGAACGCCTTGTTGCTGGGGGAGGAGACCGCCCACAACCTGGGCGTCGACCCTGAGGGCCTGAAGACGCTCATGCTCGTCGTCGCTGCCGTGATGACCGCCGCGGCTGTCGCCTTCACGGGCGTCATCGGCTTCGTCGGACTGATAATCCCGCACATGGTCCGGCTCGTGGTCGGGGCCGACCACAGGATCCTGGTGCCGGCCGCGACCCTGTCAGGGGCGATCTTCCTGATATGGGCGGACACGGCCGCGAGGACCGTGATAGCCCCTACGGAACTCCCGGTCGGGATCATTACGGCGCTCTGTGGCGGCCCGTTCTTCCTGTACCTCCTCAGAAGGAACCGGCTGGCTGGTGAGGCCTCATGAGACTCGATGTCCGGGACCTCTCGTATTCGTTCGGCGAGAAGAAGGTCCTCAAAGAGGTGTCGTTCGATGTCAAGGACGGCGAGTTCATGGGTCTCATGGGTCCGAACGGGTCTGGGAAGACCACCCTGCTCCGCTGCGTCATGAACTATCTGAACCCCCCGGCAGATTCGATATCCATAGACGGCGCCCCGATACAGTCTCTGTCCCCGGAGAAGCTGGCGCGAACCTTCGCAGTCGTGCCGCAGAGTTCCTCGACAGACTTCACCTTCTCGGCGTACGACATCGTCATGATGGGGCGGCTTCCTCACAGGAGGAACAGGTTCGCAGGCCCATCGAAGGGCGATGCGGAGGCTGTCAAGAGCTCGATGGTGAGGACTGGCACATGGGCGCTCGCGAGCAGGCCGTTCTTCGCCCTCAGCGGCGGGGAGAGGCAGAGGGTCATCATAGCCAGGGCGGTCGCGCAGCACCCGGAGGCCCTCCTGCTCGACGAGCCGACGGTGTATCTGGACATCAACGGCCAGCTCGAGGTCATGGACCTGATCAAGAGCCTGAACAGGAAGGAGGGCATCACGGTCATCTCCGTCCTGCACGATGTGAACATGGCTGCTAGGTACTGCGACAGGATCGCCCTGCTCAGCAACGGGAGGCTGGAGGCCATGGGGCCGCCGGGCGAGGTCCTCAACCCCGAGGTCATTCAGAGCGTGTACGGCGTGGAGGTCGCCGTCAGGAGGGACCCGTTCACGAACGCGGTCTACGTCATGCCGCGCTCCGCGGTCGCGCCAGTGCCCAGGCACGGCAGGCGCGTACACGTCATATGCGGCGGAGGAGTCGGCGGGCCGGTGATGAAGGCGGTCCTCGACGCCGGCTACGGCGTGTCCACGGGCGTGCTGAACGTCCTGGATTCGGACTTCGAAAACGCGAAGGACCTGCACATACCCACGGTCCCGGAGGTCCCGTTCGCCGCTGTCAGCGACGCCGCCCATGAGGAGAACCTCAGGTTCGTCCGTGAATCCGAGGCAGTGGTGGTCTCGCCGTTCCCCGTCGGACCTGGCAACTTCAGGAACCTCGAGGCCGCGGAGCACGCTCTGAGGTCCGGCAAGAAGGTGATCGTGCTGATGCCGAAGGACCTGTCGTCGGTCGACTTCGTCGGCGGGAAGGCGGCCGACACCATCAAGGGTTTGATTAGGTCCGGAGCGATTGAGGTGAGTAGCCTTGATGAGGCGCTTGAGCGCCTCCAAGGATAAGGTGGTCGATCCCGTTGAAGGAGATACCTCTCAGGGACTTGAAACGCAACACCGAGATGCTCATCCTCGTCGAGATGATCAAGTCCCCATCCTTCAGGCTGAAGGACGTCGGCGACAGGCTAGGCATCACGGTCCAGGCGGTCAGCCAGTATACCAACATCATGCGCAAGGAGGGGCTGTTGCGGGAGCAGAAGGGGCTCCTGAGGCCCACCAAGAAGGGTATGCAGGTCCTGCAGGAGCACTTCTCGCGCATCAAGCAGGACGTGGACGAGATCCTGAGGAACATAAGGGTTGTAGACAAGTGCGTCGCCGTAGCCGGCAGCAAGCTGCAGAAGGGCACCGCGGTGGGTCTCGTGATGGAGGACGGCATGATGATGGCGTTCGGAGATGCGAAGAGCTCGTCCACGGGGATCGCCCTTGAGGACGCGGAGGAGGGCGACGACGTGCTCGTCGGCGGCCTCGAGGGGATCTTGGACATGGAGCTCGGCAGGCTGCTGGTCCTCGAAGCGCCTTCTGAGCTGGACGGCGGCTCCAAGGCGGCGAACACAGAACAGGCGAGGCAGAGGATAGATGACTTCTCTCCGGGGATGCTCGCAGCGGGCGACACCGTGGGCGCGGCCCTGCTCACGAAGGCCAGCGGGGAGATGCTCACCCTTCATGCACCTGTCGAGTCTGCCATGAGCGCCTTGAGCAAAGGAGTGGACGTGGTCTACTGCGGGACCAGGGAGTCGGCGGATGTCATGATCGAAGCCGTCACGAAGCTGAAAGCCGAGACGGGCTACGACATCAAGTGGCGGACCTTCAAACTGTGATACTCAGGTGGCAGGGATAAATCCTGAGAGCCCGATTCCCCTTCGGTGATAGGTTGGACGTGGCCGAGGCCGTCGACAGAAGGAGAGCTAGGCGCGTTTTGTCAGAGGACCGCATCGAGGTCGACAAGGTCAAGGCGCTGGCGGAGGCCGCACGCCTGTCCGCGTCGTGCTTCAACAACCAGCCTTGGAGGTTCGTGTTCTGCACCGGAAAGGACAGCCTGGATGCGGTGAAGGGCGCCCTGTCGAAGGGGAACGCGTGGGCCACCAGGGCGCCGCTGATCATCGCGGTCGCGGCGCAGCCGACCGACGATTGTCAGCTCAGCGACCGCAGGGACTACTTCCTGTTCGACTGCGGGCTCGCGGTCGGACAGCTGGAGCTGAGGGCGACCGAGGTCGGCCTCATAGCGCACCCGATCGCGGGCTACGACCCGGCCAAGGTCAAGTCCGCCCTCGGCATACCGAGCGAGTACACGGTCATAACCCTCGTCATATGCGGCTACCCCGGGACTGACGATTCCTTGCTGTCTGACAAGCAGAAGGAGGCCGAGAAGCGGCGGCCGGACAGGAAGCCCAAGGGGGAGAACATATTCCTCGACAGATGGGGCTCGGCCCTTCCCTGACCCCGACAAGACATATATCCCGCCTGTCGCCATCGGGACCTGTAAGGGGTCGGTCCAGATGATGAGGCTCTACGTCGCAGAGAACGGGACCATCAAGAGGGTCGAGAAGGCGGAGATACACGAAGTCCTCTGGATAGACCTCGTCGCTCCGTCCCCGGAGGAGGTCGAACGGCTCCATAAGGAGTTCGATGTCGACCTGCAGGACATGGCGGACTGCCTTGACCCCAACGAGCGGTCGAGGATGGAGGTCGAAGAGAAGTACGACATGCTCGTCCTGCGGAGCCTCCTGACGGACGAGCGTTCCCCCGAGAGGATCCAGACGATGCCTATAGGCATCATAGCGACCCCGAGACAGATAATCACCGTTCGTATAGGCGCTGCGTTCGACGCGGAGGAGCTCTGCGCCGACCTGAAGAGGATGCCCCGGCTCGACACCAAGGAGGACCTGTTCCTGGCGATCGTCAGGCGGGTGCACAGGGACATCGAGCGGACCATCAGGCCGATGGAGCGGAAGATCGGAGCCATCCAGGAGACAATCCTGCACGCGAGGAGCGCCGAGGTCGCGCACAGCGCCTTCGCGCTCAGCAACGGCCTCATCCTGCTCAACACCGGCCTGCTGTCGAACCTGAACGCGATATCCCTCCTGTCGCGCGTGCGCCAGCTGCAGATGACGAAGGACCAGCTCGACCTTGCCGAGGACATCGAGAACGATGTCGCGCAGCTGTACGAGATGACCACGATCTACAGGGAGATCATGTCGAACATCCTGAACGCCTACGAGACGGCGGTGTCCAACAACCTGTCATTCATCATGAAGACGCTGACGACCATCAGCCTAATCCTCATACTCCCGACGCTCGTCGCAAGCCTGTACGGCATGAACGTGGACCTGCCGTTCCAGGACGACCCGAACGCTTTCTGGTTCGTCATTGGCGTCTCCGCGGCCTGCGTCGCGGGCCTCTGGGTCCTGTTCAGGCTGAAGAGGATATTGTGATAGGCCGTCCGATGGTCGAAGACTCAGGCCGTGCCGTGGTCGGAATCCGGTGCCAGGGCATCTATTTAACAATGGGATGACGTATCCAGAAACCGAGGATCCATGGTGTCTGCGATCGATACTGCGCTCGGCCTGTTGCTGGGCGCATCCGCCTTCCTGCTGGTGCTCTCCCTGGTCTCCTACCGGAGGAGCGGCCTCTGCCCGATGCGGGTTCTCTCCGAAGGCCTCTCGCTCCACGTCGCGTTCACGGCCTTTCTGATTTCTGCGGCTTACGCCACTGACTGGCTCGAGAGGGTCGACGGCACCGTCCTGGTCGTCGTCGACGTCGTGGTCCTGCTGGCCGTGATTGCACTCGGGGGCTTTGGAGGTAGAATTGGTGCCAGACCCTCTTGAGCTGGAGAGCCGGAAGAGGATATACGAGTGCGTCAGGAACAGTCCTGGCATCCACTTCCGGGAGATTCAGAGACGCACGAGCCTCCCGATCGGTGTTCTGGAGTACAACCTGAACCACCTGGTCGACAGGTCCTTGCTCAGCGTGGACAAGCAGGAGAGCTTCTCGAGGTACTTCCCATGCGGCCAGCTCAACGCCGAGAAGCAGCGCATCCTCTCCGCCCTCAGGCAGGAGATACCCCGCGGCATCATCCTGTACCTGATGAGGCACCCAGGGGCCACCCACGGGGAGGTCCTGACCAGTTTCACGATATCAGGTGGGACGCTCTCGTATCACATCAAGAAGCTCGTCACGAGGGGGGTCATCAGGTTGGAGAAGGTCGGCCGCGAGTCGAAGATGACTGTCATAGACCCTGACAAGGTCGCGGACCTGCTGATCATCTACAGGCGCACCTTCCTCGATAAGCTCGTGGACGACTTCGTGGCCATGTACATCGAGAGCAGCGGGAGGCCAGCCGTTCGAGAAGCCCCATCGGGTCCTGGCGGAAGTCACGATGAGTGAGCCAGCCTCACTTACCTTTGTAGTACCTGTTCTTCTCGAGGACGACCGTGTCCGTCTGGTCCTGTGACGCCGATCTCCTCAATGCGAAGGCCACGCCCGCGCCTCCGGCCACCGCTGCTCCGATCAGTATGCCCAAGGCCGTGGACATCACAGAGGAGCCGATGATGTCGCCGTCTGGCAGGTCCACTATCCCTCCCGGGGAGGGGAACAGGCCGAGGCTTGGGTCGTGTGTGATCTTCGCCGTCTCCGGGGTCACGGGTGAGGAGATGTAGACCTTCAGCGCCTCGCCGTCGGTCCGGTAGTATGTCGACAGTTCCTCGAAGGTGTCTCCGGCCGTCAGGTTGTGGAGCATGCAGTCGGATGCCCAAGAGAAGAAGCTGGTCTCATCCGTCTCCAGGAACGCGAACAGCTGCTTGAACTGCTCTCGGTGTTGGAACGGGTGGACGATGAGCACATCGTCTACCGTCTCGTTCTCGTCCGGGTCGCTTATGCTGACCTCATCGCTCTGGAACCCTTCGAACACGTACTGTTCGTCCATCGAAGTCGGCGCGAAGTCGCCGAACTCCATCATCATCAGGCCTATGTCAAGGGCCAGATGGTCCGCGTCTATGGGTACGTTGATGTCGATCGTGATGTCGAACTTCAGCTCCGTGGACCCGTTGACGGGGTAAAGGCCAGGGTCTAACGCGCCGTCGAAGGTCGACGAGAAGTCGGACGAGGAGACCACGAAGTCCACGGTGACGGTCGCCCAGTCTTCGATGATCTCAATGCCGGGTCCCTGTTCCTGTGAATTGCCGTCGATGAACGCCACGCGTTTGTTCATGCTGACCGATGAATGCATCGAGAAGTGGGCCGTGGAACCCTCGTCCCCGTCATCGACTATCTCCGGTTCTTCGACGGTCCAGTTCGCGTGTTCCATAGATGAGTGGTATGGCACATCGGCGAGTACGAGCCCATCCTCGTCGCTCTCGTTGTATCCGAGGATGGATGAGAAGACGAAGCCGTACGAACTGTTGTCAGGTGCGTCCGTCTCCTTCAACGAGGCGGCCGGGAACAGGGTCGAGATTGCTACGCTCATGTTGTCGGTCAGTAGCACGATGCGGTCGTCTTCGTAGACATAAGTGATGTCGCCTTCATCGGAGGCGGCCCGTCCCGTGATGCTAGCCGATGTCAAGAGCGCTAGCGCGAGTGAAATCGATAGGACTCCGAGGCACAACGGTCTTTTTCTCATGCTGATAACAACATCAGGTCGGGCCGTATTAAGCCATTTGGTACACTACTCGAAATGCAAACAGCGGGGTGGGCCGCCCTACTGACTAGTACGTTGCAGTTCTCGTCTAGGACCGTCGGAAGGTGCCTCTGACCGCCGGTCCGGAGACGGGTCCAGGTATGTCTGGATGGGATGCATAGAGGCTTGTGCTAGTCATTGATTCTTGTACCATAAACCACTTAACAAGTGCGTCTTGTTGGTCGCTTCAGGGACGGTTACGCCGTCCCCGAGAGAAGGTGAGGTAAGTGATTGCGAAGGTATGGATTGCATTGGCGCTCGGAGCGGCCGTCATGGTCGCTGGTCTGGCGACAGTGTCAGCTGCCGGGAACATGCTCGGTGACTGCGACCAGGATAGGCTCCAGGACGGCTCGTGCGACGAGTGTCCGGACGATACCGTCGAGGACGACGTTTGCGACTCATGCAACGACTACGACTTCCTCTACGGCGAGACAGAGTTGGAGCCTCCGCATCAGTCTGCATGTGGACAGGAATAGCCGCATTGGCAAGTGACAAAGGGTCTCCCCCAAAAGTCTCTTTTGTGACGAAGGTAGCGGCTCCCTGTCCACCACAAACTCCTTCCTTAGTCATTCCGCGCCTGTAGGCGCGGTCTCAGGGCACGTGAGCGTGCCCTGATGAGTCAATTTTTATCAACTCCTTCGTCATACTCCATGGCATGAGGATCGACGCCAGGTTCATCAGCAAGATACGCAAGGAGTTCCCCGCTGCCGAGAAGGACCCTAGTGGCCGGAGGAGGGCGTTCCTGGACAATGGTGCGGGCACCCTTGTGGCCAAGCGCAGCGCCGAGAAGGAGGCCGCAGCTCGGGTCGACTGGAGCGCGAACGTCGGGAACTTGTTCCCTGAGTCGATCGGTGCTGAGAGGACGATACTCGAAGGCCGCCAGGCGGTCTCTGACCTCCTTGGTGCGAACGGCCCCGAGTCGATCATATCCGGGGAGTCAGCCACGTCGTTGTTGTTCAACCTCAGCTATGCCCTCGGCCGCGAGTGCTCTGGCGACGAGAACGTGGTCGCCACCGGGTACGAGCACTACACGAACATCAACCCTTGGGTGGAGCTGGGTTCGACTGGCCAGATACAGTCCCTCAGGTTCGCGGAGTTCGACCTGGGGACCGGCCTGCTCGACCTCGAGAAGCTCTCCGCTCTCGTGGACAGCGACACCAAGGTCGTCACCGTGAGCGCCGCCTCCAACGTGCTCGGGACTAGGACGAACCTGATTGAGGCTGGCAAGATCGCCAGGGATGCTGGCGCTTATTTCATCGTGGACGCGGTCCACCATGTCGCCCACGGCCTGACGGATGTCTCTTCCCTGAACTGCGACGCCATGGTGTTCTCCGGGTACAAGCTGTTCTCGAGGCACGGGAGTTTCATGTACATGCGGCCTGAGCTCATAGAGGACCTCACCCCCTACAAGGTGCTCCCTTCCCCAGAGCACGGTCCGGAGAAGTGGGAGTGGGGGACGAGGGATCAGGCGATGTTCGCTGCGATCACGGGGGCGATAGACTATCTCTGCTGGGTCGGCGCCCCGTCCTTGAAGAGCTCTCCTAAGCCGGGTCAGCAGCGGCGCGCCAGGCTCGCTCAGGCGTTCGAGACGATCGAGGATTACGAGGAGCGCCTGTCCAACCTCGTCCTTGAGGGCAGGGGCAGTGCGATAGGCCTGCTCGACATACCCGGGCTGAAGCTGTACGGGCCGAAGACCACGGGAGGAAAGATCGGACGGGACCCGACGTTCTCGTTCAAGATCGATGGCTGGGACGACCGGGATCTGTCCAAGCTGCTGTGGGACAAGTACGCGCTGGCGGTCGGCGCCGAGGACTACTTCTCCCGCGTGCCCGCGCTCTATGGGGCAGAGACGATGCTGAGGGCGACCTTCGTCCACTACAACTCGGACACGGAGGCTATCGCGTTCTTGAAAGCGTTGAATCAGGTCGCTGAGCGGGCGCACTGACCGCGCGTCTCCCCCCGTTCCCCGGCCGGGGTCAGTACCCCCTGCCTCGGCCGACGAGAGCCTGGCGCCTGCACCGTAGAACCCTTCTATAACCGTTCCATTTTTTGATTCTTGCACCACAACGGGTAAAGCCCTTCATGGTCGGTGAGCGGATGAAGCGCAGTTTGAGGGCGACAAGGGGACTCCGAGCTTCTACGGCTCTTGATTTACGTCGTTCCGGAGATGCGCAGCCGAACGGAGCCTCTCGGCGACGGGAATCCGTCGCGAGAGAGGCGGAAAATGAGGTGAAACACATGGAGAGGAAGTTCGAGAGTGAACTCGGGAAAGAAGTCGCGGCTGGGAGACGGCCAAGGTCCTCCCTGAAGCTGGGCGTGGCCGGCGCCGCTGTCGCATCGTGTGCCCTGCTCGTCTGTCTTGCGGGTCTGTCGATGGCGATGGGAGGGTCAGAGGACCACGGCGGTCCGCCCTATCTGCAGGAAACGACGGTGTTCGACAAGGAAGTGGACGAACTCGCATGGGAAGACTGCGACGCGGCAGTGAAGCGCGTCATGAGCCTGAAGTACAAGGCCGTGGCAGACGACTGCTCCTTGGGCGCGCCGTTCACCAAGTTCAAGTACGGGATGAATTTCCTGCTGAACCAGTCGGTGAACCTCAAGGACATCGAGGTCGGTAAGCTGTCGCTCGCGTTCGTATCAGACGAGACAGAAGCCATCGACCTGTCCGATGCGACTGCGACCGTCCAGATGACCATAACTGGCATAGATGTGCTGGCAGACGGGTCGACCGTAGAGATCAACTACGATTCGGGCTTGATGACTTACGAGATAGTGGACAACGCGCTCGTAGTGTCTGTCGTCATACCCGCTGACCTGGAGTGGTCGCACTCGGCAGGGGACAGCCTTTACGTCCTCGTGACGATCGAGGTCTTCGACCACACACTCCACGGCGATGCGATTGAGACCCCGTGGGCGCGATACGAGGACACAGATCTGTTCGAGGACCATATCGGCGTGTTCTGACGGATCCGCCGCCACTGACTCGATAAAACCCTACCCGGGCCTCGTGGAGAAGACGGGGCCCGAAGCATCATATTCTCGATAAACAGAAGGAAAGTGTTTGTCAAAGGGTTTCGGTTGTCCGCGAATCCTCGTGGTCACTTCTTGTCGTAGTACTTCGACCAGTCGCCCGGCTGGGAGCTCTTGGTCCTCTCATAGGACCCCCTGTCTCCCTTGCCCGTCTTCTTGCCGGAGGACGAGACCACTGCGACGGCCACGACGATCAGGACGATGACGACGGCCGCTATGAGCAGCAGGAACACCGGCAGCCCAGGTGCGTCATCGACGTTGACATCCACGAGCGCTTCGCTCGAGAACACCGGGTCATGCGATATGCTGTTCCCGCCCGGGAACACCATGGCTCCCAGGGCCACGAAGCCGGTGAACGTGGTCCACTCGCCCGCGACCTTGGCCATGGCTGCGACCCTGTGGCCGGCCATGATCTGCACCTTCACGAGCTCCGGCTCGCCGTCGACCGTCACATTGTCGACCCAGGTCAGCTCGCCGATCTTCGTCAAGTCTGTCCCGAAGGTCAGCTTCGTCTGGCTCAGCGCCTTGGGCTGGATGAGGTCTCCAGTCGTCTCGTTGACCGCAAGCTCTCCTTCGACCGACTGGCAGTTCATCACGCCGACCTCGTTCATGTACGTGAGCGTCTTCATCTCCATCCAGGTCGCCATGACCGGGGACACGAAGTTGCCGACAAGGCTGTGGAACTCTATCAGGACTGCGGGGTTCGTGTTGTTCGAGTCGAAGTCCCAGCCCTCGATCTCCTGGTCCCACTTGACGTCGTACTTCATTATCTTGCCCTCGGCCTGCAGCGGCTCCAGCCTGTCAGCCTTCATGAACACCGCCTTGCCGAGCGGGCCCTCTGTGACAGTCACCCTCCACTGGGGCAGGGAGATGTTGTCGTACTGGGCCAGGTCTGCGGTCAGGTGGAACGTCAGAGTGAGCTCGTTCAGCACGTTGTCGCCGACATCGGAGTCCGCAGAGTCGTTGACGAGCTCGTAGGTCAGGTTCTTCGCCGTCAGGCTGAAGTCCCAAATCCGGCCGTCCTCGGTCTCAGTCTCGATGACATCCGAGGCGTTCCAAGCGGCGGTCAGGTCCACCTTCTTGTAGACCGTCTCTTCGGAGGTGTACTCGAGGAATGTCTCGGTATCCTCGTCATAGGACCTCGTGTAGTTCAGCAATCCATCGTCGTTCGTGTCGTTGAACTCGAGGACCGAGTCGAGCTTGACCGCATACATCGTGTATATCTTGATGGTCCTGTTGTCCTCGATCATCTCGCCGTCGTTGTTGTAGACCTGGGCGAGCCCGAGATACCTCGCCTTTATGGCGACGAAGTAGACTGAATTCTCCTCTCCCTCGGTTCCCCATACGATCCCGAACACTGCATCAGTTCCGAATTTGACGAAGAAGTGGTCTCCGCCGCCGAGTATGTCGGTGGCTCCCTCCTCCGTCTCGATCTGTTCATCCAGGGTGACGGCTTCCGCGGCTGCCTGTAGCGGCACCGCGACCATCCCAATGACCATCATCAGGATCGCGGTCACCGCGAATGTCGTCTTAGTCTTCATGTTCTTCATCTTCTTCCTACCTCCTCTTCGAGGCTTCTATCGTATCAACAGGCCGGAGGGGGGTATTTGAACCCTGAGGGCGGTTTTGCAATGGTTTTGCCATACCGGGGGCCTGCGAAAGGAGTATTAGGCACCCACCTCGTTCGAGTATGCAGCATGGCGCGGACGGTTGTCTCACAGACCGACAGGCTGCTCCTCCATCTCCTGGAGATGGAGGCTTTCAGGGACGAGGCCGAGGTCCCATTGGGCACGAGCCAAGAGGGCATCGCGCAGCGGCTTGGGACGCAGGTCCACAACACCTCCCGGGCCCTCTCGGCCCTCGAGGGGGAAGGCCTGGTGATGGACCGGCTGGCGCATGTCCGAGGCGCGCCGAAGCGCAGAAGGGCCTACTTCCTCACCGAGAGGGGCCACAAGGCGGCCAACAGCGTCAAAGAGGACCTCCTGACCTCCAAGGTCCTGTTCGAGGACCGAGGGAAGTCCGAGGAAGTCACATTGGGGGAGTTGGTCAAGCGTCTGCAGGCCTCAGGCGGCAGCTCCCAGGGTTTCTTGGATCTCGTGGAACGCGCGCGCGAAGGGGCCGTGGTACGTTCGGCGGATATCGCGAGGCCCTCCACACCTTCGGCAGGGAAGGAGCGATACGTCGAGTCCGCATTCGGGCGTCCGAAGATCTCGGTCTTCTTCGGCCGCGAGTCCGAGCGGAGGACGATATCCGCGCTCTTGGAAGGCGACGACTCGGTCATGCTCATCTGGGGTATCCCGGGGATAGGGAAGACCTCGCTCGCATCCAAGATGTATGACGACCTCTCGGGCCGCAGACACCTCTTCTGGTATTCCTTCCACACGTGGGACACGGAGGAGCACTTCCTGACCGTGCTCCTCAAGTTCCTGGAATCCGCTGGAAGGTCTTCAACGGCCGCCGCGGCCAAACGAGGAGCGAGGTCGGGGGACCTCTACTCCCCGCTGCTTGCAGACCTCACAGCGCTCAAGGCCGTCCTGTTCCTGGACGATGTGCAGAAGGCCACGGGGCGTCTCCCGCTGACCTTGTCGGTGCTGCTCGAGGCGGTCAGTTCCTCGGAGACCTGCAAAGCCATACTCATGTCCCGGGAGATGCCCGCATACTTCTCTAAGACGGCGCGCGGAAACACGGTGCTCGAGCTCTCCGGCCTGGACCCTTCTTCGGCCACGGAGTTCGCCAGGAACTCGAACGCGAAGGACCCCGGGAAGGTCGCACACGCGAGCAGGGGCCATCCGCTCCTCCTGAGCCTGATGCTGAAGAGCGGCCTGGCCGAGTCGATGGGAGATGTCGTGTCCTTCATGGAGCGCGAGATCAGCAAGTCGCTCTCGTCCTCTGAGCGGAACGTCTTGGAGATGCTCTCAGTGTTCCGTCACCCGGTCCCTCCGGAAGCGATCCCCGGCGTCGCCACAGAGACCCTGGTCGGACTCAAGGACAGGGCCTTGTTGGTGGAGCAGGAACAGGGCCTGTGGACGCACGACGTCCTGCGCGAGTTCTTCGTCTCCCGTTTGAGTCAGGAGTCGAAATCGAAGCTGCATGGGTCGGCGGCCGCATACTGCGAGGGCAGGGACGGTGCGGACTGGCGCCTCGAGAGCCTACACCATTACATCCAAGCCAACGACATCGCGTCCGCGAAGAGGGTCGCCTTAGGTGCCTCCGCGGATTTGTTGTCGGAGTTCCCGCAGGAGACCCTGAGCCTCCTGTCCCAGGTACCCTCGGAGGGTTCGGCGGAGGGCGGGGACACCGGCATCCTGTTCCTGTTAGGTCAGTTGAGCGAGGCAATGGGGGACGATGTCTCCGCTGCGATGCATTACGAGACCTGTCTGGACCTCCTCCCCGAGACCGAGTCCCCTGCGGAGAGGGCGATGGTGCTCGAAGCCCTCGGGAGGCTGAAGACCAGGGTCGAGGCGTGGACGGAGTCGTTCTCCGCGCACGAGAAGGCCCTCAGATTGTATGAGAAGAGCGACGACACCTCCGGCCAGGTGCGCGAGTGGCTCAACATCGGAGGCGCGCACAGGATGCGGGCAGACCATCCGAAGGCAAGAGCCGCGTACTCGAAAGCCCTCTCCCTTGCGGCCGCGAAGGAGGACAGGTCCGCGCAAGCTGCGTGCCTGAACAACCTCGCGCTGCTCGAATGGGATGAAGGGCGCCTCCGAGAGGCCGAGTTGAGGTTCAAAGAGTCCATCCGGCTCTCGCACGCCGTCAAGAACCATCCTGGCGAGGCGAGGGCTCTGGAGAACCTCGCCGGGCTGTACAGGGTGGAGGCGCGGCTGAGCGAGATGACCAGCCTCCTAATGGAGTCGTCCGAGGCGTTCAGACGCGCGGGCGAACTCGAAGACGCGAAGCGTCTGGTGGCGTTGTGCGCAGAGTCACTCGGTTCGCAGGGCAGGTCGGACGAAGGCATCCGCAAGTGCAGGGAGGCGATGTCGAGGCCGGAGCTGAAGAGGAAGAGCGGCCTGTTCCAGAAGGGTTCGAGATATGACCGCGGGGACGCATCGCTGTCCCTCGCGCTGGTGTCACTCCTCAGGAAGTCCGGCGAGCTCAAGGGCGCGGAGCGACAGATCGAGAGGCTCCTGGACATCGCGGAATCACTGGACGATTCGGTCCTGCACTCGAAGGCGAAGCTGGAGATGGCATTGGTCAGGGAGAGTTCCGGGGACCTCGACGGGGCCGCAGCCCTCCTGGATGAGGCGGAGAGGCTGCTCAGTATCGCAGGCGACAAGGGCGGGCTCGTCGCGGTGCACATGGTCCTGGGCAACATCGAAGAGAAGAGGGGAAGGTACGAGGCCGCCGAGTCCCATTACGAGGAGGCGGGCCGACAGGCCGAGACGCTCGGCGACGAGGCAGCGATGGTTGCGGCGGAGGGCAACCTGCGCGCGTTGGAGGACGAGAAGGACTGAGGAGGCGGACGTGCGGACGAATCGCCCAGTCATTCGACCTTGCTGAGGAACTCAGCGATCCCGTAACCGTTCTTGCCTGCGGTGTTGTATCTCGAGAGCGTCTCGTTCATCGACGACACCGCGCTGCCATCAGGGGACTTGAACTGCAGCATGGTCCGCTTCAGCACGGACCCGAACACCCTGTGCGAGCCGCCGTCGCCGGTCTGGAGCGTCATGTCGAAGGACATCGGGTTCTTGCCGAAATCCATGTTGACGTTCAGGTCTGCCTTGGTTATGGGGGCGTTCTTCCCGTCTTGGAAGACGAACCCTGCGTCGACCACGCCCTCATCCATCACCAGCTTGGTCAGGTTGAATGCGTGGGACTCCGAGAACTGACAGGTCAGCCAGGTCCAGCCCTTCGGGGCCGTCCAGTCCCGCACGCCCCAGGAATGGTCCCGCTCGCCGAGCGCGTCTATCTCGAAGTCGTCCAGCCCGGTCGATAGCCTGCCCTTCAGCGTCCCGAACTGCTCCAGGTGCTCGGACGCTACCGTCCTTGATATCTGCTCGGGGCGCCCGGACACGCACGAGCGGTAGTCGAAGATCTCGTTCAGTGCCGTGAACTGCAGGTCCAGTTCCACATGGCTCTTCTTCGCCTTCCTGTCGGTCGTCTTTTCCATGCCGCCTGCGAACGAGACCCGCCAGAGCCTCTCAGGCTCGAGCATGTCGAACTTGAGGCCCTTCGCCGACAACCCTGGCCCGTCGAACGGGGCCGATTCCCTGAGGCCGACCAGCGAGCCGTCGGGCATCATGAAGTAGCAGAACATCTCCTTGAGCGACAGGTTCGGCTTCAGCCCTATGCGCATGAAGCCGCAGACGTCTTTCGTCCGGTCATAGAAGTTGAAGTAGTAGCTCTCGCTCCAGTGCGGGTGCTCCCCGAACGGGTGTATCGCGTCAGTGTGCATTCGTCACGCCTCCTGCAGGACTATCGTTCCTTCGTTTCCGTCCAGAGTGACCCTCTGGCCCGTCCTCAACATCTTCCTGGCCCCCATTACCGCGGTTACGGCCGGTATGCCGTACTCCCTCGAGACGACCGCGCCGTGGGACAGTATCCCTCCGGTCTCCGTGATCAGTCCTCCGAGCTTCGAGAACACGGCGGTCCACCCGGGGTCGGTGTTCGAGGTCACGAGTATCTCGCCCTCGAGCAGTTCGGAGACCTGCTCGATGGATTCGACGACCCTCACCGTGCCAGTGACTATCCCGGGGCTCGCTGACGTGCCCGTTATGCGGAGCGAGCCGCCCAGCTTCGACACCGTGTCGTCGAACTCGCGGTCACCCCTCAGGAACTTCGGCGGCAGGATGTTCCTGTATGTGTCGAACTCCTTCCTCCTCGAACAGGCCAGGGCTCCGAGGTTCCCCTGGGCATGGCCGCCCGCAGCGTCGAACACCTCCTCCTTGCTCAGGAAGAAGACGTCGGTCGGGTCGGACAGGATCCCTTGCTCCTTGAGCCTCCTCCCGTACTCCAGGAACAACCTCCTCTGGCGCAGTATCTGGTGGTCGAGGTAGAACCGCTGGTTCTCCCGGAACACCAGGTATGTCTGGGCATACCGCATGACCGTCCTGAACACGACCTTCTTGGCAAACCCCCACTTCAGCCTCGACACTCGGCCCAGGACCTCCTGCTCGGCCTCCAGCCTCTCGGCGATCTTCCTCCTCTCGAGCTCCTCGAGGTCTAGCCGGCTGGAGCCGACAAGGGACCTCAGGACGTCGACCACCAATGTCGGGTCGTCCTTCCATCTCGGGAAGAAGATCTCCCTCGTGTGCGACCGGTGGCCGTACTCGGCTATGAACGAATCAAAGGCCGCGGCGTACGCCCCGAGCCTGTCGTCATCCCGCAGCCTGACAATGAACTCGCCTGAGGAGAGGGTCGTCAGCGCCCTCAGGACATCCGGGTCTCCCTTCGCGAGCCTTGCGAGCTTCGCAAGGGCGATGTTCGTCTGAATCGTCCTGTTCTCCGGCAGGCCGGATATCAACCTGGAGTACAGGGCGCCTGACCTGTCATCCAGCCAGTCGGTCAGCCATCTCTTCAACATGAGGTTCATGCCGATGCTGTGAGTGACCATGCCGTATCTGATGAGCCGGTAGTGCTTCAGGAGGCTCTTCTCCATGGAATCGAACTCAGAGCGTAGTTGCCTGTCATCGAGGGTCCGCAGGTCGAGTTCGTCGAACCTCTTCATGTCCTCTAGGAACTGGGACGCCCACTTCCGATAGGCCTTGTCGGTCCTGGTTATCATGCCGTCGGTATCAAGGAGCGCGACCCTCAGCTCCGCGACCACCCTCCCCAGGATCCTGGTCCTGGCCGCCGCTATCCTTGCCTGGTCAGATTCGGGGAAGTAGTTGAGCAGCTCCCTGGTGCGGGAGAACTTGGGGTTGTAGGTGAACACCTCCTCGAGCACGGCCGAGCTGAAGTAGACGTGCCCCTTGTGCACCTTGATGAGGGGCCCGTCTGTCAGGTTCTTGTACCCCATGATCCTGGCCCCTTCGTGGTTCACGATGTCAGTCAGGTACGCCCCCAGGAGCGAGAAGAACAGGGGGGATGTGACGTCCGCCCAGTACTCGTCCCCGTAGGCCCTTGTCCAGAGGAGTTCCTCGTCTCCCGGGACGGTCGTGACCGGCCGGGACTGCAGTATGAACACATTGTCGCCTTCGATCGCCCACTCGATGTCCTGCGGCCTGCCGAAGTGCTGCTCGACCCTTATCCCGACATCGGCCAGGAGCCGCGCCTCGGCGTCAGATATGGAAGGCACGCGTCGGTTCTCGAGCGGCACATCCCTGACGACGCTCCCTTCGTCGCTCAGGAGCACCTCCTTCGCCTTCTCGCTCACAGTCCTCTCCAGGACCTCCCCCGATGCCCGGTCACACTCGAACCTGTCCGGAGTGACTATCCCGGACGCGATGGCCTCTCCCAGGCCCCAGCTCGATTCGATCAGCATCCTGTCCTTTCTCCCGCGGACGGGGTCAACTGTGAAGAGTATCCCCGACGATCTCGCGCCCACCATCCTCTGAACGACGACGGCAATGCCGTGCTCCAAATGGGTCATCCCCGAGTCGTTCCTGTACGCCATGGCGCGCTCGTTCCAGTAGGATGCCCAGCAGCGCCTGACCATGTCGGGGACATCCTCAGTCCTGACGTTCAGGTATGAGTCCTGTTGCCCTGCGAAGGACGCATCGGCCCGGTCTTCAGCGATGGCCGAGGACCTCACGGCCCAGAGAGAACCGGGTCCCGCCCGGTCCAGCTCAGTCACTATGCCCTTCGCCAGGTCGCGGTCCGGAGGCGCCGAAGTGATCAAGCCCTTGATCCTCCCAGATACTATTGACAACGATTCGCCTCGCGACCAGTCCGTCTCCTGGATCAGGGCGGTCACGGCCTCGGAGAGACCGTGCGACTCCATGAACCGCTCATATTCGTGGACAGGTATGACTAGCCCTTCGGGGACCGGGAACCCGGCGGACATCAGTTCGTTGAGGTTCGCCGCTTTCCCTCCCACTGTGTGCGTGTCGCACGTGCTCAGGTCAGAAAGACGTATGAATCCGTCGGTCATCGTATCGACGCCTGCGGGGCCGTGTCAGTAATCGTGCGTGCCCTTGCTGCGCCAGTGCTCCTGAACCGGCTGCAGGTGCATAAACTGTTCCATCTGACAATTCCGTTGAGACCCTACTTCCAGCTGCGGACGCTGAGCCGGAGTATGTCCATCGCCCTGAGCTCTGCGATGAGCTTGTTCTCGTTGTCCACCACTGGCAGGTCGTTCAGATGGTGCTCGACCATGAGCTTGGTGGCATTCACCAGCATCTCGTCCTTCGAGACCTTGACGGGCTTCGCCATGACCTGGTTCACTCGCTCGTCCGCTACCTCGGCGAGCATCCTCAGGAATGACGACATCCCAGCGGGGCGCACGCCGAGCATGTACCCTGCGTGCCTGAGGAGCACTTCGAGCGTGATGGTCCCCGCTAGCTCCCCGTCCTCGCCTATGGCGTACACCTTGTGAGTGTCGTCGTCTGCAATCATCGCCTCTACCGCGTCGCGCAGGGGCGCGTCCGCGCTAACGGTGGCGGGAGGGCAAGCCTCCTCTGCCATCTCGAGCACTTCCCACACTCTCAGTTCGTCCATCGGCCTTTCGTCCGCCATTTGTACCCCCTCGGGATATCATTCCTTCCTGATCGTAACGACCGTCTGCGGGAACGGCACCTCTATGCCCGCGTCAGTGAGCTTGGCGTACATTTCCTCCACGAGCAGGTCCCTCGCCTCCAGGCGCTTGGAGTTGTCGTTTATCCAGCAAATCACCTTGAAGAGCAGGGCGGAGTCACCCATGCTGTCGAACAGTATCAAGGGCTTGCGGTTCTCGTCCCCGACCAGCGAGTAAGGACTCGCCTCTATGGCCTTCGTTATGGCCTTCCTGACCTTCTTGGGGTCGGAGCCGTAAGCCACCCCGACATCGACATTGACCCGCGCGGGATCCGACACGTTGCTCACTCTGACTATCTTGTCGTTGACGAGCTTGTTGTTCGGCAGGGAGATCATCGTCGCGTCGGAGAATCTGTAGAGCCTGCAAGTCCTAAGCCCTATCCTGCGCACCTCGCACCAGTCCCCGTCTGTGAGTATGATCATGTCTCCCTCGGCGAACGGCCTGTCGAGGAGCAGGAATATCCCGCTGAAGAAGTTGGACAGGGTGTCCTGGGCCGCGAAGGCGAGCACCATTGAGACGACGACCCCGCCCGCCACGAACATCGTAAGGTCGACGCTGAGTATGTCGAGGACGTACCCGAGGGCCGCAAGGCCAATCACGACAACTCCCAGCTTCTCGACCACCGGTACGAGCACGTCGTCGATGTTGCTCGTGGTCTTCTTGGCGATCATCTTGCCGTAGTACACGAGTATTTGCTTGAACAGCTTGTACGCCAGGTAGAAGATCACGAGGATGACGGCGACGCTGTATATCGAGAGCACCGAGTTCCTGACATCCAGCGGTATATGTTCGTGGAGGGCGTAGAGGGAGTTCACCAGCCCGAACACGAATATGAGTATCAGCACGGGCGTCCGTATGATGCTGAGCACGATGTCGTCGAGCATCGTGGTCGTCTTCCGCGTGATGCCGTGGGCGACCGCATCCATGAAGTAGGCGATGCCCACCGCGATCACGAGCCACAGTACGACATCCAGTAGGAACACGCCCCATTCGTTGTCCAGAGGCGACGGGAGCGGGTTGTCGAAGAGCCACAGGACCTTGTTCGCGCTCCCGAAGGCGCTTATGATCTCGGTGGTGGCGCTCACTGAAACGACCTGCACCAGGAACCCGTCCTCGAAGACGCTGAGCACTATTGTCAAGTTCGATGTCACGTCGCCCTTCTCGAACGGGGCGATGGCCGTGGCGTTGACGGATGCGAGCTCTCCGGGGGACAGCACGAAAGACGAGCTCTCAAGGCTGGCGGACCATCCGTCTCCGGCCATCCGCGCCTCGACTGATACCGTCAGGTCAGCTAGGGAGTCGACGTTCCGGATCGTCCAGTTGAAGGTCGCGGACTCCCCGGCGACGACAGTCTTCTCGTAGCTGTCGATCATGATGATCTGTATGAACTCAGGCTGCTCAGCAGCCGTTGATGCGCCAGAAACCAATAGTGCGAGCGTGATGATTGCCAGCGGTGCTATCGTAGTCAGCCTGTCCTTCATCATGTTGTCACTTCTCTGATAGGTATGTGTCGCGCCATCGGACAATATTCCCACTGCACTTAACGATTTTGGGCCCTCGCCTGTGGCGAGGGGTGAATTACGATTGGGCAGAAGCGGGCGGTCGACTACCTGAAGAGACTGTAAAGCCGAGCCAAGTCCTACCTTCCCGCGTATGGGAAACCATGTGGTGGAAGTCGCCGGCCCTGTCAAGAGATATCCTCCGGACACGACGGCCGCTGATGGCATAAGTCTCTCGATCTGCAAGGGCACAGTGTTCTCCCTGTTCGCGAGCAGGTGGATGTCCTGGAAGGCCAACTGAGGTCCCTGACTTGAAAGGAGTGGACTCCTCCTTAAGTATCAGGAATCCGTTCGGCCCACGCCGGCACTGCCTACGGCCAGACTCCGCCGAGGGATTGGTGCGATGGTTCGTGGAGGGAGCCTGAGATGGTAGCTAGGAAGAGCTTGCTGACAGTCTTGGACAAGGCCGACATTGAGCAGATACACGGCGCCACTTTGGATGTCCTCGAGAGGACGGGCGTGTTCGTCGACTCCGTCGAGGTGCTCGACCTGCTGGAGCGTAACGGCCACCGTGTCGACAAGAAATCCCGCATCGTGAGGATGTCAGAATCGTCCGTGAACGAGGCAGTGAAGAGTTGCGCACACAACTTCAGGTGGCACGCGCGCAGCGAGAAGAATTCGGTGGACGCCGTCGACGGCAGGACCAAGTTCGGCCCGGGAGCGCAGTGCCTTTTCTACATCGAGCCCGAGACGGGGGAGTTCAGGCCGTCCACGCTGGAGGACGGCATACGCATCACGCGCATGCTCGACGCTCTCGACACCTGCGCGCTCGGATATGTCCCGGTCTATCCTGGAGACGTCTCGGCCGACGCAATGAGCATGGTCATGTGGGCGACGGGACTCATCCACACATCCAAGCCGAGCTACGGCGGCAGCGGGGACGACCTCGAGTTCGAGATGACTCTCCGCATGGCGGAGTTGGTCCTGGGGGACAAGAGTCTCGTGGCCAAGAAGGCCGTGTTCCCCGGGTACATCGACCCAATCAGCCCGCTCGGCCATGACAAGCTGATGCTGACCACGCTCCTCAGGTACTCTGAGATGGACCTTCCAGTGTTCATCATGGTGATGGCGCTTGCAGGAGGGACTGCTCCGGCGTCCTTGGCCGGCCTCCTCGTCCAGCAGAACGCAGAGATATTGAGCACGATAGCCATAGCGAAGTGCGTGACGAAATCGCCCAAAGTCGTCTACGGGTCGGTGTCATGTCCGTTGGACATGAGGTCCGGCATCGCGGCGACGGGTTCTCCGGAGTTCTCTCTGCTGGGAGTGGGCGCGGTGCAGATGGCGAAGTTCTACGGCCTCCCGAGCGACATGGGCGTCCAGAGCGACTCCAAGACGGTGGATGCTCAGACCTCGTACGAGAAGGCGCAGGCCGCCTTGATGGCGACGCTGTCGGGTGCGGATTTCGCCGAGCTCTTCATGGGGTCCACGGAGTCGTTCAACGCGTTCTCGCCAGTCCAACTGATGATCGACGACGAGATTGCATCGAACGTGGTTAGAATCGCCCAGGGCATCCGCGTTGACGAGAGCACATTGTCGGTGGATGTGATTGGCCGGATAGGCCCGCAAGGGAACTTCCTGAAGCACAAGGAGACGCTCGCTCAGTTCCGCAGGGAGCACGTCGTGCCGAAACTCTCGGACAGGATGACTCGGCAGCAATGGACTGCGAACGGCTCTGCGCGGATCGAGGAGAAGGCCAAGTCGCGCATGTACGATGTACTGAAGTCACACACGCCAGACCCGTTGGACCCCGAGGTCGCAAAGGGTCTTTCGAATCTCCTCAGGGAGTACGCAAAAGGATTCGACCAGAAGCGCCTTGAGTTCAGGCCGTCAACAGGTCGTTGACCATGACAGGGCGAAAGGGATTGGCCGGCGCGGCGAACCGTCGCACCGGCCAAGAATGTTTGGTCAGCGCACCTCGATGACCTGGAACCCGGAGTCAGGGTCGTTCCCGAAGGCGTCGAGTCTGCCACGGATCTTCCATTCGTGCCTGACCTGGCCGCTGTACGACGGCTGGCCCATGGGCAACTGTACGGTCGCCTCTATGACTTTGGTCTCGTTCGGCTGCAGCACGAACGCTGGCCCTATCGGTATGGCCTGCTTTATGGTCTCCTGTTGAACCTGGGTCATCTGTCCGCAGTGCTTGCACTTCACTTGGCCTGCTTCGGCCGCGTGGACGTCGACGAAGACGCCCCCGGACTTGACCTCCTTCCCCATCGACATGATGGTCACCTTGACGGGCAGGGAGTCTCCGGGTTTCAGAGGCTGGTGCGGATATTCTATGCTCACTTTGGCTGCGCCGCCGGTTATGGCTGCGCCGGCGGACTTCATCTTGTCTAGGAACCCCATATTGACACCGCTTGGCGTTCTAGAGCCTGTGTGATATATATCTGTGCGCGCCTCGTTCTCAACTACGATAACAGCACTGGCGCGGAGCACGGACCCTGGGTTATCCATGGTCGGTTCGGCATATATACATCCGTCCAATGCGATGAGGTCTCGAGCTTGCTCGTTCAGTGAGAGATACGCATGCCAGTGACATTCTCGCTTGCCGACCTAGAGAAAGGGCGGACGGGTCCGTTCTTCCACAGCAAGAAGAACCGGGTGTTCAGGTCGGTCGTTGACGGGGAACCGTTCGTGGTCAAGGTCTACAGGGGCGAGTGGCGTCAGCGGGCACAGGTGGAGTACGACGTGCTGCGGGACTGCTGCGGGAGGGGCGTGCTCGTGCCCGTGCCTCTGGCTTTGCTGGAAGGCGCGATCGTAATGACCCCAGTGGACGGCCAGGTGGCGGGGGAGGTATTCGACCGCATCATAGTCCCGACGTCGAGGATAGGGCTCACATCGGAGCTGGAGAGGTTGGCTGACAGCCTCGCGCGGTGGTTGGCCAACTTCCATGTTGCCTTCGACTTCGGGCGTGTCCGCGGCGATACGATCCTAAGGAACTTCATCGTGACTGACCAGGAGGCCTTCGGCCTCGACTTCGAGGAGGCGGCCACTGGTGATACGCTCTCGGACCTGGGTCAGTTGTGCGCGAGCGCCATGATGACCAATCCCCCTTTCACGGAACAGAAGATCGCCTTCGCGAGGCACCTTGCTGACCGGTACTGGGCCTGCTCGGGGCAGCGCAGGGCCGGGGAACTGACTGGCGCCGTGTCCGCGGCGATACGCCATTACTCCCAATTCAGGTCGAACGGGCAGGAACTCCTGTCATTCGCCTCGAGGCTGGAGAGAGGCGAGCTCAAGATCTGACCTCATGCGACCTGCAGGGACGGACAATTCGAAACGAAGTAGGCGAGCACCACTGCAGTCGCAGATGACACGATGAACGCAAGGTCGAACGCGGTCATCCTGAGGGGTTTCAGTTGCGTCCTCTTGTCGTACATGCCGAACCCCCTGCCCTCCATCGAGGCCGCCAAGGAGTTCACTCTCGACATGGCCGTCATCAGCATAGGCGTGGTGGTGTATCTTGCCGAGCGGATTATTCCTCTGAGGCTCTTATCGAGCCTCATGCCTCGCGTGACCTGAGCCTCCCTCACTGTCGCGAGCTCGAACCTGAACACGGGCACGAACCGCATGGAGAGCGCGGGCAGGAATGCGTACCTGTATCTGAAACCCGCCGTTGTTAGTGCTGACGAGAGCTCCGTCGGCGTCGTGGTCGCGACGAACACCCATGACATCATTATGAGGCTGAGGAACTTGCCGGCTATCGATATGCCGTCGTAGATGCCGCCGGTCGTGACCTCCAGCACTCTCCAATCCGCGACGACCTCTCCAGAGTCGTTGAAGATCACCTGAGCGAGGAAGATCGTGGCCGCGAAGGCGATTATGCCTTTCGTCATGACCCCTCGGGCTTCGTACCGGCTCTTCGCCACGAGGACGCACACGACGATGACAGAAATCTGGACCGGGTCGGATATGAGAAGCACCAGAATCGAGCACATCACCAGCAGCGTCGCTTTGCTGATAGGGTTGAGTCGCATCGCAACCGTCTCGTGTCCGGCGCTCATCTGCCGACCCCCGGGAACAGATCGTCCCAGTCGCTGTCGGCGAGGTCAGATACGGACCCCGACTTGGTCAACCTGCCGTGACTCATGAACAGAAAGTCAGTGCACCATTCTCTGGCGAATGTCAGGTCGTGAGTGACCACTATCGTGGTCTTCCCGTCTTTCTGCATGCCCGCTATCATCTCCCTGATCTTCGCGGCGTTCGCTTCATCCTGCCCCGCGAAAGGTTCGTCCATGAGTATCAGTCTCGGCCCGTGGGAGGACGCGGACCTGATGTTGACTCTTCTCTTCTGGCCGAAGCTGAGGCAATGGGGGTGCACGAACCTCATCACCTCCTCCGACGCTTCGAACCCTTCAACCGCCGCGACGGCATCCTTCTTGTCGACTCTGTAGTTTTCGGCAGCGAACAGTATCTCCTTCTCGACGGACCGTTCGAAGATCTGGTGGTTCGGGTTCTGGAATACGAATCCCACATCCTTCCCCACGGTCCACGGCTCCGCCCTCCTGCCCGCGCCGAACCCGTGTTCGAAGACCTTGATATTCCCCGAGGCCGGCTGAAGAAGTCCTGTAAGGAGCCTCAGTAATGTGGTCTTGCCTGCGCCGTTCTCTCCCATGAGGGCGACGATGGCCCCTTCGTGCACTTCGAAAGTGACATCGTCGAGTATCCTGACGCCTCCGATGTCGAACATCAGCCTTTCTGTCGAGACCGCGTAGAGGCCGCTCGTAGATGCCGTCGGGTTCGCTGACCTCCGGGGCGTTTGCACCGGTCTGCCTTCGAAGCCGCCCGCGGGCCTTGTCCGGTCGTGTTCCATCCGTCCTTTGTTCATCACCATGACCCTAGACGCGAGGTCGATGAACTGTCCTGGTCTGTGCTCGACCACCACGATCGTCATATCCCTCTCGCGCCTGAGGGCATCGACCACTGTGACGACATCCCTCACCGCGCGCGGGTCCAGGTTGGATGTCGGCTCGTCCAGTATCAGGAGCCTCGGCCTCACCGAGAGCATCGATGCGATGGCGACCTTCTGCTTCTCCCCGCCGGAGAGCGTCGAGAGCCTCCTGTGGGCCAGGTGCGTTGCGCCGACGCTTGCGAGCGCATCGTCGACCGCCGCCTGGATCTCTCTCTGAGGCATGTTGAAGTTCTCAGGCCCGAACGCCACCTCGTCCTCTACCATCTCGGTGCAGAACTGGGTCTCAGGGTCCTGCTGCACCATGCAGACGACGTTTGATGCCGAGGCAGCGTCCTGGAACACCCTCCCGTCTATGCTGACCGTCCCTCTCTTCTCCGCGTGTATTATCTCGGGTATGAAGCCGCACACGGCCTGCATCGCGGTGGACTTCCCGGACGCGCTCCCGCCCATCAGAAGGACGAACTCCCCGGGGTCTATGTGGAATGTGAGTCCGTCTATGGCCGGCTTGGACCTGTTCTCATACCTCACATAGAGGTCCTTGACGTCGAGCATCCTACCTCACTTCTATCTCGACGACGTCCTCCACCCAGTAGGCCCCGTCGTAGTTGGCTGCGACGACCCTCAGCTTCCCGTCCTCGAGGACGATTATGAGCTGGCTGTCCGAGAGGACATCCTCGAGGCCGAAGGCGGCGTAGTATCCGTCGCTGCCGGTCACGTAGACGAGGGATGCGCCAGGCTCCGGCCCTGCTCTGTCCACCATATCTCTCAGCGGGACCCCTTCGTAATCCATCGGTTCCACGTGTGTCACGGTTCCTATCAGTTCGGCGTTGACGACGACCTCGAGGTCCTCGAAGTCCGCGTATCGGAAGGTGTACGGGTCAGCGACGGACCCCGTCACCTCGGCGGACCCCTCGTCCGTGATGTTGTATACGAACATGAAGTAGTAGACGGCCCCGACCGTGAACGCCGATAGGAACATCGCCACTACCATCATCGCTGCGAAGACCTTGCGCTTGCTTTCCTTGCTCTGGGTCCATACGGATTCGCGGACCTGCGGGTCGTCGACGATGATCCTCTTCTTCCCCAGGACCATCCCGGAGAACTCGAGCGATTCGAGCATCTCAAGGACCAGCCATCCCCCGAATATGATCCCGGACGCCGCCGCGAGCATGCACAGCATCCCCAGCAGCACGAACGGCACGCCAGATAGGAAGAAGGCGTAGAAGACGACCACGTTCGATGCGGCCGAGAGTCCGCCGGCGATGGCGTACATCGTCGGGCTCCTGTCCGTCTTCGTCTTGTCTCTGAACAGGACCAGGTCCGGTATGAGCCCCTGTATGATCGACACCACCACTATGATTATGCCGTGTGTGCTCCCCAGGAACAGCTCGACGATGCCTTTCAGCAGCCCGGTCGCGGTCGCCGCGCCCTTCTTGCGGGTTATCCCCAGGGCGAGCATTATCCAGATGACATGGAGGCCGGCCATGAACTGTCCCGCACCGAACGGGACCCCGATGATGTGGTTGACCATGTTCCCGAGGTACCCTATGTACGTCGACAGCACGCCGCCGAGAGCGGACAGGAGGGCTATTGTGACGAGGTCCTTCGTCGAGAAGTAGTACTTCCTCACGCCGCCACCACCGTGATGGTGAGTGTGTTCCTGACCCATCTGGCTCCGGCGGATTCGGACACCCAGAACCCTTGCCCTTCGTACGAGGTAAGCTCGCAATCGGAATTGCTGTACAGTCCGTCATCGGGCAGCATGGCGACCCTCGGGCCGTCCGTCCAATCGCCGGCCAGGACGCCGTCGAACTCGATGGAGACTATCATATCGCCTTGGAGGGCGAGCCATGTAGCGTCCGGGTAAGCGTTCAGGAACCCGAAGTCCTGGGAGTATCCATCAGCAGCCGTTATCGTGAGGAGGTCGCCCTCGGCCATCCCCCCCACCAGTTCCAGCAGGTCCCGGACGAGGACGCCCTCGTATCGTCCTTCCCCTGCGATGTTGCCGTACAGGTTCTCGTAAGACGAATCGGCCTCCAGAATGTCCATCAACATCAGTTCGTCGTAGGTCACGTTCAGGCGCGCGCCGTCCTTCCCTATGACCTCGATATGCGGCGAGTATGTCGGGACGGTCTCGAGGTCTATCTTCTCGTATGAGAAGCCGGTCTCGTCCACAGTCACGATGACAAGGTGGTGGACTCCGTCCACCAGCGTCCCGCCCGCACCGCCGGTTATCAGACAGTCTATGCCCTCCACCTGCATGAAGTGGTAGGCGTGTATGTGGCCGGTGAACACGGCGTCGACGCCCTCCTCGAGCATGAACTCCTGTATCCGGTCGCACGAGGCAGCGTCCAGCGTGTGGTTGTCCCCGAACGGGTCGTAGCTCGGCACGTGAGTGACGAGGACCTTCCTGTCTGCCCCGTCGAAGACATCCGCAAGCCAGTCGATCTCCTCCTCCGAGATGACTTGGTCTGACGAATCCACGAATGCGAACCTTATGCTAGAGTACTCGAAACTGTATGCCATGGCCCCGAGCCTCGACACGTACTCGTCGCCCCCGTCGAGCTTGACGTCGTGGTTCCCAGGGGTCGTCATGACGGGGACCGTCACGGTCCTCAAGGTCTTCTCGAAGGAGTCGTACTCGGACGCCTGCCCGGACGTGGTCACGTCCCCGCAGTGGATGACAAACTCGCACCCGTCCACCTTCTCGAGGGCCGCCTCGAGGATGTCGTTGTATCCCTGGCTGTCGCCCATCACCGCGAACTTGAACGACACCTTCTCCTGGGCCGAAAGCCGCAGCTCGGTCTTCGAACCGTCGACCTCACAAGACATGTTCGACCCCTCCGCGCTCGTCGGGCCGTCGCACCCTGTCAGCGTGGAGTTCGGGAAACAGTTCGTGAACGTCACCCGGCCGTCGAAGTTGTCGAGTGAGAGAATCACTTCAGGCCCCGAGCACCGGACTACGATGCTATCCGAGGTCCTTGTGAGTACATCTCCTCCTTCGGCTTCGACGCTATCTCCCAACATTGTGAAGCCTAAACCGGCCAGTATCACTACCGCGCTGGCCGCGACGGTGATCGCGGCCCATGTCTTCCGGTCCCGGAGCCCAAGCATCTTACCTCACGCAGGCAGATTGACCAGCACTATCGTCACAACCGCCTTCACCTTCTGCGACCCGGACAGGTACTCGCCCACGAGCTTCAACGGGTAGTCGTCGTCCATGAGGAACCCCCCGTCGAGCATGAACGCGAGGATGACGCTGTCGTTGTGTGCCACAGTGGAAATCGGAAGGAGTGTGCTGTAGTCGACAGCGCTGACATTCACGTCGTACCCCGCGTCAGCCAGCGACTCGTTGAATTCGTAGTGGTCCAGGTCCTCTCCGTCCACGATCGCGACGAGCATCCAGAGCGGTATCCCTGCGTACGTGTGTTCGCCGGTCTCGTTCGTGAAGGTGTAGAACGCAGCGTGCATCCCGTCCTCGTCGGTGTAGTTGAACCACGGCCCGTGTAGGCCGGAGTAGAACATAGATGCAAGTGATTCCGCGCTCATGACTATGGTCCTAGTGCCTATCAGGGTCAGCTCCCAGTCGGGCACCGGCTGGAGGTCCTCGAGGGATATGTTGACCACCTGTCCGACCTTCATGTTGCCCGGCAGCCAGTTCCCCACTATCCTCAGGGGCCATTCGTCGTCCGGCAGCGGTTGTCCGTCGAGCCTGTTCGCGACGATTATGGAGTCGTTCCTCGCGACCTGCATCGATGTGAACGCCTTGTTGTATCCGTCCGAGGCGGTCACCCTGACGCTGTAGCCTGCGAATGCGAGCAGGTCGTTGAATGAGTACTCCCCTTCCGGCCCGTCCGCCCCGTCCACGGCCGAGACGAGCACCCACAATGCGACGCCGGTGTACGTGTGTACACCCGTCTCGTTCTCGAACGACCAACTGACCATGTGATAGTCACAGGAGGCAATCGCCTCGAATGTCTGTCTGTTCAAGTCCATGGCCGTGGTGCCGTTCAATCGGAGAGACCACTCCTCAACGAACGGGACCACCCTGACCGTCCTCACCATCTTCGCCCACAGGTCGCTGCTCGTGATTGGTTCGCTGTCGTCGATGATGGCAATGCGCAGGGTCATGTTTTCCAGGGGTAGTCCGTCCTGCGCATAGGCCATGACCATCGTGAAGGCGTCGTATCCAAGGGGGTCTCCTGTTGCAGAGTCGAAGTATTCGAACAACCCGTCCTCGACCTGCGAGTAGTTGTACGTGATCGTGTAGTCGTCAGTGGCGACCACCTCGACCGAGTACTCCCCTCCTGAATATACCATGCCGACAAGGTCATTCAGGGGGACACCGGTGAACTCGTCCGGCCCTATGACGGTGCCTGTCGACTTTATGAATCCGCCCATGGACGTGACGGCCGTCATTCCCTGCAGCTCGGAGAGCGTGAAGTCCAACGTCGTCGTCCCTTCCACGGTCAGGACGACGTCCTCCGGCACATCGGGCTCCGAGGGCGGGAGCATGGTGACAGAAGCGACCATGCTGACCATCTGGCCGCCGGTCATGCCGTCGCCTACGATCCTCAGCGGGGAGTCCTCCTCGCCGAGGGCGGTGCCGTTGAGCATGTCGGCCAGCAGGGTCCCGTTCTCGACGAGGTACTTGGCGATGAAGGTCTTGTTGTATTCGTCGCTCGCCATTATCTGTACCTGGTAGTCCGTGTCTGCAAGCGTCTCGTTGAAAGTCGACGGGTCGTCGTCGTCGATCAGGCCTAGCACGGACGACAATGTGGCGCCTGACCATACCCCTTCCTCGTCGTCGGTCCACTCAGCGCTGTTGAAGTATGCGAGTCTGACGAACTCTGTCCTGGTCAGCTCTGTCGTTACCTCGTCGAGGTTTGTGAGATTGACCGTCCATTCCTCGTACAGACTGCCGACAGATATCGTGCTAACGTTCTTGACCCACAGGGGGCCTGCGCCTGTAAGCGACAAGAACTCGGGGTCCTTCGAACACGTGGCGTTGAAGTCGTCGTTGCTGAATGCCCCGTCAGGAGACAGCACCGCGACCATAGGGCCATCCTCGTCGTCCATGATGGAGCTGTTGTATTCATACGCCAGGATGATCCGTCCCTGTATCTCGAGGTACTCCTCTGCCGCGTAGACCTGATAGTATGTGAGGTTGCATGCGTAGCCGTCAGGCGCGGAGACCGTCATGACGTCGCCCGGCTCCATGCCGCCGACGAGGTCTGCGAGGTCTCTCAGCTCCACCCCGCCGTAGGTCCCGAGCCCCTTCCAGGTCCCGAAGGTGTTCTGGAATGAGGATACGGCCTCAACGAAGTCCATCCCCTCCAACGCCGTGTAGTTCACCGTCTCAGTCTGCCCATCCTTCCCCGTCAGGACGACGGAGAAATCGACAGCCTCATCCGCGTCGTCGTCATCGTCATCATCGCCATCGTCGTCTCCCGTCAGGATGAAGTATCCCACGGGGACCGCTATGAGCAGGATCACTATCACCGCCACGGCGATTATCTTCACCGTAGGTGACGCGCCCTTCCTCTTGGGGCTGATGTTCTCGGATCCCGCGTCGGACGAGGCGTTGTCATTAGTTCCTTCGGAGTCGCCACTCATGATATCCTCTCTCTATATGCTCATTGAAGCATAACGCGGATGGCGAGGGTCGATATATAGATGTCGTCCGCCCCGGATCGGCACACTGACGCAAGCATAATGTAGGCTGGTCAGTGCTCTCGGGTCGGGGGAGGTAACTGTGTACCTCAGGAGACGCGTGCTAGCAGGGACTCTAGTCCTGGTAATGGTGCTGTCGACCACGATGGTCTCGTTGTCGGCGGTGGGGGAGAGCGCGAGTTATGATTACTATCTGACAGGAGACCCGGCCGACGTGGTCACGGAAACGACTCCGTGCCTGCTGCTCGCAGGCGGGAGCACCGACGTCGACGATGCTATGAGATGGATGATCTCCAAGTCCGGTGGCGGCGATTTCGTCATCATCAGGTGTTCCGGGGAGGACGGTTACAACGATTACCTCTACTCGGAGCTCGGCGGAGTCAACTCGGTCGAGACCATCGTATTCAACACGGATGCGGCCTGCACCGACAAGTTCGTCCTGAAGACGATACGGAACGCTGAGGCTCTGTTCATAGCCGGCGGGAACCAGTGGAACTACGTCAGCATGTGGAACGGCACCCCGGTCGAGAAGGCGATACACCATGTGCGGAACAAGGGTGCGCCCATAGGGGGCACGAGCGCCGGACTGGCCGTGCTCGGCGAGTTCGTGTACGCCGCTCAGAGGGGCTCCGTGGATTCCATATCCGCCCTGAGGGACCCGTACACCATGCGCGTGACACTCGCCAAGGACTTCCTCGACATGCCCAACATGGACGACACGATCACTGACAGCCACTTCGTGGCCCGGGACCGGATGGGGAGGCTCGTTACATTCCTAGCGAGGATAGTACAGGACGGCTGGGCGACGGAGGCATTCGGGATCGGCATCGACGAGGAGACCGCCCTAGGGGTCGATATGGACGGCACGGTCACCATGTTCTCATGGACGGACGCCGGGGCTGCGTACTTCCTGAGGACGCCTGGCGCTCCAGAGGTCTGCGAGCCTAGGACGCCGTTGACCTACATGGACGTCTCCGTGTACAAGATGTCCGGCACTGCCACGTTCAACATCGTGACATGGACTGGCAGCGGTGGTGCGGAATACGAACTCTCTGCGTTGGAAGGGGTCCTGGTGTCGACGCAGGCGGACGGCGCGGTCTACTGACTGGCTTCTCTCTTCACCGCGAGTTCGTCCCTCTTGACGATGGACAGCACCATGAGTGCCAGCGTCATCACCATCAAGACGGCGAACATGCCGACGAACGCGTAGTCTCCGGTCTGCGCGTAGTATCCTGGGCTGACGACAACCGTATAGGCGAGCATGCCTAGTGCGGCCATGTTCATGCCGAACCCCCACACGCGCCTCAAAGCCAAGCCCGTGCCCCCTAGGAGCAGGGCGGAGGCCGTCAGGAACTCCGCGGCCAGGTGGAAGGCTATCTCCTTCGGTCGTTCGTCGAACTCCGGAATCTGGTCTGTCAGGGCGAAAACCGACCACATAGCTATCATCATGATCCCTATGGCTATTGAGTAGGCGGCTGTCACGGACCTTGCGTTCATCGGGCTCTCCGCCTCATGGGCCGGCTCCCTCATACTGTTTTCCCTCGTTGGCATGCGTTGCCGTTAGAAGGATGCGATTGGCCGATCCGGGTGATTCGTCGTTCGGCCCAAGGTTCCCGCCTCACGGTTCAGGCTCTGCCGTAACCGTGTCAATCATGGGCCATGATCTGGGCCGCGAAAGCCTCCACCTTCTCCTGCCAACCATCCTCCAAAGGACCCTTCAGGGTGTTCGGGTTCACCAGGACCTTTCCCTCGGCGACCTTGCTCATGCCCTTCGCCTGCAGCAGTTCATTCATTATCGGTCTGATGCGCTGGTACTTCGCGAATTCCTCCTCAGTGGGCACCTTACCCGTCTTCTTGTCAGGCTTGGGTGGCGCTTCGGTCGTCAATATTGCGTACCTGGATCCTGGCGGCAACTGCGCCTTCTTCAGGAACCGACGCATGCTTCCGATCGGCTTGCCGATCCGTCCAGGCGAGCTGAAGACATACAAGTCCGCAGGCGCAATCTCCTTCGGCCGCGCGTCCCGTACGTGATAGACATTCACCGTGATTCCTTTGGCCGCCATGAGTCTCTTGAACTCCTCAGCGACCATGGCCCCGTTGCCGAACTTAGACGCGTGGAAATACTCGATTCTCATGGAGGTCGTAATCGGCTTTTCTGCCCTAAGGTCTTTTCCAGGGGGTGGTCAGTAGGCCTGGCGAGTCCGGAACTCGCTTGAGCTAGGCATCGATGGTCCTTGTCAGTCAAAGAAGCTACGCGCTAGACGGTTCTCGAATTGAGCGTAACGTTGATGTCCGCGCGAACTGGGCATCATCCCGCAACAAAGTTCTTCACATTGTCATTCATATCCTTCTGCCAATGAACAAGAGCCATTCCCGCAGCAAGCCAATCGTCGCCGAGGGTGATTCCAAGTCTGGAGGCCGGAGGCTGAAGGGCCCTAGAATATTGGTGGAGCCTCCCGGGCCGAATTCTAGGGCTGCGATGAAGAGGAAGGAGAAGTTCGTGACTGTCGGCCTTGGGGTCAGTCACCCTGTTTCGATTGATTACGCGGAAGGTCCGTTCCTTCGGGACGTCGACGGGAACGTCTACTTGGACTTCACGGTGGGTTTGGGTGCGCTCAACTGCGGGCACAGGCCGAGGGAGGTGCTGTACGCATGGAAGCACCAGATCGACAGGCTCGACCACATCAGCGCTTTGGTCTCGATGTACGAGCCGTACCTCCGGCTCGCCGAGGAACTGTCGCGGATATGCCCTGGGAGACTCGGGAAGAGCCTGATCATGAACAGCGGCTCCGAGGCAATCGAGAATGCCGTGAAGATCGCGAGGGCCTACAACAGGAAGAGGTGGCTCATCTCATACGTGACCGGGTACCACGGCAGGACATACCTCGGGATCTCGCTCATGGGCAAGGAGAAACCGTTCCGGGAGGGTTACGGACCCATGCTCCCGGACGTCAGGCTGGTGGATATCGCATACTGCTACAGGTGCCCCCTGGACCAGGAGTACCCGTCATGCGGCCTTGCCTGCACGGACCTGGTCGAGGACGCAGTCGCCTCCAAGGAGCTGAAGGACGATGTCTGTTGCCTCGTCATGGAACCCGTCGAGGGAGCTGGTGGCTTCATCACCCCTCCTACCGGGTATTGGGGGCGGGTCAAGCAGATCTGCGAGGACAACGAGATAGTGTTCATCGACGATGAGATCCAGACTGGTTTCGGCAGGACGGGGAAGCTCTTCGCAATCGAACACTGGAAGGTCAAACCGGACCTAGTGGTCACTGGCAAGTCGCTGTCCATGGGGCTCCCGATCGGGGCGGTGACGGGCAGGGATGAGATCATGTCCTCCCCGGCTCCTGCGAGCTTGGGCGGGACGTACGGAGGCAATCCGATATGCTGCGCAGGCGCTCTGGAGGCCATCAAGCTGGCCGAACGGGCGTTGCCGAACGTGAAGATGGTCCATAGCGTCATGAATAGGCGCCTCAGTGAGTGGGAGGACCGGTTCGAAGCGGTCGGCGACGCGAGAGGCCTGGGAGCCATGATGGGCATCGAACTGGTCAAATCTAAGAGAGGAAAGGAAGCCGCTCCAGAGTTCGCGAGGGAGGTCCGACTCAGATGCTTCAGGAAGGGGCTCTATGTGTCCTCCGGGGGCTACCTCGGCAATGTCCTGAGGCTGCATCCGCCGCTCACGATCACGCGCTCTCTCTTGGAGACGGGTCTCGACATCATGGAGGAGGCCCTCGAGGAAGAGACGAAATCACGATGACTCTCACATACGCACGTCGGGGCAACGGGGCGTGAGTGTGGACCGGGCGAGATTTGAACTCGCGACCTCTCGCATGCCAAGCGAGCGATCTGCCGCTGATCTACCGGCCCATTTGGGTTGTCGATGTATGTCCATGCCCTAGTTAAAGGTTCTGCGCCGCATCATGCGAAGGAGTCCAGCTTCTTCTGGTACCTCACCTTCTCGCCGGGCACGGCCAGGGGGTACTCCTCCGTGAGGCATGCGAGGCACAGGTCGCCCGCAGGGAGCCCGATGGCGTCCACGAGCCCGTCTATGGATATGTAGCCGAGGCTGTCCGCGGTGATCATCTTCCCGATCTCCTCAACAGTCCTGCCCGTGGCTGCGAACTGGTCCCTCGTCTTCATGTCTATCCCGAAGTAGCAGGGCGCTATGATCGGCGGGGAGCCTATCCTGACATGGACCTCCTTGGCCCCCGCGTTCCTCACCAGCTGCACGATCTTCCTCATGGTCGTGCCCCGGACTATCGAGTCGTCCACGAGCACGATCCTCTTGTCCTTGATCACGCTCTTCAGGGGGTTGAGTTTCAGCATGACGCCGGTCGTCCTGTCCGACTGCTCCGGCATGATGAAGGTACGTTCCACGTACCTGTTCTTCATCAGGCCCTCGGAGTATCTGATCCCAGACCCCTCGGCGTATCCCATGGCGTGGGACCTCCCGGAGTCCGGTATCGGGACGACGACGTCGGCGTCGACCGGCTGCTCCTTCGCGAGGCGCTCCCCTATGCGCCTCCTGACCTCGTACACGAGCTTCTCCTCTATGACCGAGTCGGCCCTCGCGATGTAGACCCACTCGAACATGCAGTGCGCCCTGCCCTTGGCCAGGCCGGTCTTCGTGGGCCTGATCTCCCCCGGCAGCAGTTCGACTATCTCCCCGGGCTCGACGTCCCTGATGAACTCCCCGCCGAGCGTGTCGAACACGACGCTCTCGGATGCAGCGGCGTAGCCGGTCTTCGTCCTGCCGACGCAAAGCGGCCTGAAGCCGAACGGGTCCCGGATGGCGAACACCCGGTTGTCGACCATGACGGTGAGGGAGTACGCGCCCTGTATCGTCGACATCACGTTCTTGATAGCCCGCACCGGGTCACCGGTGCTCGCGATCTCGTTCGCCAGGAGCCTGACTATGATCTCGGAATCGGAGGATGTGATGAACGCCCAGCCTTTCTTCTTCAGCTCGTCCATGATCTTGTCCGAGTTGACGATCTCGCCGTTGTGGGCCAGGGCGATGTCCCCGTAGTTGGTCGACACGACGAACGGCTGCGCGTTGCTGATGTTGGACGACCCGACCGTGGAGTATCTGACATGGCCGATGCCGAGCTGGCCCTTGAGGGCCTGGACCTCGTCGGTCTTGAGCGCCTGATGGGCCAGTCCCATGCCCTTGAGGCACTTGACGCCCTCGTGGTTGTAGACAGCGATGCCCGCGGACTCCTGTCCCCGGTGCTGCAGCACCCTCAGAGCATAGAATATGTCTATCGACACGTTCGCGACTGACGCCGTCGCGAAGACTCCGCACTCCTCCCTCGGGTGCTCAGGTTCCGTTTGACCTCAACCCCCATATCAAAGGAAAGCGTTTCATCTAGTGCTGCTTCGCCCAGTTATAGGTCCTGATCTTCGCGGTCGCGCCGAAGCCACACGAGGCGCACACCTTCTTGCGGACATGGTAGGCCCTCTTGCCGCACCGCCTGCATATGATGTGCGTCTTCTTCGAGCTTCTCTTGCCCATCGACGGAGTGCCCTTTGTCATCCTACCTTACCTCACGGCGAAATGTATATGACGTTGTCCCCGCGGACGATGATCGCATCCATCTTGCGGGTGGTCTTCGCGTCCAGTATCTCCTCGGCGTTTCTCAGCACGAGGTTCATGTGAGGGTCGTATCCGTCGAGGGTCCCGCGGTACCCCCTCTTCCCCTTAAGCTCCACGATAACCTGCTGGTTGATCGCCTTGTTCAGAACTGCCAGGGGTTTCATCAAATTAAACACCTGAGTCCCCATAATCTGGTACTGTACTTAAACCTTTCCGGGTCAGCCTGAGCGGTCCGCGGACCTCCTGGCACCCCCTCCGACGGCCCGTCCCGGGCAGTGTCCGCGCCCGTCCATGCGCCTATGTTCGCGCAGCCCCGGCGGTTTGTTATCACGGTTGAGATTGGGACCGCAAAGGTATTTCACCACTCTCCCCGATGCGGGATGGTGCAGCCCTCTCCCTCTATCGTGTCAAGAGTGGACTCTGGGTTGACTCAGGGCATGGTGCAGGCATGAACGCGGCAGCTAGCGGCCAGAAAGACATAGGACCGACCGACATCGACCTCGCGAACTACGCGAGGGCCTATGTGAGCGCGTACATGGGCGCCGTCCAGAGCGAGAGCCCGGAGCACCCGCCCCTGTTCTTCAGGAACCATCCGTATTCGATCGAGGCCTGCTTCATGCCGAACGAGAGCTTCTGTCTCCTGTTCGAGAAGTCCGACCGGCCCACCATCGCCGTCACGAGCCAGGACTGGGACCATGTGATGGGCAGGGTGATGTCAGGGGTCTCATACCTCGCGACCGTGTACCCGCACGAAGGCTACTCGGTCGATGACGCGGCCGCCAAGGGCCGCAGGGACGCGATCAGGGACATACGCGCCATGGAGAGCTCGGACATGGCGGAGGCCGCCCGTCAGCTCGAGAAGGTCATCACCGAGCTCGGGAACATGGGCGACTGGATCAAGGCCCCCGTCAAGATGGCGGAGACAGTCATGGCGAGGCTGGAGCCCGTAAGGCACGCGATACAGCGTAGCGGGCCCAACCAGGACATGCTGGCCATGGTCGACGGCATGAGGCGTTACAACGTGGCTACCCAGAGGGCCCCCGGGATGTCCCCCTCGGACCTCCAGACGATACAGGCGACCTCCGCGCTGATGTCGGAGGTCTCCGCCATGCTCAAGGACGTCAAGGCCCAGGGCGAGAAGCTGCAGGCGATCGAGGAGCAGCTCAGGACGGAGCTGCACGAGTTCAGGAAGGAGATAGACAAGAAGGTCGTCAAGGGCCTCGGGGTCATACTGGCCACGACAGACCGTAAGATAGACAAGGCCGTGGCCTCGACCCAGACGCCTGCCAGGGACACGCGCCTCCAGGCCGCGGTCTCGGGCCTGTCTGAGGACATATCCGCGCTCAAGAAGGCCGTGGACGCGCTCCAGGCGCCCAAGGAGGAGCCCGAGGACGAACTGCCGGAGAGGGTGGAGGACCTCGTCAGGGAGGTCGCTGCCGTGAGGTCCATGGCGGAGAACATCAAGATACCGGAACTGCCCAAGCTCCCGCCCGACCTGAGCCCGAACGTCGAGGCAATCACCAACGACCTGTCCAAGGTGTCCGTGCGCATCAAGCGGATAGAGGACTACCTGGCGGCTTTCTCGACCGCCCTGAAGCACCAGTAGGCCGAGGCTCAGCCGTTCGTCGGCTAGAGCTGGACGGTCATGTCTTCCTTTATCCTGTCCAGTATGAGGTAGGTGTTGCTGCGCTCGACCTCGTCTATCCTGATGAACGAGTCGACGATGTCCTTCAGCTCCTCCCTCGAGGACGCCCTGAGCAGGACCGCGAAGTCGATGTTCCCCAGGAGGAAGTAGGTCGCCCAGACACCGTTTATCTTCGATATCCTCTCGCCTATCTTCTTGGAGTAGTCAGGACCGTAGCGCCCCGTTATGAGCGATATCGCCAGTATCTCCTTGCCCACCTTGAGCGGGTTGACGCACGCCTTGAACCCTGTGATGACGCCCTCCTCGATCAGACGGTTCACCCTGTAGTGCACCGTCGAAGAGGACAGGCCAGTCTTCTCCCCGATCTTCTTCAGGCTGATGTTGCAGTCCTCTTGAAGCATTTTCAATATGATCTTGTCGCTCTTGTCCAAAGTGACCGGGTCCGGTTTGTCCAAGTGAGGTCCCCCTCTAAAACGTTCGAAAAGGTAACATGAAAATCGGATAGATAACGCTTTCGTAATCCAACCATCGAACCGAACGCCAATCGAACCTTTCGCAGGTCGGTTCGGGAACACGTTGTACATTCCTGTCCATCCGGGCCCGTCAGGCCCGGCCTTACAGGAACGCGCCTATGGTCGGCTGGTCCAGCATGTCCATGTCGAAGAAGATGATGCCCTCCCTCACGTCCTTGGCGTCCAGCGCGCTCGCCCCGTGCAGGCCTGCCAGGAACGAGGAGCGCCACCAGAGGTCCACGGCCGAGTGGCCCAGCGCGCCCAGGTACGCCTGGGCGAAGTTGTAGGAGTAGTCCTCGAGGTCCAGGAGGTTTGCCGCGTGCCCCACGAAGCAGTCCCTCCCGTTGACGGTCCTCAGGTACTGTTCGAGCGTCTTCCTGCCTGGTCCCGTCATGGGCAGGAGGGACACATCCGCTGGCGCGGTCCGGGACCGCTCCTCGGTGCTGCCGTCCTCGTTGAGGACGTATCCGACGATCTGCTCCCCTACGAGCTTGAAGATCCTCCATGAGAGCCTCTCGTCCACATAGACCGGCAGGAAGCTCAGGTCAGGGAGGTCGAACAGCTCGGTCCCGAGGGACATCCCGAGCTCGTGCACGTCGGCGTCAGGCTCCTCGCCCCTCGCCCTCCTGGCGATGTCCTGGGCGGACGAGTTCTGCCGCGTGCTCCCTGATTCCGCATAAGTCAGGATCCTGCTGAGCCCCAGCTCCTCGGTGAGCTCGTGCATTAGGGCGTCCGCGGCCGTCCTCAGCGACGGCACCGACTGCGCCACCTTGGCGTCCCTCGTGTTGCCTGTGAACTCGTCGAAGACTGCCCTCGACTCCCTCAGTTCCTCCGCCAGGCAGGCCTCGCCGAGCCGCGCCAGGAGAGCCTCTCCGACAGACCTCAGGTCCTCCCCGGGAAGGCCCATGCCCCTGCATGACAGGTTCGCGTTGACCTGTATCCTCCACCCGGCGAACACGCTCAGGGGGAACGCCCGGCAGTAGTGCGGGCGCGAGTCGTAGATCGAGCACCTCCGGCCCTTGAGGAAGTGGCACGCGCCGTGGTCGCCCTGGAGTCTTATCGCGGCTCCCTCTACGTCCGGCGATATGTGTCTTTCCGCGAGTCCCAGCGAGAGCCTTGGGTCGCCCCTGAACTTGCGCTCCTCGTCAGGGAGGAGCTCGGGCTGGCACAGGCAACAGAGCGCACATCCGTCGACGCAGGTGTAGGTCAGCCCGTCCAGCTCGGACAGGTCGGGCCCGCCTGTGTCATCGGCCATTCGTGACAACGTCCCTTCCCCTGAGCTCCCCGGCCCTTTCCCCGTCCTTCATCGCGAGCTCGCCGCGGACGACGACCGCCTTCGGGAAGACCGCCGGCATGCCCTCGTATGGCGTCCAGCCGCACTTGGAGTACAGGTCGTCCGCCCTGATGTCCTGCCCGTCCGCGAAATCGACGACGATCAGGTCCGCGTCGTATCCGATGTCTATCCTGCCCTTCTTGATCCCGAACATCTCCCCCGGCCTCTCGCAGAGCGCCCTGACGACGGTCGTCAGGGCGAGGTGTTTGTCTCTCACGTGCTGGAGCATGATGGGGAACATCGTCTCCGTCCCCGGCATCCCGCTGGGGGCGAATTCGAAGTCCTCCTTCTTCTCGTCGACCGTGTGCGGGGCATGGTCCGACGCCATCGTGTCGAACTTGCCCTGTTTGAACGCGAGGAAGAGCGCCTGTCTGTCGGCCCTGGTCCTGAGCGGCGGGTTAACCTTCCCGAAGTTCCCCAGCGCCCTGTCCCTGTCAAGGAGCAGGTGGTGCGGAGTGACCTCCGAGGTGATGTTGGGCCGTCCGTGCACCAGCGGCAGGGACTCCTTCGCCGAGACATGGCATATGTGCGTTCGGCACGCCTCCGCGGCCTTCGCGATCTTCCGGACCGCGCTGGCCTCGCACTCGTTCGGCCTGTTCCTCAGGTGGTCCGCGAGGCACCTCTCCGGCTCCTTGCGCCTGAGCGTCTCGTCCTCCGCGTGCACTGCGAGCACCTTCCCGGACCTGGCGACCGCCGCGAGCTCGGCCTCCACCGACTGCAGGGACGGGACGAGCAGGTCGCCGGTCGTGCCGGCCATGTAGAGCTTGAAGCCGACGGCCCTCTCGGAGAGCGCGGCTATGTCGACGCCTGGCCTCACGGCCGCGAACAGCCCGAAGTCCGCGAGTGACTTCGATGCCGCGAGCGCGGACTTCTCGACGAGGGCCTGGACAGTGCCCGTGGGCGGGACGGTGTTCGGCATTTCCAGGACGCAGCTCACTCCTCCGTGGAGCGCTGCCAGGGACCCCGTGCCGAAGTCCTCCTTCTGGGTCATGCCGGGTTCCCTGAGGTGCACATGGGAGTCTATCGCGGCCGGCAGGATCTTCCTGCTGCCGAAGTCGAGCCGCCTCTCCCCCTCCAGGTTCCGCGCGAGGGCCACTATCCTGCCCGCATCTACCGCGATGCACGCCCTCTCGAACCGGCCGGATATGTAGCACTCGCCCTCAATGACAAGGTCCATTCTCTTCATCCAGACTCCTTCTCTTGACCGCTCCTCGGGGGCGGTCCTCGGAGAAGACCTCCGCCTGGAACTTGAAAACCTTCGTGCCCTCCCTGAGCCATGTGTCCGGCGCGAGCCCGGCCTTCAGGCAAGTCTGGGACAGGAACTCCGCTGAGTTCCATCCCCACTCCACCGGGACCTGGGGGAGCAGCAGGCCGCGGTTGAGCCCGCGTTGCACTATCAGCCCGTCAAGCCCCACCTCCACATGCTTCGGGAGGTCCGTGGGTTTCTTGACCTTGATCTCCTCGGGGGGCGTCAGGAGGCTCACCTCGACCTTCACCCTCTCCAGCTCCGCGGGCTTGACCGGCGGGAACCTGGGGTCTCTGGAGCACGCGCTCACGGCCGAGTCCCTGAGCGCCTCCTCAAGGGGCAGAAGCGGTTCAGGATACCCTATGCATCCCCGGAGGTCGCCTGTCGGGTGCGTCGTGAGCGTGACGAACACGCCCGACTTCTTCTTGAACACGTCAGACAGGTCCAGCTTCGCGGGTTTCTCGCCTCTCACATGGTTCTCAACGACGGCTCTCGCGGCAGCGACCGCCAGACGACCGTCCTCATCGGAAAACATGTTCTCCTTGTAGCTCAATCGAATCTCACCCATAAAGACTTTTCAACCGCTTCTGCTACGGCGTGCTGGCCGTGTCCGAGGGCTCGACGTCCGTGCGCCAAACATTAAATAGCAACAATATGAATCCAAGGGCGGTTGCGATGAAGTTCGTCAAGCTCTCCCAGGCGGAGTACGAAGAGATACGCAAGCTCTACGAGGGCGTGATGTCTCAGGCGTGCTACGGGCTGTTCTTCCGGGAGGGCATGATCCTGGGCGAGGAGGTCTCGAAGATTGCCCTCCAGGAGCCGGACAAGTACTTCGAGATATGCGCCAACCTGCTCAGGGCGAGGGGATGGGTGGAAAACATCGTGTTCGAAGAGATGGACGCCGTTGCCGAGGGCTCGATCGAGGCCTGCCAGTCCGACGTCCCGACATGTCACAGGCTCCGCGGCATCGTGAAGAGGGTGTACGAGGTCAACGGGCACAAGCGCCTCCACTGCGAGGAAGTCGAATGCGTCAGCAAGGGCGACAAGCACTGCGTGTTCAGAGTGGAACCTCTGGGAGGCGGTTGATCTGGAGCTCAAACCGGCCCTCAGGGCTCTAAGGCAGAGCTGCGGGTCCATCGCATCCGCCATAATAAGCCGGGACGGGCTCGTCATAGCCGCGGACCTCCCGGACGGCGTGTCCATGGACACGTTCGCCATCATGTGCGCCACGCTCATAGGGGCCGCGTCGACGGCCAACTCCGAGCTCAGGGTGGGCACGCCCTTGAGCGTCCTGGTGGAGAGCGAGGACGCGAAGATGCTCGTCGTCGGGGCGGGCCGGAAGGCGCTCGTCGTCACAGTCCTGCCCACCAGGGCGGACGCCTCGGTCGCGAAGAGGGAGCTGCTCAAGCTCGCCGATACGATCAAACTCATCTGAGAATCAAAGGCTCAAGGGGTTTGCGGGTTTTGCTTTTCCGGGCAGCCTACGCTATGTCGAGCTCCTTCAGCTTCTCCGGCGTCGGGACCCCTTCGGAGGTCCACTTCCTGAAGGCCATGTAGTCGTCGAGCATCTTGTTCATCTCCTCGACGCTGATCTTCGAGCCCTTGGACGGTCCGTCCGGTATGGGGTCCTCCAGGACCCTCGGGGGCAGCAGCCAGTCCTTCCTGGTGACCCCCTGGAGCACGTTGAAGTTGCCCTTCATGTTGTGTATCCTCTCGCCGGTCCTGAGCAGCTCGTCCTCGGTGAACTCGAGCCCGGTGATGGCCTTGATGACCTCCCTGAGCTTGTCGATGAGGAAGAAGCCCCTCGAGAACTTGCACAGCCCCACCGAGTCGTAGACGCACATGAAGTTCTCCATGGTGGCGACCTTCTCGCCCTTGCCCTCCGTGGAGAACCTGTCTATGCCCTCCCAGCGCCAGAACTTGCCGACGAGCTCGGGCGCGTAGAACCCGGCCCTGAGGTGGCACGCGCCCCTGGTGGAGGTCATGTACGCCAGCCCGTGGCCCTTCATGCCCCTGACGTCGTACGCGGGCGGCTCGAGACCCTTCGTGTGTATCGCGTACCTCGCGGAGCCCTTGCCTATCCTCTCGGCGGCCCTCTTGACCCCGTCGGCCAGGACGTCCCCGAAGCCCTCGCGCCTGCCCATGAGCTCGCACATCATCGGCACGGCGTCCTCGGCGTTGTCCCATGTGAGCTTCATGCCGACCTCCTGCTCGGTCAGTATGCCTCTCTGGACCAGCTCCATCGCGAAGCCGATCGTGACCCCTGCGGATATGGTGTCTATGCCGACGAGGTCGCAGACCTCGTTGGCCTTCGCGACGGACTCTATCCTCGAGTTGCCGCAGGTGCCTCCGAGCGAGTACAGGGTCTCGTACTCCAGCCCGTCGATCACGACCCCCGCGAACTTGCCGTCCTTGACCTCGAACAGCTTGCCGCAGGGCTTGGTGCAGGAGAAGCAGGCCTTGTTCTTGGCCACGTACCTGGTGGCCCAGTAGTACGGGTCGATCTGCTCCCGCTCCTTGAACACGCTCTCCTGCCAGTTCCTGGTCGGGAACACGCCCTTCTCCTTGTTTATCCAGCCCAGGAACTCGCCCGTGCCGTACTTCGTGTCCTCGACGAAGGACGGCGCGGCCTCCATGATCTTCTGGTACCTGAGCGCGATCTCCAGGAGCGCACCCGGGTCCGCGGGCTCGAGGTCCTTGGTGCCCCTGACCACTATGGCCTTCAGGTTCTTCGACCCCATGACCGCGCCGAGCCCGGCCCTCCCGGACTGCCTGTCGTCGCAGTCGATGCACGCCATCCTGACGAGCTTCTCGCCGGCGACCCCGATGCACGCGACCTTCACGTCCCAGCCGTGGCGCTTCTTGAGCGTCTCGGGGGTGGCCCTGGTGTCCTTGCCCCAGATGTCCTCCGCCTCGTTGACCTCGACCTTGTCGTCCTCGATGAATATGTACGCCGGCGCGTCGCTCCTGCCGTGGATCTCCAGCGCGTCATAGCCGGCGTGCCTGAGCTCCGCCCCTATGGACCCGCCCATGACGCTCTCGGCGAGCGTGTTCGTGGCCGGCGACTTCCCCGCGAACGCGGTCTTGCCGCCCGTCGGGACCGGGTATCCGGCGAACAGGCCCGGCGCCATCGCGAGCACGTTCTCAGGCGAGAGCGCGTCGGCCCCTTCCGGGACCCCGTGGTATACGAGCTCGACCGCGAAGCCCTGGCCTCCCAGGTACTTCCTCACATACCTCTCGTCCGTCGTCTTGACGGAGCTCCTGCCCGTCGTGAGGTCTATCTTGAGTATCCTGCCTGCGAACCCTTTCATGTCACTCCTCCTCCTTGAGGAGCCTCTTGACGAGCTCGTACTGCTCGGGCTTGGGCTCCTCGTACTTGATGGCGCCCATCGGGCAGAACTTCACGCAGGTCGGGTCGCCTCCGCACAGGTCGCACTTGAACGCGACATCCTCCATGCGCATCACGCCGAACGGGCACACCTCGACGCAGGTGCCGCACGCCGTGCACTCGCTCTCCTCGACCCTGACGATGCCATCCTCGTTCTTGATCGCCTCGACCGGGCAGTTCAGGACGCAGCATTCCTCGCCACACGAGACGCAGTGCGTGCACACCGCAGGGAAATCCGTCTTGATGTCCCTCCTGTGCACCTGCAGCCGCGCGTCCGCGTGGTTGACCTTTCCTTCATGGTACAGCGAGCAGGCCATCTCGCAGAACCTGCACCCTGTGCACTTGTCCGGGTACGGAACCAACATCTTTACCATACGGTAAGACACCCCTGGTTGACGGTCCTCTGTAAAGGGCTACGTGTAGAAAAGTTGTGCGCATCGACGCTCGCGGTTTCGGAGCGTCACTTCGATTTCCGCTTGATCTCCACCTTCTCGAGCTTGGCCTTCTTCTGAGGCGTCTCCTTCTCGAGCTCGGCCAGGACGGCTTCTATGAAGCTCTTGGCGGCCAGGAGTACCTCCTTCTCGGCCCTGTGTATCCTGACCTTGGTCTCGTCGGGCACCTCCATCTTCTTCAGCGCGACGTTCGCGGCCTGGACGACCTCCATGCCGGCGTTCACGAAGTGCGTCATGGTCTCCTTCGTGGTGACCTCGGCGACTATCTCCTCAACGTGCCTTTCGAGGCGCCTTGCGGCCTCCGCGCCTCTTTCCCTTCTTCCTCCCAATCTCATCACCTTCGAACCTGATGGTCAGCCAAGGCCCGTCGAGGTCCGCCCCCAGGAGCTTCCTCCCCGCCAGTGCGTAGGGCAGGACTATGGACTTCTTGAACGCGCCTAGCTGCAGTACGAGAACATCCTTGCGCGTATATAGCTCTAGTTTCTGGTCCATCA
>CAZAUI010000006.1:39417-81752 GCA_964488505.1 uncultured Thermoplasmata archaeon | reverse complement strand
GGAAGAACCCGGGGGACAACGTGGGCGACAGGATGCCCTACATCAACTGGAAGGTGTGGGACAAGGACCACATAGAGATCACGGTCATGACGAAGGGCGCGGGCTCCGAGAACATGAGCCAGCTCGCGATGCTCACCCCGAGCGCGGGCCTGAAGGGCATCAAGGAGTTCGCCCTCGGCACGGTCCTGAGGGCGGGGAGCAACCCGTGCCCGCCGACCATCATCGGGATGGGCATAGGCGGCTCGGCCGACATATCCATGAAACTGGCCAAGGAGGCCCTGCTCCGGCCGATCGACGTGAGGAACAAGGACCCGGAGGTCGCGAAGCTCGAGACCGAGCTCCTCGAGGCGATGAACATGCTCGGGATAGGCCCGATGGGCCTCGGGGGCAAGACCACCATGCTGGGGCTGAACATCGAGTACGCCTACTGCCACACGGCCAGCCTCCCCGTCGCGATCAATGTCCAGTGCTGGGCGGGCAGGAGAGGGACCGTGCGGATACACAAGGACGGGAAACTCGAGTTCCCGACACACGAGGGGTGATGACGATGGCAAAGAGGTTGAAGACGCCGCTGTCCGAGGCTGACGCGAGGTCGCTCAAGGTCGGAGAGACGGTGTACCTGGATGGGATAGTCTACACCGGCAGGGACGAGGTCCACATCCACGCGCTCGAGTATCTCGAGAAGGGGAAGGAGATACCAGTGGACTTCAAGGGCTCCGCCCTGTTCCACTGCGGCCCCATCATGAGGAAGACCGGCGAGAAGTGGGAGGTCGTGGCGGCAGGCCCGACGACCTCGTCGAGGATGAACTCGCTGGAGCCCCAGTTCATAGAGAAGTTCAGGCCTGGGGCGATCATCGGCAAGGGCGGTATGTCCCAGCCGACGATCGACGCGATGAAGAAGTTCGGGTGCGTCTATCTCGCCATAACCGGCGGGGCCGCGGTCCTGGCGGCCAAGGGCATCAAGGACGTCAAGGGCGTCGAGTGGTACGAGCTCGGCATGCCAGAGGCCATCTGGATCATGGACGCTGACAACTTCGGCCCCCTGACGGTCGCGATAGACTCCCACGGGAACAGCCTGTTCATGGACGTCGGCGCGAAGGTCAAGGAGAACGAGCAGAAGGTCCGGCAGAAGCTCGGACTCAAGTGATGGGCCTCTGAAACACCGGGCTCTGCCCGGTCACTTCCTTTTCTTATCCTTCTTGCGGCGCGCCCGGTCCCTCTCCTTTCTCTGCTCCGTCTCCTTCTCCTCGGGCTCGTCCTCTCCTTCCTGGTCGTATATCGCCGGAGCCTTCTCAGGAGCCTCGAACGACCTGACCCTGAGCATCACCGCGAGCGCAAGGATGATGATGGTCAGGAAGAGCGCCAGTATCATCATCGAGTGCGCGAGGTCGAAGCCGAATATGAACCCGCCGAAGCTCTCGGGGACCGGCGATATCTGGATCTCTCCCAGCGCCAGGCCCGACTCGGGCACGAAGACCGGGGACATCTCCAACGGTTTGTACCCGTCCAGGTAGAACCTCACCGTGTAGTTGCCCCTGGTGAGGCCGGGGACGACGAACTGCCCCTCGGTGTTCGTGATGGTGCTCCTCTGCGTGCCCTGGCCGAGCACGGTGACCGCCACGCCGGAAAGGATGCCTTTCGTGTGAGTGGAGAACACGGTGCCGGAGAGCGATGGCCCTGGGAGGCTCGTCATGTTGATGTTCACCTGGGTCTGGCCGCCTCTCGCTATGACGATGCCCTCCACAGTCACGGTGTTGTATCCTTCCAGGGATGCCGTCAGCGTGTGCGTCCCCACGGTGATGTTGGTGATCTCGTAATACCCCTCGACCGACGTGTTCGTCGAGAGCCCGGTGCCCAGTACGGTGATCAGCACGCCAGGCACGAGGAACATGCCTGACCAGACGATCCCGTAGAGCTTGGTCGGTTTCTCGGCGAGGTGGAAGTCGATGCCCTCGGTCTCGACGCCGTTCGAGACCGTGATGCCGGATATGGTCGAGGCCTCGAAACCCTCCAACCACGCCGTGACCGAGTATGTCCCTGACGGGAGGTCGGGTATCCTGTACGTCCCGTCCGCGTCGGTAGTCGCGGTGACCATGACGGTCCCTACCCTGACTGAGACTGATGCGTTGAAGAGAGCCTCGTCGGTCGTCGCGTGAGTGACGGTCCCGGATATGGCCCCAGTCAGGGAGATCAACAGGAACTCGAGCACGGTGAACCCGCCGATGTCGATGAAGGCCTCCTTGGTCTGGTTGTTGTATCCGGATGCCGCAGCCGTCACCGCATAAGTCCCTCCGCCCGGCACGCCGTATATCGAGTAGACCCCGTCCGCGTTCGTCGTGTTGGAGTATCCAAGGGTCGATATGGTCACGACAGCGCCGGCCACGGGGCCGACGGCGTCCTCGACCAGGCCGTAGAGTATCCCGCCCCTGATCTCCAGAGAGACTTCCTCGGTGTTCCACGGGGTCAGGGTGACCTCCGTCAGCTCCGAGGAGACATAGCCTGCCTTGCTCGCGTACACCGTGTAGTCCGTCCCGTTCGGGTCGGCCGGGAGATGCTCGATGAGCGCGTACCCGTCAGGCCCGGTCGTGCCGGTGAAATTGGTGTTCAGCACCGTGACGACGGCGCTCGTGATGGGCCTGCCGAAGTCGTCAGCGACGAAGGCCGATACGGCTCCGGTGTCCGCCGTCTGCAGGGCTGCCGCGGCCTGAGGCGGGGTCCCATCCGGGACGGGGATGGCCGGCGACAGCGCCGCTAGTACGATCGATGCGACGAGCAGCACCGCCCACCTGACGGACGAGATCGAGTCTCTGGCCATGTCTCTCTCAGTCGGCAACAATCACCTCGTCTCGATAAATACGTTTGCCGACGGTCCGTCAGTCTACTGGTTCAGTCGGGCCTGCTGATAACGTATTAATACGGACACCTGATAACGAAGATGAATCGACGGTCTGACGACATGATAGAGAAGGTTAAGGACAGGTCCACGACGGAGGAGCTCCTGGGGCTGATGCACCCGGTCGTGGCCTCATGGTTCCGGTCGAAGTTCGGGGAGGTCACGGACGCCCAGGCCATGGCCGTGCCCGTCATACACGCCAGGAGGAGCGTGCTCGTATCGTCCCCGACCGGCTCCGGCAAGACGCTCACAGCGTTCATGTCGATCCTCAACGAGCTGACCCTGCTGGACCAGAGGGGCGAGCTGGAGGACCGGATATACGCGGTCTACATCTCGCCCCTGAAGGCCCTGGCGAACGACATCAACGAGAACCTCCTGCGGCCCCTGGAGGAGATATCCTCGGAGTTCGAGAGGCATGGCGAAAGGCCGCCCGACATCAGGGTGGCCGTCAGGACGGGTGACACCCTCCCCTCCGAGAGGCAGAAGCAGCTCCGTTCCCCGCCGCACATATTCATCACGACCCCGGAATCGCTCTCGCTCGTGCTCAGCACCCCGGTGTTCAGCAGGAAGTTCGAGAAGGTCGAGTACGTGATCGTTGACGAGGTCCACGAGATATGCGATTCCAAGCGCGGCGTGTCGCTCTCCGTGTCCCTCGAACGCCTGAGGAGCATCTGCGCGGGGGATTTCGTCCGGATCGGCTTGTCGGCGACCGTCGCCCCCATCGAGGACGTGGCCGAGTTCCTCGCGGGGTCCGAGGGCGGCGTGCCGAGGGACGTCAGCGTGGTCGAGGTGTTCGCCCAGCGGTCTTTGGACCTCAAGGTGCTGTGCCCTGCGAAGGACATGACCGCCCTGTCCTTCGAGGTCGTGAACTCGAAGATGTACGACCATCTCAAGGAGATGGTCGACCTGCACACGACGACCCTGGTGTTCACGAACACCAGGAGCGGGACCGAGAGCGTCGTCTACAAGCTCAGGGAGAGGGGCCTGGAGAAGGTGGGCGCGCACCACGGGAGCCTGAGCCGGGACACCAGGCTCGAGGTGGAGGACCAGCTCAGAGAGGGCGCCCTGAGCGCGGTGGTCTCTTCCACATCCCTCGAGCTCGGGATAGACATCGGGCACATCGACCTCGTGGTCCAGATAGGGTCCCCCAAGTCCGTCGCGAAAGGCCTCCAGAGGATAGGCCGCGCGGGGCACCAGTACGGCGGCACATCGAAGGGCCGCATACTGGTGTTCGAGAACGACGACCTTGTCGAGTGCGCGGTGCTCTGCCGGGCGGCCCACAGGAAGATGATAGACCGGGTGACGATCCCGAGGAACTCCCTCGACGTGCTGGCCCAGGTTGTCGTGGGCATGTCCATCGAGCGGCAATGGTCGGTGGACGAAGCGTTCGAGCTCGTGAGGCGGTCCTACTGCTACAGGGACCTGAGGAAGGCGGAGCTGCTCAGCGTGCTCAAGTACCTCGGGGGAAAGGACGAGTTCGAGGGAGTCTACTCTAAGATATGGTACGACGACAAGGCCGGCACCTTCGGCAAGAGGCGCGGGTCGCGGATGATATTCTACCTGAACCAAGGCACGATCCCCGAAGAGGCGGACTACAAGGTCTACTCCGAGAGGGGCGCGCCCCTGGGATCGTTGTCCGAGAAGTTCGTGGAACGCCTCTCCGGGGGCGACATATTCGTCCTCGGCGGAAGGAGCTACGAATTCATCAGGACGAAGGGGACGAAGGCGTTCGTCAAGAGCGCCAGCGGTCGTCGCCCGACCGTGCCCTCATGGACCGGTGAGATGCTCCCGAGAAGCTTCGACCTCTCGGTCATGATAGGCCGTTTCAGGAAGGAGATGGACGAGCGCATAGGTACGGCGCCCGACAAGGAGCTGTCGGACTGGCTGATGCGCGAGTTCTCGGTGGACGAAGGTTCTGCGAACACCATCGTGAGCTACTTCAAGGAGCAGAAGCTCGTGGCCAAGCTGCCCACCGACGAGAGGCTGGTCATAGAGGGATATGTTGACGCCTCCGGGGTCAGGCACGCCATCTTCCATTTCCCGTTCGGCCGCAGGGTGAACGACGCCCTCAGCCGCGCGTTCGCGCATGCCCTGTCGGGACGGCTGGGCTGCAACGTGACCGTGAGCGTCACCGACGACAGCTTCATGCTGACGGCCCAGAAGTCGTTCGAGCTCGAAGGCTTGGAGCGCCTCGTGCGTTCAGGCGACCTGGAACGCATCCTGCGCTCCGCGGTGAGGGACTCAGAGCTGTTCCACCAGCGGTTCAGGCACACGGCCACCAGGAGCTTCATGGTCCTCAGGAACTACAAGGGGCGGGAACTGTCCGTCGCGAGGCAGCAGCTCCGGTCGCGCAGGCTCCTGGATGCCCTCCACGAGCTCTCGGAGTTCCCGGTCATGTCGGAGACATACACCGAGATACTGACGGACGTGATGGACCTGGAGAACGCCACCGCGGTCCTGGGCACGGTCGAGTCCGGCGTCAGGAGGGTCGAGTACATCCCGTTCTCCGGGGTGCCGTCGCCGTTCGCGCACAACGTGATCCTCGTGGGCGTCTCGGACATAGTTCTCATGGAGGACCGGAGCATGCTCCTCCGGGAGATGCACAGGAAGGTCCTGGCCCGCGTCATGGGCGATGACGCGCTGTCAGAGTACCAGTTCGACCAGGACGAGGTCTCGGACCACTTCGCGAAGAAGTTCCCGCGCGTCAGCTCGAAGGAGGGCCTGCTCGCGCTGCTGAGGGATGCCGGGCCCATGAACATCTTCAGAGAGAAGGGCGAGAACGCGTTCTCCCATTCGGACCAGCCGTTCGACGCCGTTCGCACATGGGCGTCCGAACTGCTCCGCGAAGGCAAGGCGAGGTCGGTCTGGGTGGGGGAGGACGTGTACGTCTCGTCGGACAAGTGGCCCCTGTACATGTGCCTGCACGCCCGCGCGCATGAGCCCACATCCTTCGAGGCCGAGCTTCTCCGACGCATGTCGTCGACGGGGTCTGACGCGGACGAGCTGGCGAAATCCTTGGCCGTCTCCAGGGAGACGGTCCGGGAGGCCCTGAAGAGGCTGGAGATTGCGAACAAGGTCTTCCGATGCTCGGTCAAGGGCGAGCGGTTCTCCTTCATGGCCTCCGAGGCCGGCGGCCTCCCCAGGGGCGAGTGCGTCGAGGAGGCGGTGGTCAGACACCTGTCGTTCCACGCACCCCTGGCGGTCGAGGACATCGCGTACGAGGTCGGCGTCCCGGAACAGGAGGTGTCCGATGCCTTGGCCAGGCTCGTGTCCCGGGAGGCGGCCGTCTCCGGAAGGTTCGTCGTCGGGGAGCAGCAGCAGTACATCCTGGCCAAGGACTACCTGAAGCTCAAGTCGAAGGGCGCCCCGGTCCTCGACCGGGAACAGGTCAGGTCGTACATCGAGCGGAAGATGTTCTCGAAAGCGCCTTCGATCCGCGCGTACTTCGAGCGTGTCGGGGAGGCCGGTATGGCATACGACCTGTTCCGCAGAGTCGACGGGTTCTCTATCGACGAGTTCAGCGCCATGCGGGAGAGCGGCGAGCTCGTGCTCGGGCGGTTCCTCAGGGGCAGGTTGCGGTACGTCTTGGCCGAGGACGTCCCGTACTACCTCGGCGCTTTCAGGCGAGAGCGGCTCAACCGGTTCGAGGACAGCATATTGAGTGCCCTGAGGAAGCTGGGGACGGGGACTTACCAGGAGATATCGGAGTCCGTGGGTTTCCCTCCAGATGCGATGAGGGAGCACTTCGACTCGCTCGACCGGAAGGGGTACCTGCTGAGGCTGCACGACGGCAGCGAGGCCTGGACCTCCAGGAACCTGTACGCCCCCTGCGAGACCGAACCCGAGACCGACGGGGCGCTCGAGCATGTGCTCCTCCGGTACGTCCGGGGCTCGGGCCCCGTCACGTCGATGCAGGTCGCCTCTTACCTCGGCGTGGAGCCGGACATGGCCCGGAGACTTCTCGGGAAGATACGGACGAAGGCCGTGTCCGTCGGCCTCGAGAGGTCTGAGATGTTCCTGATGCCCGAGGAGGTGCCCCTTGTCGAGTCCTCCGGGGCGGGCGACGACGCCGTGCGCATATTATCGCTGTACGACCCGTTCCTGAGCGACAAATGGGCCGCCGTGACTGCCAGGTACGGCGAGGGCTGGATGTTCCCCGTCGTGCACAGGGGCCAGGTCGTTGGCATGGTGGAGAAGTGGCTGATGGCGGGAGCGATCGAGGTCAGAGAGGTCGAGCTGGACGACCGGTCGCTGCTGGGCCCCTTCCTTGACGCGCTCGACGAGGCGATGGCGTTCTACGGCGCCCAGAACGCGGACGTGGTCAGGGTGAAAGGCGCGTTCGGGGTCGATGCGCTGTCCCTGGAGCGCGAGCATCTGGATGTCTTCCTGTCCCACGGATACTTCGAGTCGAACGGCATGCTCGTCAAGGGTCCGGTCGTGGCCGAGTGCTTCGACCGCTCCGAACTCATCGACGTCGCCTTCTCCTTCCAGCATCTCGATGAGGGGGACAGGCTGGACGACATGGACGCGGTGATCGACATGCTCGGGGGCCTGAGGAACGACGCCGAGGCCCTGATACGCGTCGAGCGGTTCGAGCCGATCGAACGGATGAGGAAGCACGGCAAGCTTGTGCGCGGACACCTGATGCCCGACCGTTCAGGCTTCTGCCGTGAGGACGACGCGTCGGTATACCGAGCGGCCAGGGCGGGCGAGAGGACCGAGTCGGAGAGACTGGTGCTCAGGATAGTGAAGGACAAGCAGCCGATAGGTAGGAACAGGCTGGTAACGGTCTCGCCGCTCGGCCCGGCCGAGACGCTCGAGGCCGCGAAATCGCTGTACCTGTCCTCGGAGCTGTTCTTGGACGCGGCGAATGCCTATGTGGGCGCCAGACGCACGCGCATGTCCGTGAAGGCCGCCAGGGACCGAGTGGTCCGGAGGCTCTTCGAGGCCTTCGGGGTCATGGCCGCCGAGACTGTCGCTTCATTGCTGAGCGGGGACATGGCCATGCGGGACGTCAGGGCGAGCCTCAGGCGTCTCGAGGCCGAGGGCTTCCTGGTCAAAGGGCATCTTCTTCGCGGCTCGAACGTCATCCACTGGGCCACCAAGGACGCGTTCGGCAGGCTCGGGAAGGCCCGTCCGAGCGCCGGGATCGTCCTCTCCCCCTTGGACAGTCTGACCACATTCCTAAGGGCGGCTTACAGGGACGTCCTGCCGGAGACCGGCAGACACGCGGTCTTCTCCGGTTCGCGTTTGATAGGGTCGTTCGACGGCCGGCTCAGGAAAGGCTCCCTCGTCGTGTCAGACGTGGTCGGCGAGGAGGGATGCAGAGACATCATCGCGGCGTATGCGCGCAGGCTCGGGATCGCCATGACGGAGAAGGACGAGGTGACGGTCTCGGAGTGGGAGATCATGGAGTTCTACCGGAAGAGCCACCCGGGCGCGTGAACACGCATCCGCCGGCCCCCGACAGCACCCTCTCGTTGTAGAAGAGGTACTCCTGGGCATACCCGGCGTACTGCCCGAACCGGTCGCTGGCGAACTCGCGCAGGCGGGCGTAGGTCCCTTGCTTGTCGTAGAGCCTCAGGAGCGCCCGCTTCATCCAGACATCTATGGGGAACGCGGCCAGCCTGCCGAAGCCGAACAGCATCACGCAGTCGGCGACCTTGTTGCCGACGCCGTCCAGGGTCAGCAGCTCGTCCCTCAACTCCTCGTCCGGCATCCTGCGCATCCTCTCGATGCTGGAATCGTCCACGGCCGCGCAGGTGGTCGCCAGGTAATCGGCCCTGTAGCCCAGGCCGAGGGACCTCAGCTCCTTGGCGGACGCCTCGCCGAGCCTGTCCGGCCTCGGGAAAGTCCAGACATCGTCCGTGATGCGCTCCCCGTACCGCATCGAGACGCGGTGTATCATCTTCCTTATCCTCGCGATGTTGGTGAAGGTCGCGAGGATGTAGCTCGCGAGGCATTCCCACTCGTCCATCTTGACGACCCTGAGGCCGCTCACGGACCCGACACCCTTCGCCATGACCGGGTCCTTGGCCAGCTCGCGCAGTATGTGCTCGGTGTCGTCGCCAGCCCTGAGGTATCTGCCGACCCTCTGGCTCAGGTCCGGCACATCGGGAGCGGACTCCGCGCGGAGCCAATCGCCGTCCATGCGCAGCGTGACGAGGGAGTCGTCTATCGCGCCTCTCCACGTCTGCGGGCCCAGCTCCTCCCATCGGAAGGTCTGCCCGCAACCGAGCGTCTGGCCAAGGTCGAGATGTCTTATCCGGAGTCTAACGCTCATGTGTCACTTCTTCAGGTTCACCTTTTGTATCCGAACTTCCGCAGCATCGCTTTCCTGTCCGCGACGTCGCTCTCGCCTTCGACACCCTTCGGCCTCTCCCCGTCGATGACTCCCAGGATGCCCCGGCCCCTCTCGTTCCCCGCGACTATCACGTCCAGCGGGTTGGCGGTGGCGCAGAATATCCCGCAGACCTCTTGGACGTCCCTGAGCCTGTTGAGGATGTTGATCGGGTATGCGTTGCGGATCACGAGGACGAATGTGTGGCCAGCCGCTATCCTGCCGGCGTTGTCCGCGGCGACCTTCTTCAGCTGCTCGTCGTTGCCCTCGATTCTGATCAGGCACGGCCCGGACGCCTCGCAGAACGCCACGCCGAACTTGGCCTGCGGGACGGTCCCCACGACGGCCTCGTATATGTCCTCAACTGTCTTGATGAAGTGAGCCTGACCGATGATGATGTTCGCGTCCTCAGGGAATTCCACCCTGACCGATTCGATCTCCATGACGAACCCTGGCCGACAAGAACGCAGACCTTCGGGAAATACATTTCTCCGTGGTATCGGCGACTGTGGTCCAGCACCTCGTCCCGTTCGTTATCAGCGGGAGGAATCACAATGGTTAACTATTTATCCAGGCATACCGTAAACTGCCACAATACAGTTTGAGGAGGCCCTGCGAGTTGCCAGGTTCTAGCGGGGAGAAGCTCTGCCCTATCTGCGATTCTCCCATCCAGCCAGGTTCTAAGAAGTGCAGCTTCTGCGGCACTGACCTGAGCATATTCGACGTGGACGTCGAGAAGCCCGCGCCGGTGAAACCAGCGACGCCTCCGCCCGCGCCCAAGCCGTCGATAGAGTCACGGGTCAGGGAGGTGCTCTCGGCGCCGCCGAGGGCGGAGCCCGTCCCTGAGCCCAGGCCAGAGCCGAAGCACGAAGAGCCACCTAGGCAGGCGGAAGAAGTCCCTGCGCCGGCGCCAGTACCCGCCTCGGCCGAGCAGAGACCGCCCCCGCCAGCTGTCGAGGTGGAGGCTCCTGAGGGATCAACGCCTGCCGTCGTCGAGGAGGCACACGAGTACTTCGAGTGTCCCGAGTGCGGGGCGAAGGTCGAGACGCACGCAAGTTCGTGCCCAGGGTGCGGCGTCATGTTCGCCGAGGAAGGCACGGAGATGTTCCAGTGCCCGGCGTGCAACGCGCTGGTCAACATCGATTCCAAGACCTGCCCAGGCTGCGGCGCGATGTTCGTCGAGTCAGAGGGCGAGGAGGCGGCCGAGGAGCCGACTCAGCAGCCCCAGGTCGAGATAGAGGCTCCGATAGCCGAGGTCAGACAGCCTCAGGCCGAGCCGGTCCAGCAGAGGATGCCGGAGCCCGTCAGGACCGCCTATCAGGAACCGGTCGAGGAGCCGGCCCAGGATTCAGCGGGGAAGAAGGGCCTAGGCGGGTTCGGATGGTTCAAGAAACGTAAGAAGGAGCCGGACCAGGTCCCGGCGCCCCAGGAACCCGTGTACCCGAGCGCACCAGCTCCCGTGCGGACTTACGAGGAACAGACCAGGATCCAAGAGCCTGCGATTGAGAGGCGCGCACCGCCACAGCCCGCTCCGGCCGCTCCAGCCTATGCGAGGCGGGAGCCCGCCCCGGTGGATTCCAAGGACAAGGGGAAGGAGCTCGCGCGCATGGTCGCCGAGATCAAGCCCCTGCTCACGCTCGCGAACGAGAAGGACATAGACATCGCCGAGAGCAAGAGACTCATAGACGAGGCCGCGGAGGCCGGCAGGGACCGCCAGCTCGACAGGGCGCTCGAGTTCGTCAACAGGTCGAGAGGCATATTGATGGCCAGGATAGACGAGCACCTCGCATCCTCCATCATGCAGCTGAAGGAGGAGGCCGGCGTCGCAAGGTCGCTCGGCGGCGATGCGTCCCGCGCGCTCACATACATCAGCGAGATCGAGAAGGCGAAGGCTGCGGGCGACGCCGAGGCTGCGTTCGTGTACGCCGAGAGGGTCTCGAACGAGCTGCTCCCAATCACTGGCCGCTACAAGGAGGCGAAGAACAGGACCGCCTCGCTGAAGTCCCTTGTGGCGGACTGCGAGACCCTGATACTCGACACGAAGGAGGCCCGTGCCGCACTCGCGGAGGCCGGCAAGGCCTTCGAGGCGAACGATTTCGACAAGGTCGAGATGCTGGTCAAGCAGGCCACCGACAGGCTGTACAGGGCCATCCCGGACCGGGTGAACGAGGAGATGCACGCGGCCAAGGCCCAGCTCATCGAGGCCAAGATGAAGAATGTGAACACGACCCCGATGATAACCATCCTGAAGTCCGTCAGGACGCTGATGAAGGCCGGCGACTACCAGCAGGCCCTGAGGGAGATGAAGGAGTTCAAGGACCAGATCCGGAAGGTCATGTGAGGTTCAGGACCTCCATCTCCCGTTCCAGGATCGATGTCTCCTGCTCCTTCATCGTCTGAGGGGACAGCGAGACCGCGAACACGCATTCTGACTCCGATATCTCGTCCACGAGGCTCCTCAGGAACCTCAGCACCGCGTCGAAGTTGGTGTTGCTGGTCAGGTACTGTATCCCGTCCAGGACGACCATCCCGTCGCCCTCGACGGCCATGAACTCCTGTATCTTGTGTATGATCATCTCGAGGGACGGCGGGACGGTGTTCTCCATCGAGCCCTGCTTGTCCGTGAGCCAGAGTATCTGCGGCGTCTCCTTGAACTCGTCCTTTATCCTGCTCGGGTTCATCCGCGTGATGACCAGGCCACGGTATCCGTCGGCCATCATCCTGCTGAGGAGCACGTTGCTGTACATGGGCTTCTCCTCCTCGATCAGGTAGCAGTGGCCTGGAAGGACCTTGACCTCCTTCATTATCTCCTTCCTGGTCTCCTGCACGGGCGCCAAGGGCTTCAGTATGTCCGAGACGAGGTTGAGGTCCACGTCCATCTTCATGATGCTCGAGAACGCTATGATCTTGTTCAGCGTGCTCTCCAGCTCGCGCACGTTCTGCGTCACCCTCTCGGCGATGTACTCCAGGATCTCCTCGCTCAGCTTCAGCTTCTTCTCGTGCGCCTTGACCCTCAGTATCTTCACGCGGGTCTCCATGTCCGGGGGCTGCAGGTCCACTGTCAGCCCCTTCTGGATCCGCGCGTTCAGCCTGTCGCTGAACCCGGGTATCTGCGTCGGGAGCCTGTCGCTGGCCAGGACGACCTGCCTCCCCGATTCGATCATCCTGTCTATGACATGTACCATCTCCCCCTGGGCCTTCTCGTTGGCCGCCAGGAACTGCATGTCGTCCAGGAGCAGCAGCTGCGCCTCGTTCAGCGCGTCACGTATCTGTCTCAGCCCGTCAGCGGTCTGGCACTGCTCCACGGCGTCCACCAGCCTGTCGGAGGGGACGTACAGGAGCGGCATCCTCGGGTCCTTCCTCAGCATATGGCCGCCTATCGCTGAGAGCAGGTGCGTCTTGCCCAGGCCGGAGCCGCCGAATATCAGCAGCGGGTTGTACGCCTTGCCCGGGTTCTCCGCCACCGCGACCGCGGTCGCGGCCGCGAACTTGGAACCGGGCCCGATGACGAACCCGTCGAACCTGAGGTCCGACATGAGCGGCTTCGAGAAGTGAGGCACCTCGCCCGGGCCGGCCGGGCAGTTGGGGCACACGCCCTCCTCGTCCAGGTCCTCGCCGCACTTGGGGCATTTCCGCACCTCCTCGACCGCCTCCTGGGCCTCGGCTTCGGGCGAGGTCTGGTACTTGAGGATCAGGTCGTAGACGTCGGCTGCCTTCTCCTCCCGCCGCTTCCTCTCGAGCTCCTGCTTGATGGAGTCCTCCTCGTCCTTCCTCTTCTGTATCTTTCGCCTGATCTTCTCCTGGAGGAACTCTATGTCCGATTCTATCTCGGCGATCCTGGTGCGGTCGTCGAGCTTCGTCCTTATCTCGGCTATCTCCTGCTCGAGCCCGACGACTGGGAAGTTGTTCAGGATCGCCTCGAACTGCTTCAGCTTCTGGGCGTCCCGCTCGAATCCAGCGAGCTCCCGCGCCACCGCCTGGAGGCCCTTGCCCCGCGCCTCCTCGAGCGTATCGACCTTGAACCCGCGTCTCCGCCAGTCCTCTATCCTCTCTGTGGTGGCCTCCTCTTCCGGCTCGGGTTCGGCCTCCTCCCTGCGCGCGACGGGCTTCTGCGAGGGGGCCCCCGCGATGTAGGAGTCGGGGAACCTCCTCTCGAACTCCTCTCTCGGCACGCGGCTGTGCAGCTCGATGTTGGATGCCTTGTCCTGGGAGTCCTCGAGTATGAACCTGAGGGATTTCTCCCCGGTGTATATCCTCCGCAGCTCCCTGGGCTTCGACTTCTCGAACTCGTATATGGCCATCATGGGAGTCCCCTGCTCCACTACGATGTAGCCCGTGGAGGTCATGAACGGTTTCTCGAGCGTGACCTTGAGGTATCCCGTGAAGCTGTATTGCTTCAGATCGGCCAGGATGCCCTTCAGAGAGTCGGGGCCGCCCTTGGCCGTTCGCACTACGATGCCCTCAGGTATGCGAAGGTCCGTGGCCATGTCTGGGTCTCTGTTGTGAATACGATGGAAGCCTAAAAACCCTTGTCCTGCCCACGTCCGCCTGGACGATTGTGCGCGACCGCGGGCCTGGTCAAAAGGCTTAACTAGAGAAACCATCTTCACAACCTGCCTTGGTGCCACTGTAGCTCAGCGGTTGCGCGTGCGTCCTCGCACGCGCCGCTAGAGAGCGGCGGTTTCGTAAACCGCAGGCCGGGGGTTCGAGACCCTCCAGTGGCTCCATCTACCATCTCCTGCAAAGGGTAATATGCGGAGTAACTGATTCGTCGAGACACATGCATCAAGGGTCAGTCGTTTTCGTCAACAGCCTCCGGTGCCCGTCCTGCGGTTTGATCACCTCGGGCTATCTGCGGGACCACGGGGACGGCAACGGCTCCGGCACCTGTCCCCGCTGCGGGTCGTCGATAGTCCAGCCGATACCTCCTGGGCATGTCCACCAGCTCCCGCCCCAGGGCCTCGTAGGGCCGGGGCGCGGGAGCGCGCGCGCGAGCGTGTACCCGTGGCTCTACATGAGCCCCAAGGAGCCTCCGGGGTTCTGCCTTGCCGAGGTCCTGCGCATCGTCTATTCGCCGACCAAGGCCCTCTCGAGGCTCTTCGTGTGCTCGGACATCAAGCACGCCCTGCTGCTGGTCATCGTGTTCGCAGTCATATCCAACATCGTCGGCGTGGCCGTCACCGAGAGCATGGCCGAAGTCCTCGGATACAGCGCGTCGGACGCCATCGGGGTCGCGGTCGAGGGGGCGATGGGCGTGATCGTCTCCATCATGTCCCTCCTGGTGTTCGGGATCGTCGCGGCGGTCGCCTCGCGCGAGGTCTTCGACGGAAGGGGTGACAGAGGCGCCACCATCACGATGGTGGCGTACTGCTACCCGTGGTTCGTCATGTTCTCGGTCCTCCTTCTGGCGATATTCACCGCGGGGTTCGAGGGGCTGAACCTGGACCGGGTGCAGCGGTGGACCGACGAAGAGGTGGATAGGGCGATCGTCTACGGCGCAGCCCTGTTCGCGGTCGCGGTCGCCGGTTTCTCGTGGCTCCTGTGGGTGGTCAGCAAGGCCATCGGCATGGCAAACGACACGAGGACGCTCTCGGCGTCGCTGTGCGCGATAATCGGGGCCGTGGCGGCGGGCGCGGTGTCCTTGATCGTGGGTGTGTTCGTCCGCCTTCCGATAGGCATCAACTTCTGAGCGTCACTCGGAGAGCATCCGGTCGACCATCTTCATGGCGCAGAGGTCCCCGCACATGGAGCACACGTTCGGGCTTTTGGACTTCCTGCGGTCCCTCAGGGTCTTGGCCCTCTCAGGGTCGAGCGACAGCTCGAACATCGTGTCCCAGTCGAACGCCTTCCGTGCCTCGGACATCTTCCTGTCCCAGAGGACGCCTCGGCCCCTCGCGAGATCGGCCGCATGGGCGGCTATCCTGCTCGCGATCACGCCGGTCCTGACGTCGTCGGCCGTGGGCAGCGACAGGTGCTCGGAGGGGGTGACGTAGCACAGGAAGTCGGCGCCATGGTACGCGGCGACCGCGCCCCCTATCGCGCCGGCGATGTGGTCGTACCCGGCCGCGACGTCGCACACGAGCGGGCCGAGCACGTAGAACGGCGCCCCCTTGCACACGGTCTTCTCTATGCGGACGTTGGCCTCTATCTGGTTCAGGGGCACATGGCCCGGCCCCTCCACCATCGCCTGCACGCCGGCCTTCCTCGCCCTTTCGACCAGCTTCCCTAGGACAATCAGCTCGTGCAGCTGGGGGACGTCCGTGGCGTCCGCCGTGCATCCGGGCCTAAGCCCGTCTCCCAGGCTGAGCGTGAACCCGTACTCCTTCGCGAGGTCCAATAGGTGGTCGTAGTCCTCGTACAACGGGTTCTCCTGCCCGTGGTCCCGCATCCAGGCCACGAGTATCGCCCCGCCCCTCGAGACGACCCCGGTCACCCTCTTGTGCTTGATGAGCGAGGTCACCGTGCTGGATGTGACCCCGCAATGTACCGTCATGAAGTCCACGCCGTCCTTCGCCTGGCTCTCCACCGCCTTGAAGATGTCGTCGGAGCCGAGGGCCCTGACTCCTCCCCTGCCGGCGGTCTTGCAGAGCGCCTCGTAGATCGGCACCGTGCCCAGGGGCAGCCCGCACTTCGCCAGGATCCGCCTCCTGATGGCCCTGAGGTCCCCGCCGGTGCTGAGGTCCATGACCGCGTCGGCGCCGTACTTCATCGCGACCATGGCTTTCTCCACCTCCTCCGCGGCGTCCACGTGGTCCTTGGAGGTGCCGATGTTCGCGTTCACCTTCACCCTCAGCCCCTCGCCTATGCCCACGTGGGTCAGGCCTTTGTGCCGGGGGTTCGAAGGTATTACGACTCGTCCGGCCTTGACGAGCTTCGCGAGCTTGTCTGGCTCGATTCCTTCGGCTTTCGAGACCCCCTTGATTTCCACTGGAAAACCCTTCTTGCCCTTGTCTGCCATCCGATACCTTCGCTACTAAATGCCTCGACAGTATAAAGCCTTTGATTGAGCGGAAGGCGCGGATGTATGTCCGGACCGCGTCTGGCCCTATGGCCTGGGTGGCCGGGCGACGCCGCCCGCGGACACCGGGTCGGCCTCCCCGCGTCGGCCTGTCGGGGGGCCGTCCGGGGGCCAATCGTCGCCTGCCGACATTTCCGATGGAATCGGGCAGGGGGAATCGGCGAAAGACTCCAGTGGAAAAGGAGGGGTGTTTCGGGCGTAGCCAGATAGTATTCTCAAAGATTTTATATACACCGGTTCCATTAAAGAAGAATCACATCCAAAAAAGCGCCGTAAGAACGGATGGGATGCGTCTGCAAATCATGGGCTTGTGAGCCCGCCTCATGGAGAAACGAACCGCATGGACAAACCACAGGACGACAGCGGATACGATACCGACAAGATCCAGGTCCTCGAGGGCTTGGAGGCCGTTCGAAAGCGGCCGAGCATGTACATCGGCAGCACGGACGTCTACGGCCTGCACCACCTCGTGTACGAGGTTGTGGACAACAGCATAGACGAGGCGATGGCCGGTGTCTGCACGACCATCAGCGTCGTCCTGAACGACGACGGCAGCATCACCGTCGAGGACGACGGCAGGGGGATACCCGTCGGCGCCCACAAGAAGTACAAGGAGGACACGCTCGACCTGGTCCTGACCAAGCTCCACTCCGGCGGAAAGTTCGACAGGAAGACATACAAGGTGTCCGGGGGCCTGCACGGCGTCGGCCTGAGCGTGGTCAACGCGCTGTCGGAATGGCTCGAGGTCAGGGTCAAGAGGAAGGGCAAGCTCCACCTGCAGCGGTACCAGCGCGGCGTCCCAGCAGGCGCGGTCCAGGTGATCGGCGACGCCCAGAACACGGGCACGACCATCTCGTTCAAGCCGGATGCGCAGATCTTCGAGACCGTCGCGTTCAGCTACGAGACCCTGTCGAACAGGTTCAGGGAGATCGCCTTCCTGAACAAGGGCCTGAAGCTGTCCATATCCGAGCCGAAGACGGCCCAGGTCAACGTCTACAAGTTCGAGGGCGGCATCGTCGAGTTCGTCCAGTACATCAACAGGAGCAAGGCCTGCCTGCACGAGAAGCCCATCAGCCTCAAGGTTGAGAGGGGCGGCGTGACCGTGGAGCTGGCGATGCAGTACACGGACAGCTACTCGGAGAACATCCACACGTTCGCGAACAACATAAACACCATCGAGGGCGGCACGCACCTGGTCGGATTCAGGTCCGCCCTCACAAGGACCATCAACGACTACGCGAAGAAGTACGGCTACATCAAGCCGAACGACGACGCCCTCGCGGGCGAGGATGCGAGGGAGGGCCTGACGGCGGTCATAAGCGTCAAGCTCCCGGAGCCTCAGTTCGAGGGCCAGACCAAGACGAAGCTCGGGAACAGCGAGATCCGGGGCGTCGTCGAGAGCGCGGTCAACGAGAAGCTGTTCGAGTTCCTCGAGGAGAACCCCAAGGTCGCCCAGGCCTGCATCAGCAAGGCGGTGCTGGCGTCCCAGGCGAGGGAGGCAGCCAGGAAGGCGAGGGAGCTCACGAGGCGCAAGGGCCTGCTGGACATCGGGAACCTCCCGGGGAAGCTCGCGGACTGCTCCGAGAAGGACCCGTCGAAGTGCGAGCTGTTCCTCGTCGAGGGCGACTCGGCAGGAGGCAGCGCGAAACAGGCCAGGGACCGCACGTTCCAGGCGATCCTCCCTCTGAGAGGCAAGATACTGAACGTCGAGAAGGCCCGCCTGGACAGGATGCTCAAGAACGCTGAGATAAGGACGATCATCACCGCGCTCGGCACGAGCATAGACGCCGAGTTCGACATCTCGAAGGCCAGGTATCACAGGATATGCATCATGACCGATGCGGACGTCGACGGCGCGCACATACGGACGCTCCTGCTGACCTTCTTCTTCAGGCACATGGAGCAGCTCATCAAGGCCGGATACGTGTACATCGCCCAGCCGCCGCTCTACAGGGTCAGGAAGGGCAAGTCCGAGACGTACGTGTACTCGGACAAGGAGCTCTCGGAGACCATGCAGTCCGTGGGTCAGGGCGCCGAGGTCCAGAGGTACAAGGGCCTGGGCGAGATGAACGCGGACCAGCTCAGGGAGACCACGATGAACATGGAGACGCGCATCATGAAGAGGGTCACGATCGAGGACGCGGTCGAGGCCGACATACTGTTCGACATCCTCATGGGCGACGCCGTGGAACCGAGGAGGAGATTCATACAGGACCACGCGAAAGAAGTGGAGGTCCTGGACGTATAGGTGATCGGCCATGGCAGACGAACCGAAGCAGGAACCGAGGATAGCCGCGAAGCTGGTCCAGCGGCCGATCGAGACCGAGATGAAGAAGTCGTACATCGACTACGCGATGAGCGTGATCGTCGGCCGCGCGCTCCCAGACGTCAGCGACGGGCTGAAGCCCGTCCACAGGCGCATCCTGTTCGCGATGAACGAGATGGGCCTGGTCCACAACAAGGCTCAGAAGAAGTCCGCAAGGGTGGTCGGAGAGGTGCTGGGCAAGTACCATCCCCACGGCGACACCGCCATCTACGACACGATCGTGCGCATGGCCCAGGACTTCTCGATGCGCTACCAGCTCATCGACGGCCAGGGCAACTTCGGCAGCGTGGACGGGGACTCCGCAGCAGCAATGAGGTACACCGAGTGCAGACTCTCCTCGATCGCCTCCGAGATGCTGCTGGACGTGGACGAGGACACGGTGGATTTCGCGGACAACTTCGACGGGTCTCTCAAGGAGCCCCTGGTGCTGCCCGCGAAGCTTCCCAACCTCCTGGTGAACGGCTCCTCGGGGATAGCCGTCGGCATGGCCACGAACATACCCCCGCACAACCTGGGCGAGGTCGTGGACGCCATATCCCTCATGATAGATAGGCAGGTCCAGGGGAAGGACGTCGAACTGAAGGACCTCGTCGATGTCATCAAGGGCCCCGACTTCCCGACGGGCGGCATCATATACGGCGCTCAGGGGATACACGAGGCATACGCCCAGGGGAAGGGCAGGATACGGGTGCGCGCCCTCGCGAACATAGAGCACGACGAGGACACTGGCAGGGCGCAGATCGTCGTCACAGAGATCCCCTACATGGTCAACAAGAGCACCCTCATGGAGGAGATAGCCGAGCTCGTCAAGACGAAGAGGATCGAGGGCATAAGCGACCTCAGGGACGAGTCGGACAGGGAGGGCCTCAGGATACTCATAGAGCTGAAGCGGGACGCGATCGAGGACGTGGTCCTCAACCAGCTCTTCGCGCACACGCAGCTCCAGACGACCTTCGGGATAATCAACCTCGCACTGGTCAACAACCAGCCGAGGGTCCTCTCCCTGAAGGAGATGCTGGAGTATCACATAGAGCACAGGTTCGACGTTGTCAAGAGGCGCACGGAGTACAGGCTCAGGCAGGCCGAGAAGCGGGCCCACATACTGGAGGGCCTGCTGGTCGCCCTGGACCACCTGGACGAGGTCATCAGGCTCATCCGGAAAGCGAAGACGCGCGAAGAGGCCAAGTCCGGCCTCATGTCCAAGTACATGCTCTCGGAGGAGCAGACCAAGGCCATACTCGAGATGCAGCTGCAGCGCCTGACGGGCATGGAGATGCAGGCGGTCCGGGAGGAGCACGAGGCGGTGACGAAGCTCATCTCCGAGTACCGCGGCATACTGAAGGATGAGAAGAAGATCCTTGGAATGATCAAGTCCGAGGTCCTGGCGCTCAAGGGGAAGTACGGGGACAAGAGGCGCACCCGGATCGAGGCCAACGCGATGGACATGGACATCGAGGACCTCATACCGATGGAGAACGTGCTCGTGATGACGAGCCAGACGGGCTACATCAAGAGGATATCGCTCGACACATACGAGTCGCAGCACAGGGGCGGCGTGGGCCTCATAGGCATGGAGACCAAGGAGGAGGACTACATCGTCGACATGTTCGTCACATGCTCCCATGACTACGTGATGTACTTCACGAACAGAGGCCGCGCGTACTGGCTCAAGGCGTACAAGATACCGGTCGGGGGCAGGCACGCGAAGGGCAAGCCGATAGTGAACCTGCTCGAGCACCTCGAGGACGGCGAGACGGTCATGAGCAAGATCCCGGTCAAGCACTTCGAGGGGGACAGATACCTCGTGTTCTCGACCAGGAAGGGCCTGATCAAGAAGACCAGGCTGGACGCGTACTCCCACGTGAGGCAGAGCGGCATCATCGCGATCAAGCTCGAAGAGGGCGACGAGCTCGTGGACACGGCGCTCACCGACGGCACGAAGGAGGTCGTGCTCGCGACCACGAAGGGTTTCGCTGCGAGGTTCAGCGAGACGGAAGTCAGGTCCACTGGCCGCGCGACCTTCGGCGTCCGCGGCGTCCGCCTGAGGAAGGGGGACGAGGTCGTCAGCATGGCCATCGTCGACCCCAAGGACGTCCTGTTGTCCGTGACGGAGAAGGGCTACGGCAAGCGTTCCCTCGTGGGCGACTACAGGAAGATCAAGCGCGGTGGCAAAGGCGTCATCACCATCAAGACCGTGGACAGGAACGGCGATGTCGTCACGGTCAAGCCGGTCAACGAGGACGACGAGATCATAGTCACGAGCGTCAAGGGCATGGTCATCCGCATGCCGGTCAGCGGCATCAGCCTGCTCGGCAGGGCGACCATGGGCGTCAGGCTCATGAAGCTCAGGGAGAAGGACAAGGTCGTCGCGGTCGCCCGGCTCGTCCCCCAGGCCGAGGAGGAGCGGATGGTCGAGTCTGGCATGGTCGTCACCCACGCGCCGCACGAGAACGGCGAGAACGGGAACGGGGGCGGCGACGGCGGGGCGGACGAGTCCGAGGATGACGGGTCAGGCGGCGAGGAGGAGTGAGCCAGCCGCTCCCCCGCCCACCCTCTCACTACTGATAACGACCCGCAAACCTTTATTAGTGCACAGCCCTTTGAAATCCGGGAAGGCGAACACCCGTCGAGGAGGCCTTTGACTTGTTTAGAGATTCGATTCCAGGACTGGATAAGGTGTTCAAGAACGACATCGAGCGGCCCAAGGTGATACTGGTGACGGGCCCGCCCGGCTCCATGAAGACGAGCTTCTGCTACTCGCTGATGTCGAGCTACCTCAGGGACAAGAACGAGTTCGGCCTGTACGCCACCCTCGAGGAGACCGCCGAGAGCCACATGCACAACATGGAGAGCATGGGCGTCAAGCTCTCCGCCAAGATGCAGATATCGGACATGACGGACCTGCGCGAGATCGACCAGATAGACGAGGTCGTGGGAGACTCGTCGCAGACCGACTACGTGCTGTTCATAGAGAAGATGATACAGAGGTTCAGACGGACCCACGGGGACAAGTTCTCGGTGTTCGTGCTCGATTCCCTCGGCGCCCTGTACTCGCTGATGTCGGAGTCCGCTGACATGAGGAAGAAGATGTTCTATTTCTTCAAGATGCTGAGGGACAACAACCTCGTCACCTTCGTCATAATGGAGCGCTCGCTGACAGGCGAGTCGCAGCTCCTCGGCAACGAAGGGTTCCTCGCGGACGGCATAGTGATGCTCGGCCTCGACCGCCAGAGGGGCAAGCTGGTGAGGTACCTCCAGGTGGAGAAGATGAGGGCATCCGAGCACAGCATGGAGAAGCATGCGCTAGAGGTGGGCCGGAGCGGAATGACGGTCCTCGGCCCGTTGCTGACCACGTGATGCGCGCGGCGCCGGTGCGGATATGAACAGTATTTGTACGGCCGCGTGCATTATGTGAAACGGACGGTGTCCCCGGACCCGCACACTAAACCCGAGAGTCAGGTTCAACGATTGGCGTGGTGGAAATGACGGAAGACCAGACAATCTCACAGATAATCGAGGGCGCGGTCAAGAGACTGAAGGACCAGGAAGCCGAGGTCCTCAAGAAGGGGCACGAGCTCCAGGCTGAGAAGGACGAGATCCAGAAGCAGAAGACCGACCTGGACTCTCAGGAGGAGAGGCTGAGGGAGAAGGAGGACGCCCTGCGGCAGAAGGAGTCCTCGCTCGAGGCCAAGGAGGGCGAGGTCAAGGGCCGCGAGGAGGCCGCTCAGGCCAAGGCGGAGGAGCTCGAGGCCAGGGAGGCCGAGGTCTCCAAGGTCGGCGAGAAAGTCAAGGCGGCTGTCGTCTCCGCGGAGGCGCGCGAGAGCGAGGCGAGCCGGTCCCTGGAGGAGACATCGAAGCTCCAGGCGGAGGTCGCGGAGAGGAGGAATTCGCTCCTCGACCGCGAGGAGAAGCTGAAGCAGTCGGAGGACGAGCTCCAGAAGCTCATGGAGCAGATCGTCTCCAGGCGGGACGCCCTGATCGCGAGGGAGCGCTCGTTCGCCGAGGAGGAGGAGTCCCTCCGGAAGGACCGCGAGAAGCTGGCAGAGGACGCCAGGATGCTCCTCGAGAGGCAGACATCGGCGTTGTCGGCTGCGACGGCCCCCCCGGCCGAGTCGGCCGAGGAGCGCGTGATGAGCGAGGACGAGATGCCGTGTCCGAAGTGCGGGACCGTCATAAGCAAGGACGCCGTCATGTGCTATTCCTGCGGTTCCAGGCTCAAGGAGGAGCCTCCGGCCCAGGAGGCCCCTGTCGAGCAGGCGCAGCCGGCCGAGGAGGACGAGGTCCCCTGCCCCAGCTGCAAGACGCTCGTCAGCAAGGATGCGATCATGTGTTATGCGTGCGGCGCGGACCTGAGGGCCGCGGCCGAGCAGCCTGACGCGCAGCCGGACAAGGATGCCGCAGAGGAGCCGAAGAAGCCACAGATCTTCGTCAAGAAGATTGTGAAGCGGAAACCGGTCTAGCCAGGCAGGTCGCGAACCCTTCTTCGGGATGAAAACGTGGCAAATACCTTTTTATATGGCTGAACTGCTTACTTTGCTAAAGCAATACCCAGCTTCTGGGTGGGTGAACTTATGGAACGCAGAGCTGGCCCTCTTCTGGCCAACAGATCCTTGAGCGCTTTGATTGTGGTGTCGTTTGTATTGTCTGCATTCGCAGGACTGTATATCGTTGCGTCGCCGTCACCGGTGGCAGCTGGCGATGACTTGATCGTTGCTGATGGCACAGTCACGGTTGAGAACATCGAACACTACCCCGTTGATGGTAACGTGGTGGTGTCAAGCGGAGGCACATTGATTGTGAGGAATTCCGGACTCGAGGTGGTTAGCAACGTCGGTACACCTAGGACAGTCACGGTAGGCGCCGGTGGCACACTCATTCTGGAGCACGGCGTGCTTACGTCCTACCTTGACCAGATTGACCCGTGGCCGTTTCTCACTCTGGTGATCGAAGATGGTGGGTCGGTTTTGGCCACTGATTCGTCCCTGCTTAGTTTCCCCGGATTCATCTTCATTGAGAATTCTGGTGAGTTGACGCTCTACGACAGTTCTATCACACAGATACCTGACGCTGACTTGATTAAGTACATTGGCGGATCTGAGGACGTCACGATGGATTCGGCTGACGATGGCCCGACCATCGTAGTAACTGACGCGACGTTGATGTTGTTTGATTCATCCATAACTGAGATGCCCGAATTCCCTGTAGATATGGCGATTGCTGGCAACCTCACGTTAAGCGGGGATTCGACGCTCTTGGCCGTGAATAGCTACATCGAAGTCGATTTCGGTCCTGTGGAGATATTCACTGACTGGTATTCGCACAACGTTCTTGTCCTGTCTGACACGTCCAATGCCCACCTCTATGGCTGCTATTTCGAACCCTACACTGGCACCTACTCAGCACGTGACCCCGCAGTCGTTGCGAGTGGTGAGAGCTATGCAGCTCTGCCCACTGGACTTGGCACCGAAGACAACACTGGTCAATCGGTTATCTCCCTGACTGTCAGCGGTGAGGGGTCCACATTTCAGATTGACCCCGGAGAGACAATGGCCATCGATGACTTCTCTGCAGGGCCACCCGCAACAGTGGATGGAGCAACGCTTTACGTACGTTACGCTGTAGCGGACACTTATGATGGCACGAATTCAATTACGTGGAGAGAGGAGGGTGCTGGATCCCTTGTGTCCACTGGCATAACTCCATCGGCTAGTGAAACGATGTATGTCGAGAAGGTGTTCGACCTCTATGCCGCTGGCGTCACTACCACCTCCGAAATAGCCGATCTCGACATCAATTTCTATCACAGTGGTGATAGTGGCAGCGTCCAGATTGACAGCATGTCGATTGTGATTACCATAGGTCCAGAAGCGTATATTTACAGGTGGGTCGACATCGTTGTTGGTGACGAGTATGGCGTTCCGATACCGGAGTGTGATATTTCCGCAGTGTTCACAGAATCTACTTCGTTTGACGGGCAGCCATCATTCTACTTCACCACAGACGGCGTATCGTCGACGCCACCCACGCCCGTTCTGGATTACATGGGGTTGGATGCCGCTTCGTTCGGCATGACCGATTCAATGGGCGTTGCGGAGATGCCGCTGTTGACCGACTTGATATCTGGCGGCGAATATCCGAACTCTCTATTTGTAGGTTCATTCGAGCTCAATGGCACCGTGGAACAAGATGGCGATGTCTATTCGTCGACGGAGGATTTCTCGTTCCCAGCCTATCCTGCGATGAACCAGGACGATCAGCAGTTCCAGACGACAGTCGATGTCGAGGGCATATCCGCTGAGAGCCCAGATTCCTCTAGGTGGCTAGTAGTTCCTCCAGACCTTCTGATAGAAGATATGGAGTACTACCACGCGGGTGATGTGATTGTCGCCTCGGACGGCACACTCACATTGCGCGATTCAGTGTTCCGCCTGGTTCAGAGCGTCGATAACGAGTTCACGATATACGTGGACGGGACCGCCAACTTCGTGATTGAAAGCTCTGAGCTGGTCAGTGTTCTGCCTGTGAACCTGATTGTCAAGGGTGAGGGCACATTGAAGGTGTTGGATTCCACACTTGAAGGCGTAAACATAGTGGCGATGGAGGACGCTGTGATCGAGCTCGACGGAGCCACTGTGAGTGGGACCATAACCACTTCTTGGGATTCGAATGCGCACATCCTGATATATGACTCGGTTCTGGAAGAATCGCCAGTACTCTCAGGTAACACGTTGTGCGAGGTCACGAACACGAGCGCGCCGTCGATAGTGGTCGAGGACAATGCCCGGGCTCTGATATACAGATGGATTCACATTACCGTGTTCGATGGCGGGAACTATCCGCTCGAGGGCGCGATGGTAACTGCCAGGTTCTATGTGAACCAGACCTACTGGACGAGCCAGCCTACGGATGCGTCCGGCGTTGCCAGGCTCAATTCGCTTGGCACGATACTGACATCCACCGGCTCCACATATGTTGGCCAGTACAGGGTGAATGCGTCGTATTGGAGCGACGGCGTGGAGTACGAGTCCGACACCGAGGTGAACGTCAGCGTTTTGCCGTATTCCGAACCACTCACTGAGAACGCGACCTTCGCCGTGTTGAGGATTTCGGACCTGATGTTGCCAGACCTCTCGATAGTCTCTGCTGAGATCTGGACGGAGCCATCAGAAGTGGTTTACAACACATCCTGCAGGCTCGTGGCCCGCGTCTGGAACTACGGAGAAGACGATGCGAACAGCGTCCTGGTGGAGTTCCTCGACGGGAGCACCCTAGCCACCGCAGAGCTGATTGGCTCATACACGATAAGCATCGTGTCCGAGGACAGCTGGTACGAAGCCTACGTCTACTGGACCCCAGACACGACGGGTTCGCACACGATATGGGTGAGGGTGAACGAACCCCCGGCCTTCGACGAGAGGACTTTCGGGAACAACAACGATTCGATCGAGGTCGTCGTGTTGGGCTACGCCAACCTGTTGCTGGCGAACATGCTGTTCTACGAGGTCAATTCAGTGTCATCCGACACGAGCATACCTGGCGGGTTGGACATCATCGTCACCGCGCAACTGCACAACCTCGGTGAAGCTACCGTCGCAGGTGTCTATGTCGAGCTCACTGTGACCTATGGCGAAGAGGAGGATATGGATTCGAAGACTGTCACGAACACCCTGAGGCAGAACAGCATGGTCGTTGTGACATTCAGCTATCACCTCCCGATTGTGACGGCGGACACCGAGTTCTACTTCGAGATGGAAGCGGACCCAGATGACCTGATAAGGGAACCAGACGGCGATAACGACAACGTCGTGGGAGCGACCCTACTGGTGCTGGACGTCAGAGAGGACCTGAGTGTCGCCGCTGAGGACATCGCCATCGACTACGTGTCCGATGACAACAGCTCTCTCTTCGGAGACACGGTGAAGATAATCGCGGTTGTTTACAATGAAGGCGGCACGGATGTGGACAACGCCAGTATAGAGTTCGGATCATCCGAATGGAACGACCCAATCAAGGTCGTGAACGAGAACATCCCTGCAGGGTCTTCCAAGGAGATCACCGTAGAGTTCCGGGTGAACATCACGACCGGCGGGGACTATGACATATATGTCCTTGCGGACTCGACATATGCCTTCTCCGAGAAGAACGAGACGAACAACATGGCCAGTGTCGTGCTGGTCGTCGAGCAATTGGAGGTCGATATATCGATAGTGTTGGACTCCGGCCAGCATCAGGTCGAGGAAATTCTGATGGTCTATGTCACCGTCAAGTATGCGGAGAACACCAACCTCTCGGTTGTGAACCTGAGCGGCCTGTCCATGGAGCTGCGGGATGAGACCGGAGAAACCCGGCAGTCATCTCCGCAGGCGACCACCAACATCCAAGGAATGGCGACGCTTTCCATTGTCCTAGATGACGAGCTGGAGAGCGGCACATACACGGTCGTGTGCATGATCGAGGGTCTGAGCGAGACGGTCGAGGACACCGTCGAGATAGAGGGCATCGTGTCCGGCGGGGGCATTCCGCTCCTGATATGGATACTCGTGATTGCCGTCATCGCGGCGATTGTCATCGGTGTCACCGTGTACACATATGTATACGGCCTCGGCAAGCTCGTCGAGTGCGGCGAGTGCGGCGAGTTCATCCCGGCGTCGAACAAGAGATGCCCGAAGTGCGGTGTGGAGTTCGAGGTCGGCACGATGAAGTGCTCGGAGTGCGGTGCCTGGGTGCCAGCTGAGTCCGCCGAGTGCCCGAACTGCGGGGTCAAGTTCGTCGGCGAGGAGGTCGAAGAGGGAGACTACCTCGACAAGATGAGGAAGGAATACGACGAGATGGTCTCCAAGTACAGGGAACTGGCGAAGTCCGAGCTCGGGCGGAAGTTCAGCGACAAGAAGTTCGACGAGTGGTGGATGGCCCAGCCGACATACATCAGCTTCGACGACTGGCTCGCGAAGGAAGAGGAGAAGCGCAAGGAGGGCCCAGTCGCCTGCCCCGTATGTGGCACCCTGAACCCGAAGGAGGCGACGGTCTGCAACAGGTGCGGGACGGTGTTCGGAGGCGCTGAGGAGGTCTCTGAGGACGAAGGTTCGCCGCCATATCCGCCTGTGCAGGGCCAGCAGCCCGCCCAGCAGCAGCCTGTTCAGCAGCCGATGCAGCAGCAGCCCCAAGCAGCCCCGAAGATGGTCATAAGAAGGCCGATCGACAGGAAGGTCGTGCCCAAGAAGGTCATCCGGACGCCCATCAACAAGGATGGGTCGGGCGGCGAAGGGAACGAAGGCTACGAGGGGCAGTAGGACGGCCGCCCCTCTCCAAACCCCAAAACCTCTTCAAATCCCCTTTACTTTTCCACATTTCTCGGCATAGTGTGAGCTCGCCAGCTAGGTGATCGGGGATATGAGAACGGCTAGGTCCTGACGGCCAGCTCCCGCGGCGCTACTGCGCAGGCAGGTTCTCCGCGAGCTTGGCCCTGACCTCTTTCATGACCTTCTCGGGGTCCTTGTAGTATGCCGAGATGATCGTGGCGACGCGCTTGTGGTTGTCGATCGCCATCTTCTTCATGTACTCGAGGATGTCGACGCGCCTCTTGATCTCCCTCTCCATCTCCCTCGGGGACCAGTTCCTGGCCATCCTGACCTTCTCGTAGACGTAGCTGTGGCCGCTGTAGTTGAAAGTGTCGTCGGCAGGGTTCCAGGTGTACACGGAGTTGGTGATGAGCTCGTTCGTCTCGGGGTCTATGCCCACGATCTCGGTCAGAGACTTGACCCTCCTGGTCATCTTCGTGCCGACCTTGACCTGGGCCTGCAGCAGGACCATGTTGAGGGCTGTTATGAGCGCCCTCGGGAGGTTGATCGGGTCGTTCTCCATCCTGTGCACCATCGCCTGGACGTCCTCTGCGTGGAACGTGGAGTAGCAGGTCTTGCCGGTGGCCATGGCCTGGAAGACGACGTACGCCTCCTTGCCTCTGACCTCACCGACCATCAGGTACTGGGGCCTCTGCCTCATCGCGGCCGTGAGGAGGTCGAACATGTCTATCTCTCCCGACGCCCTGCCCGTCACGGCGCTCTTGCCTCCGAACCCCTCCCTTGTCAGGCCGGGGATCCAGTTCTCGTGGGGCAGGTTGAGCTCCCTCGTGTCCTCTATCGAGACGATCTTCATCTGGGGCGGTATGAACAGCAGGACCGCGTTGAGCGTGGTGGTCTTGCCGCTCGCAGTGCCTCCGCAGACGAGCATCGACTGGCCGTGCTCTATGCTGATCCACAGATAGGCCATCATCTCGGTGCTCATGGTCTTGAACTTGAGGAGGTCGAGCGGCGTGAAGGGGTTCTCCTTGAACCGTCTGATGGTGAAGGACGAACCCTTCTTGGTGACGTGCTTCCCGAGGGTGGCCTGCAGCCTGGACCCGTCCGGGATGGTCGCGTCCAGCAGCGGGCTCGCGACGGATATGTGCTTGCCGCACTTCTGGGCCAGCCATACGACGAACCCGTCCAGCACGTTCTCCTTCTCGAACTTGAGGTTGGACCTTATGGAGCCGTACTTCCTGTGGTATATGTAGAGCGGGACGCCGACGCCGTCGCAGGAACAGTCTTCGACGTTCGGGTCGATCATCATGACGTCTATGACCCCGTATCCCAGGAAGTCCCTGAGCACGTAGTAGACCACCCTCTCCTTCGAGATCGGGTGGAGGGTTATGCCCAGCTTGGACATGAGCTCGTCGACTATCCTCCTGAGGTACTTCTCCTTCTCAGACTTCTCCGCCTCCGTCATCCTCTCGACGGAGCCGACCAGCGTCTCCTTCAGGAGCTCGAGGACGTCGTCCTCGTCATCCGACAGCTTCGGCTCGATGACCTCGTACGTGTACTCGTTCGCCCGGTTGTCGTACCTTATCCTGACGTAGGAGTAGTTCTGCTTCACGGGGGCCATCTCGACCTCGTCGACGCTGGGTTCCGTGATCTTCGGCACCTCGGTGATCTTGCTGAAGTCCACGTTGGCCTCGTTCTTCGACACGGTGACCCGCGTGGGTTTCGGCTTGAGCTTCATGAGCATGCCGAAGTACGCTGCTCTGAAGCCTCCGCTCCTGGTCTTCTCCTGCCCGGCATGTGTCACTGTCCTGGCCTGCTCGGTTTCGGTCATCTGGATCACGCAAACAGCACTCTTAGCATTAGCCACCCGCTCAGCAGCATGATGGAGCTGTGCCTCATCCCGATGGGTATGCTGCCCTTCTGTATCACACCCGCGAGCAACCCATCTCCCACGGCGTGGACGATTACCGCCAGGAGGAACACGAACGCCACCTGGTCGATCACACCTACCTTGATGTTGACTCCTGGAATCTCAGTTATGCCCAAGTCCTTGGCTGCATCGTTCACGGTGTTGCCGGCCTCTTCCATCTTGGGCAGGAACTGCATGTTGAGGATGAGGATCGTCGCGATGAACACGAAGAAGGAGATGTACACGACCATGACGTAGGTGGACATGGTGACGTTCCTCTCCTCCTGCGTCAGTATCGCCTCCTTGGCGTCGTGCGACACCATCGTGAGCACGTCCGCGACGTTGCCGCCGGCGTCGTTGGCCTTCCGTATGATGGATGCCATCCTGATCACGAGCGGAGTCTTCACACGCTCCGAGAACAGCCTGATGGCCTCGGAGGCGGGCACGCCCCACTCGATCTGCGCGGACATCTTCTTGATCTCAGGCGTGAGCCTGCCGTACCTCCCGGTGGAGGCGACGACGATCGAGTCGGCCAGGGTCATGCCGAACCTGCCGGCCTCGGCCACGTCCCTTAGGAAGTCCGGCAGCCTGGTCTCTATCTCCCTCACGTTCCTCTCCTTCGTGGAGACGTAGAACCCGTAAGGGGCGAAGACCACCAGGAGCGCGAATATGATCCAGTCTATGGGCTCGAAGAACACGTCGAGGCTGCCTATCTGGTCTATGAACGCTATGAGGCCGCAGACGGCGGCGCCGGCCAAGGAGCCCGTCACTATCTTCCTGGTGTGGTTCGTCTTCTCGGTGGCCAGTATCCGCTTGATTATCCTGTCCTGCTCCGCCTGGGAGAGTTTCTTCTTCGGGGCCGCCATCACATAGCACTCTCCTTGGACATGTTCCAGATGACGAATATGAAGCCGAACTGAGAGATGGGTATCATGAGCAGCACCACGAGGTAGAGCAGCGTGACCATCATGCTGGAGTCGCCGCCCCCGACGATGGCCATGATCGCCATGATGAGCACAAGGAACAGGGGGAACGCCACGACGACCGTGACGAACGACTCCGCCAGCATGCCCAGGGTCTCCATCTGGGACTTCATCGCGAGCTTGTTCTCCTTCTGGAACTCCTCGGCCTTCAAGAGGAAGTACGGCTTGAGCTGCCCTCCCGAGGTGGACGTGGTTATGACGCCCTGCAGGAACTCCTGGAACTTGGCCGACGGGGACCTCTTCGCGGCCTTCTTGATGGCCGTGAGAATATCCGACCCGAGCAGCTCGGTGTCCCTCGTGATCCACGCGGCCTCCGCCGATATCTCGCCGTAGACCTTCTGCCTCGAGAGCTCCTTGAATATGACGTCGATGTTGACATCGGCCGAGGCCATGGCCGATATGAAGCTCATGGCGGCGGCTATCCTCTTGTCGATGTCCCTGCCCCTCCCCTTGGCCTTGGACCCCGGGGAGCCAGACAGGATGAGGTAGGTCATCATCGGCAGCATCGCGACCGCGACGCCGCATATGATCACCCTGAGCATGAGGCTGGCACCGAGCAGCCCCAGCAGGACCACTCCGACGCCGACTGCGATTGCTATGCCGACTATTGCCATGATGATGGTCGCCATGACGACGTAGGCGTAGTACTCCTCGGCCCGGATCTTCATGTGGGCCTTCATCAGGTTCTCTTCGAGGAGCTGGTTCCCCGCGGCCTTCTCGGTGGCGTACCTCCCCATGACCCGCCATGAGAGGTCCTGGAACGGAGTGAGCTTGACGTAGTCCGGGATGGCGCCCTTCCGCATCCTGACGACGTGGGGCCCGAACAAGTCTTTGTGGGCGCCCATGGTCTTCACGATGTCGCTCTTCTTGACCTCGACCCTCTTGAAGACGTCAGATACATCAGGCAGGAGCGACACCTCCTGCGACAGGCAGCTTCGGCGCCACGGCAGGCGCGGTCACGACCATCTCCTTCCTGGCCCTGTCCGCGGTCGCCTTCGGGTCCTTGTAGTACGCCCTGATCAGGTCCCAGATCTCATGGTGGTCGGATAAGTCCTTGGAGACCATGTACTTGACAATGTCCACGCGCCTCTCGAACTCCTGGAGGAGCTCTTCGTGCGTGAGGTTCTTCATCTCCATTATCTTGTCGAACAGGAAGCTGTGGCCCTTGAATATGAACTTGTCAGTGGCCTGGTCCCATTCGTAGACGGTGTTGCTGATGAGCTCGTTCGTCTCAGGCTCGAAACCGACGATCTCGATCAGCTGCTTGATCCTCCTGACCATGTCCATGCCGACCCTAGCATGGGTCTGGATTATGACGTTCCTCAGCGCCGTGAGCAGGATCCTGGGGCAGTTGATGGGCGGGTTCTCCAGCCTGTTGACCATGCCCTTCACCGAGTCGGCGTGCATGGTCGAGTAGGTCGTGTGGCCGGTGGCCATGGCCTGGAACATCGTGTAGGTCTCCTTACCTCTGACCTCTCCCACGATGATGTAGTTGGGCCTCTGCCTCAAGGCGGCCCTAACCAGGTCGTACATGTCTATCTCGCCGGCCGCCTTCCCGTCAGGGCCGCGCTCGCCCGAGCCCGACCTGGTCGCGCCAGGTATCCAGTTCTCGTGCGGGAGGTTGATCTCCCTGGTGTCCTCCATCGTGACCACCTTGGCCCCGGGAGGGATGAAGAGCGCTATCGCGTTGAGCGTGGCGGTCTTGCCGCTGGCTGTGCCGCCCGCGATGATCGCGGACTCGCCGTGTTCGACGCTGAGCCACAGGTAGGCCACTATCTCCGGGGACGCCGTCCCGTACTTGATCAGCTCGACGGGTGTGAACGGCTTCTCCTTGAACCGCCTGATGGTGAAGGACGCACCCCTCGTCGTGACCTCCCTCGCGTATGTCGCCTGGACTCTGTGACCTTCCGGCGTAGTGCCGTCCAGGATCGGGTTGGACACGGAGAGCTGTTTCCCGCACCTCTGCCCAAGCGATATGACGAAGGAGTTCAGGTCGTCCTCGTCTGCGAACACGATGCTGGTCTTGATGGATTCGAACTTGCTGTGGAACAGGAACAGCGGTATGCCTACACCATCGCAAGAGACGTCTTCGACATGTGGGTCTCTCATCAGTGTGTCTATCGGTCCGTACCCGACGAAGTCCCTCGTGATGTAATACTTGATCTTGTCCTCGGAGATCGGCTCGAGCCTGAGACCTCTGGACCTCAGGTAGCTGTCGACGCTCTTCTCGAGGTAGCTGTCCTTGTCCATGACGTCGAGCTTCTCCCACTCGTAGTCCAGGGTCATCTCGAAGGTGGACTTGATCTTGTCCAGGAGTTCCTGCTCGAACTCGGTCAGCTTCGGCTCGATGACGCTCATGAGGTAGTCGCTGGTGGAGTTGTTGTAAGTGACCCTGATGTAGCTGTAGGGTTCCACGACGCCGTAGAACGCCATCTCCTGGATGCTGGTGTCGGTTATCGGGGGGACCTCGGTGTACGGCGAGCCCCTGCCGTGCTTCCACTGGCGTCTCCTGGCGGCGGCTCCCTTCGCATGCTTGACCTTGATGGGCTCCGACTTGAGTTTGCTGAGGGCGCTCACGTATCCGTGCCAGACCCTCGATCCCTTGGCTTTCTTCGGTCCATCGGCAGGCGCGCCGTGCTTCATCTTCGTCTCCGCTTCGGCCAGACCCATCACCTCCTAAGCAGCCACCTCGCCCAACGCGACCTGCAACGTCGCACGCGAATGTTCGAGCACATTGACATCCTCGATCACAATGGTCACGATGTAGTAGTTGATGACCCTGCCAAGGTATGCATACGGATACGCCACTTTGGACACTGAGAAGTCCACCGTGTGGTCGAGGTCCGCGAGTGAAGCGTTCAGGGCGTTCTTGAAGTAATTCTCCCAGGCGGTGCCATACATCGTCGCAACGGATATCGTGAGGGCGCCCCCGTCGTCGTTCCTGAGCGACGTGGTCCCGGCGTACATGAGCTCGGCGTTCACGAGCTTCGTCCCAGTCCCTCCGATGGTCTTGTTCCCGCCCATCATGGACACCTGCGTGATCTTCACGACCCTCTCGCCCGAGATCTCGCTCACCGAGAACTGCGGGCCGGTCACGACGAATTCTCCGTCCGTCTGGTTCAATATGACCGCGCCGGCTTCGTAGATGAGGCGCTGCTCGACGTAGTATCTGTTGGGCGCGTACAGGGACAGGAAGCCGCCGGAGTGTCCGCCGGTGGTCGGCCCGAGCACATACCCGCTCGTCCCGCTCTCGACGAATGACACGTTCATGCAGGGCATCGCGTTCTGCGTCTCGTGCGTGAACTCTAAAATGCCAGAAGTGGACTCAGCGAATATGGGTATGCCCGTCGCGTGCAGGGTGATCGGGGCGACTATCGGTGCGGGGGCCATCTGGCTGTCGGCGTAGTCCACGACCATGCCGTCGATGTCCGCCTTCAACTCGAGTATCTGCGACATGGCGTTCGCCATGTGCGTGCTCTCGTTGTCGCTCATCCATACGGGCACGAACTGGTTGGTGAACATGCCCATGAACGTGAGGAATACAAGGAGAGACATGATGGTTCCAATAGTGGCGGCCACACCCTCGTCGTCCCACCTCGGTGACCTCTTGATGCTTTCGACCGCAGAGTTTCTACAATAACGGAGTCGCAGGTGTGACAAATCCATCCTACCACCGAAGGGGGTTACTGAAGCAACCTAATCAGCGTATGGTATATATTTAAAGATGTCGTTTTTGGTATCGTCTGGAATACGCCTCCCTGAAACGTGCCAGGAAGGCGTTCCCCGCCGGCCGGGGCGCGGGCCTCGCGGGTCAGTCCGCGGACATCTAGACCACGAGGGTCCCTCCGCCGACGAAGGTTTAATACCGAGATACGCCTAACTGCCAAATCCCGCCTGAATGCCGTGGTAACTCAGTTGGGAGAGTGCAAGACTGAAGATCTTGAAGTCGCTGGTTCAAGTCCGGCCCACGGCACTCGGACCCATCCGCACCGGCGGCCCCGCGGAATAGTTTCATGCCGGCGCAAGCGCATCGAGTCCGGCAGAGGGGGATGTGACAAATGCCTATCAAGTCGTTCGAGCTCGTATCGATGGACGCCAAGAGGTTCTCGAAGCTGGGCGAGCGCCCTCCCCAGCTGAGGGTGGACCACAACACCTCCGTCACGAGCATATCAGCGCAGTCGGACAAGGACGCGCTGGTCGACTTCACCTTCACGGTCAGCTACGTGGGCGTGGGCCTCATCAAGATCGAGGGGAAGGTCGTGTGGGACGGGGACGCCAAGACCATCGCATCCCAGTGGGCCAACAAGAAGGAGCTTCCGCCCGAGGTCTTCAACCCGATTCTCGGGGCGATATTCGCGAACTGCATGCCCGCATCGGTCGTGGTCGCCAGGGACCTCGGTCTCCCGCCGCCGCTCCCTCCGCCGCAGATAGGCATGAGGAAGGATTCGAAGATGCCCAAGGCGAAGGACCACAAGTCCTCCATGGAAGTCGCCTGAGGCCCGTCATCTGATGTGGTCCAGAGAGAACGAACCGATGTTCAGACCGGACTTCGTCGCGGAGTACCTTATGAATGCACGCGACTGGACCTCGCAGATGCCCTTGACCGACATGAACGTGTTCAGGTTCTCCACCTTGAACTCTATCATGCCGTCCATGAGCGACCCGAGCATCTGGATCTCCTGCTCACCGTGGACGCCCTTCTCGATGGTGAACATCGAGACGGCCTTGTCCCTCTTCCGCCTCCCGACGACGGGGCTCAGGAACCTGAAGGCGGTGTTGGGGTCCAGGTACGCGATGAGCGTCGATATCGACCTGAACGCCAGCCTGTAGTAGTCGTGTTTTGACATGAACTCCTTCGCCGTCGTCTCGATGGCCTTCTGGATCGACTCGTAGTCCGTCGGCGTCTCGATGTAGTCCGTGTACTCGTCCTTGGACTCGTCCCCCATGCTCCTCGAGTAGGTGTCTATGTACCTCACGAGCCCGCGTTTCTCGTACTCCTCGTATCCGGAGATGACGAACATCATCTCGTCCCTGATCTCCTTGGCGGACTTCTCCGTGATGACCCAGATGGCCGGCACGCCCTTCTTGAGGCCGTCCGCGATGAACGAGTTCATGAGGACCTCCTTCCCGGTGAACGGAGGACCGTATATGAGCACGTTCGAGCCGAAGGGTATGCCTCCGAGGAGCAGGTCGTCGAGCCTCGCGGTGCCGGTCTTGACCTTCTCCTGCTTGAGCTCGAGCAGCCTGTCCTGCTCCCTCTTCTCGATCTCCTCCCCGATGAGGCCCTGCTCCCTCGCCCGGAGCTCCCCCTCCTTCATCGAGAGGTACTTCTCCTTGTTCCTGATCTCCTCTTCCTTCTGTTTTATCTCGCCCTGGAGCTCCTCCAGCCGCTTCTTGAGCGTGATCTCGTCGCCCGAGCCGATGTCCATCTTCTGCTGGGCGACCCTCTTGAGCTCTTCCTGGAGCAGCCTCTCCCTGTACATCAGGTCGTCCTCTCGCCTGATCATCTCCTGCTCCTTGTACGCGATTGGCTCCTTCAGCTTCGTCATCTCATCCTGTCTGAACCGGAGCTCCTCCTTCAGACGCTCTATCTCCTGGTCTCGTATCCCGACGGACTTCTCGAGGCTCTGCGCCAGGTCCAGCTTCTTCACGAGGTCGGGGTCGAGGCCCTCCTTGCCGCCCTCGACGACCGTCTGCTTCTCCTCCATGTGCTTGAGGTCCATCTCCGTCTGTGACAGCTTCGCCTGGAGGTCGTGGATCTCCTCCATCATCTGCCTCTCCTTGTCGGCGGTGGCCTCGACCTGCTCCACGGACGAGCCGACCGCAATGTTCGGCAGCTCCCCGTAGTTGATCAGCCCTTCCTTGAGCGCCTCCTCCTTCGCCCTCAGCTGGTGCTCGAGCGCGTCCACCTTCGCCTTCTTCTCCGTGAGCGCCAGCTCCTGCCTCCTGAGCTCCTGCGCGTCCGGAGGCAATGTCGCGGTGCCCCTCTCAGCCTTGTCCCTCAGGCCTGCGACGAGCGTCTCGAGCTCCATGACCTTGAGCTCCAGGTTCTCGCGGATGGACATCTCCGTCGCGAGCTGGTCGGCGAGGTTCCCGGCGTCCGCCGTCCCTCCCTGTTGCTTCTTGATGAACTTGATGACCGCTATGCTGCCTCGTTTGACGTTCTCCAGCTCCTCCTCGAGCTGCTTCCTGCGGGCGGCCCCGGCCTCCACCTCGGCCCTCGCCTTCGCGAGCTCCTCGACGACCGCTCCCGGGTCGAAACCGTCCCCCTCGTACTTCTTGAGGAGGTCCCTGAGCGACTCGCGCAGCTTGGCGAGTTCCGCCTCGTGCTCCATCATGACCTCGGGCGGGGGCCCGGGCCTCGCTTCCTGCTTCGGCGCGGCGGTCTCCTGGAGCCACGAGTCGAGGCCCTCATCCTTACCAGAGAGCCACTTGGCGAGCGTCGCGTCGTACTCCGCCTCCTCGGTCGGCTCCGTCTCGGCGTCCTTCGCCTCTTGCTCGCGTCCGGAGAGCCAATCTGATAAACCGTCGTCCCGTCCGGACAGCCAGTTGGCGAGCCCCTCGTGCGTCGCCGCAGGGACCGTCTGCGCCCCCTCGATGATCTTAGCTGCGAGCTTGTCGCCGATCCCCTTGACGCCTGCCAGCTCCTCAGGGTCCGCCTGTTGGAGGTCCTTGACGGTCTTATACCCCGCCTTGTACAGGACATGGGCCTTCGCGTCGCCGATCCCGGGGACGGCCATGAGCTCCTCGATGCCCGGGCTCCCCGATGCCTCGGGCTCGCTCGGCAACTGCTCCGAGCAGTTGGGGCACACCTTGGAGTCGGGTGGTGATTCGTGCCCGCACGCTGGGCACTTCACATTCTCCTTCTGCTCCTTCTTAGGCATCCTGCCTCTCCTAACGTCAGAGGTCACAAGGTCTCGGGGTCGTCCGGAGCAAGCCGTCGTGCATCTTGCGCGTACATGCCAGGGACTTCCACCGCGCGCCCTCTGACAGTGTCTAAATAACCTGGCCGACATATATATAGTTGCGTGACCACAGAATCGACGCCAGTAGCGTGCGGGCGCCCCGCGCGCGCGTGGTCCGCCGCCTGCGGTCGAGGGGCATGTCCGCCAGTCTTCCCGGGCCGGTCGAGGCAGGCGACCCAAAGCACCAATAACCACGGAGCCGATTCCCGAGGGTCAAGATGCCCGAGCAGAAGAAGAAGGCCAAGGATGAGCGGATAGGTGTCTACGTCTGCCACTGCGGGACCAACATCGGCGGCACGGTGGACTGCAAGGCCGTCTCCGAGTACGCCAAGTCCCTGGACGGAGTCGTGGTCAGCAGAGACAACGTCTACACCTGCTCAGAACCCGGCCAGAACCAGATCGCGGAGGACATCAAGGCTCTGGGCCTCACCAAGGTCGTGGTCGCGTCGTGCTCGCCCAAGATGCACGAGAAGACCTTCAGGAAGACGCTCCAGGACGCCGGCCTCAACCCGTACGTGCTCGAGATGGTCAACCTGAGGGAGCAGTGCTCCTGGGTGCACAAGGACAAGGCCGAGGCGACCAAGAAGGCCAAGGACCTCGTGACCGGTGGCGTCAGGAGGGCCGGCCTCCTCGAGGAGCTGGTGCCCGTCGAGGTCGCGATGTCCAGGGAAGCTCTCGTCATCGGCGCCGGGATAGCCGGTATATCCGCCTCTCTCCAGCTGGCCAACTCAGGTTTCAAGGTGCATCTGGTGGAGAGGAGCGCATCGATCGGCGGCAGGATGGCCCAGCTGAGCAAGACCTTCCCGACGCTCGATTGCGCCCCGTGCATATTGAGCCCGAGGATGGTGGAGGTCGCATCGAACCCGAACGTGACACTGTACACCAGGGCCGAGGTCGTCTCCGTCGATGGGTCGCCGGGGAACTACAGGGTGGATGTGAGGGTGTCGCCCCGCGGCGTCGACCCAAAGAAGTGCATCGGGTGCGCGAAGTGCGAGAAGGTCTGTCCGGTCAAGGTCCCGAACGAGTTCGAGGAGGGCCTGTACGAGCGGAAGGCCATATACAAGCCGTTCCCGCAAGCCGTCCCGGCGGCGTACGTGGTCGATTTCGAGAACTGCAAGGACTGCGGCGCGTGCATGAAGGTCTGTTCCGCGAAGGCGATCAACATGGAGGAGCCCGAGCGGCACGAGGAACTGCTGGTGGGCGCGGTCGTGGTCGCGACCGGGTTCGACCTGTTCGACGTCCATCGCCTGCACGAGTACGACACGTCCATTCCGGACGTCATCACCGCGACGCAGATGGAGCGGCTGATGATAAACGAGTGCGGCGCGGGCATGGTCCTCAAGAGGAAGGCGGACGGGAACAGGGTCAAGAAGGTCGCGTTCGTCCTGTGCGCAGGCTCGAGGACCAGGAAGGTCGGTATGCCCTATTGCAGCAAGATATGCTGCAACTACGCGATCAAGCAGGCGGTGATACTCCGGAAGACCTTCCCGTACATGCAGGTCTACGTCTACTACATCGACATCAGGTCGGCCGGGAGGGGGTTCGAGGAGTTCTACGTCCGGTCGATGGAGGAGTTCGGGGTCAAGTACATCCACGGCAAGGCCTCCGACATCCAGAAGGGCAAGTCTGGCATTGTCGTCAGGGCCGAGGACGTCCCGTTGGGCGAGATCATAGAGACCGAGTTCGACATGGTGGTGCTGTGCACGGCCATGGTGCCCTCCGACGGCACCGCCGCTCTGGCCAAGACGCTGAAGGTGCCCCTGGGCGAGGACGGTTTCGTCTCCGAGAAGCATCCCAAGCTGGACCCCGTGTCATCTCACAGGAGCGGGATATTCGCCGCCGGGGCCGTGCTCGGGCCGAAGGATGTGAGGGACAGCGTCGTGGACGGCCGGAGCACCGCGGCCCATGTGATAGAGTTCCTCGGGTCGGGGAGGATGCTCCTGGACCCGGTGAAGGCGCAGATAGTGGACGCATCGCGATGCACCAAGTGCATGGCCTGCGAGGCGGTATGTCCAGTCAATGCGGTGACCGTCGGGGACATGCCGCAGGTCGACCAGATCGCATGCATAGGCTGTGGGGCCTGCGTGTCCGAGTGTCCCGTGGACGTGTTCGACCTGGCCCATTACACAGATCTCCAGGTAGCCGCCGCGGTCGAGGGACTGCTCGCGGCGCCGTCGGAGGACGTGCGCATCCTCGGGGTCTTCGGGGACGTGCTGGCATACGTCGCCGCCGACACTGCCGGCACGGCCAGGCTCGAGTACCCGCCAGCCATCAGGATACTGCGTCTCCCTTCCGCGGCGAGGTTCGCGAGGAGGGAGGTGCTATCGGCCTTCGCGGCAGGTGCTGATGGCGTGATGCTCTCCGACGAGGAGGGCGGGGAGTTCGCCCACGTCGTCGAGGAACGTCTCAGGGCCCTGTTGCCCGAGCTGGACCAGCTGGGCGTCGGCAGGGACCGGGTCACTTTCGTACCCATGCTCCTGCCGATATACAAGGTGCTCCCGAAGTTCGTCGACACCTTCGAGAAGAAGATACGGCAGATGGGGAAGCTGAGCGAGGCCGCCCGGGCTGCCGCCCGAGAGGCGTCCGGGAAGGTCACCGACCCCGTCTTCGCCCGGAAGAGCTGACGCGCGCGGAGCAGTGCAGGCGCACATCCGCGCGTCCGCGCAGGCGTGGCCGGTCAGTCGGGTCACCTCAGTAAACATATTTATATCGAGATTTTCCATAGGAACCCTTGTCCCGCGCCTGGCAGAGGGTGGGGTGTCCGGCATGCAGAAGAAGATCCTCGTGAAGATAAAGAAGGACGGCTCCGAGCTCAGCCTCCGCGAGGTGCTGGACAAGATCAAGGAGCTCCAGGACCAGAACCCCGACGAGGACGTGTTCTTCGACGGGGACGAGTATGCCATATGTGCGAGGCCGAGGAAGGCCGCGCCTTAGATGCGGCCTGCTCTCAGATTCTGATATCCGTCCCGCCATGGCGGTGAAGGCTGTGCTACGATGCCGGGTAGAGTCACGATAGGGCTGTTCAACTCGTACGACCCAGTCAAGTTCCGCGAGGCGCACAGGCGCGTGCTCGCCAGAGCAGGGCCGCTCGCGCTCGCGTTCGACTGCAACCTGGCGACGTTCGGGTTCCCTTACGACAAGGACCTGTCGACCCCGGCCGAGATTGCCCGTTGGGTCTCGACGACGACCACCATCGGCGAGGACGGGGGATATCTGGTGCAGCTGTCGGAGAAGGGAAGGTTCTCGGCGTTCGACTTCCCGAAGAAGGGCTTCCCGCCGCAGCTCGGCGAAGCCATCGTGACAACGAGGAAGCCGGTGAAGGGTAAGTCGGTCAGCCCCGAGGACGTGAGGTCGTTCCTCCGCTCAGGCAAGTCCGTGCTGTTGCTCTTCGGCCTGGGCCCGCACGGCCTGCCCAAGGAAGTGTTCGAGATCACAGGAAGACATCTGGACATAACCACCAGGGGGATGTCCCTGGAGACGTGCACCGCCCTCGGGGCTGTCATCGGCTCGCTCCTGGGCAGATGATCAGTAGACCTTGTACTCGAGGCCCAGCGCCGGCACCCTCACGCCGCCCTTCTTGACGACTCGGCCCACGATTTTCGCGCCCTTTCCGCCCGCCCTGACGCAGGCGTCCGCTTCATTGTCGGGGACGATCAGGCAGTACCCCGTCCCCATGTTGAAGGTCTGATACATCTCCTTGTCGGAGACATCTCCCAGCTCCTGGAGCACGGAGAATATCGGGTTGGGCCTGATCGGGTCCACGATCTCGAACCCGACGCCCTTCTTCAGCCTGATCAGGTTCCTGAGCCCTCCTCCCGTGATGTTGGCCATGCCGTGGACCTCGTGCTTCTCCAGTATCCCGAGCACCTGCTTCACGTAGATAGTGGTCGGTTCGAGGAGCTCCATGCCGACCGGCCTGGAAAGGCCGAGGACCTTCTTCCTGTAGCCGACCCCCGCCATCTCCAGGATCTTCCTGGCGAGTGTGAGTCCGTTCGAGTGGACGCCCGAGCTCGGCAGCGCGATGATTGAATCCCCTAGCCGGACCCTCTGCCCGGTGACGATCCTGTCCTTATCCACGACCCCGAGGCAGGTCCCCGCGAGGTCGAAGCCCTTGACCAGCTCCGGCAGGACGGCTATCTCGCCCCCGACGATGGTCATGTTCGACAGCCTGGCGCCGGCTTCCAACCCTTTGCCTATCTCCGCGGTCTTCTTCTCGTCCGGCTTGTCAATCGCGATGTAGTCCACGAACGCGATCGGCTCCGCCCCGACGCAGATGGTGTCGTTGACGTTCATGGCGATGCAGTCGATGCCAACGGTGTCCCACTTCCGCATCTCGTCCGCGACCAGCAGCTTCGTCCCGACACCGTCCGTGGCAAGCGTGAGCGCGACATCGCCGAGGTCTATCAAGCCGGTGAAATGTCCCGGCAGGTCCAGGGGCTTCCCGAAGCCCTTCCTCTTGAACTTGAGATGCTCGACGAGGGCCGAGATGCTCTGAGACTTCCTGTCTATGTCCACTCCCGCCTTCGCGTAGGTCATTCCCTTGGACATCCTATACGCGCCTCACAATCTGGGCGATTGCGTATTGTGCCTATACCTTTTGCCATC
>CAZAUI010000006.1:0-39317 GCA_964488505.1 uncultured Thermoplasmata archaeon | reverse complement strand
AGGAGCAGGGCGTCCTACAAGCTGAAACAGCTGGACTTCAGGTACGCCCTCATCGAGGCCGGCGACATCGTGATCGACCTGGGCGCCTCTCCAGGGGGCTGGTCCCAGGTGGCCGTCGAGATGGCTGGAGCGGAATCCAGGGTGTTCGCGGTGGACATCGACCGCTTCGCTCCCATTGAAGGGGTGACCTTCGTGAGGGGGGACATGAGGGACGAGTCGGTTGTCGACAGGCTACTGGAGATGATACCGGAGGGCGCGGACGTCGTGCTATCGGACATGTCGCCCAACATCAGCGGGAACTACTCCTACGACCATGCGCGCTCCGTGGAACTCTGCGAGCACGCGTTCGCCTTCGCCGTGAAGGTGCTGAAGCCGGGAGGCAACTTCGTCGCGAAGATGTTCTCGGGAGACATGGGAAAATCGTTCACTGAGCTCGTCAGGCGCAGGTTCGACGAGTTCCACACGAACCATCCGAGGGCTTCGAGGGCATCGAGCTCGGAGGTCTACGTCATCGGCCTCGGCTTCCGTCCACCGAGGCGCTAGTCCCAGAACCTCTTGGTCCTGGCATACGTTATCTCTGCCGCTAGGATGTCCCTGAGGAACTCATCCTCCTCAAGATGGTACCGGGCCAGGATCCTCGCGGCGGTGTCCGCGCCCACACCCCTGCCGACCATCGCCATCGCGGCCTTCCTGCCGTGGGCCATCACGAGGTTCGCGTTCTTGTAAATCCTCTTGAGGGTCCGCCTGCCCTCCTCGTCCGAGGCCCCTTTTCGTAGCACCTCGAAGTCCTTCTTCGCGTACGGCTGCAGCGCTGCCAGGAGCACTCCGCCGCACTTCGCGCACTTGGCTCGGTCCGGCAGCGCGGCGACCGTGGTCTTCCTCTGGCTCCTGCAGTTCATGCAGACGAGGACGATATCCTCCGATGCGAGCCGGTCCTTGAGCGCGAGCAGGACGGTCTTGTCCGCCCTCTGCGGCTGGACGAGCTCCCTCCGGTCGCCTATGGCCTCCTTGCCCATCGGGGAGATCTTGCCCGCGACGAGCTCTATCGTCCCGTCCTGCATCCTCCTCAGGACGTTGGCCGTGCCCTCGACATCCATGTTCTCCCAGAGGGTCTTCGAGACGGCCTCGTCGAATATGGGCGAGTGCTCGAACACGTCGATCAGTTTCGACACGTTGAGCATCTTGTAGTCCGCGTCCTTCCGGACCGCCCCGAACTTCTTCGCCACATGCACGAACTGCCAGCGGAGGTCAGACGAGCTGCGCACGATCAGCCTCATGAGTTGGTGCAGTCCCGCGGTGTCCGTCTCCCTCAGGGTCCTCAAGACGTCGTCGACCCTCATGCCCCTGGGCACCTCGAGCACTATGGAATACGGCTCCGTGTGCACGCCTATGCTCTCGCCGAACCTCGCTGCCAGGAGCGTCGTGATCAACTTGGCGAGCGTCTCGTTGACCCTGCTGCCGAAGCAGCAGTTGATGACTATGACCCCGTCCCCCTGCTCCACGGTGACGAGCTTGTCCGTGGGGACCGGCAGGTCCTTCTGACGCGCGACCCAGTCCACGACCTCCTTCTTGGTCGCCTCGTCGGCCGGGTACATGTCCATGGGGGACAGTCGGCGCATGGCGCCGACCTCCTGCGCGACCTCGTACGGGACGGGTATCTCCTCCCCTATCCAGGACGGAGTCGCCCCGATCTCCTTGACCTGTTCGACCATGACCTCGTCCTCCCCGACCTCTATCACCTGCCAGGTCCTGCCCCGGGCGACGAAGGTCGCGTAGGGCTCGGCGTAGGAGGCGACGAAGCTCTCGTCCAGAGTGCCGATCACACGCCTCGAGGACACCTCCCTTATCCTGTAGGTCCTCTCGTCCGGGATCATCGAGATGTTGTCGAAGAAGTGCTTCATGCCGCTGGTCTTCTTCCTGAACGCGGTGTCGTCGTTCCAGAGTATGTGCAGCTCCGCCAGCAGCCTGAGCACCTCGTCGAAGTCCGCCCTGAGCAGGCTCCTGAACGGGTACGCCCGCCTGACCACGCTGTAGGCCAGGTCCTTGTCCACCCTGGGCTCCGTCAGCGTCATGGCCACCAGCTGGTTCGCGAGCACGCCCAAGGGGTTCTCCCGGATGCGGTACCGCTCGAGCTCCTCGAGCATCGCCCTCCGGGCGATCACCAGGCTCTCCGCGGTCTCGGAGGGCGTCGTCGTGATGATGCTCCCGGTCGAGGTCTCGTAGTGTTTGTGCCCCGCCCTCCCCACGCGCTGTATGATCCTCGTGACCTGCCTCGGGGAGTTGAACTGGATCGTGAAGTCGGCGGAGCCGACATCTATGCCGAGCTCCAGCGAGGACGTGCATATCAGCGCCTTCAGCCGCTGCTCCTTGAAATCGTCCTCCATCTGCACCCTGATGTCCTTGGAGAGGGAGCCGTGGTGCACGCCCACGCTGAATGCCTCGTCCCAGAGGTGGTATCGGACCCCGAGCGCCTCCGCATAGTCCCTCGTGTTGACGAAGAACAGCGTGGAGCTGTGGCCGTCGACGAGGTCGCGGCACCTCCTCATGGCCGCCACGTGCTTCTCGTCTGTCTGAAGCCGCGTCGCGAGCGCCTTGTCCCCTGGCTCGATCTGCGGGCTCTCGACGGATATCGCCATCTCCTTGGCGGCGGAGACCTTGAGGTTCGTCACCTCCCTTCCCGTCCCCGAGAGGAACCCGGACACCTCGTCCACGGACCCGACGGTGGCTGAGAGCCCTATCCTCTGGAACTCGCCCGCGATGCGCACGAGCCTCTCGAGACCGACCGCCAGCTGCGCGCCCCGCTCGTCCTCGGCGAGCTCGTGTATCTCGTCGATGACGACATGGCGGACGTTGGCCATGTGCCTCCGCAGGTTCCTCCCCGTGAAGAGCAGCTGCATCGTCTCAGGCGTGGTGATCATCACATCCGGGGGCGACTTGGACTGCGCCGTCCTCTCGGACTGCGTCGTGTCCCCGTGCCTCACAGCGACCTTGACGCCCACGGACGCGCCCATCTCCTTGAGCCTCTTCAACAGGTCCCTGTTGAGCGCCCTCAGGGGCGTCACGTAAAGGCACTTGATCCCGGGTCCCTTCTCCTTGGCCAGCATCGTGAGTATGGGGAGCATCGCGGCCTCGGTCTTGCCTATCCCCGTCGGCGCGACCAGGAGTAGGTGGGCCCCTGAAAGGATGGCGGGGATGGCCTTCCTCTGGGGGTCGGTGGGCTCGGCTATCCCCTGCGCCGTAAGGAAGTCGACGAGCCTCGGGTCCAAGAGATGGAATTCGCTCATGCCGGTCTTGTCAGCTGGAGGCGCTGTAATTAAACCTTTCCCGCTAGTCCCGGCCGACCGGCACCCGCATCGCTCCCTCGCAGGCCCCGCGGGCCCGGTTCGCTCCAATCTGTTTTTATCGTGATTCGTTGTTCATCATCCCGATAAGATGTCGAAGATCACAGCTGTGAGGGCGAGGGAGATCCTCGACTCCAGGGGCAACCCAACGGTCGAAGTGGATGTCGTGCTGTCCAACGGCCAGGTGGGCAGGGCAGCCGTTCCCTCAGGCGCGTCCACCGGGACGAAGGAAGCCGTCGAACTGCGGGACGGCGACCGGTCCAGGTTCATGGGCAGAGGCGTCCAGAAGGCCGTCCGCAACGTCAACAGGACCATCGCCCCTAAGCTGAAGGGGACGGACCCCTCGAGGCAGGCGGAGATAGACGCCCTCCTGCTCGAGATCGACGGCACTGACAACAAGTCAAGGCTGGGGGCGAACGCCGTCCTGGGTGTCTCACTAGCGGTGGCGCACGCCGCGGCCCTGGACGCGGGCGTGCCGTTGTACAGGTACATAGGCGGGCCAAAGGCCAGGACGCTCCCTGTGCCGATGATGAACATACTCAACGGGGGCGCTCACGCTGACAACAACCTCGACCTGCAAGAGTTCATGGTCGTCCCGGTGGGCAAGAGCCTCAGCGAGTCCGTGAGGCGCGGCGCGGAGGTGTTCCATTCACTGAAGTCGATCCTGAAGGAGGAGAAGCTGAGCACCTCTGTCGGCGACGAGGGCGGGTTCGCGCCGAGGCTGGGTTCCAGCCAGCAGGCGCTCGGCCTCATCGTCACGGCGGCCGAGGAGACAGGGCTGAAGCCCGGGAAGGATGTCTTCCTCGCGATCGACGCGGCGGCGAGCGAGTTCTACGACGGTTCGGAATACGTCTTCAAGAAGAGCACGATGGAGCGCATGTCCTCCGAGGAGATGGTCGACATGTACTCGGATCTGTGCAAGTCGTTCCCGATCGCCTCGATAGAGGACCCGATGTCCGAGCTGGACTGGGCCGGATGGCGGTCCATCACGACCCGCCTGGGCAGGAAGGTGCAGCTGGTGGGGGACGATGTATTCGTGACGAACAAACGGCTCCTTCAGGACGGGGTCCGTGACGGCATCGCGAACGCCGTCCTCGTGAAGGTGAACCAGATAGGGACGTTGACGGAGACGCTGGACACGATGAGGGTCGCATCCGGGTCAGGCTACGCGTGCGTGGTCTCGCACAGGTCCGGGGAGACCGAGGACACAACCATCAGCGATGTCAGCGTCGCCACGAACGCCGGTCAGATCAAGACCGGCGCCCCGTCCCGGGGCGAGCGCACGGCGAAATACAACCGGCTCCTGAGGATAGAGGAGGAGCTCGGGAAGCGGGCGGTCTTCCCGGGCAAGGGAGTCTTCTCGAGGAGTTGACTAAGGCCCCCGACAGGGTCGGCGCGGTCGCGCGCTCGGAGTTCTCATGACTGGCGGGCGAGCTGAGGCGCGGCCGCCGAGTCTTGTAGCGTCATTCAACCATAATATCTCCGCAATAACGGGCAATTGACCAACATATCCCGTTCTAATCTTGGCAATCACTCATGATATTGTCGGATTATAGGCACAATGATGAATACGGTTGTTCGCAATCCGACTCCGAACCGGTGGCTCGCACTCACCCGCGCAGCGGGGACCGCGGCCTCCGGGGACGGAAGGTGAATGATTTGGGCCAGGACGGAGCAGCATGGATGGACGCGCCGGCATCGAAGGAAGGCAACTCGACGACCGCAGTCAGGCCGGAGGACGGCACGGGCAGGCCGAGGCTCGGCCCGGTCAAGCTGGTCGATACGACCTGCAGGGACGGGGAGCAGATGCCCGGCGTATCGTTCACCTGCGAGGAGAAGATCGCGATCGCCCTCGGCCTGGAGCGTCTCGGCGTGGAGCAGATAGAGACCTTTGCGACTTACAACGACAGCGACAGGAACTGTTCCAAGGCCATGAGGGCCCGTCTGAAAGAGACGTCGGTCATGGGTTGGAACAGGATGGTCAAGGCGGACATCGAGGATTCGGTATCCAACGGCGTCGACGCTGTCTCCATATCCACGGACACATCCGACATCGCGCTCGCGAACAAACTGAAGATCACGAGGGCGCAGCAGCTTGAGCTGCTGGTGGACTGCGTCGAATTCGCGAAGGACCACGGGGTCTACGTGTGTTTCAACGCAGGCGACGCGACCAGGAGCGACACGGACTATCTCGTCGAGTTCGCGAAGGCCGGAAAAGACGCGGGCGGGGACAGGTTCCGGATATGCGACACCGTCGGTGTCCTGACTCCTGCAGCCTCGTCTCACATCGTCAGCAAGGTCATGTCCCGCGTCGGCGTCGACGTCGAGTTCCATGCGCATAACGATTTCGGTCTCGCCGTCGCGAACGCCCTGGCGGCATGCGAAGCCGCCTCCCGGTTCGAGGACCGGACTCTCTGGCTCTCGACGACCGTGAACGGCCTGGGGGAGAGGGCGGGGAACGTCCCGCTCGAAGTGCTGGTGGTCAACCTGCGGACGCATTACGGCCTGGAGAAGTACAGGCCCGAGCAGATAGTCCCGCTCTGCAGGCATGTCGAGAAGGCGTCCGGCCTCGAGATCCCTTTGAACCACCCCGTCGTCGGAGGGAACATGTTCACCCACAAGTCCGGGATCCACGTGGACGGGGTGCTCAAGGACCCGCAGCTCTACGAGGCGTTCGACCCGGCGATGCTGGGCCTGTCACGCAGGATATCGTTGGGCAAGCACTCGGGCAAGGCGTCGATAAGGCACAAGCTCGGCCAGCTCGGGTTGTCCGCGGGTCCGGAGGCCGTCGAGGCCCTGAGGCTGGAGGTGGGTAGCGCGAGCGAGGCCGCCAAGAGGGATCTGACCGACGCCGAGTTCGTCCAGATATACTCACGGCTCGTCGGCCGGCCGCGGCATCAGGGCCGCGCGAGCCGGTCGGACAAGGAGCTGGCCGCTGTCGATGCGAACATCCAGTGGCGCATCTGAGGGGGCGTCGGATCATGGGTAAGACGATTGCGGAGAAGGTGCTCGGCTCGCACTCTGCGTCCGACTGCAGCGCGGGCGACATCGTGGTGGCCTCTGTGGACTTCTGCATGGCCCAGGACGGGACCTCGACCATGATGATCAGGGAGCTCGACGACCTGGGCTTCGAATCGCCCGGCACTCGGCGTGGCATGGCGCTGGTCATCGACCACAGCTCCCCGAGCCCTTCGGCCAACATATCCAGGATACACGACAGGATACGGTCGTTCGCGAGGTCCAAGGGCGTCCCGCTGTACGACATCGGCCAGGGCGTGTGCCATCAGGTGATCCCGGAGAGCGGGAGGGTGCTTCCGGGCGACCTCGTCGTCGGGGCGGATTCTCACACATGCACCTACGGCGCCCTGAACGCATGCTCCACGGGGCTGGGCTCGGCTGATGTGGCGGCCGCGGCACACACGGGTAAGCTGTGGTTCAGGGTCCCGGACTCATACAGGTTCGAACTGCGCGGCGAGTTCCCTCCACTCGTCAGCGCCAAAGACCTCGTGCTGAACATCATCGGCAAGGTCGGGGCCGACGGTGCGACCTACAAGTCTATTGAATACGCCGGGGAAGGGCTGAGGTCGGTGTCGATGGACGGCCGGATGACCGTGGCGAACATGGCCGTCGAGATGGGCGCCAAGTTCTCCCCGTTCCCTTTCGACGGCGTCACGAGCCAGTGGTACTCGTCCCGGGGCATTCCCGCTGCGTCGGGTGTGGCGAGCGATCCGGACGCCGAATACGAGATGACAGCGGATTTCGACCTATCGGACCTGGTCCCGAAGGTCTCCGTCCCGCATCAGGTCGACCGCGTCCGCGACGTCTCCGACCTCAAAGGCACGAAGATCCAGCAGGTCTTCGTCGGGACGTGCACCAACGGGCGTTCGGAGGACCTCGATGCCGTGGCGAGGGTGATGGACGGCCGGGAAGTCGCGGAAGGCGTGAAGATGATAGTCGCGCCGGCTTCGAAGGCGGTGCTTCTCGAGGCGATGTCCTCTGGAGTGATCCAGAGCCTCGTCAGGTCAGGAGCCGTGGTCGTGGCGCCCGGGTGCGGCGCCTGCGTAGGGACTCATGCCGGAGTCCCCGCTGACGGCGAGAGGGTCTTGTCGACGGCCAACAGGAACTTCAAGGGCCGGATGGGCAACAACCAAGAGGTCGAGATATTCCTCGCGTCTCCTCAGACGGCAGCCGCCTCGGCGATCACAGGCGAGATAACGGACCCCCGGGAGGTGTGAGGCTTGGCAGGCGTATTGAAAGGCATAGCCCACAGGTTCGAGCCGAACGACGACATAAACACGGACTACATCATCTCCGGCCGATACAAGTTCAAGATCGACGAGATGTCGGACCTGGCGAGACACGTGATGGAGGACATCGACCCGGGTTTCGTGGCGAGGGTCCGTCCTGGCGATTTCATAGTGGCGGGAAGGAACTTCGGGTGCGGATCGAGCAGGGAGCAGGCCCCTAGGGCCTTGAAGGCGGCAGGCGTGTCCGCAGTCTTCGCGAAGTCCTACGCGCGCATCTTCTACAGGAGCTCTTTCAACGTGGGCATGCCGCTGCTACAGTGCGACACCGATTGGATCGTCGCCGGAGACTGTCTGGAACTGGACCTCGCCAGAGGCGAGGTGTCCTGCCCCTCGAGCGGCGTGACGGTCAGGACCACTCCTGTGCCGGGCGTGATGCGGACGCTGTTGGATGACGGCGGCCTGATCCCCCACCTGAAGAAGCACGGGGGTTTCGCGTTTGAGTGAGGTGGTGTGACCGTGCCTCGGGAGTCCAGCGTCGTCGACATGCCCTTCATCCCTGGCGATGGGATCGGCCCGGAGATCATGGATGCGGCGAGGTTGGTGCTCGACTCCGCGCTATCGAAGGCGACGGACGGGCACAGGGCGTTCCGATGGACCGAGCTCGCCGCCGGAGAGTCGTCGTTCGACTCGGGTGGCGAATGGCTCCCCCGTGAGACCATGTCCTCCATAAGGAGGACGGGAGTCGCGATCAAAGGACCGCTCACGACCCCGGTCGGAGGCGGGATAAGGAGCCTCAACGTCGCCATGAGGCAGGCGCTGGACCTCTACGCGTCCGTCAGGCCCGTCAGGTTCTTCGAGGGGGTCGCGTCGCCGGTCAGGGCGCCTGAGAAAGTCGACCTCGTCATATTCAGGGAGAACACGGAGGACGTCTACAAGGGCATCGAGTGGAGGCGCGGGTCCGAGGAGGCGGCACTGGTCAGGTCGTTCATGGGGGACTCCTTGGGCGTTGAGCTTCCCGAGGATGCCGGCATCGGTCTGAAACCGATGTCCGAGCGTGCGACCAAGAGGCTCGTGAGAGCTGCGCTCAGGCACGCCGTCGACCATGAGCGGAAGTCGGTGACGCTGGTCCACAAGGGGAACATAATGAAGTTCACCGAAGGGGCCTTCAGGGACTGGGGATACGAGGTCGCGCGGGAAGAGTTCGCGGACAAGGTGTGGTTCGAGCCGGGAATCAGCGGCGGCGGACCAGATGCCAAGGTCCTCGTCAACGACAGGATCGCGGACAACATGTTCCAGCAGTTGCTCACCCGGCCCTCCGAGTATTCGGTGTTGGCGACCCCGAACCTGAACGGAGACTATCTGGCTGACGCGTGCGCGGCCCAGGTCGGTGGCCTCGGGTTCGCCCCCGGTGCGAACTTGGGGGACGATGTCGCCGTGTTCGAGCCGGTGCACGGCACCGCCCCGAAGTACGCCGGGAAGGACGTCGCCAACCCTTGCGCCCTGATACTCTCCGGAGCCATGATGCTGGACCACCTCGGGGTCGCCGTCGCCTCGGGCATGGTCGTCAGGGCGGTCGAGAAGACGCTCGCGGCAGGCGTGGCCACGAAGGATGTCTCAATACTGTCGGAAGGGGGCCGTCACCCCGTGGGAACACGCAGGTTCGCGGAGGAGGTCGCTCTCAGGGTCTGAGGCGGTCACTGCTCAGTCAAACGTTTCCTCAGGGCGAGCCTCAGCCTCTTGTCTATCCCCTTCTCGGTCACGAAACTCAGGATCGTCGCCAACATGGTCGTGCCCAGTATGACGATCAGTGTGGTGTTCAGGAAGAGCGCGCCAAGGTCCTGCGACCAGACGTCGGTGTTGCCCGCGAGCATCACTGCCGGCAGGGTCGCGAGCACAGCGGCCGCAAGCCCCCTCGGCATGCTGGCGAACACCGTCTCTGCGTCTTCGATGTTCAGGTTGCCGAGCTTCCAGGCGGTCATGGACGTTATCCACCTGATCAGCACGACCATGCTTATCATCAGAAGGCCGGCCGCGAGATGGACCTCGGTGAATGTGCCGAACCTGAAGAAGAGGCCGAGGTAGACGAAGAAGAAGGTCCTGACGAAGAACGTTATCTCGGAATGGAACTGCTGTATCTGGGGGCTGGAGGCCGAATCCAGGGACAGGGAGGTCAGCCTCCTCTTGATGAACTGTTTGTTGCCGATCGCGAGCCCGAAGGCCAGCGCGGCGACCGCTCCCGAACTGCTTATCGGTGGCAGTTCGACGATTCCGGCGATTATGAAGAGTGCTGCGATGGTTATCATGTAGCAGAGCGGCTGGTTCTGCATCCTCTGGAGCACGAAGAGCCATACGACCCCTACCAAGAACCCGACGACCGCCCCTACGAGGAACTTGCTCGCGAGGTCCATGGTGACCGACATCAGCTTGAGTTCGCCGGTCGTTATGACCGTGAGCATGGTCAGAGAGACCACGATCACGAGCACGTCGGTCACTATGCTCTCCGTGATCAGCATGGTCTTCGTCTGCGGCCTTATCCTCATCTTCGACACTATCGGGATCACTATCGCCCCGCTGGTGCCGCCCACGATCGCTCCCAGCGTCAGGCTCAGAAGAAGGTCGATGTCCATTATCAGGTGCAGCACCACGCCCACGGTGATGAACGAGCCCAGGAACGCTCCGACGGACATGAACGCCGTCAGCCGCATCGATTCGAAGATGGTTCGGATCTCCAGGCTCAGGCCGGCATCGAAGAGGATGATGACGAGCGCCGCGGACAGGAAGATCTCCTTGAAGTTGTCGATGGCGGCGAGCGCTTCGTATGTGACCAGGTTGAACCGCTCACCCAGGATGTCGGGGCCTATCACCATCCCCAGCAGTATCAGTATCAGGACATCCGGGATCCGGAACCTGTTGAATATCAAGTTCCCCAAGAACCCCAGGAATATGATGGATCCGATTGCCAGAAACGCCGTGATCGTCTCAGTGTCCATGAAGTGACGCACCGGGATTTCACGGCCCCTGTCGCACAGGTCGATCGTCTAGGTTCCGCGAATTCTCAATCTGGAGAAGCGGCGAGGCCACTATTTCTCCTTTTTGCGTGGTGTCGGGCCACCGCACCCTCTCTTCTGGAGTTTCCCGGAGAACGGTCATATAACCCTCAGGCGATTCAGTCGGTCGATGACAATCGAAGGCATATCGTCGAGCCCTTCCGAGGACGGCTCCATGGAGTTCGACGTGCTGATAATAGGCGCGGGACCTGCTGGCCTCGCTGCTGGGATATACGCCCGCCGGGCAGGCCTGAGCTGCGTCATCCTGGAAAAAGGCGTCCCAGGGGGACAGGTCCTGACCAGTCCCATGATCGAGAACTACCCGGGGTTCCCCGAGATCCCCGGCATGAAGTTGATGGACAACATGGCGGAGCACGCCCGCAGGTACGTCGACATCCGCGAGGGGGAGGAGGTCCTCCGCGTGAGGGGCGGGGAGAAGTTCGAGGTGTCGACGACCGCCGGGAAGTACCACTCACGGGCGATGATACTCACCACTGGCTCCACCCATAGGAAGCTTGGCGTGAAGGGCGAGGAGGGCATGACTGGGCGCGGCGTGAGCTACTGCGCCACGTGCGACGGATTCTTCTACAAGACGCGCGAGACCATCGTCGTCGGCGGCGGCAACACCGCTTTGACGGACGCTCTCTACCTGCACTCCATAGAGTGCAAGGTCACGCTCGTGCACAGGCGCGACTCGTTCAGGGCGGACAAGCACCTCCAGGAGAGCATATCCGAGAGGAAGATACCCGTACTCTTCGACACAGTCGTCGAGGAGATAGTCGGCGGGGACGAGGTCACCGCCGTGAAGCTGAGGAACCTCAAGACCGGGGGATCGGAGACGAAGCCGGTCAACGGGGTGTTCGTGGCGGTCGGCGAGGTGCCGAGCAGCCAGCTCGCGGCCGAGCTCGGCCTGGAGTTGGACCCGGGGGGCTTCGTCGTCGTCGACAAGACGTTCAGGACTAACGTGCAGTACGTGTACGCCGCGGGAGACGTCTCCGGCGGCATCCGACAGATCGTGGCTGCGGTCCACGGCGGCGCGGCGGCCGCGCTCGCCTGTTTCGAGGACCTCGCGAACCCTTACTACAGGCGGTCCTGAAGCTTATCCCGGGATGTTCTCGTCCAGGAACCTCGAGGTCCTTGTGAACAGGTCTATGAGGTTCTTCCTCTTCCTCGGCCAGTGGCCCTCGTCGGGATACTCGTGGTACTCGAACCTCTTGCCCATGTCCTTCAGCTTCTTCACGACCGCCCTGGACTGCGTCGGCGGGCACCGCACGTCCCTCGCGGACGCGGTCATCATGAGCGGCGCGTCGAGTCTGTCCAGGAAGTAAGCCGGTGAGCGGTCCCTGAACAGTTCCCTGTCCTTCTGCGGGTCGCCCATCTTCTTCAGGTCGTATGCCTTCAGGAAACCTCTCTCGGTGGCCATCTCTGTCTCCCAGTCGAAGAACCCGACTATGGAGACCCCTGCGGCCCAGATGTCCGGAGCCTTCGTGAGGCAGAGCATGGCGAGGTATCCTCCGTAGCTCACGCCCCATACGCCGAGCCGGTCCTTGTCTATCAGGCCCTTCTGCACTAGGTGCTTGCCGGCGAACACAGTGTCCATGAGGTCGCCTCCTCCCATGTCCTTGTCGTGCAGGTGCAGGAACTCGCGTCCGTACCCGGTCGAGCCCCTGTAGTTCGGCTCTATCACATGGAACCCCTTCATCAGGAGCATCGGGACGATCTGGTCCCAGTAGTTCAGGCTCTGCATCTCAGGGCCTCCGTGGGGCATCACTATGCCCGCCCGCCTGCTCTTGTCCCTGGGCTCGAACAGTACGGCTGACACCTTCCTGCCGTCGAACGATCTGTACCTGACGACCTTGGGTTCGACGAGCCAGCTCCGCGGGAGCGGCCTCTTCTGGAACGACGTGACCTTTGCCGGCCTCGGCCCCTTCGAGACCAAGACCTCCTCTGGTCTCACGGCCGAGCCGTTTATCATGATCATCCTCTCCCCGTCCGAGGACCACCTCGCGGACCTCGTGAGTCCGTCGGGAGGGGAGAGCACGGTCGTCGTGCGCCCGTCCTTGACCTTCAGGACCACGTCGGGCTCCTCTATCTCCAGGTATGCGAGTCGGGACCCGTCGGGGGACCACTGCGGGATGTGCTTCTCGTTCTTCGACCTGACGAGCCATCTGGTCTTCCCGCTCGCGAGGTCGAGTTCGCCTATGTCGAACTGGTCGCCCTCGTTCGATGTGAACAGCAGACGCCTGCCGTCAGGGGACCATGGCGACGGCATCGAACCGAAGCCCTCCTGGACACCGTGCTCGGCGTCCTTCTTCCAGAGCACCCGCTTCACCTTGCGCTTCTTCACATCGACGATCGAGATGTAATCCTCGTCCCCTATCCCAGTCCCGAAGGCGATCATGGATCCGTCAGGCGACCATGCGGCCGTGCGGACTGGCAGTTCCTCCTTCGAGAGCTTCTGGGCGGGGCCCCCGTCCGCGCACGAGACGAACAGGTTCTCTATGTCGCCGTCCCTGTTGGACACGAATGCGACCATTGACCCATCCGGTGAGAAGCGAGGGCCTTGGTTGTCCGCCGCATCCTTCGTCAGGCGCTTGCGGGTCCGCCCGTCCGCGGAGAGGGTGAAGATGTCATGGTCCTCGTTCCCTTCGAAGTCCGCGTGGTACGCGATGGTCGAGCCAGAGGGGGAGTATGTCGGAGACATCAGGGACTGGTCGCTCCTCAGTATCCTCCTGGTCTTGCCAGTGCCGAGGTCGAGCGTGGCCAGCTCCCAGTTGTCGCCGGTGTTGATCGAACAGACGGCCTTCCTGCCCTCCGGATGGAGGTCGAACTCCTGTATCTCGGTCGCCTCGAAAAGCCTCGATATGCTGGGCCTGTCCTTCTTAGTCCTTCCCGGTCCTCTCACGGCCGTCCACCGTCAGGCCGAAGAACATCGTGGCGCATTACACTTTTGGCCCGCCGTCACAGGTCCCTTTCGAGCAGGTGGATGTCCACGTCGTGCATCTCCTCTCTCATCAGGGTGCCCATGTCCTCGAACCCGAAGCGCTCGAACCACGCGGCCGGTCCGTTCGGGAAGACGACCGCGGTCGATGCGGCCACGGACACCTTGCGGAAACCCAGCCCTTCCAGCTCCTTCAACAACCTCTCCATCGGGTGGGTCTTGTAGTCGTGCTTCTCGTCCGATACGTAGACGCACGTGAGGAAGGCGCGCCCTTCGTCTTTGTCGGGGATCGGGTAAGGCACCAGCCTCGAAGGAAGGAACTCCGCTCCTCCCACGCACTTGCCGTCCACTGTGTGCAGGTAGCCCAGATGCGGCAGTCCCGAGGCGCCCAGCATCTGCCCGACCCACTCCGCCTTGCCTCTGCACAGCCCGGGGTCAGGGCCCCCAGCGCACGTGTCGCAGGTCATCAGGGCCGCCTGCGGTGTGAGGGGCACCAGCTCGCCCCTGACCGTGTCATCGCTCTGCCGGACAGCCCGCGGCGGCGGAACCATCATCTCGTCGTCTAGCAACGCCTTGACCATGTCGCTGGAGAAAGGCCCGTGCAGCCGGTGCTGGTCGTTGACGACGAGCATCTGCGGCGAGAATATCCGGTACTCGGTGCATATTCGGTCGTCCCCGGTCACATCGTGCAAGTGCAGGGTCACGGACTCCCTCCAGGCGATGGTCTTGATCCTGGCCAGAAGGTAGCCGTTGTGCGGGCACTGGTTGCCGAAGTAGAAGAACCTCAGACTCCTGGACAATGGATGCACGCTCTCTGACAGCGTCTAATGCAGAGGGGTCATACATGTCTTTCGCCGAGTCCGAGCGCCCTCCTCCGTGACAGGCACAACGTTTATTCAGCGCGCCTGCGATGTTCGGAGGCCAGAAGGAGGTGAGGAATTGGTCAAGGGGAAGATGGACAAGACGTACCACTGTGACATCTGCGGCCAGGAGGTCAAGGTAACCAAGGAGGGCGTCGGCATACTCGTGTGCTGCAACAAGCCGATGAGGGAGCTCTAGAAGCCCAGTCGGATGACGGGAGTGGGCCCGATCGGATTTGAACCGATGACCAACTGGTCACTCAGGGAACACCGTCCCTTATGAGCCAATCGCTCCGCCGGACTAAGCTACGGGCCCTTGCGATTCATCCTTAATGTCCGGCGTCTTATTATGATTTCCGTCCCGCGGTGCTGCTGGGGGTCCAGGGCCCGATGGAGCCTCGGGTCAGTACTTGTAGGTCCTGGACTTCTCCATCTCGACCCCTAGGCCGAGGGTCACCCTGTTCAGGAAGTTGAAGTAGCTCGCGATGAGGTTCGCCCTCAGTATCTCCTGGTCCGTGAGGCCGGCCTCGCGCAGGTCCTTGATGTCGTCCTCTGTGACGTCCTCAGGGTCGAGCGTGATCTTCGCGGCGTACGAGAGCAGGGCCTTGGTCCTGGGCGACGCCTTCTTGCCCGAGAACTCCTTGATCGCCTTCTTGAGCGCTTCCGGGTCGTTCCCGACCTTCTCGAGCGCCTCCGAGTGATGTATGGTGCCATAGGGGGACTTGTTCGCGGCCGAAACCACGACTGCGATCATCTCCCGCTCCTGCCTGGTGAGAGGGCCTGCGCCCAGCATGAGTTCGCTGTACAGGTCTACCTGGTGTGTGAGGACCTCGGGATCCATGCTCTCGGCGATGAACACGTTGGCGATGCCTCCTCTCTTCGCTGTTATGCTCTCATAGACCTGCTTGGTCCGTCCCGTTGCCTCTTCCGGGCCGACAGTCTTTATCCATGTCATCCTTTGACGCCCCTTCTCGAAGGTGCTCGGCTACGGGTTTCGGTACAGACGAGGTGCTCCTATAAGCCTTGCCGTACGCCCGGCGCCGAGTCCTGGCCCGTCCTCCATATATATATCCAGCCCGCGTCGATATCCGCATCGTGACGGACAAGGGCAAGGCCGCATGGTTCCTAGCCCTGCTCTCGCCTGTCGTCGCGGAGATGCTCTCCGGCTCGTCCCCGCCCGCGGAGTTCATCTTCGGGCTGGGGTTCCTTCTGCTGATACCCATGTACGGGGCCGGGGCCCTGCTCGTGCGCGAGCTGACCGTCCGATGGGGGAAGGGCTGGGCTACGGTGATCGCCCTCGGCGCGGCCTACGGCATAGTCGAGGAGGGGATAGCCGTCAAGAGCTTCCTGGACCCCCTCTGGGTGGACCTGGGCGAGCTAGGCGTGTACGGCCGGTTCCTCGAGGTCAACTGGGTCTGGTCGGTGTGGCTGACCGTCTACCACTCCCTGATCAGCATCGCCCTGCCCATACTGATACTCGGACTCTGGTACCCCGGCTTGAAGCGCGAGCCGATACTGACCGTGAGGCAGTTCAAGCTGGTCGGCCTGCTGTTCGTCGCAGACATCGTCTTCTGCGCCTTCCTGTTCATAGAACTGCAGGACTTCGTCCCGCCTCTGATCCAGTACGCGGCGTGCTTCCTGGCCGTCTACCTGCTCTATGAGTTGGCCAGGAGGGTGCCGGAGGACCTTGTGAGCGCGAGGCATCCCACCCCGTCCTGGCGGCCCGCGATGTTCCTCGGCCTCGGCTTCGCGACCCTCCTGGGCGGCATGGTCTTCGGGATGGGTTCGTGGGAGGACCTTCACCCGGCCGCCCCGATCATGATGCTCCTGCTTGTCTGCGCGGGCACGCTCCTCCTGCTGCAGCACAAGATGGGCGCGAGCGGGAACTCGGTCCACAAGGCCTGCTTCGCCGCGGGCCTCATGCTCCCCCTCATAATCGTCGCGCCGTTCCACGAGATGAACGGCATGGTCGGCATGACCGCCGTGGCCGCAGCCTTCGCCGTCTTCTCGATACTCACGATAGGCAGAGCGAGGAGAAATGAATCCGCGGCCGTACCGTCTGTGCGGCAGCCGGTGTGAGAATGTGGCGCCGTCGAGCGGGTTCGAACCGCTGACCTTCCGCTTAACAGGCGGACGCTCTACCGACTGAGCTACGACGGCATGGTCTGAGTCGCAGTTATCCCGACCGGTTTAATAAGCCTTTGCAGGCTTGCGGAGTGTGCCAGGATGAGAAACGATGGGTCGGGGGCCGGTCCTACTCGATCGACTCCCGCAGCTCATTGACCGTCGAGCTCATGGTCTCCAGGATCTCCTTCAGATGGTCCAGGAAGTCCTGTATCTTGTCGGTGGTGACGGCACCGTCCGGGGACGGCTCGATGAGACCCTCCTGCTCCAGTATCCTGAGCGAGTAGCGGACCTTGTGCTGCGGATAGTCGAGCATCTCCGCCAGGCGTATGATCCCTATGGGCTCGTTGTCCATGATCGCCTTCAGCATGGCCACATGTCTCTGGAGGAGGTCTATCTCCGCTTCGATCTTGCTGGTGAGCACCGACTTGCCCGTCCTTCCCTTCATATCCATTCCTTCCAGGGGCAATCAGACACTGATTGTCGTGCTACATGATAGCATTTGGATGCCTTAAACCCGGCAGGAAGAACAACAGCGGTAGTAGCACGCGGGGCACGTTTGATATAACCACTGACGGATAACTCAGGCCGCAATGGCCGTTATCGAGGCGACGGACGTCACGATGGACTTCGGCGGTATGAAGGCGCTCGACAGAGTCAACATAACGGTCGAGAAGGGAGACACCTTCGGCTTCTTCGGCCCCAACGGGGCCGGCAAGACGACCCTGATACGGATATTGACCGGGCAGCTCGAACCCACATCCGGGTCCGTGCGCGTCCTCGGCGTAGATGTCGTCAAGGAACCGATAAGGGTCAAGGAGCTCGCGGGCATCGTCCCGGAGGTGGAGAGCCCGCCGACGTATCTCACGGCGTACGAGTACATGTATTTCGTCGGTAAGGTCAGGAACCTGGACGACCTTGACGGCAGGATCGAGAAGTGGCTCTCGTACTTCGACCTCGAGAGCAAGAAGGGCACCATCTGCAAGGACATGTCCAAGGGCATGCGGCAGAAGCTCATGCTCGCCTCCGCGTTCATGCACGAGCCGAAGCTCCTCTTCCTGGACGAGCCGTTCATCAACCTCGACCCGATCTATCAGAAGCTGCTCAGGGAGTACATCGAGGAGTACGTCTCGAAGGGCGGCACGGTGTTCCTCTGCTCCCACATACTCGAGATAGCCGAGCGCCTCTGCAACCGGCTCGCGATTGTGAACCTCGGCAAGGTGGCGCTCCAAGGCCGCAAGGACGAGCTCGTCCGCGGCGACGAGAACCTGGAGCGCGTGTTCATGCGCGCGATCGGAGGCGGTCTGATACGAAGACCCTCCTGAGACTGATGCTGAAGGAGGAGTTCAGGAGCCACGCGTCCTACTCCGGCCAGGAACGCTTCCTCACGTTCCCGCTCTTCGTGCTCGTCATCGCGACGGTGACGGGCCTTACACTGGACAAGACGCTCGAGACGGTGTCCCTGAAGCAGCTCATGGAGTTCTCCCACCTGTCGGCGTTCGTCTACGGCCTCAGCGTGGGGACGTTCGGCCTGATGGGGCGTCAGTACCTCGAGAGGCGTTACGGGAGGAGCAACTACCTCGTGGCGATGCCGTTCATCCTCCCGCTGTCCTTCAAGACGACGTTCCTGGGGATCTATATCAGGGACGCCATCTTCTATGTGGTCCTCATGCTCGTGCCCGCCGTCGGCGGCCTGGTCCTTGCAGCCCCTGTCATGGGGTTCAGCTACGTCAGCATCGGACTGCTCTTCGCCTCCGTGATGCTGACGTTCATGATCGGCCTGTCGATGAGCTTCCTGGCGTCCGTCCTGTACATCCGCGACAAGAGATGGTTCGGCCTGTTCACTGCCGGCATCGTGGCGCTGTTCCTCCTTCACGGGGCCATCGGCGCGATCCCGCTCGAGGCGGTCCTGCCGTCCCTCGGCCTGCAGATGAACGTGCGTCCGTTCCCGTTGGACGCAGCGTCCGCGCTGCTGTTCGCAGCGGTCTCCGTCGGGGAGGTCGCCGTCATGACCGTGCTCGCATACTCCCTGGTCGAGGTGAGGATCAGGGTCTCCTCGCAGTCGTACCCCGACCTGCTCCCGAAGTACCATGAGATGATGGGCTGGCTCAAAGGGCTCACGCGCACGCTGTTCTCGAAGGAACTCGTGGACCTGAAGAGGAGCGGCACCATCGCGAAGATGTCGTTCTCGTTCGTCCTACCGCTCCTGTTCCTCTCCTTCACTACCTGGTTCGTGAACTACGGCCTCGCGATACCGATCGGGTTCAACACGGTCTTCTACGCCTCCATGGTGGGCTTCATCGGCGTGATGATGTACAGCTGGCTCAACAACATCGACCTGGCGGAGTACTACTCCCTGATCCCTGTCACCGTCCCGCAGCTGATCAAGGTGCGGGTGTCCGTGTTCCTCGTGCTCACCCTGGGCATATCGGCCTTCTTCGTCGCCGGGATATCCGTCCTGAACGACGAGGTGCGGTACCTGTGGCTCGCCCTGCTTGTGATGTTCGTCACATCACTATACATGGTGCTCGTCCTGGCGTACCTCACCGGGCTGAGGACGAACACGTTCCTGTTCGACACGAGCATCCTGGCCAAGTTCAGCATCATGTCCTTCCTGCCGGACGTGTGCCTGGTGATACTCTCGTTCTCCCTCACGACCGCATGGACTTTCGCGCTCCTCGGCCTCGCCCTGGTGCTATCGTCGATGTCCGTGACCTCGCTGATCATGTACAGGGGCATCGAGTCGAAGTGGGGAAGGTCGTCCTTCACCGAATAGCGAATGATTATCTCCACCCTGCGCGGTTCGAGGTCTCGGCGGGTTGATACCTTGGACCGGGCAGCGCTCTTCAGACGGCTCTTGCATTGTCTGATGGCCCTCGCGCCATTGTACTACCTCTTTCCGACCGAGGTCCCGGTCCTCGGCGTCGGGAGATGGGTACTTCTCGTTGTCTTCATAGCCGCCGTCCTGCTCGTGGAAACCGTCCGTCTCGCGATGGGGTGGGACCTATTCGGCCTCAGGCCTCACGAGAGGAACCAGATCGCGTCCTTCGTTTGGGCGGCTGCGGGCGTCACTTTGGCCCTATGGCTGTTCAGGGAGGACGTGGCCACTGCCGCGATAATAGGGTGGGCGCTAGTGGACCCGCTCTCGGGGGAGATGAGGCGTGCGACGCCTCGGCTCGCAGTCTCGATAGGCGTCCCTGTTGTGTCGTATTCTGTGATAGCAGGTGTGTCGCTGTACGCATGGGGAATGATGTCCGTCCCCTTCGTCCTGGCGGCGAGCGTCATCGGCGCGGTTGTGGCCGTCGTAGCAGAGAGAGAGAAGATACGCTACGTCGATGACGACTTCCTCATGATACTGGTGCCGTGCCTCGTGATGCAGCTGTTCGCGCTGTGACACGAGGCGTCGGCTTCAGAGGATCTCTAGCTTCCCGTACTTGCCAGCGCTTACCTGGAGCTTGTTCTTGAAGGAGGAAGCCCAGCCGTTGGTGATCTTTATCTTGGAGTTGACCTGGACCTTGTCGATGTCGTCGTTCCAGAGGGTCAGGTTGACCTTTTCGCCGCTCTCGTCCTCGCCCACCGCGTCGCACACGCGTCCGCCTGAGCCGCTCCACTTGGAGGTCCATTCCCTGGGCTCGCCCTTCTCGACCACGGTGACGGTGAGCTCGTCGACCTTAGACTTGTCCTTGAGGTCCTTCGCCATCATTGTAGCACGCTCTAGGTCGGTCCGAAGCGGGTCATCGTACTTAAACCTGACCCCTCCCGGAGCACCTCCCCGCCGGCTCGGCGGATGTGTGCCTTGCCACCGTTTCAAGGCCGTGCCAGACACCCCCGGAAACCTCCGTTTCTACTCCAATTAGCATTTTATATCCCAGATTCAGATAGGGGCCGTCCATGACTAGGATCAAGGTCATCACCGAACCGGCAGAACTCGTCCCCATGTTCCGGGCGGTGGACACCAAGGTGAAGAGGGAGGTCTTGAAACTAGTCACCCTCGAATGGCACACGGTCAAGGACATAGAGAAGCAGTTCGGGCCTGCGGGGAAGGAGGCCCTCCTCTTCTTCGAGAAGATGAAGCTCGTCGAGACGAGGTGGCAGACCTCGGACACTCAGCAGCCCGAGAAGGCTTATCACACGTACTACACCTCGTTCCACATCAACGCCTCGTGGCCAGTGTATGAGATCAGCGACGTGCTCGCGGCGGCCGTGATGGAGGAGAAGGAGTTCACCAAGATCGAGAAGCAGATATTCGAACTCGTCGGGGCCCAGGGCAAGTTCGCCGGCGATGTCGCCGAGATCCTCGGGGTCACATTCACGATGCTCAAGAGCCTGGTCAAGAGGAGCACCAAGCTGGACTACAGGGGCCACAGGATAGAGCACGTGAAGGAGTCGCACTAGCGCCTCCGGGGTGTATGCATCATGATAGTCGTGCTGAGGCTCGGCCATCGTCCCGACAGGGACCAGCGTGTCACGACGCATGTCGCGTTGACCGCCAGGGCGCTCGGCGCGGACGAGGTCTGGGTTTCCACCAAGGATGCGTCCCTCGAACGCTCGGTCCGCGGTGTCGTGGAGAGGTTCGGAGGGGAATTCGCGATCAAGACCGGGGTTGACTGGCGCAAGGCGATCAAGTCCTGGAAGGGCACGGTGGTCCACCTCACCATGTACGGCGAGAGCCTCTCGGACGCCCTCCCGACGGTGCCGGAGGACGACCTCATGGTCGTCGTGGGCGCGGAGAAGGTCCCGAGGGAGGTCTACGAGCTCGCCCACCGGAACGTGTCGGTCGGGAACCAGCCGCACTCCGAGGTCGCGGCCCTCGCGATATTCCTGGACAGGTTGAAGGGCGGCAGGTCGGTAGAGCGCGACCTGAGAGGCAGGATGAGGATCATACCGAATCCGAGGGGGAAGACGGTAGTTGACGGACGGAAAGACGAGGCCGGTGAAGGTCCCCGGAAGTGAGGAGTGCCTCAGGATACTCACAGGCAGCGGATGCGGAGACGAAGTCGTCGAGCACTGCAAGGCGGTCGCGAAGCTCGCTGTCCGGATTGCCCGGAGATGCGGCGCAGATGAAGGCCTCGTGGAGGCAGGCGCCCTTCTGCACGACATCGGCCGGAGCAAGACCCACGGGATCGCGCACGGGATAGAAGGGGCGAAGCTGGCGTCCGAACTCAAGCTGCCCCAGCAGCTCGTCAGGATCATAGAGAAGCATGTGGGCGGAGGCATCACTCGCGCGGAGGCCGCCCGCCTCGGCCTTCCCAAGAAGGATTATGTCCCGCGCACGCTGGAGGAGAAGATAGTCGCGCACGCCGACAACCTGATGGATGGTTCGAAGCGTATCCCAGTGGGAGAGACGGTCTCCCAACTCGTCAGGAAGGGGTTGACCGGACCCGCGGAGCAGGTCCTGCAGCTCCACAAGGAGCTGTCGGAAGCATGCGGGTGCGACGTGGACGAGATACAGTGAGATGCTGGGCCTTGTCCTAGTCTCCGTGGCGGTATCTGGGGAACAGGCCGTTCTTGTGAGCATCCCTGAGCTTGTGGTACTCCTCTGCGTTCCTGCGGGCCGCATCCAGGAGGGTCGGGTCGTTCTCCTTGACGACCTTCGCCGGCACCCCGACCGCGAGGCTCCCTGGCGGAACTATCATGCCAGCCTTGACGAGGGCGTTCGCCCCTATGACCGAGCCAGACCCGACCTCCGCGCCGTCCAGGACGGACGAGTTCATCCCGACTATCACGAAGTCGCCTATCTTCGCGGCGTGGATGATGGCCCCGTGGCCGATCGAGACGTTCTTGCCAATTATGGTCGGCTTCCCGGGGTTCCCGTGTATCTGGCAGTGCTCCTGTACGCTCGAACCCTCGCCGATCCTGACCTCCGAGAGGTCTCCTCTTATCACGGCATAGGGCCACACGCTGCAGCCCTTCTCAATCACCACGTCCCCGACTATGACCGCCTCCGGGGCGATGTAGCATGACGGGTCTACGACTGGTCCGGACACAGACAGCTTGAGCGCCGAGGCGGTGATAAAACCTTCGCCCTAGGCTTCCTTCTTCTCGCTCTTCGGCTTGGAGCCCCTCTTGAGAGCCACGCGCTTCGGGAAGTACTTGAGTATCACGATGTCCCCGACGGAGCCGATCCATCTGAACGGGACGTTGACGGACTTCGACCCCTCGACGAGGAGTGGGTTAGTCTGGCTGATGAACAGGCCTTGGACCTTGTTTTCGTCAACCTCGACGACGAGGTTGGAGATGTTCCCAAGGTACATGCCTTGACTCGTGTAGACCTGCAGACCTATCATATCAGAAGCTTCTGTGAGCATCCTGCATCCCTGCGACCGTATCGCAATCCTGTCTTTAAATAGTTTTGTCCGAGCCAGAATCCTGGCTCCCAAGACTACGTCTTGGGTCCGGCGGGCCCGCGGGGCGCACATGTTCGACGCAACGGTTAAGTACGGACACCACATTCGGTAGTGCGTAGGAAAGGCACAAGCGTGCATATCCGGTGTGGCAGATGTCGGAGCTGGACGAGATAAGGCAGAGGAAGTTGCAGGAGATGATGAAGTTGGCAAACTCAGGGCAATCGGGCGGGTTCCCGTATCCGGACTCGCCGGTAGTCGTGACCGATTCAGATTTCGAGGACACTGTGAAGAAGTACCCGATGGTGGTGGTCGACTGCTGGGCGCCGTGGTGCGGCCCATGCAGGATGCTGTCCCCGACCGTCGACGCCATGGCCAAGGACCTCAAGGGCAAGGTCGTGTTCGCCAAGCTCAACACGGATGAGAACGTGGACACTGCCAGCAAGTTCAGGATCATGAGCATCCCGACGCTGCTCTACTTCAAGGACGGCAAGCTGGTCGACAAGTCGGTCGGCGCCCTCCCGCGTCCGATGCTGGAATCCCAGGTGAAGAAGCACCTTCAGTGATCCGCTATCGAGTGGAGTCCCCCTCCACTTCCCCCCTTTTTTCTTTTTCTGTTGTCCTTCCAGCGCAAGCCACGGACATTGAAAAGTCTAAAGTCGGATGCGAGCCCTTGCCGGTACGGTAACATGGACTTCATGACTTCAGTCTCCTACGACGGCTCCTACCCGGCAAGAGTGGAATGCCAAAACGGCGCGTCCCTGGATTATTCGCCGCCGGTCGAATTCGGCGGGACGAAGGGCCCGTTGACTCCTGAAGACGCCTTCATAGGTTCCGCCAACATGTGCTTCCAGATCGTGTTCGCCCGAGTTTCGGAGGGCCTGGGAATGAAGTTGCTGTCGCTTCGATGCAGGGCGGTCGGAGACCTGCAGACGGTGGATGGCTTCAGGAAGTTCGTGAAGATAACCCTACATCCGGAGATGAGGTTCGCCGAGGGCTCCAGACTGGAGAACCTCGACAAGGCGATCGATGCTACGAAGAAGAGGTGCCTTGTGACCAACTCGATGGATCTGGAGGTCCAGGTCGTCCCCAAGGTAGTCGAGTGAGGTGTGATGCATGTGCAGGATGGTCGGAGTCGCATTCAGGTCGGGTTTCCCCAACGAGTCTCTTTCAGCGCTCAGGGAGGTCGCAGGGACTGGCAGGATACCCGAGGAGGAGGAACTCGGCCACAGGGACGGATGGGGCATCGTGTCGTTCTCTCGGAACTCCCCCAACCTGATCGGCAAGAGCGAGAGGCCGGCCCATCTCGACCCGTCGTTCGATTCCGCGATGGTCTCGGCCGCGGCGACGACCTCGCCGAACATATTGATCGCGCACGTGCGCGCGGCGTCCGCCGGTTCCATCTCCCTGAAGAACACCCATCCGTTCATCTCGGGGAAGCTGGTGCTCGCGCACAACGGCACTGTGAAAGGGCCAATCCCTGACGCGACCCAGGCGCCCAAGGGCGACACCGACAGCGAGAGGCTGCTCCTCCTCGTAGCGGACAGGTATGCCAGGACGAATGACCTGGAAGGGTCGGTCGTCGGGCTCGTGACGGAGGACCTGAAGGACAACACCTACAGGGGGATGGTCCTCCTGGTCTCCGACGGTTCGAAGCTCGTCGGCTTCAGGAAGGTCAACCAGCAGGACTGGGAATGGTACTACAAACTCAGGCTCGCGGTCAGGGCGGACGAGGTCATGCTGTTCCAGGAGGTCCCCGAGGGCTGCGTCGTCGACGGACAGGTCTCGGAGGTCGCCGACGGAGAGATCGTCTGCATAGACACGGGGCTCGAAGTCACCAGGAAGAAAGTCCTCTAGGTCCTGGATTTCTTGGCGGCCAGTTTTATCGCGTCGGTCACGCTGTCGCGGGGGACTATGGTCGCTATGGGTATGTCCAGTATCTTCTCGATCGTCGGGCTCACGATGGGCGCGCACACCACTGCGATCGCGCCGTCCCGCTCGGCCCTTATCGCGGCCACAATCGCATCCTCGACCGTCATGGCGGGGTACTCCCTGACCTTGACGGACTCGTCACCTATGCGGACCGACCTCTCCACGACCTCGTCCAGGACATGTCGCGTGGCGATGACGGCGATGAAGTTGCCGGCCCTCAACCCCTCGGCCTCCCTCATGGCGGCGACTATCCTCCTGAGGACCCCCAGGCTCGGCGACCTGCTCTCGTTGGTGATCTTGTAGAGCGTGCTTGGCGACACGCCGGCCTTCTTCGCCAGGTCCTGGATGGTCATCCCGAGTTCCTCCAGGGCCCCGTTCAGCGCCTCCTTGAATGCCTGGTCCGACTTCAGCGCGCCCAATACGACTTTCCTAGATGCGTCCTGCATGTTTCCGACTTATGCTAATATATGTCCATGTATTTATACAGTTATGCTAACAAAGCGTCATCATGCTGGAAAGAATTTAATACGCCACGGACGCTGACGTCCTTTCAGGGGAAGATCATGGACAAGAAGATCCTCGTACTCGCGGTCATAGTCGCGGCCGCTGTGGTCCTTGCCGGTGTCGCCACCGCTCTCTACATGGGCGGCGGCTCGGACGAAGACAGCGTCGGGTATGTGACCATGGCCCCGAGCCTTATGGACGGATGGCTGGCTGCCAACCAGTCGGACGCGTACATCGCATGGGAGCCGTACGTGTCGTCGTCCGTCGTCGGAGGGACCGGTCGCGTGATCATGTGGTCAAACGAGATCATGCCCAATCATCCGTGTTGCGTGGTGACGGTGTCGGAGGACTTCCTGAACAGGGCCGACGGCGAAGACCTGACAGCCAGGTTCCTGAAGGCCCACGTCGAGGCCAATCTCTGGATTGCGGACGCGCTCGCAGACACGGACAGTGCGAATTACACGCTCCTCCTCGAGATGTCCTCGGACTTCACCCTGCGCAGTTCGGCGGTGGTGGAGGAAGGGCTCGCTCACGTCGAGTACGGCTACGAGATGGATGACGATTTCGTCTCGGCTCTGAAGCAGTTCACCGATATGTACGTCGAGACGAATGTGATCACGAACGAGACCCTGGCCGACCTCGGCTTCGCTTCGGTAAGTGACTTCATAGAGGACTATGTGGACGATTCCTTCCTGACAGCCTCGGAGTCGGTCGAGCCATCGGACACCATCCTCAACCCCGAGGACGGAGACGCGATAAGGCTGGGATACCTCTCAGGGGACCTTCACCAGATCGCCCAGTTCGTGGCTCTGAACAAGACGGTCGGCGGCGGCGAGAAGAGCCTGTTCGAGACATACGGCCTGAACGTGGACCCGCAGCCTCCGTACGCCAACGGCGGCGCCGTCATGGACGCGTTCAGCCTCGGCGTCATCGACTTCGGCTACTTGGGCGCGCCGCCGGCGATACAGAAGCACGCGAACCTCGGCGTCGATGTCCGCATAATCGCCCAGGCCAACAGCGAGGGGAGCGGCATCGTGGTCCATGTGGACAGCGACATCTATTCGCTCGAGGACCTCGTCGGCCGGACAGTGGCCACGCCAGGCGAGACGACGATACAGCACCTCCTGCTCAAGATAGCTCTGAGCCGGGAGGGTATCCCGTTCGTGAAGGCGTGAGGCACCAAACCTCTATCTCAGGAGAAGTCGTTCGTGAGCGCGATGCCCCGTAGCCGATCGATTCCGGCGAAGATCAAGGACTCAGTCATGGCGAACTGGGTGAGGCTGGCCCTCGGCGTAGTCTCGATCGCGGCGTTCGTCGTGATTTGGGCGGTCGTCTCAGACTACCTCGCCGACACGGACAGCGACAAGTCGGAGTTCGTCCCCAGCCCGTCCGCGGTCGCCGAGGCTTTCGTCAAATCGTTCCTCGAACCCGTCCCGGGGTTCGACGACATCAGGATGGGCGACATGATCGCATCAAGCCTTATACGCGTGTTCTGGGGCTTCCTGCTCGCCTTGGCCGTGGCCGTCCCGTTCGGGCTGGCCATGGGTTCTTACAGGACAGTCGAGGCGATGGGCAGGCCGCTCGTCGAGGTCTTCAGGCCCATACCCCCGCTCGCCTGGGTCCCGATCTTCCTGATGGTCTTCAGGAGTTTCTGGGGTCCGATCGGCATCGTGTTCATCGGGGCCTTCTTCCCGATACTCCTCAACGTCATCTTCGGCGTCAGGAGCGTCGACCAGAGACTGATCGACGCCGCGAGGACCCTCGGGGCGAAGAGGGGCGCCATCTTCATGAAGGTCGTCATACCGACCATCGTCCCTTACCTCATGACGGGCGTCAAGGTCGGCCTCGGCGTCGGGTGGATGTGCGTCGTCGCCGCGGAGATGATGCCCATCCAGGGCGGGATCGGCGTCGGGTACTACGTCTGGACCTCGGCCTTCAGCTACAGCATGTACGACTACACCTACGCGACGATGCTGGTGATCGGTCTCCTGGGCGTGCTCACGACGGGGGTCGCCGAGGTCTTGGAGAAGAGGGTGTCCAGATGGATGGGGATGCGATGACCGCCTGCATTGATGTCCGCGGCCTGTCGAAGGTGTTCACCAAGGGCAAGCGTGAGGTCGTCGCGCTTGATGACCTCCACTTCGAGGTCGGCGACGCGGAGCTCGTATGCCTCCTGGGGCCGTCCGGGTGCGGGAAGACGACGGTCCTCAGGATAGTCGCCGGGCTCGAGCGAGCCACTGCGGGCGAGGTCCTAGTGCACGGGAAGAAGGTCACCGACGCCGGCCCGGAGCGCGGCATGGTGTTCCAGGAGTTCGCGCTGTTCCCGTGGAGGACGGTCAGGAAGAACATCGAGTTCGGGCTGGAGATACGCGGCGTCCCGGAGAAGGAGAGGCGCGAGATATCCACACGCCTGATCGACCTGGTCGGCCTCGAGGGGTTCGAGGACTCGCACCCCGACGAGCTCTCCGGGGGCATGCGGCAGAGGGTAGGCATCGCGAGGGCGCTCGCGAACGAGCCGACGGTGCTGCTGATGGACGAGCCGTTCGGGTCCCTGGACGCTCAGACGCGCAACCTCATGCAGAAGGAGCTGTTGAGGATATGGTCCGCGACCAGGAAGACGGTGTTGTTCGTCACGCACTCCGTGGACGAGGCGGTGTTCCTGGCGGACAAGATCATGGTCATGACGGCGAGACCGGGGAAGATAAGGGAGACGATACCTGTCCCGCTCGCGCGGCCCAGGGACCGGACCAGCGCGGAGTTCATCGCCGTGAGGGGCAAGGTCCTCACGGAGCTGGACGAGGAGTTCGAGAAGGCCAGGGAGAAGGAGCTCTCTCCCGACTGAGTCCCTGCCCCAATTAACGCATAATGCTTAAATGATATCCAATCCATTTAGCAGACTATGAGCTTCGAGCTAAATGTCGTCAGCAACACCCCGTTGACCCCCCTGACCGACATAGACGAGGTGGCGATACTGTTCCTCAACCAGGTCGGATACTTCCAGAAGGGCTACGGCCCGAAGACGGACGTGACCGACATCAGGGACAGCGCTCCGTACAGGCTCCTGGTCGGCCACTTCCTCGCGAGGATGGACAAGGCGTGGGTCGTCGAGGACCTCGCGACTTCCCTGGGCACGACGAAGGCGACCGTGTACAGGCACATCAACAAGCTCAAGGGCTTCGACATACTGGAGGAGATGAACGTCGAACAGCCCGACGGCTCGAAGAAGAAGGGGTACCGGATCAGGTATGGGAACCTGAGCAAGGCCTGGAACTTCACGGAGGCGCACGTCCAGGTCGCTATGGAGAACTATCGGAAGACTGTGGACCACCTCCAGGAACTGGCCTCCAAGAAAGGTGACAAACATGGCAAGAAAAGATGACGCGATAGTGCTGACGCCAGGCTCGCTGTACAGGGTCAAGAGCCTGGAGTCGAGGGACAAGCCGCTCGAGACAATCGGTGTCTTCAAGGGTTACGCGGCGGTGGCCCACGACACGGCCGTGGTCGTCGAGGTCGACGTATCGGCCGGCGACAAGAAGGAGAAGATGATACGCCTGATACCTTCGCACATGGTCATATCCATCGATGTCCTGAAGGCTGAGAAGGCGGAGGAGCTGAAGGAGAAGGACTCCAACGCGGTGTATTTCGGCTGATCCAGGGGAGCCATGATCGTCAAGCTCAACCCGGTCGAGATGAAGATACTGAAGATCCTGCAGGACTGGTACCCCGTCACCGTGGAGGAGCTCAGGGACGAGCTCAGGATGAGGGAGGACACGCTCGAGCGGGCGCTCAAGTCGATGGTCGTCAAAGGTGTGGTGGCCCTCGAGCCGCTGAGCGACAAGACCTATGTCAGGCTGCTGATGTCCGATGTGAGCGTCGCCCCCAAAGGCAAGCGGCCGAAGACGGGCGACGACCCGGACGACTTCTACGACGCGCTCGTGTATCAGTGAGGTTGCCAGGCGCCGATAACTAGATATCTGGATTGACTTCTAGGACTGTGCGTGGACTACGCGGACGAGTTGGTCCAGGCCATACTGTCAGGGGAAGTGACGACCCGTGACGGCGTGCTCAGGCTCAAGGCCAGGCTGTGCAAGAAGCACGGGCTCTCAAGGGTCCCGACCAACTACGAGCTGCTCGCCGAGGTGCCCGAGGAGCTCAGGGACCTCGTCGAACCGCTCCTGAGGAACAAACCCGTCAGGACTATGAGCGGCGTCGCTCCCGTGGCGGTGATGACAAGTCCGAGCGACTGTCCGCACGGCCGCTGCTCTTACTGTCCGGGCGGGGTCCAAAACAACAGCCCTCAGTCTTACACCGGCCGGGAGCCAGCCGCATTGAGGGCCGCGACAAACGAGTTCGACCCTCACAGGCAGACCTCGTCGAGGCTGGAGCAGCTCAGGGCGATCGGCCACAGGACGGACAAGGTCGACCTGATAGTGATGGGTGGGACGTTCACTTCGAGGCCGGAGGAGTATCAGGAGTGGTTCGTGAAGCGGTGCTTCGACGCGATGAACGGCCGGGACTCCGCGGACATCGCCTCCGCCCACGCGATGAACGAGGTGGCCCCGTCCAGGTGCGTCGGCCTGACGGTCGAGACGCGGCCTGATTGGTTCAACGCTCACCAGATAGACTCGTCGATGCGCTTGGGCGCCACGAAGGTCGAGCTGGGCGTGCAGATACTGGATGACAGCATCCTGGACGGTGTCAGGCGCGGCCATCGCGTCCAGGAGGTCGTCGAAGCCACTCGGAGGGCTAAGGACGCTGGTCTGAAGGTCTGCTACCATGTCATGCCTGGGCTCCCGGGCAGCGGCCGGGAGAAGGACCTCGAGTCCTTCAGGCTGATGTTCGAGGACGCGCGGTTCCGGCCAGACATGCTGAAGCTCTATCCCACGCTCGTCGTCAAGGGCACCGACCTGTACGAGATGTGGGCGAAGGGGGAGTACACCCCTCTGGCGGAGGACGACGGCGTCGCCCTCGTCGCGGAGATGAAGTCGATGGTCCCTCCCTATGTCCGCATATTGAGGATCCAGAGGGACATACCTGCGGGCTTGATCGAGGCAGGGATAAGGAAGGGGCACCTGAGGGAGCTGGTCGCCAGGCGGATGTCGGAGGAAGGGACCGCCTGCAGATGCATCAGGTGCAGGGAGGTCGGCCACAGGGACGTGCCCGCGTCAGAGGATGGTCCTCCACCCGCGATGCGCACGCTCGCGTACGACGCGTCGGAGGGCAAGGAGGTCTTCGTATCGTTCGAGTGTGAAGACTCGGGCTCCCTGGTCGGGTACGCGAGGCTGCGTCTCTCCGGCGGCGGCGCCCGGCATGCGTCCCTGAGGGAGCTTCACGTGTACGGCCAGATGGTCCCGATAGACGACGCCCCTGGCCGCAACTGGCAGCACCGCGGGTACGGCGAGAGGCTGCTGGATGAATGCGAACGCCTGGCGCGGGAGGACGGACGAGCGGAGTTGCGGGTCACCAGCGGAGTGGGCGCCAGGGAATACTATCGGTCACTGGGGTATGTCCGGCAGGGCCACTACATGGCCAAACCCCTGCGTGCGGATTGACCCGACGCTATGATTATATGACTAGAACCTTTATCGCGTAATCGTATCGAAGGGAGGTATCGTTTGGCCTGTCTCAAATGTGGCACCATGACGGAGGACGGTGCCCTGCTCTGCGAATCATGCGCTGACGCCACGCTCGCAGACCCGCGTTTCTTCCTCAACCCAGTCTTGGTGGGCCAAAGCGTCTTCCACAGGCTCCGCGAAGAGGGTTCGGCGGCCGTGGCCTTGGGCCCGATGCACGGCCCCGAGGTCCCGCGGATGAAGTCGTTCGACATAGAACAAGTGGTGAACGACTGCGCGGTGACCGCGATGAGGCAGGACGAGGTCAGCGCCTTCTGCGAGAGGTGCGACACTATACTGGCTCATCTGGGGGTCCCCCTCAAGTTCGACCAGCCCGTCATGCTCCTCAACGACGACTCCGCCAAGGTCATCGCGACGATCGTGCAGAAGGTCAACGCCCTCGACGGATTGTACCCGGGGCAAGGGGCCAGCGACCTCTACCTCCGCATGGGCATGGTGTACTGGTACGCCTACCATGGCATACTGCTAAGGACCGCTCCGGAGACCTGGAGCACCAGGAAGCGCCAGGAGTTCTACGGGAGGGCGAAGCGGTATCTGTCCAGCGTGCCAGAGAGCGACGACCTGCGGTCGATCGCGGAGTACAACCTCGGGGTGCTGAGCAGCGACGCTCATGATTGGACCACGGCCGAGGAGCACCTTTCGAAAGCCCTTGCGCACTTCCCTGGAGACCTCGGCCTGATAGAGCATCTCGCCAAGGCTCACCTTGAGCTCGGCAACCAGATGGAGGCCATGGCCAGGATAGACGAGGCCCTCGCCTCATCAAACGTCCCGAGGCTCTGGGTCCTCAAGGGCCGCCTGCTCGAGGACATGGGCATGCGAAAGGAGTCCTTGGAGTGCTACAACCGGGCCCTCACTCTGGACCCGAAGTACCTCGAGGCTTACGACCACATCATATCGGTCCTCAAGTCGCTGGGCAAGGCAGAGGAGGCTTCGTTGGCGGAGCGTCAGCGCGCCATGGCGAAGACCCCGGACCTGGACCAGAAGATAACGGCCCTCATCTCCGAGTTCAAGAAGGCCACGGCAGAGGCTGCGGTCGCGCACGTCAAGCGTGCGCCGCAACCGCCGCACCGCCCGCCGCCGGAGCCCGAGCCCGCAGAGAGGGTGTCATACCCGATAGAACTGGCCAGGGAGGCGCTCGGCTCTGGCAACTACGACTCCGCCATCCAGATGGCTGAGGAGATACTCAGCGACGACCCAGGGTCTAGGGAGGCCCAACTCATCCTGATAGAGTCCTTGGTCGCGACCTCTGACATGACACGGGCGACGACCGCCGTGCACTCCTACTACGAGAAGAACCGCGAGGACAGCTTTGCGTGGTACTGGCGCGGCGTCGTGGCGGGCAGGACCGGCAAGTGGGGCGCAGCCGTGCAGTACTTCTCAAAGGCGGTCACCTTGGACCCGTCCTTCATCGATGCATGGCTCTCGATGGGCGAACTGCTCCTCGAGAACGGCAAGGTCAGCGGGGCCGACGAGAGTTTCTCCAGGGTCCTGCAGATGAACGGTAACAGCGCCAGGGCCTGGCTGGGCAAGGCGAAGGCCATGCACAAGCTGGGCAGATGGGGCGCGGCGATACAGTGCATGGACAAGTACAACATGGTCGAACCGAACGACAAGGACGCTTGGCTTTTCAAGGCCGACCTGCTCTTCGAGAAGGAGAAGTACAGGCGCGCGGTCGAGGCCTACGACAAGTTCCTGGAGCTCGACCAGGACGACTCGTACGCGCTCGGACGGAAAGGGGTCGCGCTGAACGCCCTCGGCATGCAGGACGAAGCCAGGGCGTGCCTGGAGGAGGCCGTGCGGCTTGACCCGGGCAACCGTGAGGCCGCGAAGTGGCTGAAGGCGATGGCCGATGGAGGGGGGTCCTGATGGTCGAGATCGACAGGATACTCAGCGAGCGCTCGGATGAGCGCACCCTGCGGTCGTTGATGGCGCTCCCTGACCTGGAGTTCGGGTCAGTCGTCGAGAAGGTCCTCGGCTGCCTGGAACTGCGGACCCTCAGGAGCAGGCCCCGCGGCGCTTACATCATCGCGGACTGCGAACACAGGCCGGACGGGAGGAAGTACACGGTCTTCTTCTCCCGGAAGGACTCCCCGATCGGAAAGAGCGACATCCAGAGCCTCATTGCGTACACTGAGAAGACGGGCTCGGACAACGCGCTCGTCTTCTCAGCCAGCGGGATCGCATCGGACGGCGAGCGTCTGCTCAAGGAACGGTCGATAGGATACGCGGACGGGTCGAAACTGGCCGCGCTGCTGCGGAGGTTCGACCTCGACAAGCTCGTGGTCGGATACGCGGACTCGAAGAAGGCCGAGGTCGTGCCCGAACCCGCCCGTATGAAGGTCGCTGGCAGCAAGCTGGAGGACGCCATGAGGGCCGGCTACGACGCCCTCGCAGCCAAGGATTACATGCGCGCGCTCGAAGCGTTCGACCTCGCGATATACATAGACGACACGTACGACGTGTCGTGGCGGCTCAAGGGCAACACCTTGGACGAGATGGGGTACAACGAGCAGGCCCTCGAATGCTACAAGCGCGCCCTCGAGCTGCTGCCCGAGAGCGACGAGACATGGTTCTCGCTCGGGAACTGCTTCTACTCCCTCGGCAGGTTCACGGAGGAGATCATGTGCTACGACAAGGCGCTGTTCTACAACCCTCTCCTCCAGAAGGCCATGATCAACAAGGGCTCGACGCTCCACAGGCTCGGCCGGTACGAGGAGGCCTTGGACACGTACGACCGCGTCCTGAAGGTCAACTACAGGCTGGAGAAGGTCCACAACAACAGGGGCGCGACCCTCCACGCCATGGGCCGCGGCACCGAGGCCCTCGACTCCTACAACCGGGCGATAGAGCTGAAGCACGACTATGTCGAGGCATGGATGAACAAGGGCAACCTCCTGTACGAACTCGCCCGTTACGACGAGGCCCTCGCGTCTTTCACGCAGGTGACCGGGTTCCGGCCGGAGTATTCGAAGGGCTGGTACACGCGCGGCCTTGTCCTTAGGAAGATGGACAAGCCCACGCAGGCCAAGGCCGCCTTCGAACAGGCCCTCAGGCTGGACCCGAACTACACAGAGGCCGGGAAGGCCTTGGAGGAGGAGACCAAGAAGATCTCCACCGGCGTGGCCGACGTGCCGAAGATAGTCGAGGACATATTCCACACGCCCCCCGCGGGACCGCAGAAGGACGCCGAGGAGGCCATGCCCGAGCCGCCGCCGCCACTGATGGACGAGGACGAGGTCGTGAGGGTGCAGGAGCAGAAGGTGGAGACGCTCGCCGAGGAGCTCTACGGCGACAGGGCGGAACTCCTATTCCTGCTCGGACGCCTGGACGAGGCCTTCGACTTCCTGGGGAAGTCCCTGAGGCTCGAGGGCGAGAACGCCCCTCTGCTGACAGCGGCTGGGAACGTACTGTACAGGCAGGGCAGGCTCGAGGCCGCCATAAAGTCGTACGAGCACGCGGTCGCGGCCGACCCATCCTATGTGCCCGCCCTGGTGAACCTCCAGACGGCGCTCATAGACTCGAAGGAGTGGGAGCCTGCGCACTCGGTCAGCGACGCGCTCAGACGCTCGGAGGCTGGTTGGCAGGGGCATGTGCTCGCATCGTTCTCCGCCCGCCAGAAGAACGACTACCCGAAGGCGGTCGAGGATGTGGACAACGCCATCGCGGCGGAGAACCTGTCAGTGCTTCTGAACTACAGAGGACTCGTGAAGCTCGACGCGGAGGACCTCGATGGCGCGGCGGACTCCTTCGCGCGCGCGAAGGCATCGCCTCTGGACCCCACGGAAGCTCAGAACAACTCGGGCGTCGTGCTGTTCAAGAGAGGGGACATGGAGGCTGCGAGCCTGGAGTTCGACAGATCCATCAAGCTCACGAAGACGAGCGCCCCTGCGTGGAACAACAGGGGCTGCGTCCTCTACAAGATGGACAGGATCCGCGAGGCGATTGCATGCTTCGAGGAGTCCCTCCTGATATCGCCGACACCGGTCGCCGCCAACAACAAAGGGTTCAGCCAGCTGACCCTCGACACGCTCCCGGACGCACTCGCGTCGTTCGACCATTCACTCACCCTGGGCGAGACGCCCGAAGCGTACAACGACCGGGGGATCGTCCTGCTGCGCATGGGCAGGATCGAGGACGCCCAGGAGTCGTTCAAGGAGGCTCTGCGGCTCGCGCCCCAGTTCAAGGACGCCGCTGCGAACCTGAAGAGGGCGGATTCCCTCAGGCCCCCGCCCTCCCCGGCCGAGCCGGGGTCCGGCCCCGACGCCCCGCCGAGGATGGAGGTCGTGGGCGGCAAGGAGCCGGCGGCCGTCAACCTCTCCGAGTTGACCCTGCAGAACCTGAGGGACAAGCGCAAGTCCGAGCTCGAGGCCATTTGCGATGCGCTCGGAGTCAGTTCCAGGGGCACGAAGACCGAGCTGATAAACAGGATAATCAGGGTCAGGAAGCAGCTGGACAAGGCCTGACCAGGGCTCCCGCTGACTCGATGCGGTATATGCTGGCCCCTTCGCGTGCCGTCAGGCGATGTTCATGACGACGACGTCTCGGACCGCCTTCATCTCGCTGAAGGGCAGCACGAGCCTTCCCTGGGCGTCCGTCTTGAACAGGCGCGGCTCGACCTCTTCGGCCGGTATGACCAGGACGTTCTGGAGCTCGCCGGACTTCGTGTCGATCAGGAAGTTCTCTATCATTCCGAGTATCTGGCCATCATTGGTCATCACGGTCTTGCCCTTCAGCTCGGTGATGAATTTGCGCATTGACATCCCATCTCCAGCTATCTGTAGTAGCCGAGGCCATTATCATCTTTGCTCTTCTTAGACATTGCGGTCTTGAGCTGTTGGGCCTGCGACTCGTAGTATCTCATGGTCTCCTTGTCGGTCGATGGCTTCACTTTGGCGAGCGCGCGCTCGAAGTGCTCCATGGTCACCTTCGAGGCCTTCCTGCTCTGCCTGAGGGCGGTGAGCCCGGCCTCCCGACAGATGTTCTCGATGTCCGCGCCGACGTACCCCTCGAGCCTGTCGGCCAATGCGCCCAGGTCGACCTTGTCCAGAGGCATGTTCTTCGTGTGGACCTCCAGTATCTTCAGCCTGCTCTCCCTCTCGGGCACCGGTATCAACAGCAGCTTGTCGAACCTGCCGGGCCTGAGCAGGGCGGGGTCGACAATGTCGGGCCTGTTGGTCGCCGCGATCACGAAGACGTTGTCCATCCCCTCGAGCCCATCCATGGACGTCAGCAGCTGGTTCACGATCCTCTCGGTGGCCCCGGAATCGTTGTGGCCGCCCCTCCTGGGGGCGATGGCGTCTATCTCGTCCAGGAACACGATGCAAGGCGAGACCTGCTTCGCCTTCTTGAAGATCATCCGGACTGCCTTCTCGCTCTCGCCGACCCACTTGGACATTATCTCTGGGCCCTTGATGGATATGAAGTTGGCCTTTGACACGTTCGCGATCGCCCTGGCGATGAGGGTCTTGCCCGTCCCCGGCGGGCCGTAGAGCAGGACGCCCTTCGGCGGCCTGATCCCGAGACGTTCGAACGAGGCCGGGTCCTCGAGCGGCAGCTCGATCGCCTCGTGCAGCTCCTTCTTGATGTTGTCCAGGCCGCCGACGTCGTCCCATGTCGTCTTGGTGATCTCCACCAAGACCTCCCTCATCGCGCTCGGCTCGATCTCCTTGAGCGCATCCGAGAAGTCCGCAGAAGTGACCTTCATCTTCTCCAGCAGTTCAGAAGGGATGGGCTTGCCGAGGTCGATGTCAGGGAGGTACCTCCTGAGGGCTCTCATCGCCGCCTCGCGCGCGAGCGCGGCCAGGTCCGCGCCTACGAACCCGTGCGTGGCCGCGGCTATCTTGTCGACCGCGATGTCCTCAGCCAACGGCATGCCCCTGGTGTGTATCTCGAAGATCTCCCTGCGGCCGCTGACAGTCGGGACACCGATATGGATCTCCCGGTCGAACCTCCCAGGCCTTCTCAGGGCGGGGTCGATCGCATCCTCCCTGTTCGTGGCCGCGATGACGATGACGTTGCCCCTGGTCGTGAGCCCGTCCATGAGCGTAAGGAGCTGCGCCACGACCCTCCTCTCGACCTCGCCGTGGACCTCGTCCCTCTTGGGGGCGATGGAGTCCAGCTCGTCGATGAATATGACCGATGGGGCGTTCTTCTCCGCCTCTGTGAAGATCCCCCTGAGCCTCTCCTCGCTCTGGCCGTAGAACTTGGACATGATCTCCGGGCCCTGTATCGAGAAGAAGTTGGCCCCGGCCTCGTTGGCCACCGCCCTGGCGATCAGGGTCTTGCCAGTGCCCGGAGGGCCGTACAGCAGCACGCCCTTGGGCGGGTCTATCCCGAGGCGCGTGAATATCTCGGGGTGCTTGAGGGGCAGCTCGATCATCTCCCTTATCCTCTGGAGCTCGTCCTCCAGTCCCCCGATGTCCTCGTAGGTCACGGACGGCCTCGCGAGCTCCGTGACCTCGACGGGCTCCGTCTTGACGGACAGCTCCGTCTGTTCCGAGATCTGCACGATCCCGCTCGGCGTGGTCGAGGCCACCACGAACGGCAGGAACCCTCCCATGAGCGCTATGTTGGGTATGATGATCTCGTCTCCCTTGACGAGCGCCCTGTTCAGGAGCCCTTTCTTGAAGAGGCCCTCGACTCCCTGGCCGAAACGCACCCGCTTCCCGGCCGGAATCTTGGGGGCGACGACGATCTTCTGGGCGACCTGCGCCTCGGCCTTCTTGACAGTGACGTTCTCCCCGATGGAGACGCCGGCGTTCCCTCTTATCATGCCGTCGATCCTGATTATGCCCTTGCCCTCGTCCTCATGGGCCGCCCTGAATACCTTCGCCGCGGTCTTCTTGGCGCCGGCGATCTCGATTATCTCGCCGACCTCGGCGTTCAGGTCCTTCCTGGTCGCAGAGTCTATCCTGGCCCTCCCCAGTCCGACCTCGGACTGGTGGTGCGCCCGCGCCACCCTGAGGGTTATCCCATCCGCTTGTTTCTTGGCCATCCGACCGGCAAATCACTCACTCTGCGGAAAAACGTTTGGGAGGTTCACCCCCTCGCCTGCTGACATTCGGCGGAGCGGCCCTCCCGGGAGACGACGTTCGAGATAGTCCAGCACGTATCCAACATCATTCGGAGGGGGCTTCGCGAGGGGCCAAGGGCATGGGAAAGGAATGTTGCTCAGAAAGCCTTAAAAAAGCCCTACCCATACAAATCGACGCGAGGCTTCAGGATGCACGAGGTACGTTTCCACGGCCGTGGCGGACAAGGCGCGGTCATGGCTGCACAGGCACTTGCGAGCGCTGCACACCAGGAGGGCGGCTATGCGACCGCCTTCCCGTTCTTCGGGGCCGAGAGGCGAGGCGCCCCCGTGCTCGCGTTCACGAGGATAGACAAGAGCAGGATCTACAGGAAGACGCAGGTGTACGAGCCGGACATCGTCGTCGTTCTCGACGAGTCGCTCATCGACGTCGTCAACGTCGTAGACGGCTTGAAAGAGGGCGGCATGGTGATCGTGAACACGTCCAAGAGACCCGAGGAGGTCGACGTGGGCAAGGACGTCAAGCTCGCCACGGTCGATGCGACCTCGGTGGCCCTCGAGATACTCAAGCAGCCCGCGACGAACTCGTCCATACTTGGCGCCTTGGCGAAGGCCACGGGCATAGTCAAGATCGAATCGATCGAGAAGGGCATCATGCAGATATTCGGCGACAGGCTCGGCCCCAAGATCGGGGAGAAGAACGCCCTCGCCGCGAAGGCTGCCTATGACCGCACGGTCATCGGGGAGTCGCACGGAAGACGCCCGCTCACGAAGCCGAAGAAGTGGCTTCCGGACGTGAACGAGATGCCCATTGGCGCGGCCTCGGTCAGGAAGGAGACGGCGGCCGGCATGGTTGGCCCGGGCTCGTTCATGGAGAACAAGACCGGCAGCTGGAAGGTCTTCAGGCCGGAGTACGACAAGGAGAAGTGCACCATGTGCAACTTCTGCTGGTTCTACTGCCCAGAGGGCTGCATATACAGGAAGGACGACCACATGGAGTTCGACATGAGCTACTGCAAGGGCTGCGGGATATGCGCCAACGAGTGCCCCGTCGAAGCCATCAAGATGATGAGGTGATGACATGGTCCAGAAGGTCGTAACCGGCAACTACGCAGCTGCATACGGCGCCATGAGGAGCAGGGTCAAGACCGTCGCGGCGTATCCGATCACGCCGCAGACGTTCATAGTCGAGCACCTGTCGGAGTTCGTCAACAACGGAGAGCTGGACTGCGAGTACATCGAGGTAGAGAGCGAACACTCCGCCATGAGCGCGTGCGTGTCCGCGAGCGCCTCGGGCGTCCGCACGTTCACGGC
>CAZAUI010000005.1:0-83922 GCA_964488505.1 uncultured Thermoplasmata archaeon | reverse complement strand
CCGGCGACTACGTGCGCGCGGGCGCGATATTCGCCGCGCGCATGAAGAGCAGGCTGTCCAAGGACCTGGTCGACTTCGTCAAGGCGGGCAAGCCCGTCCTGGGGATATGCAACGGGTTCCAGATACTGGTCGAGACGGGGCTGCTCCCGGCCATGTCCGGCGTCATGTCGGACGTGCCCGAGGCGGTGCTCGGCACGAACGACTCCGGGAGGTTCGAGTGCAGGCCGACGCTCCTGAAGAAGGTGAACAGAGGCAGGTGCGTCTTCACCACGGAGATACCGGAGGACAGGATATCGCTCATACCCTCCGCGCACGCCGAGGGCAAGCTGATGTTCCCTATCGAGAGGCGCGAGAGGATCCTGAAGGAACTGTACGAGAACGACCAGGTCGTCTTCAAGTACGTCGACCCCGATGGTAGGCTCGCAGGGTACCCCTGGTGCCCGAACGGCGCCGCCGACAACATAGCGGGGATATGCAACAGGGACGGGAACGTGTTCGGCCTGATGCCGCACCCCGAGCGCGTGTTCTTCAGGTTCACGCACCCGGACTGGACCAGGAGCCCGGACGGGCCGGGCGACGGCAGGGCGGTCTTCGAGTCGGTGCTGGGCTACGCAAGCAAGAAGCTCTGAGCGGTCTCAGAGCGATACGACGAGCTCCACCTGGTCGCTGTCCTTGAGTCCGAGCGAGCGCCTCAGATGGTACTTGCAGATGACCTCGATGATGTCCGTGTGGTGCGACCGGACCGGGAGCACGACCGCGCACTCCATGTTCCTTATGGTCGCGAGGAAGCACTTGACGTCCCCGAAGGTCCTGCCCTCCTTCTCGAAACCCTTGATCAGTATGCCCTCCGACTTCCTCAGTATGTCCAGCTTGGAGAGCTCGTGCTGGTCTATCCTGAGGTTGAGGGTGCCTTCGTACGGCTTGAACCATAACTTCTTCTGGAACTGCTCGGTGTAGGCGTCCTGGTTGACGTAGTACTGGCCCTCCCCGAGGCCGGAGGTCACCGTGCCGAGTATGACCAGGTGGTCCTTCATCTCGAAGATCCGCTGGTAGTCTGAGTACTCCTTCCTGAGGAGGTCGAAGCCCTTGTCGGTGAGCTTGATCCGCTGCCTCCTCGCGCCCAGGTCGCGCTCGATGAGACCCTCGCCGAGCAGCTCGAGTATCTTCTTCGAGGCCGACTGTTGGCTTATCTCGAGGACGTTCCCGAGCTCCCTCGAGGATATGGCTATGTAATCGTGAACGCCGCCCATGAGGGCTATGTGCTTCAGGGTGGCTATCTGCTTCTCATGCATCGCAGGGTTCGGATACCGGAGGGGCGATAAATAGATTTCCAGAAATTTGGTAGAGGGCGGTTACGTTGGTAGGTGGGGGCCTCCCCGAATCCGTGTTGGCTCAGTCGACACCGTGCTCCGACAGCTCGAGATACCTCTCGCTCCTCAGCCTGACGACCGGGATGTTCTCCGCCCTCAGCCTCCGGATCAGCTCGCGGTCGTTCGTCAGGACCGCAGCGGACATCCTCTTGGCCAGGTCCAGCACGGCGTCGTCCCCTCTCAGGGCCGTCTCCACGAGCTCGTACTTCTTCGCCAGCGCGAGGGCGCCCTTGCCCTCAGGCCCCTGGCAGTTCGCGAGCTCGCCGATGACGGAACTGGGCACCACGACGGGCAGGTCCCCGAAAAGCCTCGTGAGTTCCATGTCCAGGTTGACCTTGAACTGGAACGGCATCATGAGAGCGTTGGCGTCCAACACGACGGCGGAGACCAAGGCGGAGCCTCCTCACTTGACCGTGCCGTATCCGATGAGGCGCCACTTGCCCGTTATGCGCCTCGACATGGCTATCCTCTGTCCCTTCTCTGCGCACACCGGTATCTTGAGAGATATCTCCGCGGAGTCGGCTCTTCCGCTCGTCACGACGCCGACAGTGGTCGCCGTGCCGACGCTGAGCATCAGCGGCTCGTTCGTCTTGAGGTTGTCCACAGCCAGGTCCGACGTCACGCCGACCACCCTCTTCATGAGCGTGGTCTCGACGGTGAGGGAGTTCTGGACCGGCGGGAGGGACCCAGGGGCTCCTGCTATACGTCCTACCAGAGAATCTGACTTGGTGATCACCGGGTCCAGCCCGGTGCCTATGGCTATCAGCCCGCCTGGCCCTGCCTCATCGAGTTTCAGGCCTCCCGCGAACAGTGACCTGACCTGTGTGACTATCGGCTCCCAGGTCACGCCCTTGCTCGTCTCGACCTTTCGGCCGGGGCGCACCTCTATCTCGTCACCTATGCTGAGCCGGCCCTGGGTCAGCGAGCCGCCGAGCACGCCCCCCTTGAGCTTGTCTATCTTCGTCCCGGGGGGGTTCACGTCGAACGACCGCGCCACATACATCCTCGAGGGCTTGGACTTGTCCCACTTCGGCGTCGGTATGGTCTGCTCGATGGACCAGATGAGCGTGTCTATGTTGACGTCGTGGTGCGCCGAGATCGGGATGATCGGGGCGTTCTCCGCGACCGTGCCCTTGACGAACTCCTTGATCTCGTTGAAGTTCGCCCTCGCCTCCTCGGGGGAGACCAGGTCGATCTTGTTCTGGACGACGATGATCTTGTCGACTCCTATGATGGAGAGGGCCATCAGGTGCTCCCTCGTCTGCGGCTGCGGGCAGGGCTCGTTCGCCGCGACCAGCAGCAACGCGCCGTTCATGATGGCCGCGCCCGACAGCATCGTGGCCATCAGGGTCTCGTGGCCCGGGGCGTCGACGAAAGACACGGACCTGAGCAGCTCGCACTTGCCCTTGCACTCAGGGCACTCGGGCTTGTTCGTGTAGCACTCCGGTTCGGAGCACTTCTTGCACTTGTAGAACGCGACGTCGGCGTAGCCGAGCCTGATGGATATGCCCCTCTTGACCTCCTCCGAATGGCGGTCGGTCATCTCTCCAGTCAAGGCCTTCGTCAGCATGGTCTTGCCATGGTCGACATGGCCGATCATGCCGATGTTGGTCTCTGGCTGGCTCGGGACATTCATTATTCTTTCTTCTCCTCTTTCTTGATGAGCTCGGATACGGGCTTCAGTCCGTGCGCCGTGATCTTGAGGTTTATCTGAAGGGTGTCAGGCGCGACCGTGTTGCCGCGCATGTTCTTCTTCTTCCTGAGTCCGCCCTTGTCCGGCTTGAAGCCTGTGCTCTTCGAGACGAGGAGCTTCTTCCTCCTTGGGCCGGGGAGGTCCTTCCTCATGGGGAAGCCGTCCTTGTCGCTTCCGCCCGTGATCTGCAGCTTGTACCCTGGGAGGCCTACGAATATGCCGTCGATGACATCGCCTATCTTCTTGCCTATGAGCGAGTTCGCGTGGTGTCCCGCGACGGGCGCCTGATACGACATGCCATCCTTAGGGTCGTTGATGACGGCCTTGAAATCTGCCAAGCAATCCACTCCGGTTTGCAGGACGCCCTAATGCGCAAGGAGTTATAAGGGTTTCGGAGCTGGTCGGGGATGCTGGTGCGTCCCGGTACGCCCGCCCGGGCGCGCGCGTCATCTGCCCCAGAAAGGCTTCTCCTTCCGCTTTATCCCCGCGACCGTCTCGAGCACCTCGCGCTCGTCCGCCGTCAACTTGTAGTTCGACAGCTCGCGCGCGTGGCTCTCGGGTATGTCCACCAGGAGCACGTCCTCGACGTCGATCTGCCGTCCGACAGTCGCGTCGTCGATCGCGACCGCGACCTCGCTGCCCGCGATCGCCTCGGGCAGGGTGTTCTCGCCGCTCCTGATGCTCTTGATCCTCCCGACCTGATGCCCGTCCTCGCGCATCAACATCTGGCCCGGGCGCACCCTGCCGGCGAGCACGCGCACACCGACGATGGCGGGCTTGCTCGCCCTGAACACGTGGTCCCTCATGATCTTGACCTTGCCCGGGAACACGACCTCGAGCCGCTTCGCCGCCTCGACCTCGCGTTTCCTGACCTCGCACCAGGCCTTGTACTCGTCCAGGAGCCTGTAGATGACCTGGTTGCTGAACATCTTGACCCCGGTGGAGGACAGCTCCGCCTCCACATCCGGGTTCGCGCCCGAGTTGAACGCGAACACCACCCTGTGGAGCGGGTTCTCGAAGTTGGAGGCCTCCATGACGTCCTTGCGCGTGACCTTGCCTATCCCGATCTTCCTGATGGGCAGCTCCGCGTTCCTCGCCTCGAACACGAGCGCCTCGAGGGAGCCGATGGCGTCCCCGCGGACGACGATGCCCTCGGGCGCCAGCTCCACCTTGAGCTCGCTCTCCTTGCGGACCTCCTCCCGGATGGTGTCGACGTCCTCGTTCGCCACCCTCAGGATGCCCCCGGCCATCGCGTCCTCCATGTCCTGCCCCACGAGCCTGATGCCCGCGGCGGCGGAGACCGAATCCACCTGGTCGAAGCGCTGGGTGGGGTCCCTGATCTCGTCCAGAGGCCTGGGCCTGAGCAGCGCGCGCACCTTGGTCTGTATCGGGTCTCCCTTGGTCGACGACACCAGTATCTGGTCGCCCACGCTCAGGGTGCCCTTGTAGACGATCGTGTCCAGGACAGTTCCGATGCCCTTCTCCTCCTTGACCTCGAGGACCGTGCCCTCCGCGGGGCAGTCCTCGGTCTTGAGCTCGACCTCGAGGAACTTCTGCGCGAGTCCGACGAGCATGAGCAGGAGGTCCGGCAGACCCTCACCGTGCTTGCCGCTCACGGGCACGATGGCGATGGACTTCGTGAAATCGGATATCTTGTCGAACCTGTCCGCGCTGAACCCCGTCCTGTCGAACACTGCGCCCGCGATGGAGTATATCCGCTGGTCCAGGTCCTCGACGACCCTGGGGTCCTGGGCCTCGAGCGACTTCGCGATGATGGAGCCCTCGTGCACCCGCCAGCCCATGAGCCTGTCGACCTTGTTCGCGGCTATCACGAACGGAGTCCGGAACTTGCGGAGTATGTTGATGGACTCGATCGTCTGCGGCTTGATGCCCTCGTTCACGTCTATCACGAGCACGGCGAGGTCCGCCAGCGCTCCGCCCCTGGTCCTCAGGGTGGCGAACGAGTAGTGTCCGGGCGTGTCGATGAAGAGCAGGCCAGGCACCATGAACTTCCTGTCGCCAATCAGAGGCCTGCAGAGTTCGTATATCGTCTCTATGGGCACGTCGGTGGCGCCTATGTGCTGCGTGATGCCGCCGGCCTCGCGGGAGACGACCTTGGTGCCCCTGATCCGGTCCAGGATCGTGGACTTGCCATGGTCGACATGGCCCATGACGGAGACTATGGGTTGACGGATCGCCACGGATTCGCAGAGCCCCAAGACGATATATCAATGTATGCCAGCGAGCCCGCTGGTGGTAATGGGAGTGATAGAAATCTGAAGTGGTTTGAAGCGGGTTTCACTTCTCGAACAGCCAGGCCTCGTCGGCCTGGTCGTACTTCTGTATCTCGTAGTCGTTGAAGAAGAGCTTGATCTCCCTCTTGGCGCTCTCGGGGGAGTCGGAGCCGTGGACGATGTTCCTCCCCGTGACCTGGGAGAAGTCCCCTCTGATGGTCCCGGGTGCCGCGTCCTGCGGGTTCGTCTTGCCCATCATCGCCCTCGCGCCCGCGACGCAGTTCTCGCCCTCGAGCACCATGCAGACGACTGGCCCCGAGGTTATGTACGAGAGCAGAGGCTCGTAGAACCCCTTGCCCTTGTGCTCCTCGTAGTGCCTCTCCGCGAGCTCGCGCGGAATCCTCATCATCTTCATGGCCACGATCTTGACGCCGCGGTCCTCGAACCTCTGGACGATCCTGCCCACCAGGGACCTCTGGACCCCGTCGGGCTTGACCATCACGAAGGTCTTCTCGATCACGGCTACGCCTCCTCGTCCTTCTTCGGCGCCTTGGCCTTCTTGGGGGCGGGCTTCGGTTCCTTCGGCTCCTCCGGCTTCTCCTCGGAAGGCGCCTCAGGCTTCGCCTCCGCCTCCTTCGGCTCCTCGGCCTTCGCGGCCTTCTTGACCTTGCGCGTCTTGACCGGCGTCTCCGCCGCGACGCCCTTCAGCCTCACCTGCTTCTCCCTCTCGTAGTACCTGGTCCACGTGACCCTCCGCGGGACACGGCCCAGCTCCACGAGGTTCTTGAAGCACTTCGAGGAACAGAAGTTGTAAGTGACCCCGTCCTTCCTGACGTACATCCTGCCAGTCCCCGGCTCGATCTCGACGCCGCAGAACGTGCAGACCCTTCGCTCGACCATGTGACATCACCTGGAATGACCGGAAGCTCAGCGGACGCCGAGCTTCTTCGCCTCCCTCGAGGTCTCCTTCAGCATCAGCACGTCGCCGACCCTGATCGGACCCATGGCGTTCCTCGTGATGATCCTGCCCTTGTCCCTTCCGTCAAGGACCCTGACCTTCACCTGGGTCGCCTCGCCCGTCATGCCGGTCCTGCCGACGACCTCCACGACCGTCGCGGGTATGCTGTCGTTGTCAGCCATCTAGGCCACCTACTTCTTCAGAGCCTTCAGCTTCTCTGAGAGCTCGTCCATCGCGGGCTTTCCCTTGGATGCGTCGAGGACCGCCACGGCAGCGGTGGGCTTCTCGAGGCCGCAGGCGTTCCCCAGCTCGGCCTTGCTCGGCACGAACGCGTAGGGCACGTTCTTCTCCTCGCACAGCGCTGGCATGTGCATCAGGATCTCCGGCGGGGAGACGTCCTCGGCCATGACGACCATCTGGGCCTCTCCGCGCTCGACGAGCTTCGTGACCTCGTTCGTGCCTCTCCTGAGCTTCCCGCCGTCACGGGCGAGCTCGACGATCTCATACGCCTTGTCTGAGAGCTCCTTCGGAGTCTCGAACTTAACATACACTGGCTTAGCCAATTCAATACCTCCTTCGGGTGCTTTCGCACCTTCATCATTCATGGGCCCTTCGTGAAAAGAGCAAGGTGATTAATGGATTGTCCTATAAAAGGGTTACTGAGCCAGCGCCCGGAAGCGCACAGGAGCTTTCCCGGAGCATCTGGCCAAGGGCACCGCGGAGAAGATATATCGCTGTCGGCCATCACCCACCGGGAATCTCATGGCCGACTCGGACATCCACTTCCAGCCGCTGGGGAGGAAGACCGCCCCCGAGAAGGGCAGGACGCTCCTGGAGCTCGCCATGGACGCCGGGGTCGCGATCGAGTCGGTCTGCGGCTCCGCGGGCAAGTGCGGCAAGTGCAAGGTCTTCGTGAGGTCGGGCTCCGCCCACCTGTCGGCTCCGAGCGCCGGCGAGGCGAAGGTGCTGGGCGAGAAGGCGGTCCAGGCCGGCGCGAGGCTGGCATGTCAGGCCAAGGTCGTCTCCGAGGGGGGCGTCGTGGTCGAGGTGCCCGAGGAGAGCAGGAGAGGGCACCACAGGCTGCTCGCGGCGGGCGAGGAGCGCGTGACCCGGCTGAGGCCCGCGATGACGAAGGCGCTCGTCGAGCTGCCCCCGGCCACGCTCGCGGACATACGCGCGGACGACGACAGGTTCCTGGAGGAGCTGTGCAGGCTCGCCAAGAGGTCCTCGACGATGTCCCCAGGCGCGCACAGGTCGCTCCCTGGGGCCCTCAGGGACGGCTCGTGGTCCGTCACGGCGACGCTCTTCAGGGACAGGGAGGTCGTGCGCGTGGACCCCGGGGACACCACCAAGGAGCTGTTCGGGGTCGCGGTGGACATAGGCACGACCAAGGTCGTCGCCTACCTGATAGATCTTCTGTCGGGGCTCACGGTCGCGACGGAGAGCATGCCCAACCCGCAGATACCTTTCGGCGAGGACGTGATGTCCAGGATAACCTTCTCGGCGAGGACCCCGGACGGCAACGACCGGCTCAGGAAGGTCATGATCGACGGCGTCAACTCGCTCATATCGAAGCTGTCGTCCTCGTCGGGCGTGCCGAAGGAGAACATGCTCGAGGTCGTGGTCGTCGGAAACACCGCAATGCACCACCTGTTCTTCGGCATACCCGCGAAGCATCTCGCGACCGCCCCCTACGCCCCGGCGGTCCGCACATCGCTCGTATATGATGCGGGCCAGATGGGAGTGGACATCTATCCGTTCGGGAAGGTCTCGTCCCTCCCGAATGTGGCGGGGTTCGTCGGCGCTGACGCGGTCGCAGACCTCGTGTCCAGCGGGCTGTACAGGGACAAGAAGCTGGGGATGATGATAGACATCGGCACGAACACCGAGATCATCGCGGGGAACAAGGACAGGCTCGTGAGCTGCTCGTGCGCCTCAGGCCCTGCGTTCGAGGGCGCCCACATCAGGTTCGGCATGAGGGCGTCCACAGGCGCGATAGAGCGGGTCTGGATAGACTCCGCCTCCGGGGATGTGAAGTTGCGGACCGTCGACGACTCCCCCCCGAGGGGCATATGCGGTTCCGGGATAGTCGACGCGATAGCGGAGATGTTCAAGAGCGGCACGGTCGACCCTTCGGGCAGGATAGTCGACAACAGGAAGGACAAGAGGGTGAGGAAGGGCGGCGACGGGGCGCTCGAGTTCGTCCTCGCGTGGGGGAAGGAGACCGAGACGGGAGAGGACGTGACCGTGACCCAGCACGACGTCGAGGAGATACAGCTCGCGAAGGCGGCGATATTCACGGGCGTCTCGGTGCTGATGAAGAAGCTCGGTGTGCAGTGCAGGGACCTGACCAGGATATACGCCGCGGGCGCCTTCGGCACCTACGTGGACGCCGGGAGCGCTATCACCATCGGCATGTATCCGGACGTGCTGGTCGACAGGATCAGGTTCATAGGGAACGCCGCGGGGTCCGGCGCGCGCATGGCCCTGAAGTCGGTCCAGGTCAGGGACCTGGCGGAGAAGCTCTCGAAGAGGGTGGAGTACGTCGAGCTGGCCGCGGAGAAGGACTTCCAGTCCGAGTTCGCGAAGGCGATGTTCCTGCCGAACAGGGACGTGACGAGGTTCCCGTCCGTGAAGGCCCGGAAGGCATGACCGGGCCCTGGACGTGGAAGGGTTAATCGCCCCCTCGGGCGATTACCTGACAGGATATCCGGAGGCTTCGAAAGCACGGACGTGATCATTCTAGGCGCAGGCGCCGTCGGGACCGTAGTCGCGGGCCGGCTGGCACAGAGCAAGCACGTGGACCGTGTCGTGGCTGCCGACATAAGCTCCGAGAAGACGGAGGCCCTCGCGAAGAGGGTGCGCAACAAGAAGGTGGTGCGGAGGAAGGCCGACGCGACGAGCGTCGACGGCCTGGCCCGCGCGTTCGGGGACGTGGACATGGTGGTCAACGCCACCATACCGCTGTTCAACCTGAGCGTGATGCAGGCCGCGCTCAGGGCGAAGGTCCATTACATGGACCTCTCCACGGGAGGACCGAAGGGAGCGACGGACGCGCCCGAGCTGAAGGAGCAGCTGTCCTTAGACCGACGGTTCGCCAAGGCCGGCCTGACAGCGCTCCTGAGCATGGGGGTCGACCCGGGGTGCAGCAACATATTCGCGAGGCACCTGGCGGACGGCCTTGACCGGGTGGACGAACTCCTCGTAAGGGACGGGGACAACTCCACCGTGGAAGGACATTCGTTCGCGCCGCTCTTCTCGCCCCACACGATGATAGAGGAGTGCCTACTCCCTCCCCTCGTGTACCACCGCGGGAGGTTCGAGAGGCTCAAGCCGCTCACCGGCGGCGAGGTATACGACTTCCCCAGACCCGTCGGGCCGCTCCCCGCATACTACGTCGACCATGAAGAGGTCGAGACGCTCCCGGTCAACATCAGGGGACTGAAGGAGTGCGACTTCAAGTACGCCCTCGGGGACGAGTTCGTGTCGACCCTGAAGGCCCTGGACAGGATCGGCCTGGCCGGGACGCGCCCCGTGAGGGTGGGGAAGGTCGAGGTCGTGCCGAGGGACCTGCTCGTGTCGCTCCTGCCGGACCCGTCCACGCTCGCCCCCAAGGTCAGGGGGCACAGCTGCGTCGGCGTCGAGGCCGTCGGGCTCGAAGGCCGCAGGAAGGTCAGGAGATACATGTACACGATGAGCTCGCACGAGGAGTGCTACGAGGACCACGGGGTCACCGCGACCGCGTACCAGACCGGCGTGCCACCCGCGATAGCCGTGGAGATGGTCGCTAGGGGCGAGATCGCGAGGAGGGGCGCGTTCACACCCGAGATGCTGGACCCGGAGCCGTGGCCCGGGGAGCTCTCGAGGAACGGGATGCCCGTCAAGGTCGTCGACCTCTCCTGAGCCGGGCGGGCCGACTTGAACAAGCATCGAACTCGTCGCCGATGCTTCGAATCCCGTACATCCTAATGCCCTGATTTGAAACCGGGTCCAGGCTAGGCCCGCACATATTAAATAAGGTCTCCGCAATCGCGAACGTGCGGACCGGCTTGCTTTTACGGGCGGCCCGTGGTGTATGTGAAATAATGAAGGCAATGATGCTAGGAGTCGGAGCAGTGGGCTCCGTCACCGCCGAGATACTTGCGGCCTCTGAGGAGTTCGACCAGGTTATACTCGCGGACCTCAACCTCGAAAGGGCGAGGAGGACGGAGAAGAAGATCTCGAGCGACAAGGTGAAGGTCGAGAAGGTCGACGCGTCTGACGTCGACAGCATGGCCAAGGCGTTCAAGGGGATCGACATAATCCTGAACGGCGTGATCCCGAGGTTCAACCTCAAGATCATGGAGGCCTGCGTGAAGGCGAAGGCCAACTACGCCGACATGGCGTGGGACATCGCCCCGGACACCACCAAGCCAGGGGATGTCATCAAGGAGACCCCTGCGTGGAACCAACTCCGGAAGGACGACGAGTGGAAGAAGGCGGGGCTCACCGGCATGATAGGGCTCGGCTGCGACCCCGGCATCTCGAACATATTCGCGAGGATGGGTGCGGACAAGCTCGACCGCGTGAAGAAGATCCTCGTCAGGGACGGCGACAACGGCCAGGTCGAAGGGCACAAGTTCGCCCCGCTATGGTCCCCCGAGACGCTCATCGAGGAGGTGCTCATGCCCGCGACGTACTACGCGGACGGCAAGTACAGGAAGCTCCCCCCGTTCAGCGGCAAGGAGGACTTCGATTTCCCGTCTCCCGTGGGCAAGCTGCCGATCTACAACGTGGACCACGAGGAGGCCGAGACGCTCCCGACGTTCATCGGAGAGGTCCTCGGCAAGGGTTGCGACTACTGCGACTTCAAGATAGCCCTCGACGACGACTACGTCGAGGCGATACAGATGCTCGGCATGCTGGGCCTGGACAGCCCGAACAAGATGGAGGTCAAAGGCTGCAAGGTGGCCCCGAGGGACGTCGTCGCGGCCTGCCTGCCGGACCCGTCCACGCTCGGCGAGCGCGCCAAGGGCGACTGCGCCATAGGCACAGTCACGACCGGGGTCAAGGACGGCCAGGAGGTCAGCTACTACCTGTGGGTCCAGCTCAACCACCAGCAGACCTTCAAGAAGTACGGCCACAGCGCCACCGGGTACTCCGTCGGAGTGCCCCTTGCCATAGGGGCGATCCTGTTCGCGCAGGGCAAGATCACCCAGAAGGGAGTGTTCCCTCCGGAGATGCTCGACCCGCAGCCGTGGCCCGCGATGCTCAAGAAGTACGGCATGCCCGTCCACACACTCGAGCAGAGGCACTACTGACGGGCCTGACCGGGCGACGTGACCTCCGGGGACAGCGCCCCGGGAAGAACAATCTGGCCAGCGGACGCGAGAGGTTTATCTAGCCGCTAGCCGTTCTTCACCGGGGGGGTTCCCGGCCCAACGGCCGGGCACAAGGAGGTATTTGAAACAATGAAGGCTATGGTCCTGGGAGTCGGGGCCATCGGCTCAGTGACTGCCGAGGTTCTCGCCGACTCTGGGGAGTTCGACAAGGTGATCCTCGGGGCTAGAAACCCCGAGAAGGGCAAGAGACTGCAGAAGAAGATCTCGAGCGACAAGGTGGCCGTGAAGAAGCTGGACGCGTCCGACGTCGATGCCATGACGAAGGCCTTCAAGGGCCTGGACCTCGTCTGCAACCTGGCGATACCCAGGTACAACTTCGCCATCATGACCGCGTGCGAGAGGGCGAAGGTGAACTACCTTGACACCGCTTGGGACATCGCGCTCGACAAGACGAAGCCCGGGGATGTCATCAAGCCGGCGCCACCGTCGTTCCTGTACCTGAAGAAGGACAAGGCCTGGAAGAAGCTGGGCCTGACGGGCATCTTGGGCATAGGCTGCGACCCCGGCCTCACGAACCTGTTCGCGAGGAAGGCCGCTGACAGGCTCGACAGGGTGAAGGAGATACTGGTCAGGGACGGGGACAACGGCTACGTCGAGGGATACGACTTCGCCCCGCTCTGGTCCCCTGAGACCCTCATCGAGGAGGTCCTGATGCCCGCGACATACTACGCCAAGGGGCACTACAGGAAGTACGGCTCCTTCGAGAACAAGGAGGTCTACGACTTCCCCGACGGCGTGGGCAAGATCCCCATATACAACGTGGACCACGAGGAGGCGGAGACGCTGCCCACGTACATCGGCGAGGTCCTCGGCAAGGGCTGCGACTACTGCGACTTCAAGATCGCGCTCGGCGACGAGTACGTGGACGCCATCAGGATGATCGGGAAGCTGGGGCTGTCGAACCCGAACAAGATCAAGGTGAAGGACGTCGAGGTGGCCCCGAGGGACGTGGTGAACGCGGCCCTGCCCGACCCGTCCCAGCTGGGACACCTCTCGAAGGGGCAGTGCGCAATCGGCACCGTCACGACCGGGCTCAAGGGAGGGAGGAAGACAGGGTACTACCTGTGGACATCCCTGGACCACGCCAAGGTCTACAAGAAGTGGAACAACAGCGCCACCGCCTGGTCCGTCGGGGTCCCTGCGGCCATCGCCGCGATCCTCTTCGCCCAGGGCAAGATAGACCAGAAGGGCGTATTCCCGCCGGAGATGATGGACCCGGACCCGTTCATCAAGATGCTGCCGAAGTACGGGATGAACTACAACGAGAGGAAGCTCTGACAAACCACGGAGGCCCGGAAGGGCCTCCTATACATCTTTCTCACGTGGCCCGGGGCCGAGAGGGCCCGCGACAACAGTACTGGAGATATATACTCCGTAAGTATTCCGCGCTGACATGGACGAGGGCGACAGGCGCATCAGGAGGTTCTACTTCTTCAGGGCGCTGACGTCGTTCTCGCTCTGGATACCGTTCTGGACGCTCTGGGTCTACAAGAACCTCGACAGCCTGTTCCTGCTGACCGTCGTGGACGTGGCGTTCTGGGTCACCATGATCATGTTCCAGGTCCCCGCCGGACTGCTCGGGGACAAGTACGGCCGGAAGACGGTGCTCTTCGTGGGGGAGGCGTTGTTCGCCGTCGGGGTCCTGGGCTTCGGCCTCAGCACCGGGTTCCCTGAGTACCTCATATCGAACGTCATCTGGGCGCTCGGCGCGTGCTTCATCGTGAGCGGGGACTCGCCGTTCGTCTACGACACCCTCCTCGAGCTCGACAGAGGGAGCGAGTTCACGAAGGTGATGGGCACGGCGAACGCGGTCATGTACCTCATGAACGCGGTGGCCTGCGCGGTCGGAGGGATCATCATCATGATGACGGACGAGGTCCAGCTCACCCTGATCATCGCCTCGGTCATAGGGCTCATGGGTTCTTTCACGGTCATCGGGCTCAGGGAGCCGAAGGTCTCCCGCGATTCAAAGAGGTCCTTCAGGACTCAGCTGAACATGGGGTTCAAGCAGGTCGTGAAGTCGAGGGCCATCATGATACTCATCTTCTTCCAGATAACCCTGCAGCTAGGCATCTACGTCATGGCGGTGTTCAGGTCTGTCTACATGAACGAGAAGCTCGAGCTCGACTACCTCCAGATAGGACTTTTCTTCGCGAGCTTCGCGATCGTAGGAGGCATAGTGACCTCGAGGGCCAGCTGGATAGAGGCGCGGCTCAAAGAGAAGGGTTCGCTGGTCTTCATGCTGATGACCGTGACCATCTCGTTCTGCATCGTATTCCTGCTGCGGTCACCCGTCGCGGTCGCCACGCAGTACATGATGTACATGATAGCCGGCCTCCAGGCCCCGGTCATCGGCGGGTACATCCACAGGCTCGTGGGCTCGTCCCACAGGTCGACGGTCATGGCCATCGCCAGCATGATGTTCACGGTGGCCGTGGTGGTGGTGGAGGTCATGACCGGCTGGATCGCCTCCCTCTGGGGGCTCGAGGAGAGTCTGCTCGTCCTCGCGCTCGCGATCGCGCCCGTGGGCACCCTGCTGCTCGTCCTCTGGAGCAAGGAAGTGAACAAGTTCGCCCGCTCAGGCCACAGACCGGTCCCGGAACCGGCCCTCAAAGACATGTGACGATGAGACGGTGACCCCGAGACGGGGCCGTGTCAGTAGGTAAGAAAAAGGGGGGAGGATAACTGTGACTGGAACAGCCACTCCCCTAATAAATGTTATCATTATTGATACTGATAATCCTCGTTTGTAAAGCGCACGGTCTTGCTGCGACGACTCGCCAGGCGGTCCGGGGAATCACTTACCCAGCTGCTTCTCCTTCTCCGCCACTATCAACCGCGTCTTGATCACGCTGTCCGGGTTCAGCGACATGCTGTCGATGCCGCACTCCACCAGGAACTCAGCGAACTCCGGGTAGTCGGAGGGCGCCTGGCCGCAGATGCCTATCTTCTTGCCCTTCGCCTTCACCGTCTTGATGACGCTCGCGATCATCCGCTTCACGGCCGGGCTGCGCTCGTCGTAGAGGCGCGACACCAGCTCCGAGTCCCTGTCCAGGCCGAGCATCAGCTGTGTGAGGTCGTTCGAGCCTATCGAGAAACCGTCGAAGATCTCCGCGAACTCGTCGGCCAGGACGACGTTGCTCGGTATCTCGCACATCACGTATATCTCGAGGCCTGCCTTGCCCTGCTCGAGCCCGAACTCCGCCATTGTCTTGACGACCTTCCGGCCTTCCTCGGGGGTCCTGCAGAACGGCACCATGACCTTGATGTTCTCCAGGCCCTTCTCCTCCCTCACGCGCTTGAGGGCCTTGCACTCGAGGCCGAACGCGGCCTTGAACTTGGGGTCGTAATACCTGGAGGCGCCCCGCCAGCCTATCATCGGGTTCGACTCGGTCGGCTCGTACAGCCAACCGCCCATCAGGCTCGCGTACTCGTTCGTCTTGAAGTCGGACAGCCTGACGATGACGTCCCTCGGGTGGAATGTGGCAGCGATCTTGCCGATGCCCCACGCGAGCTTGTCCGCGTAGTACTCCTCCTTCTTCTCGTAGCCCTGGGTCTTCTCGTCGATGTCATCGACGAGCTTGGCGATCTTCGGGTCGTCCGCAGCCCTCCGCTTCAGGTCCTCGAACTCCAGGAGCGCGAGCGGGTGGATGCCCACATGCGACGCGATGATGAACTCCAGCCTCGCGAGCCCGACGCCGTCGCACGGTATCTGGCCCTGGTTGAACACCTGCTCCGGGACGCCCACGTTCATCATGATCTTCGTCTTGGTCTTCGGCATCGACTCGAGGTTGGTCTTCTCGATTCTGAAATTCAGCTCGCCCTCGTACACACGACCCTCTCCTTCCGATGTATCCACGGTCACGGACTGGCCGTCCCTGAGCACGCGGGTGCCGTTGCCCGTGCCTATGATGCACGGGATGCCCAGCTCCCTCGAGACTATCGCCGCGTGGCAGGTCCTGCCGCCCCTGTCAGTGACGATGGCCGAGGCGATCCTCATGATGGGCTCCCAGTCCGGGTCGGTCTTGTCCGTCACGAGAACCTCGCCCTTCCTGAACTCCGATATCTCGAACGCGCTCTCGAGAACGTTCACCTTGCCCTTCCCGATCTTGGACCCCACAGGGTCCCCTCTGACCAGGACCTGGGTCTGCTGCTCCAGCACGTAGGTCTCGAGCACGTTCTCGTTCTTGACCGCGTGGACCGTCTCCGGCCTCGCCTGGACGATGTACAGCTTGCCCGTGAGGCCGTCCTTGGCCCACTCGATGTCCATCTGCTTGCCGTAGTGCTTCTCGATGATGCAGGCCCATTCCGCGAGCTCGACTATCTCCGCGTCGTTCAGGACGAACCTCTGCCTGTCGACCTCAGGGACCTCGGCGTCGTCCATGCCGCCCTTGGGCGCATAGACCAGCTTGTGCTGCTTGCTGCCGAGCTTCTTCTCGATGATCGGGTCCTTCGACTTCCCGATCGAAGGCTTGAAGACGTAGAACTGGTCGGGGTTCACAGCGCCCTGGACGATCATCTCGCCCAAGCCCCATGAGCCTGTGATGTAGACGACGTTCGAGAAGCCGCTCTCCGTGTCCAGGGTGAACATGACCCCTGAGCAGGCGAGGTCGCTCCTGACCATCCTCTGGACGCCCACCGAGAGCGCGTTCCCCAGCTGCCCGAAGCCTTTGTGGGCCCTGTAGGCGATCGCACGGTCCGTGAAGAGGCTCGCGAAGCACTGCTTGATCGCCTTGAGTACGTTGGTCTCGCCGCGGACGTTGAGGATCGTCTCGTGCTGGCCCGCGAACGACGCGCCGTCCAGGTCCTCCGAGGTCGCGCTGGAGCGTATCGCAACGCTCGGGTTGCCAATGCCCAGCCTGCGCCCCAGCTCCCAGTAGCCGTACCCGATCTCGCGTCTGAGCTCGTCGGAGAACTCCGCGTCCAGGAACGCTCTGCGCACGGCCTTGCCCCTCGGCGCCACATCCGCCGGGTTGTCAGGGTCTATGCCGTCCAGTATCTTCTCGACCCTCGCCTCCAGGTTGGCGGCGGTCACGAATTCCATGAAGGCCTTGGTGGTCACCGCGAAGCCCTCGGGGACCCTGATGCCGTTGCTCGTGAGGTGTCTCAACATCTCGCCCAGAGAGGCGTTCTTTCCGCCCACCTTGCCGATGTCCTTGATGCCTATCTGGTCGAGCCATAGCAGAAGCTCGGTGTTGTGTTTCCCTGTGCTGTTGGCACCGTTCAGCATCGTTCGCCCCGCCTGAAGCAGATTTCCGCTAGATGCTCGTTCCCCGCGTTCTGCCCGCACAGATGCAGGCGCGTCCACGCAGCCCGAGCCCTGCGCCCCAAACAAACCCCTAGGCGCCTGGAATCCCATCGGGCCGGCTGCTGTACCGGGATAAATGTCGGCAGGTTAATAACGTTTCCCAGGTACCTTGTCAGACTGGAAGCGGCTGGACGAAACTCGGAGGCGGCTCATGCCGCTCACGTCCAGAACTGTGCAGTCGCGTCCGGAGAAATCACGGGCAAACCAGTTATGCAACCTCTGCGTTCACAATCACGATCGTGCTTGAGAGTCGCGATGCTGACATACAGCACCAGGGCCAGAGGAGGGGTCGCGCACGCCCTTAAGCTCGCCGAGAGGCTGAGGCGCAAGGGTGTCGACGTCACCCTCTATTCCCTTGCCAGGAACGACGATGACGCGGCGGCCGGAGGATACTACAGGCCCGTCGACGCGCCCTTCCGGATATTCAGGTACGAGTGGCATCCTGATGTCATGACGCGCCTCGAGAGGATGATCCAGGCATACGAACAGGGACTCCCGGCGGACGCAGACGTCTATCACTCACAGGACTGCGTCGGCGGTTCCGCTCTCGCGCGCCTCAAGGATTCCGGGAGGATCTCCGCGCCCGTGTTCAGGACCGTCCACCACGTGGACGACTTCGCGGAGCCCCGGCTGTTCGAGTTCGAGAAGCGGGCCGTGGCCCACGCAGACCACAGGTTCGTGGTGTCCCAGTATTGGAAGCGCATGCTGGCAGAGGAGCACGGCTACAGCTCGGTGGTCACATACAACGGCCTCGACGCCGACGAGTTCTCGGACCTCCCGGACAGGAGGTCCGCGCGGCCGACCATCCTGTTCGTCGGCGGCCTCGAGGCGAGGAAAGGACTCGAGTTCCTGGTGCTGGCGATGGCGTCCGTGGCTCGGACCCACCCGGACGCCCTTCTCGTGGCCGTCGCCAAGACTGGCTTCCGAGGGGTGGACGAGCCGGGCTGGTTCCAGGTGCTCGCCCAGAGAGCGGGCGTCGCCGGCAATCTGAGGCTGCTCGAATCTGTGAGCGACGATGAGCTCCTCCAGCTCTACGCGGACTGCGACCTGCTGGCGCTGCCGTCCAGGAACGAAGGCTGGGGCCTCTCGCTCATGGAGGCGATGGCCTGTTCGAAGCCGGTCGTGGCGACGAGGGTCGGAGGCATCCCGGAGCTGGTCACGGACGGACTCGAGGGCCTGTTGGTCGAACCTGGAGACTTGCGCGGCCTGAGCGATGCGATATGCGGCCTTCTCTCCGACCCTGGCGCCAGGGAGCGCATGGGCCGCGCAGGAAGAGAGCGCGTGAAAGCGTTCTCGTGGGACGCGGCCGCCGAGACCGTCCTGGCGGAGTACGTGCGCGCGCTTCAACGCGAGTGACCGAACTCGTGCATGAAGTGTACCATGAACTTCTCGGCCTCCGCGAGGCCAGCCACCTTCTTGTTGCCCTCGACCACCATGTACTCGTTCGGGCTGTGCGCGAGGCCGCTGTTGCCTATGCAGCCCATGGTGAACGGCTGACCGAGCATCTTGTTGAACACGTAGAAGGGCACCGCGCCCCCGCTCGTGGGCCATATCTCAGGGTCGTGTCCGAACGCCCTGTATGTGGCGAGCATCGACTGCACGACCGGCTCCTTCACGCTCGCCCTGCAGCAGTCGTACCCGGTGTCTATCTCCTTCATCTCGATGTCGGCATAGCCGTGGCTGTCCAGATGCCTCCTGACGAGGGGCATCATGTCGTCCTTCTCCTGGTTCGGCACGAGACGTATGTCGATCTTGCAGGTCGCCTCGTGCGGCAGGACCGTCTTCGACCCCTTCTCGGTGTACCCGCCCCATATGCCGTCGATGTTGAGCGTGGTCCCGGAGACGAAATGCCTGATGAGGGCCTCGGGGTCGTCCTCCGGAAGAGTGAACCGTCGGACTTTCATGACCGCCTTGTATGCGCCTGGGTCCCATCTCTTGGCCAGCTTCGCGATGAGTTCCTCCTCCTCATCCGACAGAGGAGCGACCTTGTCGTGGAACCCGTCGATAAGCACCTTGTTCCCGTTGTCCTCGGTCATGGTCCCGAGCGCTTCCACGAGCCTCCACGCGGGGCTGTCGACCCAGGCCTTCTGGCCGCTGTGGATGGCGAACTCCTGCGGGCCCCTGCCCCAGGCCTTGCCTGAAGCCTTCAGCTCGAAGTAGACCACTCCTTTGACGCCCAGGCAGAAACTCGCCTTGCCGTCGGAGTCCTGACTGAAGTACGGGAAGTAGCATGCGTCCGCCTTCGAGAGCCGCTTCTTGTCCTTCTTGACGTACACGGGGAGGTTCGGGCTCCCGAGCTCCTCCTCCCCCTCTGCGACCAGTATGAGGTTCACGGGCGGCCTGCCGACGCTCTTGTTGCATGCGTCGACCGAGTTCAGGAACGCGGCGAGCGGGCCCTTCGTGTTGTCCGAGCCGCGGTTCACGATCGCCTTCACATTCCCCGCAGGCAGTCGCTTCTCGACTATCTGCGCGCCCATGGCAGGATGCTTCCAGCCGGGCTCGTTGAACGGCATCGTGTCGTACATGAAGTACCCGAGGAGCGTCTTGTCGGAGCCGCCCTTGCACTCGCCGTAGACGATCGGGTTGCCCTTGGTCTTCACGATCTCGACCTTGTCGCATCCGACCTCCTCGTACAGCTTCGCGACGAGCTCGGCGCACTCCTGGATGCCTATGTCCTGCTGGCTCGAGCTGGGCTGCCTCAGCAGCCTGCGCGTGCGCGAGATGTGCTTCGTTATGTCCTTGTCGATTCGGGCGTGCATCTCGCCGAGCTCGGGTGCTGTCCTCATGGTATCGGTCCGCGGAATCGCTTGTGACGACTTTAGTGTTTTGGCCATGTCATCAAAGGGGAGATATACATGCAAAGCATGCCTGAAATGATGGCCTTCGAGTTCCTCATCGTCTTCATCCCGATGTTCATAGTCATAGACCCGTTCGGGGTCATGCCGATCTACCTCGTGCTGACGAAGAGCATGAGCGCCAAGGACAGGGTCCAGACGCTCAAGTACTCGGTCGCCTTCGGCGCCTCGCTCCTGGTCGCGTTCGCTCTCGTCGGCAAGGTTATACTCGACTATCTCTCCGTCTCGATAGACGCGCTGAGGATAGCGGGCGGCCTGCTCCTGCTCGTGATCGGCGTCATGATGCTGTACGAGGGCGACACGCCCCGGTCCCGACGCAAGGGCGCCGAGGAGCCGGACGAGGAGCCGCACACGCCCGAGGACGTCGCCTTCGTCCCGCTCGGCACGCCCATGCTCGCAGGCCCGGGCGCGATATCCGTGGTCATAACGCTGACGGGGACCGCCGATATGCCGCTCGTCCTGCTCTCCCTCGCGGCCGTGATGCTGATAACGACCCTGATGCTGTGGAAGGTCGACCTCGTGTTCAAGGTCATAGGGAACGCGGGCACCAGGGCCCTCACCAGGGTGATGGGGCTGATCACATCCGCCTATGCCGTCCAGATGATCCTCGACGGCATAACCGGGTACGTGGCGTCCACGCCGATTCTGTGACGGATGCCGTTTCCGCCCGTCAGGTGTGGCTGACCGCGGGGGCCTCGTCCTTGTGGCCGCTCGATGCGACGAGGTATATCGCCGCGAGCACCATGGCCGCGCCAATCACGGCCAGCTGCTCCAACGACTCGTCCAGCAACAATATGGATATCACCAGCGCCGTGATTATCTCCAGCAGCATTATCGTGGCCGAGGCCGTCGCAGAGACGCCCTCGAGGCCCATCGCCCAGAGGAGCGTCGCCACAGAGGTGCACGCGATGCCGAGGTAGACTATCGCAACCCAGGCCATCGGCTCGATGGTGAAGTCCGCGCCGGTCATGCCCAGGTACGCCACCGGGAATATCAGCCAGATGGACGAGGTCACGATCGCGGCGGTGCTGACCTCTACGGCTGAGTACCTGGACAGCAGCTTCTTGTTCAGCACTATGAAGAACGCCCAGCCCCAGCCTGAGAGGTACACGATCATGTCCCCCATGAACTCGTCCTCCGCGAAGGAGAGGCCGCCGTCCGCGGTGAGCAACACGATCCCCGCCATCCCCACGAAGATTCCGACGGTCTGCACCCTGTTCAAGCGCTCTCTGAAGGCGAAGAAGGAGACGATCGCCACCGCTATCACGTTGATGTCGACTAGCAGCGCCGTCTTGGAGGCGGTCGTCAGCGTCAGGCCTACATACTGCGCTATGAAGGAGCCCGCGTTGCACGCCCCCACCAACCATATCATCGGGTCCTTCAGGACCTTGAACGAGAACCTCTTGATCAGAAGGACTATCGCGAGGGTCAGCGCGGAGGCGACGATGAACCTGAGCCAGAGGAAGAAGATGTCGTTCCCGGCATAGCCCAGCCCCCACTTGACCCCGGGGAACGAAGTGCCCCAGATGAGGCTCGCGAACGTCGTGAGCAACACAGCGTTGCGGCGGTCCCTCGGAGGCATGCAAGGACGAGATTGTGGCCGGGTATTAGAACCCTATCATGGCTACTTCGTCTGCTCCTTGGGGAGGTCTATGTGGAACACGCTGCCTTTGCCCACCTGGCTCTCGACCCACAGCCTCCCGCCGTGGGCCTCGATTATCCCTTTCGCTATCGGCAGGCTGAGGCCTATCCTGTCGACCTGATGCGCCAGGTCGTCCTTCGCGACGATGTAGAACCTGTCGAATATCTTGCCGAGGTTCTCCAGGGGTATGCCGATCCCGTTGTCCTTCACCCAGACATGCACGATCCTGCCCTCGTCCCGGCAGCCCACCTGCACCCTGCCGCCCTCCTCCGTGTACTTGATGGCGTTGTCGATGATGTTGTTGAACACGTCCCTCATCCGCCTCCGGTCCGCCATCACCACGGGTATCGTCCCGTCCACGGAGAACGTCAGGACCTGTTTCTTCTCCTCGGCGTTCTTCTGCCGCGATTCGACGATCTCCTCGAGTATGGTGTCGACCTTCACCGGCTCCGTGTGTATCTCCAGGCTGCCCTTCTCCAGCCTGCTTATGTCGAGCATGCTCTCCACGAGCCCGTAGAGCTTGTCGGTGTTCGCCCTGATTATCTTCAGCCTCTGCCCGAACCGAGGGTCGAGCTTGGGGGAGTACTCCCCCTCGACAAGGTCCACGTAGCCCCTCATCACCGTCAGCGGGGTCCTGAGCTCGTGCGACACGACGTCGATGAACTGGGTCTTCATCTTGGTCACCCTCTCGAGCTCCTGGTACGTCTGCGTCAGCTTCTCGTAGGAGCGTTCCAGCTGGCTCTCCAGCCTCACCTTGGAGGTCGTGTCCATCGCGACGAGGACGATGCCCTGGACATCCCCCTTCTCCGATAGGAGAGGGGCGATCTTGACGTGCAGGTACACGGCCTTGTCCGGCCTCTGGACATAGTGGAGGTCCACCTTCTCACCCATGTGCCCCTCCATACCCTGGATGATGAGCGCGTCCAGGCCGGACCTGTGCACTGCGGGCACCTCGAAGATGCTCGTGCCCACCAGTTCCTCATTCCGGGCCTTCTCGAACACCTTCAGCATCTGCTTGTTCACGGATTGTATGATCCCCTTCGGGTCGAGGGACATGATGCCGATGGGAGCGATGGACAGCACCCTGTGCCGCTCCTCGGCGTTCCTCTTTATCAGGAATTCCGTGCGCACGCTGTCGACGGGGATCGCGAGGTAGTCGGCGAACACCCTGAGCGTATCCTCCGCCTGTGGTTCGAACGCAGGCCTTCCCTGCATGTTCGCGACTGCGACATAGCCCAGGACCCTCTTGCGGAAGACGATCGAGGCGACCATAAGGTTGGTCACTCCGTATCTGGCCAACAGCTCTTGCATGTCCCCCGGGACGGACTCGAGGGAGTTCCAGACCATCACGTTCGACCTGTTGTCCCTGGACAGGGCTGTGCGCACGTTCAAGTCCGAGCTGTAAGCCGCTAGCAGCTCCCGGGATATCTCCATCGGCCCGGAGGACGCGACGAGCCTCATGTGCAGGCCGTCCTCCTCCAGTATGAGGAATGCGCCGTAGTCCGAGCCTATGAGCGAGCGCAGGCTGTCCGCTATCGGCGAGAAGGCCTCGTCAGCGTCTGACGCCGTGCAGATGCGTCCGTTGATCGACTGGATGACATCGAGTAGGGGGGCTCTCTTCTCATCAGGATGTGACAATTTGTCTATCCTCCGGGGTGGAGAGGTTCTGAGGCTCCGTTAACAGCTTTCACGATAGATAAGGTGTTCGCATGGGCGGTACGGCGGCCCCATGATTAAGATAATGAGCCCTGAACAACATCCGTGCTGAGATGGCGCTGAGGGAGGTCGGCGGGAAGAGGCCGCGCCTGCACGGAGGATCGTATGTGGACGAGAGCGCCCTCCTGATAGGCGACGTGACCCTCCGGGAGAGGGCCAGCGTATGGCCGTTCGCGCTCCTGCGCGCGGACGACGACTCCGTCGAGATAGGAGAGGGTTCAGCCGTCATGGACATGGCGTTCGTCGAGGCGCCGGAGGGGCGCCCGGTGAAGGTCGGAGCGGGCTGTCTCGTGTCGCACGGGGCGCGCCTGCACGGATGCGTGGTCGAGGACGGAGTCCTCGTGGGCGTAGGCGCCATCGTCCTGGACGGCGCGAGAGTCGGCAAGGGGAGCATGGTCGCTGCCGGGGCGCTGGTGCCCCCAGGGAAGGAGATACCCGCGGGGTCCGTGGTCTCAGGGACGCCCGCAGCCGTCGCGCGACCTGCAACGGACGCGGATGCGGCCCGCCTCAGAGGGGAATTGGACAGGATCCTCGAGAAGGCCGAGAGGTATGCCCGGGAACGGCCGGACCGACACCCGGAGTGAGGGCCTGGGTCGGCTCCTGACGTCAATTCTGATACCGTAGGGCGCTTAATTTATATACGCCGACACCGATTGATTTCCAGTCCGAGACCCCCTATACCCAGCGACCAGGGAAGAATCGAACTGAACGGAGTGCGCCGACTTGGAGATACATTTTGGAAAGCCCGTGGTGGCAAGGGTGCGGAAGTGCCGCACGGTCGTTGTCAGGAACAAGCGTCAGAACGGCGAGGACAGGAAGTAGACAAACGCAGCACTGCCGCGCGTGCCAGCAGCCGTCTTCGACGGCAGATGACGGTGTTTTTAAAATCAGCTCCGAAAGATATATACTCTTTATAAGCCAATATCCGGCCGGAAGGGGTATAAATGGCATCTGGACAACCGATGGGACCTGCTCAACAGGGCCCGTATCCGGGATATGCACCCGTCTATCAGGCACCGCCGAAACCGATGATCGACACCGTCAAGCGAGCCGTATCCGACTTGCCGATGGTGCTCGGACTGGTCCTGGCGATATTCCTGCTCTGGCTCGGTGCCGTGATCAGCGGAATGTCGGACGACAACGACATCGAGAAGGCGGGCACGCTGGTGGCGTCCTTCGGGATGTTGCTGATCACCATCGTCCTGTTCGTCGGCGGGCTCGTCAGGTCGGACATGGACATGTGGGTTAGGGTCGCCTTGATCATCAGCGCCGTGCTGCTGGTCGCGTGGGTGGGTTTCTGGCCACAGGAGATATCCTTGGACTGGCCTTTGGGCTAAGCGAAACCCGTCAAACCCATTATCTTATTCATTTCCCAGTCTTCTGAGCACGGACTCGATCTTCTTGTCGATGGCGCCCTCCGCGCCCTTTCTGTCGTCCATCTTGACGGTCGTGATGACACGCCCGCACATGCCTGTCACCTTGAGGTGGCACTGGCGCACCACCTCCATGACCTCGTCGTAGCCCCCCTCGACCACCGTGCCCATGGGGCAGAGCCTGTAAGGGAGCCCTGAAGCCTTCACGATCCTGACGCACTCGGCCACATACTCGCCCACACTCTCCCCTTCGCCTATCGGGACCACGCTGAACTCCGCCAACATCGCACGTCCTCCGTACAACTCTGTCCATCGGGGCGCCTGACGCCCGGCCGTCGGAAGCCTGGGGGCGCCTTGGGCCCGAGGGTTGAACACCAACCTATTTATACGGCCGGAATCTAAATGAACCTTCTGTTGTAAGTCGGCGCGGTTCTCGGTTGTAGGGTTGGTTTGTTATGAAAAGGCGAGGGGAGTCTTTGAATATTATCACCAAGCTGAAGAAGTCCGACAGCGAGCCGGCGGGCAGCACTCTGACCGTCGAGCACCTGACCAAGGCGATCAAGAACAGCATAGACAAGCAGGGCATGCCCGAGGAGGAAGCGAGGGCGATGGCCCAGCACGTGATGAACTTCTTCGGGTACAGCGAGCGGATAATAGACAACGTGCTCGAGCCGGAGGACAGGGATGCGTTCTACATGCTCGAGGACGCGGGCATCCTCGTCACCGAGCGCGAGGAGACGACCCTCTACGACGGCCGCGAGTGGCGCATCCACTACTGGATGTTCAGGAAGGACCGCATCCAGGAGCTCATAACCGGCCGCAGCGGCGCCATCTCCGGCGACGGCGAGTCGTCCAGCGTGTACGACGAGATCCCTGAGGACATCTGGACCCGCGAGTGAGCCCGGTCTACTTTCACCGAGCCCAGCGAAAGCGATTTGACCAGTGTGAACCCTGGGCGTGACACATGGCATCGCCCCTGTTCCCATACGCTCCCAGGCCCGGCCAGGAGAGTCTCATGCAGGCGGTCGGGCACGCCTGCGACGCCCGGGCGCACACCGTGGTGGAGAGCGGCACGGGCACGGGCAAGACCGTCTGCGCGCTCTCGGCCTGCGTCGAACACTGCAAGTCGAGGGGAAAGAAGCTCCTGTACCTCACCCGGACCAACTCCCAGCAGAGGCAGGTCATGCTCGAGCTGCGCATGATCTCCGAGCGCAGGAAGGTCTTCGGGGTCGCGCTCCAGGGCCGGAGGAACATGTGTCCCCTGGCCGCGACGGACGATGAGCTGAGCCAGGGGAACCCCGAGGAGCTCTCGAAGGTCTGCAGCGAGCGGAAGGCCAGGGTCCTGAAGGGGGACGAGGAGGCGTGCAGGTTCTACGCGGCCACCATATCGGACGACCTCGCGCCAGTGCTCCGGTACGCCAGGGACGAGCTCCCGACCGCGGAGGAGTTCGTCGACCACTGCGTCGAGAGGGACCTGTGCCCGTACGAGGTCTGCAAGATGCACGTGCCCGTGGCCGACGTCGTCGCCTGCCCCTACATCATGTTCTTCGACAGGTTCATCAGGCACGCCCTGATGGACTGGATGGCCTGCTCGCCCGCGGACATCGTGGTCCTGGTCGACGAGGCCCACAACCTCCCGTCGTACGCGAGGGAGCTGGAGTCCGCCGAGCTCAGCAACGTCACCCTGAGGCTGGCCCACAGGGAGATAGACGAGTACGGGGACCCCGAGGTGTGCGAAGGCACCAGCCTCAAGGACTTCGTGTGCATGGTCGAGGAGGTCCTGGACTCCGCCATCGAGGAGTACCTCATAGACGAGGACGGCATCATACCGCAGTCGTTCGTCGAGGAGGAGCTGATGTTCAGGACGCACCAGACGAGCCGGGGGATACGCGGGCTCCTGACGCAGGCGTCCAACTTCGGCGAGATGGTCAGGGACAACAAGAAGCTCTCGGGGCGCCTGCCCAGGTCCTACGTGTTCGGGGCGTCGAACTTCCTCACGTTCTGGCACGCGCTCGACGAGGAGGAGTACATAAAGCTCGTGACTTCAGGCGACACCAGGGCCATAGAGGCGTACTGCCTCGATGCGTCGATCGCGTGCCGGCCGCTCATGGAATGCCACACGAGCATACACATGTCCGGGACGCTGAAGCCCCTGGACGACTACAGGGACTCCATAGGCCTGCCGAAGGACTCGCGCCTCGTCGAGGTGCCGTCCCCCTTCCCCCCGGGGAACAGGCTGGTCCTGTACTCCGACGACGTGACGACGAAGCACGACGACATCAGCAGGGACGACACGCTCCTGGACAGGATGTCCGAGAGGATATCGCGCATACTGTCCGAGGTGCCCAGGAGCACGATCGTGTTCTACCCGTCCTACGCGCTCATGGAGCGCATATCCAGCAAGACCTGCGACGCGTCGCAGGGCAGGGAGGTCTTCTTCGAGAGCCGCAAGATGGACCAGGCGGGCCTCATGGACGCGGTCCGCGCCTTCAAGGCGTCCTCCGGCAACGCCGTCATGCACGCCATCGCCGGCGGGAGGGTGAGCGAGGGCCTGGACTTCCCGGGCTCGGAGATGGAGGTCGCCGTCGTCGCCGGCATACCCTACCCGAAGCCGACGGCGAAGCAGAGGGCCCTCCAGCACTTCTGCGAGCTGCGGTTCGGGGACGGATGGTCGCACGCGGTCAAGGCACCCACGGGCAGGAAGCTCCAGCAGGCCATAGGCAGGCTGATCAGGAGCGAGACGGACAGGGGCGTGGCCGTCGTACTGGACAAGAGGATAGTGCACTTCAGGGACACGATAGACGCGAAGCGCTCGGACGACATCGTCGAGGACATCGACGGCTTCTTCGCTTCGCGGCCGGAAGAGCCCAGGGCGGCGGGACCCGACGCCCCCGTGAGATGGCCCGGGCGCTGACGGACGGGCCTGCGGGCACGTGCTGTTAATTAACCCTTCCGCGATATGGCATCCCGGATGTCACCCTTGGAGGCCGCGCTGGCCGGCCTGTGGCTGATGCTGCCGGCGCTCGTGCCCAACTCCGCCGCCGTGCTTTTCGGCGGGGGCCCGCCGATGGACCTCGGCAGGAGCTGGCGCGGGAAGAGGATCCTCGGGGACGGGAAGACCTGGAGAGGCTTCTTCGGCGGGGCGCTCACAGGGCTCGGCGTCGGCGCCATACAGATCATCGTGACAGTCATGCTCGACGAGCAGAGCGCATACGGGTACGGGGACCTGCCCTGGGCCCTGGCCATCGTCACGGCCCTGAGCTTCGGCGCGATGACGGGCGACTGTCTGGGCTCGTTCCTGAAGAGGAGGCTGGGGGTCGACAGGGGAAGGAAGGCCCCGGTACTGGACCAGTACAACTTCGTCTTCGGCGCCGTACTGCTGGCCCTGGTAGTCAGCCCCGGCTGGTTCATCGGGCACTTCTGGGAGGACAACGGCGTATGGGGCCTCGCGGCATTCCTCGTGGTCGTGCCGCTGCTCCACAGGTCGGTGAACATCATAGGTTATAAGTTGGGCAAAAAGAATGTGCCCTGGTAGGGGTGCGAAGATGCTCAAGCAGATGCTCAAGGACATGAAGGTGGTGCAGACCGGCGAGTTCGTTCTGGCATCGGGCCGGAAGAGCAACATGTTCGTCAACATCAAGAGGGCGAGCACCGACCCGGGCGTGCTGAAGGAGATAGGCAAGGCCATGGCGCCCCACGTGGGCGAGTGCAAAATCGCGGGCATGGCGCTGGGCGCGGTCCCGATCGCAGTCGCGGTCTCGCTCGAGACAGGAAGGCGGTTCGTGATGGTCAGGAAGGAGCCGAAGGACCACGGGACGAAGGAGCTGATCGAAGGAGAGGTCGTCCCTGGCGAGAAGTTCGTCGTCGTAGAGGACGTCGCGACGACCGGCGGCTCGGCAATGAGGGTCGTGAACGCGCTCAGGGCGAAGGGCGCCCATGTCGTCAAGGCCATCGCCGTGGTCGACCGCGAGGAAGGGGCCAAGGAGCTCCTGTCAGAGAACGGCGTCGAGTTCGTCTCCGTCTTCAAGGCCAAGGACCTGATATGAAGGCACCGAGGACGGACCCGGACTGCCACAGGTGCAGGCTGTCAGAGACGAGGACGCAGGTGGTCTCCGGTGCCGGGGACCCCGCATCACCGCTGATGTTCATAGGAGAGGCTCCCGGAAGGGACGAGGATGTCAAGGGCTCGCCCTTCGTAGGCCGGGCAGGCAAGGTCCTGGACTCCGCGCTCGGATCGGCCGGGGTCTCCCGGGACGACGTCTACATCACCAACCTCGTCAAATGCCGCCCTCCGGGGAACCGGCGGCCGAGAACGGACGAGGTCGAGGCCTGCCGGATGCACATCGACTCCGAGATCGCCCGGGCGCGGCCGAAGGTCGTGTGCCTTCTGGGCCAGACCGTGGCCCGACACATCCTGGGCGACCGCTCGAGGATGAAGGACATCGCCGGCCGCGAGAGGAAGGCGTCTGTTGGCGGGCGCGAGGTGCGCGCATTCGTCGCGTATCATCCTGCGTCGTGTCTGTATACCAGGGAGAACGTCGAAAGCCTGCGGGAGACCGTCAGACTCTGTGCCAAGGCTGCGGGCCTCCCCTGAGGTCTCTGCCATGGCGCGAACACACCCGGGCCTGCAGCTTCTCATGTTGTGCTGTGCAGCGGCCTCGCTCATGGTTCCCTCTCTTCAGGCCGGCGCCTACGCGGCCGACGAGCCGGACTGGACAATCATGGTGTACATGGCAGCCGACTCCGTGCCCGAACTGCCGTGGGAGGAGGACATCAACGAGATGGAGGCCGTCCAGCTGGCAGACTGGATGAACGTGGTGGTCCTGGTGGACCCTCTGGGCGTCAACGACTCGATGATCCTCGAGGTCGTCGGAGGCGACCTGGGCAACCCGGCCATCGTCTCGGTGCAAGTAGACGATTCGTCCGAGGTGATACCGGCGGACGGAGAGGCGGACATGACCTCCCCTGACACTCTCTCGGACTTCGTGACCTTCTGTTGGCGCAACTATCCCGCGGACAGGCTGGCGCTCGTGCTCTGGGGGCACAGCGGGGGATGGTACGGCCTCTGCCAGGACGGCACATCGTTGCTCCAGCTCCCGGATCTGGGCCTCGCTCTCGCGGATGCGACCGAGGAGCTGGGAAGGGACATAGACATCGTCGTGACCGACTCCTGCGTCGAGGGCGTGGTGGAGACGATGCACGAGCTGCGGGAACACGCGGACTGGTATGTCGGCAGCGAGATCTCGGTGCCCGCCCAGGGCTTCAGGTACGACCTGGTCCTGGACAGCCTCGCCTGGGACAGGGGGATCTCGCCTGAGGAATGGGGCGCGGAGATATGCGAGATACACCGGATGACCCTCCTCCTGGGCTCATGGTCAGCGGCCATCGCGGTCCACGACCTGGAGGCGTTCGGCACGTTCGCGGACCGGCTCACTGAACTGTCATCGCACATGCTTGGCTACGCGGACCTCTACAGAGACACTCTCCTGCAGGCGCTGGAGGGCACGGCCACCTCTGACTTCGTGGACTGGTACCTCGACACAGGCGACGCGCTCACGAATCTAGCGCGAGCCGACCTCCCGCTCGACCTGTCGTTCCTCGCGCTCGAGACGTTGCAGGCCTACGGACAAGTCGTCTACCGGTACGAAGGATACGCGAGCCCGTACGACGACGACTACGAGGATGTGCTGGACTTCACCGGCGCCGCGGTCTACGCCCCCAACGAGTACGAGCTGGGCGCCGCTTACATGTCCCTGTCTTTCCACGGAGTAGGCTGGGGGGACGCGACCTCCGCCGTGAGGTCGGCCGAGCCTCAGTCCGTGACGGGAGCGGGGCCCTCCGTCTCATATGAGGACACGGACGGAGACGACGAGTTCGACGAGGCGACGCTCCACTGGGAATCGCCCCACGAACGGTATCTCGCATGGGTGTTCGTCCGGACCGACGCGGGCTTGCAGCTGCTCGACGTAATCGACTCGGACGGCTCGGACATCGTCATATCGGGGCTCGCGGGGGAGCTAGTCGTCTCTGCGAGCGCATGGGACGACGGGACCGTGACGACTCACAACACGCTCGACATCACTCTCACCCGCGACCTCGAGGTACGTGTGAGGGTCGTCTCAGGGGATGGCGTCGTCACGGACGGCGTCGAAGTCGTCCTGAGGACGAGGAGCGGGCCGGTCACGCTCACGCTCTCAGGGAACGAGTTCGTCGGGACCGTGACCGTCCCGGACGAGGCCAGATACGGCGACCTTCTCACGGTCGAGGTCCTCGGAAGAGGCGGGGAAGCGGTCGCGGAGAACAGGACCTACGTGACCGGGTCCGAGATCGTCCTCGAGATCATGTACTTCGGGAGCAACGAGGACCCGCCAGGGACAGAATTCGTCCTGCCCGTCGCGGTCCTGGTAATGTCCGCGATGGCGGTCCTGGTGTACTTCCGCCTCCGCGGGACCAGGCCCGAGGACTGAGCGCTAGAAGCGTTTCTTGAACAGGTACTTGAGGTTCCCGAAACCGTCCTTCCAGCTCTGCAGCTTCACCTCGCCGACCCTGACCCTGTAGGTGATCGGCACCTCAACGGCCCTGGCCTTCTTGAACGCCTCGATCTTGATCTCCTCGGACATCGCCATGCCGTCGCTCTCGAGTTCCAGGTTGCCGAGCACGGACCGCCTGAAGACCCACATGCCGCTCTGGGAGTCCCTGACCTTCACCCTGAAGAGCACCCGGGCAGCGACGGACAGGACCTTGTTGCCCAGCCTGTGCTTCGCGCTCATCGCGCCCTTCGCCATGTCGGCGAACCTGTCGGTCGTGATGAAGTCCAGGCCTTGCGACTCGAGCATCGCCGCGAGCGTCGGTATCTCGGGCGCAGGGTAGGTCATGTCGGCATCCAAGGTGGCTATGATGTCCCCGGAGGCCTTCTCGAACCCGGTCTTGTACGCGCGGCCGTACCCCCGCCTGGGCTCCTGGATGACGACCGCGCCCTTCTGGGCCGCGATCTCCCTCGTCCTGTCGCGCGAGTCCGTGTCGACGACCAGTATCTCGTACGGCATGACGTTCTCGAGGGCGGCCCGCACCTCGTCTATGACGAGCCCTATGCTCGCCTCCTCGTTCATGGTCGGTATGACGACTGACACTCTCGGCAAGAAGGTCATCCTCCGACCCGGGGGCCGTCCGCAGCTGTCCGCCTGGGCGGCTTGTCGAAGAACTTGCAGAGCAGATAGCCGAGCACGGCGACGAACAGCCTCGCGAGCGCCCAGAAGGAGCACGAGGTCTCGAACAGCCTCTGGGGTTTGTAGCTCCCCCACAGGTTCCCGTGCTTCATGGTGAGCTGCTTCCTCCCCCAGCCGTTCCAGAACGCCTGCTTGAAGAATCCCCTGAAGCTCCCCTTGGTCCTGTGGTACACGATCGCGTCAGGGTCGTAGCCGAGCGTGAACCCCTTCGACACCGCCCTGAAGTTCAGGTCGATGTCCTCCGCGGTGATGAACCACTCATCGAACCCGCCGACGGCGACCAGCACCTCCTTCCGCCAGGCCATGCTCGCGCTCGGGTAGGACACGTCGAACCCCCGGTGGTGCAGCTCGACCCTCTCGAGGTCCTCGAAGGCGTGGTATCCGATGTTGATCGTCTTCCCCGCGACTATGTCGAACTGCGCGAGCGACCCGCGCAGCTCCTTCACCCAGAACGGGTTCGCGATGCAGTCGCCGCCTATCGTGGCCACGGCGTCGCCCTTCGCCTGGGATATGCCGAAGTTCGTGCTCTCACCCCTGGTCCCGGGGTGGTGGAAGAACCTGATGTTAGCGTGCTTCTCCATGTACGACTTGATGATCTCGACGGTGCCGTCCCTGCTGCCGGCGTCCACCACGACTATCTCGAACGGCGCCTCCTGTATGACGAGGCTGTCGAGAAGGTCCCTGATGTGCCTCTTCTCATTGAGCAGGTTCAGGACGATGCTGACCATCATTCCGTATCAACGCCATAGGAAAAGACTCGGGCCTTATTATGGTTTCCAGATGGCCGTCGGAGTCAGGCTGTCCCTTGCCGGCCGTACCCTATCCCCAGGTACTTGGCCCCGGCGCGCCTGACCTTCACCGGGTCGAGGGACCGCCGTCCGTCCACGACCACGGGGGACCTCATGCCGGAGAACTCCTTCCTCCCGAGGGCCTTGAACTCCTTCCAGTCCGCCTGGACGATGCATCCGTCCGCGCCCTCGAGGCATCCCTGGGCGGAGGACGCGTACTCGATCGTCGGCATGACCTTGATGAAGCTGGGCATGGCCATCGGGTCGAACGCCACCACTCTCGCGCCCCTCGCTAGCAGCTCGGTTATCAACGGGACGGCCCTGGTCTCCCTGATGTCGTCGACCCCTCCCTTGAACGCCAGGCCGAGCACGGCCACGCGCCTGTCCCGGACGGGGCCTATCTCGCGCTCGAGGAGCCATATCGCCTCGAGCGGCTGCTGGTCGTTTATCGCGAGAAGCGCGGACAGGAGCTTCGAGGAGTAGCCCAATTCCCTGGCCCTGTCCTTCAACGCCTTCACGTCCTTCGGCAGGCAGCTGCCGCCGAACCCGAGGCCAGGTTTCAGGAACAGCGGACCTATCCTCGGGTCCATCCCAGCGGCGGACAGAACGGTCTCGGAGTCGATCCCGAGCCTCACGCAGATGTCCGCGACCTCGTTGGCGTAGGATATCTTGGTCGCGAGGAACACGTTCGAGGCGTACTTGATCATCTCCGCGGTCCGCAGGTCCGTCCTGACCTTCGGAGCCCGGAGAGGCGCGTACAGCTTCATCAGGAGGTCGCCTGCGCGTTTGTCCATCGAGCCGACCACTATCCTTGACGGCTCCATGCTGTCCTTGAGGGCGCTCCCCTCCTGGAGGAATTCGGGGTTCATGCAGAGTCCGAAATCGACGCCCGCGGTCTTTCCCGAGCCATTCTCAAGCAGCGGCTTGACGACCGAGTCTGTCGTGCCTGGCACGACAGTGCTCTTCATGACCACGACCTTGTAGACGGACGAGGCCCTCAGACCCCTGGCGACGTCCTGGGCGGCCTTCTTCACGGGTCTGATATCTATCTTGCCGGACGGGAGCGGGGGCGTCTGCACGCAGATGAACACGGACTTCGAGTCCCGGACGGACGAGGTCGTGTCGGCTGTGGCCCTCAGGGTGCCAGACTTCACCAGCTTCGCCAGTTCGCGCTCGAGTGGCGGCTCATAGAACGGCGCCTTCCCCGAGTTGACCGACTTGACCCTCGAGGCGTCGACCTCCGCTATGGAGACCTGGTGCCCGAGCTTCCCGAACATCACGGCCGTCGCGAGACCTACATAACCAGCGCCTACGACGCAGACCCTCATCGGCCATCGAACCGGCTGTGGCGGTATTAACCCTTTTGGGCAGGGGGCGCGCCAAGAAAGCATTAAGTCGTCCCCAGCCTTTCTTTCGCAGGATGAAGGTCGTCATCCCCGCTGCGGGGCTGGGCATCAGGTTCCTGCCCGCGACGAAGGCTCAGCCCAAGGAGATGCTCCCGGTCGTAGACAAGCCCGCGATACAGTACGTCGTGGAGGAGGCAGTCGCGTCCGGCATGACCGACATAATCATGATCACGGGCAGGGGCAAGAGGGCCATCGAGGACCACTTCGACAAGTCCTACGAGCTCGAGCACAAGCTCAGGGACAGCGGCAACAAGGACGCGCTCGAGGAGGTCCAGAGGATAGCGTCCATGGCAGACATATTCTACATCAGGCAGAAGGAGCAGCTAGGACTGGGCCACGCGGTCCTGTGCGCCAAGAAGCACATCGGGGACGAACCATTCGCGGTCATGCTCGGGGACGACATCGTGGTCAACGACCACCCCTGCATAGGTCAGCTCGTGGAGGCGTTCGAAGAGACGGATACATCGGTCGTCGGCGTCGAGCGGGTGCCGAAGTCCAAGATCTCGAGGTACGGCGTCATCAAGGGCAGGAAGGTCAGGGACGAGCTGTACAAGGTGGACGACCTGGTCGAGAAGCCCTCTCCGAAGGACGCCCCTTCCGACCTCGCGATCATAGGCAGATATGTGTTCAAGCCCGAGATATTCAGGCACCTGGAGAGGATAGACCCGGGTAAGGGCGGGGAGTACCAGCTCACCGACGCGATGAGGCTCCTGTGCAGGAAGGAAGGGCTCAACGGTCTCAGGTTCAAGGGACGCAGGTTCGACATAGGCAGCAAGGCCGACTGGATAAGGGCCACGGTCGAGCTCAGCAGGGACAGGCCGGACCTGTCGGATGACCTCGGGCTCCCGGTCCGGAAGAAGGCGTGAACCGGCCCCTGCGCGACGACTTCCAGCACGCACGCCCGCTGTGGTTCCATAATCTATTATAGCTTCTTCGGGATTCTGACGGACCAGAGGGGTGTGCGCGGTGAAGCTGCTCGCGAAGTACTACAAGATAGACGACGCGGAGATAGGGGACGGCACCATCGTCCGAGACTTCGTGAACCTGTACGGCTGCAGGATAGGCAAGGGCTGCAGGATAGCCGCGTACGTCGAGATACAGCGGGACGTCACGATAGGCGACAGGTGCAAGGTCGAGGCCTCCGCGTTCATACCCAGCGGCGTGACGATAGAGGACGAGGTCTTCATCGGCCCGCACGTGTGCTTCACGAACGACAGGCGGCCGAAGGCGGTCGGGGACTGGGAATCCACACCCACGCTGGTCAAGAAGGGCGCCTCGATAGGGGCGAACGCGACCATCGTCTGCGGGGTCACAATAGGCGAGGGGGCGCTCGTCGGCGCCGGCGCGGTGGTCACCAAGGACGTCCCGGCAGGGGCGGTCGTCGTCGGGTGCCCCGCGAAGAGGATCAAGATCAAGAAGAAGTCCAGCCAGAAGAAGGAGAGGAGGAAGGGCAGATGAAAGTACCACAGGCACAGCCCGTGATGACGGAGGAGATGATACAGGCGGCGGCGAACGCCCTCAGGAACGAGAGGCTCACGCTCGGCGAGAGCGTGAACAAGTTCGAGGAGGCCTTCGCGAGGATGTGCGGGACGAAGCACGCGGTCGCGCTCAGCTCCGGGACCGCTGCCTTGCAGCTCGCGCTCCAGGCGGCCGATGTCAAGGCGGGGGACAAGGTCCTCACATCCGCCATGTCGTTCGTCGCGACCTCGAACGCGTTCGTCGCGTTCGGCGGGGAGCCGGTATTCACCGACGTGGACGACGCAGACTTCAACCTGGACCCGGCCAAGCTGAGGTTCGACGAGGGCACCAAGGCCGTCATACCAGTGCACCTGTACGGGCACCCTGCCAGGATGGATGAGATAAACGAGGCGGCGGAGAAGCACGGCGCGATAGTCGTCGAGGACGCGTGCCAGGCACACGGTGCCAAGTACAAGGGCCGGAGGACAGGGGCGCTCGGGCTCATGGGTTGCTTCTCGTTCTACCCGACCAAGAACATGCACGTAGGCGGGGACGGCGGCATGGTGACCACGGACGACCCGAGGCTCGCGGACCTGGTCAAGAGGCTCAGGCACTGCGGGAGGAAGGGCCAGTACGAGCACGACCTGATAGGCACCACTGCCAGGCTGAACTCGGCCAACGCCGCGGTGGGCATCGAGCAGCTCAAGATGCTGCCCCAGTGGAACGAGAAGAGGAGGGCAGTGGCGGCGAAGTACGACTCGATGCTCGAAGGAGTCGGGGACCTGAGGCTGCCCCCGAGGCCCTCGAAGGACTTCGAGCCAGTCTATCACCAGTACGCGATACTGACCAAGAAGAGGAACGAGCTCAAGGCGCACCTGGAGTCGAAAGGCGTCGGCGTGGGCGTGCACTACGACATACCGATACACCTGCAGCCCGTATACCGCGACATGTACGGCTTCAAGGAAGGCATGCTCCCGATCACAGAGAGGTTGTGCAAAGAGGTCCTGACGCTCCCGATGTTCGTGGACATCACGGACGACCAGGTCAAGTACGTCGGCGAGTGCATCAGGGGATTCTACGGGTGAGGTGACTCAGATGGCCAAGTTCAACGTAGGCGTGATAGGCGTCGGGTACTGGGGCAAGAAGATACTGGACGAGTTCTCCAAGATCGAGAACGTGTCCGTCATCGGCGTCTCCGACCTGGACGAGAAGAACCTCGCGTTCGCGAGCGAGAGGTACGGCGTGAAGACGGGATACAAGGACTACAGGCAGTTGCTCGCGGCCAAGGACCTCCATGCGGTCGCGATATGCACGCCGAACCAGGCGCACTTCGCGGCCTGCAAGGACGCACTCGAGGCCGGGAAGCACGTGATCGTCGAGAAGCCCATAACGCTCACGTCCAAGGAGGGCAACGAGCTGGTCGCCCTGGCCAAATCGAAGAACCTCACCCTTTCCGTGGGGCACATATTCAGGTTCAACAACGCGCTCGCGGAGGTCAGGAGGCTCATCGAGGAGGAGAAGTTCTTCGGGAAGCTCTTCCTGATGGAGATGAACTGGGTCAACCTCGAGAAGGCGTTCCCCGACAGGGATGTTCTGTGGGACCTCGCGCCGCACATGTTCGACATACAGAACTACCTGCTCGGCCAGTGGCCCGAGGAGGTCATGTGCGCCGGAGGGCCCTTCAGGCGGAAGGAGGGCGAGGAGACCGCGTACATCGTCTCGAAGTTCAAGGACGGCATAATCGCCATGGCCAACATAAGCTGGCTAGTGCCCAGGAAGGTCAGGCAGATCATGCTCGTGGGCGAGAACCGCTCAGCGCTCATAGACGCCGTCGCCCAGGAGGTCACGGTCTACGAGAGCGGCTACACCTACAGGCTCGGGCTCGAGAGGAACAACACCATCAGAGACGAGCTCGTCCACTTCGTGAAGTCGATCGCGGACCCGATGACCGAGACCAGGAACAGCGGCGAGGTCGGCGTCAAGACCGTCGAACTCATCGAGGCCGCGAAGAGGTCCATGAGAGAGGGCAAGTCGGTCAGGCTCTGACGGCCCAGATGCTTTATTACCCCTGAGTGGGAATCACAGGGCGATGGCTTCGACCCTGATGCTGTTGGCCAACCCGTACAGGCCCGACCCTAGGGTCCGGATCGAGGCGAAGGCGCTGGCGGACGCGGGGCACAAGGTCACCATACTGGCATGGTCGAGGGACACGGGGATGGCGGGCACCGACTCCGACGGTGCGGTCGCGATAACCCGTGTCGGACCGGCATGCCCGTTCAGGTCCGCGGCCAAGATGCTCGCGAGGCTGCCCATGTACTGGTTCGCAGCCCTGAAGAAGTCGCGGGACATGGACTTCGATGTCGTGCACAGCCATGATCTGGACACTCTCCCTGCGGGTCTCCTGATAGGTAGGCTGAGGAGCAGGCCGGTCCTATACGACGCGCACGAGCTGTACGCCGCCATGGTCAAGGACGACGTGGGCGCGATGTTCCGGCCGCTGCAGATGCTGGAGTCGTGCCTGGTCCGCAGGGCGGATGCAGTCATCACAGTCAGCGACACGTTGGCCGACAATCTCTCCAAGGGGAGGCGCGAGAGAGCCAGGGTGGTCATGACCAGCCCTGACGCATCCCCGATGAGCGAGGCAGATGTGAATGCCGTGCGCGACAGGTACGGCCTGAGCGGGTTCGTCGTCTCCTACCTCGGCTCCCTCGAGCCCGGCAGGTTCGTCGAGCAGCTCCTGGAGGCGTTCTCGCCCGAGGACGGCGTGACCGTCCTGGTGGCGGGCAAGGGCTCGCTCGAGGAGAAGGTCAGGCAGGCGTCCGGCGGCGGGCATGTCAGGTATCTGGGGGCGGTCCCCGCGGACGAGGCGCTCAGGCTCACGGCGGCCTCGGACATCGTGACCGCCATGATGGACCCGTCCAACCCGAACAACGTGGTCGGCACGCCCGGCAAGATACTGAACTCCATGGCGCTTGCCAGGCCTTACGTGACCACCAAGGGCCTGCGGATCGCCGAGCTGACACAGAGCAAGGGGACGGGGCTCGTGACAGAGTACGACCGGAGCGCGTTCCGCGAGGCCGTCCTGAGGGCGAAACGGGACCCGAAGGAACTGCTCGAGATGGGGCGCCGGGGCCGGGAGCTGTTCACATCGGACATGTCTTGGGACAAGAGCAGGAGAGAGCTCCTAGAGGCGTACGATAGCCTCTTAGGAGCTCGCTGACCCGACTGGCGGAAATCATTAAATACCTTCGAACCCATTTTATTCCCCGTCCGACATCTGTCGGACTCAATGGGATGGGATGCAGAGAACAGAGCTTGCTATAGCCTCCGCGCAGACGCTGTTCTCGCTTCCCGATCGGAGTCGGTCAGGATGCACCTAAGGGAGATAGAACTGGAGAACTTCAAGTCGTTCGCACGCAAGACGCGCATACCGCTCCTCGAGGGGTACACGTCCATCACGGGCCCGAACGGGGCCGGCAAGTCCAACGTGGCCGATGCCATCCTGTTCGTCCTGGGGCCGAAGAGCTCCCGCGTCATCAGGGCGGGCAAGTTGACTGACCTCATATTCAACGGCGGGAAGGAGAAGAGGCCGGCGTCGGAGTGCAAGGTCAGCCTCATATTCTCGAACGAGGACCGGCTGATACCGATAGACTCGGACACGGTCAAGCTGACGAGGGTCGTCAGGCTATCTGACTCGGCCGAGGGATACTACTCCTACTTCTACGTGAACGACCGCAAGTCCTCCCTGGGGGAGTTCGACAACCTGCTGGCCAACGCCAGGATAAGCGCCGACGGCTACAACTTCGTCCAGCAGGGGGACATCACCCGCATAGTCGAGATGAGCAACCTCGAGAGAAGGCGCATACTCGACGACATCGCAGGCATAACCAAGTTCGACGCGGACATCGCGAACGCCGAGAAGGAGAAGCTGGCCGCGGAGGACAACATCAACAGGCTCGCGATCATCCTCGACGAGGTCAAGAAGCAGATGAGGCAGCTGGAGAAGGACCGCGAGGGCGCGATGAGGTACAAGGAGGTCTACGACCGGCTCAGCTTCGCCAAGGCGGCCCTGGCGTGCAAGCACAGGGACGCCGTGGACAGGGACATCGCCGCGCTCAGGGAACAGACCCAGAAGCTCGAAGCCGAGAGGGAGGCCGCCGAGGCCAAGAAGACGGACCTGGACGAGCAGCTCAAGGGTATCTCCGAGGAGCTCACGGCCGCCGAGAACGAGATAGCGGAGCGGGGCGGCGAAGAGGCCAGGGAGATCAAGGAGAAGATCGACAACCTCAGGATAGAGATCGCGAGGGCGAAGGACGCCGCCGACAACGCTGATGAGATGGCCGGGTCCCTGGCGGAGGTCAAGAAGGCCCAAGGCGAGGACCTCAAGGCGGTCCAGAAGGACCTCGCGGCGCTCGAGGAGAAGCTCGCGCCGATCAAGAAGGACCACGAGACGAAGGCGAAGGTGCTCGAGGAGCGCAGGACCGAGCTGTCCTCGCACCAGGACGCGGTCTCGAAGTCCGATTCCGAGCTCAGCAACATCCAGAAGGGCGCCCTGGAGCTCGCAGTCACAGTCACCACGAAGGAGGAGAAGCTCCACGCTCTCAGGCTCGAGATGGACAGGCTCGCGGACCGCGAGTCCAGGCTCAAGGTCGACATCGCGAACCTCGAGGAGACGAGGAAGACCTACGAGTTCGAGCTCAAGGACGCCGACTGGTCGCTCAAGGAGCTCAAGAGCGAGACCTCGGCCTCCACGAAGGACCTGAAGAAGCTCCAGGACGAATACTACGCCCTCAGGAACAAGGAGAAGAGACTGCTCCAGCAGGAGCAGGACCTCGACAACGCGGTCAAGAGCCTCACGAGGGAGTACAACCAGATGAAGGCTGAGGCCGAGGCGGCGAGCCTCGTCAAGAAGGGCTACAACACCGCGACCACGAACCTGCTCGAGCTCAGGGACAGGGGCGTCATCAAGGGCATCCACGGGACCGTGACCGAGCTCGCGGACGTGGACGACGAGTACGAGGTCGCGCTCAATGTGGCAGCCGGGCCGAGGATGCAGTCGATCGTCGTGGACAACGACGAGGTCGCGGCGAAGTGCATCGACCACCTGAAGAAGAACAAGCTCGGCAGGGCGACCTTCCTTCCTCTCAACAAGATGCTGGACGGGAGGCCGAGGGGCAAGGCCATCATGGCGGCCAACTCCTCGATAGGCTTCGCGATAGACCTCGTCAAGTTCAGGGAGGAGTACAAGTCCGCGTTCTGGTTCGTGTTCGGCGACACCGTCGTCGTGAAGAACCTGGCCGAGGCCAGGAAGCACATGGGCGGCGTCAGGCTGGTCACACTCGAGGGGGAGCTGGCGGAGGCGAGCGGCGCCATGGTCGGCGGGACCCTGGACAAGAACCTCCTCAAGTTCGGCGCGCCCTCCGAGAGCAGGATCGAGAAGAAGGCCTCGGAGCTCAGGACCGCGGTCGAAGAGTCGGAGAAGACTCAGGCGGAGCTCGGGGAGATCAAGATCAGGCTCGGGGAACTGGAGGGACAGATAAGGGACTCCAACACCAAGGACTCCGGCGAGAGCGCGAGGATCGGCTCGCTCGAGGCCAAGAAGAAGGAGTTCGACCAGAAGGTCGCATCCTTGGCCGCCGAGCTCGAGGCGAAGAACTCGGAGCTCACGGAGACGCTCGGACTGATCGAGAAGGTGAAGGAGGACGTCGCCAGGTTCGAGGACGAGACCGAGAAGGTCAAGAAGAAGAAGGAGGCCCTGGACAAGAAGCTCCTCGCGGCCACGCCCCACGAGCTCTCGCAGAAGCTGAAGAAGCTCGAAGCGGACATATTCGAGCTGTCGGGCGAGGTGTCCGCCCTCAGCTCCGACATGCAGACGATCACGAAGCAGATCGAGCTGGTGTCCGCCCGCAGGGACGAGCTGGTCTCCGGGGTGGAGTCGACGGTCGCCAAGATCGCGGAGCAGAAGGCGAAGGCGAAGGAGAGCCTGTCCAGGCACGAAGAGCAGGACACCGAGCTGAAGGCGCTCCAGAACATGGAGCGCAACATGGGCGACAAGCTCAACTCACTCAGGACCAAGCGGGACTCCCTCTACAAGAAGAAGACGGAGGCCGAGGCGGGCGTCGAGAAGCTCACGAGCAAGATACAGACGAACTCTGACATCGTACTGAGCCTCGCGACCAAGATCGGCGAGGCCGAGAAGCGGTTCCAGGAGGCGGAGGCCGACCTGGCTCAGTACAGTTCCGTCCAGCTGCCGGCCGAGCTGCCGTCGGCGGAGGACCTGAGGGCCACGGCGGCCGAGTGCGAGCGCAAGGTGTCGTCCCTGGGAGCCGTGAACCTGAAGGCCATAGACGAGTTCGACGAGAGGAAGGCGAGGCACGACGGGATGAAGGAGGAGATGAGCCAGCTCGACAAACAGAAATCGAACCTCGCCAAGCTCGTCGCCGAGCTCAATGACAAGAAGAAGGTCGGGTTCAACAGGATATTCGGAGGCATCAACGACAACTTCAAGAAGACCTTCGCCGAGCTATCGAACGGCGGCGACGCGGAGCTGCTCCTCGAGAACGACGAGGACCCGCTCTCCGGCGGCCTCATCATCAAGGCGAGGCCGAAGGACAAGAAGGTCGTGCGCATGGAGGCGCTGTCCGGAGGCGAGAAGAGCCTGACGGCGCTGTCGTTCATATTCGCGATACAGGCCCACGAGCCGTCGCCGTTCTACCTCCTGGACGAGGTCGACATGTTCCTGGACGGCGTGAACGCCGAGAACGTCGCGAGGGCCGTGAAGAGGGGTTCGAAGAACGCGCAGTTCCTGCAGATCTCCCTCAGGAAGGTCACGCTGAAGGAGTCGGACCACATCATAGGCGTCACCATGCAGCGCGAGGGGATGTCGGATGTGGTGTTCAAGCCGAACATCGGCGAGGGCGCGGAGCTGCCGGCAGAGGACGACCAGCCGCGCGCACAGGAGGCTGCATGACCATGATGGCATCCGAGATGGACTGCGCCCAGGTGATGGAGCACCTCATGTTCCAGAAATCGCTCATAGACGATGCTCCGGCGGACGACCGCGAGGCGAGGCTAGAATCCTATGTGAGGACCGTGGAGGACATCCAGAGAGGAACCCTGATGCCGTCGGAGGACCCCTTCGAGAGGAGCGTCGCCCTGGTGTTCGAACTCGTGGTGCAGCAGAGGTTCGACCCGTGGGACATCAACCTGATCGAGTTCTCGAAGCTGTACCTGGCCAGGATTCGGAAGGTGGAGGAGGTAAATCTCATCATCGCCGGCAAGATCGTCTACATGGCCTGGGAGATACTGCGCCTCCAGAGCGAGCAGGCCCTGAAGAGGGCGGAGAGGCCGGAGACGGTCGAGGTAATGTTCGACGGCTGGGACCCCGAGGGCTTCGACCAGTTCGTGGACCCGTTCGAGCTGGGCGCGGGCGAGGCGCTCCTGTACACGGAGGAGCTTCCAATAGACGAGAAGGTCCGCAGGAAGACCGACCGGCCGGTGACGCTCATCGACCTCCTGGACGCCTTCGACGAGGCGAAGAGGGAGAGCGACATACGCAAGGAGCTCGCCAGGTTCATGCAGAAGTACAAGAGGCCAGACTTCGACGACAAGGCCCACAAGGACAGCCTCGAGGACGACATAGCCGAGGTCTGGGAGAGGCTGCAGAGGTGCGGGAACGGCCCCATAGCCATCGGCGACCTGTACACCTCGGGCAAAGAGGACAGGGTGACGGTGTTCGTGGCCGCCCTGTTCCTGGCCAAGATGGGCAAGGTGTCCGTCTGGCAGGAGAAGGTGCCCTTCGGGACGATATTCGTCGAGGCGAAGGTCGCGTGGGACATAGCGCAGCTCGAGGACGCATCCGCGCTGGCGACAGTGCAGGTTCAGAACGTGCCGGTGGTCAAGTGAAGAGCGAAAGGGTCATAGAGGCGGAGCTTTTCTCCGCGGCGAAACCAGTGACTGTCACCGAGCTGTCCCAGATATCCGGGCTCGACGCGAGGACCGTCAGGTCCGCGCTCGACAGGCTCTCGGAGGAGTACAACGGCTCCGACAGGGCGATCGAGATCGCGAAGATGGGGCCCAGGTACGCGATGCAGGTCAAGAAGGACTACAGGGACTACGCCTGGAAGCTCTCAGCGATGGAGATACCGAAGGACGTGCTCAAGTCCGCATCCCTCATAGCATATTATCAGCCAGTGCTGCAGAGCAAGCTCTTCGACCTCATAGGCAACAAGGTGTACGAGCATGTGAAGACGCTCGAGGAGCTCGGCCTGGTGCGGACAAGGCCCAGGAAGAACAGCTTCGAGCTCACGACCACCAAGAAGTTCATCGAGACCTTCGGCATAGACGCGCGCTCGCGCGCGGAGGTCAAGGCATGGCTCGAGGGGGAGCTGTCGAAGAAGAACCCCCACAAGAAGGCCTGATGTGCCCGTCTGGCACCGCCTCCCGGCCTGGCCCTCACGCAAAGGTTTATGAGAGGAGGGCGCATTGACGAGTTCAAGTGATTAAGAATGGTCATGCCTCTCAGTTTGCTTGAGAAATCGATGAACAAGAAGGTCTCGCTCCTGCTCAAGGACAGCAGGGTCCTCGAGGGCACTCTCTCTGGGTTCGACGACTACCTGAACATGGTCCTCGACGACACCGAGGAGACGAACGGCGACCAGGTCAAGAGGCTCGGCACGGTCATTCTCCGCGGCAACAACGTGGTCAGCATCACGCCGAAGTAGGCGCCCGCCGGCCTTTCTGCGCACGCACACGCACCAGCGCGAGCGCCGCGGACGCATGGTGGTTTTATACGGCTAAGGCGTTCCTCGGGCTCGATGAAAGCCGTTCTGCTGGTCGGAGGCATGGGCACGAGGCTCAGGCCGCTGACGTACAGGATACCGAAGCCGCTCCTGCCGGTCATGGGCAAACCCCTCATCATGCACGTCATCGACTCGATACCGAACGAGGTGGACGAGGTCATCATTCCCGTGAGCTACAAGAGGGAAGTCATGGAGGATTACCTGAAGTCCCACCCGCCCGGGAGGAGGATTACGCTCGTGGACGAGCCTGAACCGCTGGGCACGGGGGGCGCGGTCAAGAACGTGGAGGACCGCATAGACGGGCAGTTCCTGGTCATCAACGGCGATGTCATCACATCGCTCGACGTGGCGTCCTTCCTCAGGTTCCACAGAAGCAAGGGCGGCATAGCCTCCATCTCGCTCTGGCCCGTCGAGGACCCGTCCCCGTTCGGCGTGGCACAGCTGGACGGGGAATCGAGGATCACACGGTTCCAGGAGAAGCCGAAGAGGGAGGAGGCGTTCTCCAACCTCATCAACGCGGGGGCGTACGCGCTCGAGCGCGAAGTGCTCGATCACATCGGGGACGGCTTCGTCTCCATGGAGCGGGAGGTGTTCCCCAAGCTCCTGGACAAGGGGATGTACGGCTTCCAGTTCGAAGGGCATTGGATAGATTGCGGCACGAGGGAGAACGTCCTGAACGCCTTCAGCTCTCTGATGCCCGAGGAGTCGAGGATGTCCGAGCTCAGCGTTTCGACGGGGGCCGTCATCCGACATCCCGTTGTCCTCGAGGATGAGGTCGTCATCGCGGGCGCGACGGTCGGACCCAGGACCTACCTCTCCAAGAGGGTCGTGGTGGGACCGATGTCGCAAGTGGTCGGCTCGGTCCTCTATGATGATGTCAGGGTGGGCACCAAGTGCGTGATCAAGGACTGCATCCTGGATGCGGGGTTCACGGTGCCGGACGGAAGCGTCCTGAAAGGCGAGATACTCAGCACCGCCCGCTCCGAGGAGTAGGCCCCTGAGGAGGGGGCGTTCAGCCGACTCCGAGCCACAACATGGTCAGGAACATGGCGCCTGCGATGGTGGCTGACGCCGGAATGGTCAGGATCCACGCGATGACTAGCTTTCGGCCGACGCCCCACCTGACGGCGGACAGTCTCCTTGTGGCTCCGACACCCATGATCGCACCGGATATGGTGTGGGTTGTGCTGACCGGTATGCCGAACCTCGCAGTGGTGAACAGCATTATGGACGCACCCGTCTCGGCGCAGAACCCCTGATACGGGTCCAGCCTGGTTATTCGAGACGCCATCGTGCGGACAATCCTCCAGCCTCCGAAGAACGTCCCGAACGATATCGCAGCGTGGCACGCAACCATGACCCACAGCGGGACGATGAACTCCGACGAGGGCGAAGCGCCCTGCTCCATCAGGAGGACGAGTGTAATCACGCCCATCCCCTTCTGGGCATCGTTTGTGCCGTGAGTGAACGAGTAGAAAGCGGAGGAAGCCAGCTGGAGTTTCCTGAACCACCGGTTCACTATCGCCTTCGACACCCTGCGTGCTAGTCTCATCACGAGTATGGTCAGCACGAAGGCGGCGATGAGTCCAGCGATGGGCGATATGACGATGAACGCCACTGTCTTCAGCGTGCCTGACCATACGACGGCGTCAAGGAACGCCACCGCCCCGCCAGCACCAACGAGGCCGCCGACGAGTGCGTGGCTGCTCGATGTAGGGATGCCGAACCACCATGTGATTAGGTCCCAGATGATTGCCCCCATTACGGCGCAGAACACGAGGAGGACACCGTACTCCCATACGAGGGCCGTGTCGATGATTCCCTTACCGACGGTCTTGGCGACCTCCTGCCCGACGATTATCCCCGCGAAGTTGAACACGGCCGCCATGGAAACCGCCGCGACCGGAGACAGGACCTTCGTGGCGACGACGGTGGCAATCGAATTGGCAGAATCGTGGAACCCGTTGACGAAATCGAACCCGAGGGTCACGATTATTGTGACAGCAGCGAGCGCCGACAAGCCGAAAAGGTCCATCGTCCCCACCTACGAGTTCTTGATGAATATGTCCTTGATGACATCGGCGACGTCTTCGCACTTGTCAGTGGCCATCTCGAGATGCTCGTATATTTCCTTCAGCTTGATGAGCTCGACCACATCATTCCCCTTGAAGAGGTTCGCGACGGCCTCGTGCGTGATGTCGTCCCCGACGTTCTCCCATCGGTTTATCTCGATGCAATGCTGGAGGATCTCGTTCCTCCGCTTGAAGTTCCTGAGGTCCTTGACGGCATGGTTGACCTCCTTCACGGACCCAAGGACCACCTCCGTGAGGTTGACCATCTCAGGGGGAACGCTCTCCACCTGATAGGCCCACATACGATGGGCGGCGGCCTCGATGTAGTCCAACACATCATCCAGCCTGGAAGTCAATCTCGACATGTCGTCGTGGTCGATCGGGGTGACGAAGGTCTTGTTCAGCTCCTCGGCGATAGTATGGACGAGGTCGTCGCCCTTGTGCTCGATCTCCTTGATCCTGTCCCGCTTCTCGGCGACGTTCGTATAATCCTTCACCATGTCGAGCAGGGCCTCGGCGCCTTCGAGGACGACGTCCGCCTGCTGGTCCAGCATCGCGAAGAAGTGCTTCTCCTGAGGAATGATCCATTCCTTGAAACCCATTGGGTGCGTCCCCCGCAGCCAGTCATAATCTGAGCGGGTATTAATCCTTGTGGAGAGACTGAGGATGCGCTCCGTCAAGCCGCACCCTGCGTTTCCTGTGGAGAGGCGCCCCATGCCCGATACGGAACTTCTTTATTCGGTACTGGAATACCAGTAGCCGATGAAGCCGGGAAAGGCCGAAGGGACGGCGCCGAGGCTGTTCGGGACGAACGGCGTCCGCGGGGTCGTGAACACCCAGGGGATGGACTGCGAATTCGCCATGCGCCTGGGCCTCGCGATAGGCACATACATGAGAGGGACCGTCATGATGGCCACCGACGCCCGGACTTCGAACGACATGCTCAGGTCCGCCTGTTCCGCCGGCCTGATGGCCTCAGGCTGCACTGTGCTCGACTGCGGCATGCTTCCGACCCCCGCGCTCCAATACGCCGTCAAGAGGAACGAGGTGGCCGGCGGCGTCATGATCACGGCCTCGCACAACCCTCCCGAGTTCAACGGCATCAAATGCATCGACCCGGACGGGACGGAGATGGCCCGGTCCAACGAGGAGAGGATCGAGGCCCTCTACCACAGCGAGGAGTTCACCAGGGCCGGATGGTCAGACATCGGCGGGACGAGGGCGTACACCACCGCGGCCGAGGAGTACATCGACGGGATAGTGGCGCTCCTGGACGCCTCCGCGATCAGGAAGGCCAGGCTCAGGGTGGCTGTGGACTGCTCCAACGGGGCCGCGTCCGTGGTGACGCCGAGGTTGCTCGAGAGGCTCGGGGTGAGCTACGTGACACTCAACGCAGACCCGAACGGGGCCTTCCCGGGGCACAACAGCGAACCCACGCCGGACAACACGAAGGACATCGTGGACCTCGTCAGGGCGGGAGGGTTCGACTTCGGGTTCGTGCACGACGGCGACGCTGACAGGACAATCTTCGTGGACGACAAGGGGAGGTACATGTACGGCGACAGGAGCCTGGCGCTGGTGGCTCACCATACCTGCCTGGACAAGAAGGGCGGCCTGGTCGTCACCTCGGTCGGGTCGTCCATGTGCGTCGAGGACGCCGTGAAACTGGCCGGGGGAGAGGTGCAGTACACGATGGTCGGCTCCCCTGTAGTCGCGCGCGCGATGATCGACTCCGGGGCGGTCTTCGGAGGGGAGGAGAACGGTGGGCTCATATTCCCAGAGCTGCAGTACTGCAGGGACGGTGCGATGTCCGCCGCCAAGGTGCTCGAGATAGTCGCGAGGCATGGCAGGCTCTCGGACCTCCTCGACAAGATACCTTCGTACGCCCAGTACAAGACGAAGACCAAGTGCCCCGACGACAGGAAGCAGGACGTCATGAGGACGCTGGCAGCCTCGGCCAAGGGAGACAAGGTCGACACGACCGACGGCGTCAAGATATTCTCAGGCAAGAGCTGGGTCCTCGTGCGGCCGTCCGGGACGGAACAGATATTCAGGGTGTTCTCGGAGGCGCAGACGCCGGAAGAGGCCCGGGACATCGCAGAGTCCTACAAGAAGAGGGTAGAGGAGCTCCTCAGAGGCTGAGCCTCAGGCGCCTTTCACGTGGGAAGCCTTCCACTTCACGGCTATGACCTCGCGTATCAGCCTCGCTGCGAGTATCGAGGTGTTGCCGTTGTCGTACGGCGGGCAGACCTCGACGACATCGAACCCTATCAGCCTGTCCCCCAGCCGGTTGATGACATGCCTGACGTCCATGGGCGTGAGCCCGAAGGGCTCAGGCGTGCCCGTCCCCGGCGCATACGCGGGGTCTATGCCGTCGATGTCCAGGGAGAGGTAGACGGGCTGTCTCTCGAGCTTCGCGAGCATCTCGTCGAAGACCTTCGCGCACCCTTCCCTATGAATCCTGAAAGCGTCGGCGTAAAGGGCGGACCCGTGGTCCTCCTCCCCGGAGATGGACCTGACGCCGAAGGCGAACACATTGCCCTTGCCGACTATGTCCTCGATGCGCTTGTGCGCGCACGCGTGGCTGTTCTTGAGGCCCTGGTACTCCTCCCTGTAGTCCAAGTGCGCATCGATCGTGATGACGGAGAAATCGTTCCCGTAGGACTTGACGAGGGGCGGGGACACCGAGTGCTCACCGCCCATGGTCACAAGGAACTTGCCGTCCTTGACGATCTTCCCGGCCTCCTCCTCGATGGAGGAGACCATGTCGTCCACGGTGCCCTCCTCGTAGAGGTCTCCGGCGTCGTGGACCTTGATGTCGTCGAACGTGACCCCGTGCTCGAAGAGCTCCTTCTCGAAGTTGGACGACGCCTCCCTTATGGTGGTCGGGGCGAACCTCGCGCCGCTCCTGAAGGTCGTGGTCCTGTCGAACGGGGCGCCCAGAATCACGAACTCAGAATCCTCGTAGGTGTCGACCGCGTCCGCGAACCTCAGCATTCCGCGGCTTGGCATCCTCACACCCGCATGATCTTCTTCCGGCCCATGGCGACGATGTACATGATATCCTCGCCGGGCTTCAGCGTGTCCTTGAACTCGTCCGGGATGGACAGCTGGAACATCTCGTAGGTCTCGAGGTCCATGAGCTGCACCTCGGCACCCATGAGTGAGACGACCTGAGCCTGCCTCTTGTCTATCATCGGCACCTGGACCTTGTGCTTGACCGGGTAGACGACAGACCTCTTGTTGCCGTCGAATATGCCGACCGCTTCGATGCGTGCCTTGGCCTCGCCGTGTTTCCCTGGCTTGGAGGTCGAGATGCTGAGGATCTTGCAGGGCTCGTCTTCGACGTTCATGTACCGGCCCTCCTTGAGGGTCCTGACCTCAGCCTGCTCCCATGCCATGGATAACCACTTCTGGAGACCGTAATCTCTGGGTATTTAAAATACTTATGTGTCACCGGCGGCGCGTCTTCGGCCTGCCAGGAGCCTTCTTCGAGGGCGACGAGTGCTGCTTCCTTATCTCCGCCACCCTCTTGTCCAGCTGCTCCCTCAGGAGAGCGGATAAGTCGTTCCCCGAGTACAGGTCTGCCCTCGCTGCAAGGCATATCTTGGATGCGAGCGCGCGCGCGATGGCGCCCCTCTGCCATTGAGGCGCGGCGTGCACGAGCATATGCTGGAAGAGGATGCCATGCTTCGGGGGCTTGCTGCCCTTCTTCAGGTGCCTGAACATCGCCTTCTCGGCCCCGAGGAGTTGTACCGTGCTCGAGGGCATCGATGCGAGCCTCTTCAGGCTGCCCGCCTGCATGATCAGCCTCGCGCCGACCACAGGGCCAGCGATCGAAGATATGTTCGGAGCCACCTGCGCCATCCTGGACTCGACGTATTTCTCGAGCTTCGCCCTCGCAGAGTACGACTCCCTGAGCGCGGCGGACAACACCTTCACGGATTCTAGGTCCGCCGGGTCTATCTCCGACCCTATCGAATCCATCTTCAGTCCCAGGGCGGCCATCAGGTCCGACCTCGAGCCGTGCTCAGCTACCGCCTTGGCATACGATTCCCCGCCCAGGACCACCTCGAGCTCGGGGAAGTGCAGGCCGTACCACTCCCTCAGTCGCTCCGAGAGTATGTTGTCCGTGAACACAAGATCGTCATAGGCCCTGACCGCCTGGCCCAGGTGCACATCGGGGCCTATGCTGCGCCTGACCGAGTCCTTCGCCAATATTATCGTTGCTTCCCTATACATATCTAGGGAGAACCCGAAGTCCTCCGGGCGGATGAACGAGGAATCGAACCTGACCTTCTTGCCGAACTCAGCCAGCCTCCGGTCGGAAACCTGCTTCGCCGACGACGCGAGGGAGACCTCCTCATCCAGCACCTCTCCCCTGGCGACCATGCCCAACCTCTCGGCTATTGCCGCGGGGTCCTTCGGGAAGAGGGTGGCCTTCCTGACCTTGCCGTCGTCGCACAGGAAGCTGCCGAACCACTTCGTAATCAGTATCATCGGTGCCTGTATCCCGGAGATGGGTAAAAAGCCTACCGAGGACCTTCAACCGCCCCTGAGCAGGGAAGAGAACTCGCCAGGCGCCACGGTCCCCTTCTCGGTGATGAATCCCGTCACGTATCTCGCCGGGGTGACATCGAAGGCCGGGTTCATGGCGGGGCTGTTGTCCGGGGAGATGCGCCTACCGTTCACGAACAGCACCTCGTCCTGGGACCTCTCCTCAATCACGATGCTGGAGCCGGCCCCGAGCGCGAAGTCGAACGTGCTGACCGGGGCGGCGACATAGAACGGCACGCCGTTCTCCTTGGCCAGGACGGCCTTCTCGTAGGTGCCAATCTTGTTCGCGAAATCGCCGTTGGACGCGATCCTGTCCGCGCCCACGATGACCAGGTCGACCTGGCCCCTGCTCATGTAGTGTCCCGCGGCGTTGTCCGCTATGACCGCGTGGCTGATACCCTCGTTCAGCAGCTCCCAGGCGGTCAACTTCGCCCCCTGGAGCCTCGGCCGGGTCTCGTCCACGTACACGAAGAACTTCTTCCCGGTCCTGTGCGCCACCCTCATGGGCGCCAGTGCGGTCCCGAAGTCGACGGTCGCGAGCGCTCCCGCGTTGCAGTGAGTGAGAATCCTGTGGCCGTCCTTGATGAGTGGGGAGCCGTGGTCCCCGATCGCCTTGCACTTGGACACTATCCCGTCCGCATACGACCCTGCCTCCTTGACGAGGTCGCCGCCCCTCTTGGAGAGCATGAGGTCGACTGCATAGAACAGGTCGTGGGCGGTAGGCCTGGTCGCATTGATTGTCCGTGCGGCCAGGTCCAAGTCCTTCCCGGCCTTCCAAGCCAACGCCATGCCGTAGGCGGCGGCCGCCCCTATCGTCGGTGCGCCCCTGACGGTCATGTCGGAGATGGCCTCGGCCATCTCCTCGTAGGTCCTTATGCCGACGGTCCTGAACTTGCGAGGGAGTTCCCTCTGGTCGATGACGGTGACGACATCCCCGTCCATCCATATCGCCCTGAGGTCCTCTCTTCCTCGCCTAGTCCTCACGCGCATGTTATCGCACTGGTGTATCCACGTCCATGCATAAAACGATGGACCATCCCCCTCCAAAAGCATATTAAACCAATGCGGCATACATCGGCCGTCGCCAAAGGGCCCATGGTCTAGCGGTTATGACGGCGCTCTCACACAGCGCAGATCACCGGTTCAAATCCGGTTGGGCCCACGCCGCCTCCATCCACACGACAGACCGTCAGGCCGGGGACGAGTGCGCCCTCTGCCTGCTCGCTGTCCGAGGAGCCGTATGAGGCCGCCAAGCCACAGTCGAACGCTAGACTACTGCATGCATCCTGTCCGCAGACAGCCGAGGTAGGTTCCGGGTGACTGAGAGCATTAGAAGGGTCCGAAGGGAGAAAGAGACAGTAGAAGTGATGCTGAGCTTGTATTGTAGGGATAACCACGGTGCCAAGGGAGTGCTCTGCAACGACTGCCGCGAGTTACAGGAATACGCACATGAGCGCTTGGATGGGTGCCCGTTCATCAAGGACAAGACGACCTGCGCGAAGTGCCTGAGACATTGTTACGACAGGAGCCATCTAGAACGCATGAGGGACGTCATGAGGTACTCCGGCCCTCGAATGCTCGCCAGACATCCGATCCTCACGGTCCTACACATGTTTGATGGTCTCAAGGGACCAAAACGGACAGCGTCAAGGCCAAAGTGACGGTTCACTGTCCTTCGCCTCTTCTCACCGAACAACATCTGTCTCGGGCACATGTCCAATCAGGTGCTCAGAACCATCCAGGGGCCGTCGGAAGAGAAGGACAGAGCTTGCGCAGGAGCCCGGGAAATCCTAGATGAGATATATATACCGTCAGTGCATCGGAATCGCGTGGAGGGTGGTTCGAAGTGGCAAGGGGAACATATCGATACAGGAGTCTCGTTGCGATAGCCGTCATAAGCATGGCCGTGGCGATGGTCCTATCTATGTCCGTGAACGGGTCGGCCGTCTTGGGAGTCACGACGCAGCCCCTCGCGGAGGAGCCGACCTGCAAGATCTACGGCTGGGTCAATGATTCGGTTACGTTGCAGGGCATCGACAACGCGACGATCATCATGATAGGCGAGGAATTCATCAACTACACCGAAACGATGACGAACGAGATCGGATACTATGAGACGGACTTCGTACGCGGGGAAACCATTCTGTTATTCTCCGCCCCGGGACACTATTCGGTCTTCCTGATCGTCGACACGGCCAGCCTCACCGAACTGAGGCAGGACGCATACCTTGACCCTGAACCGACGGTCCCGACGGCTTTGCTGACTCTCAATCATTATGAGAATATCTCGTCGCATCGCCCACTTGTAGCGCATGCGATATCCGAGGATTTCAACATCATGGGGGTCGAGGCAGTCATCGGACACGTGTGGACCCTGTCGGGTGACAGATTGGAATTCACGCTGATCGACCTAGACCTCGTCATGCCGCTGTACGGGATCGGCTCAGATTCGTTCGTCTACACATACGAGGACGACCTGTTCATCGGAGACTACACTTGGCCGGCTACGACGCCCAGCGCGGGCTACCTGATCAATGAAACCGTCTCCGAGTACGTGCAGCTGGGGTACCACAGGACCATCAACGAGGACGAGAGCTACGGGATTGCAGGCAGGTACTGGAACGACTCCCTCGACGAGGAGTCTGGATTCGCATTCTTCGACAACGCCACGGGAGAGTACCTCGGGTTCGAATTCGTGAACACGACGGACCCGTTTGGCACGTTGGACCCGCCTGAGATCCCGGCCGCATCTCCAGACGACCCGTCAGGAGTGTTCGCGCCGTCGGCAACGGTCTACTCAGGCACGGTCGTGGAGAACGATTACGGGGACACGTTTGAATGGAGCGACTCCCAATTCGAGGAGCTGGTTCTGGAACCGCGAAGCGTCTCCGGACTCGCATTCGAGTACACGAACGATGTCCCCAGCGGAGACTACGTCGCCTTGCTGATGGTGATCGACGAGGCGAACAACCTCAACATGACCACCGAATTCTTCACCGTGGACGCAAGTCCGCCGACCGCAGACGCGGGAGAGGACCAAGACGCCGTCGTCGGAGTCGAGGTGTCGCTCTCCGGAGCGGCTTCTGAGGACGACATCGGGATCACGGACTACTCATGGACATTCGAGGAGGACGGAGAGCCGGTATCCCTCTACGGGGAGACAGTGGTCCATGCGTTCTCAGAGCCCGGAGCGTATACTGTGACGCTGGTGGTCCGCGACGGCGGCTTGAACGAGGACTCCGACACTGTCCTGATCACGGTCGAAGAGGACGCGCCTCCTGTCGCGGAGGCCGGGTCCGACTCACTGACAGTGCCAGAGGACTCCCTCGTGACTTTCGACGGGAGCGGTTCGCACGACGACGTCGGGATAACCGAATACTCGTGGGAGATCACCGAGCTCGGCGTCCAGTACGAAGGCGTCGAGTTCAATTACACATTCGAGACCCTCGGGACTTACCATGTGAACCTGACGGTCACTGACTCCATCGGCCAGGTGTCGGACCCTGACACGATCACGGTGACGGTCACGGACGCGACGGCCCCGGTCGCCGACGCCGGAGACGACATCGGGACCGAGGCGGGCGACACGGTCCAGCTCGATGGGTCGGGCTCATCGGACAACGTCGGGATAGTCAACTACACTTGGACGTTCGAGTACGACGGCGGCACCGTCATACTGTACGGCGAGTCCCCGGAGTTCACCTTCGACGAGCCAGGGACTTACGAAATCACCCTGACGGTCACGGACGGCGAGGGGCTCGAAGGCACCGACGCGGTGACGGTGACCGTCACCGACGGGGCCGGGACGCTGGACTACGGACTCGTCCTGGGGGTAGTCTTGGTCGCTGCCCTCGCAGGGGTTGTGGTCATCTTCCTGCTGCGGCGGAATGGCAAGGCAACGTGACAGGGGACGCAGAGGTCGGTCCAGAAGTACATCCGCGCGTGCGCGCGTCTCGTTATAGCCCGAGCGGCGGCGGCTACGGTGGCGAGACATCCATGTAGTTGTGGCACGCGACGAAGTGCCCTTCCCCGATCTCGACCATCGCAGGCTCGTCCTTCTTGCACACATCTGTCGCGTACGGGCACCTGGGGTGGAACCTGCAGCCCGCGGGCGGGTTCGTAGGGCTCGGAATCTCGCCCTCGATCCCCTTCCGGTCCTTCCTCATCTTGGGGTCGGGGATGGGTATCGACGCTATGAGCGCCTGCGAGTACGGGTGCCTGGACTTCGCCAGCAGGACCTCGGCGGGGGCGACCTCCACGATCTTCCCCAGGTACATCACGGCTATCCTGTCGCTCATGTGGCCGACGACTGACAGGTCGTGCGAGATGAACAGGTAGCTCAGGCCAAGCTTCCCCTGGAGCCTCTTGAGCAGGTTCAGGGCCTGCGCCTGGACCGACACGTCCAGGGCGGAGGTCGGCTCGTCGAGCACTATGAAGTCCGGGTCGAGCGCGAGGGACCTCGCGAGCGCTATCCTCTGCCTCTGCCCGCCGCTGAACTCGTGCGGCAGCCTTGAGAGGTGGTCGTGGGAGAGCCCGACCTGCTCCACGAGCTCGTGTATGCGCTCCCTCCTCGCCACCGACGGGTTCTTTGAGCCCTTGGGGGAGCCGTGTATCATGAACCCCTCGCCGACGATCCTCTCGATGGTCATCCTGGGGTCCAGGCTGGAGTACGGGTCCTGGAAGACGATCTGCATCCTCTTCCTCATAGCCCTCAGCTCCGCGGACTGCAGCTTGGTCACGTCCTGGCCCGCGAAGATCACCTTGCCGCTCGTCGGCTCGACGAGCCTTAAAATGGCCCGCCCGACGGTGGTCTTGCCGCAGCCGCTCTCGCCCACCAGCCCGAGGGTCTCTCCCCTGTTGACGGTCATGCTCACGCCGTCGACCGCGTGCACGTGTCCGACCACCTTCCCGAACACGCCCTTCTTCACGGGGAAGAGCTTGACGAGGTTCTCCACCCGGAGCAGGGGCCCAGAGGGCTCGGGGCCGCCGGCATCACGCTCCATCCGGACGCTCACCCCCTACCCACAGATGGCACGAGACGAAGTGGCCCGGGGACACCTCTACGCGGGCCGGCCTCTTCGACGAGCAGACATTCATGGCCTTGTCGCACCTGTCGACGAACGGGCAACCCTTGAACGGGGTCATCAGGTTCGGCACGGTCCCCCTTATGACCTGCAGCTCCTCCTTCTTCTCCCCCAGCTTGGGGAACGCAGTCAACAGGCCTGCGGTGTACGGGTGCCTCGGGCTCGCGAACAGCTCGAATGTCTCCGCGTCCTCGACTATCCTCCCGGCGTACATCACGCATATCCTGTCGCAGACCTCGGCCACTATCCCGAGGTTGTGGGTGATCAGCATCATCGAGCTGCCCGTCTTGGCGACCAGGGCATTCAGGAGCTTCAGTATCTGCCCCTGGATGGTGACGTCCAGGGCGGTCGTGGGCTCGTCCGCGATCAGGAGCGAGGGAGAGCACGAGAGCGCCAGGGCGATCATGACCCTCTGCTTCATGCCTCCGCTCAGCTCGTGAGGGTACATCCTCAATACGTCCCTCGGAGCGGCTATCTTGACCAGCTCCAGGGTCTGGACGATCTTCTCCTCGAGCTTATGCTTGTCGTATATGTTCTGGTGGAGCGATATGACCTCGCCCAGCTGCGACCCTATCGTGAACACAGGGTCGAGGGCGGTCGACGCGTCCTGGAATATCATCGATATCTTGGTGCCCCTGACCCAGCGCATCTTGTCGGGGTCGAGCGTCGTCAGCTCGATGCCCTTGTACTTGATCGAACCTGCGGTTATCTTGCCAGGGGGCGGGACGAGTCTGAGGATCGAGTACGCGGTCATGCTCTTGCCGCAGCCCGTCTCTCCGACTATGCCGACGGACTCGTTCTCATAGATCGTAAGGTCTATGCCGTCGAGCGCAGTCACGGTCCCCTCTTGGAGCATGAACTGTGTCCTGAGGCCCTTGATCTCGAGGATCGGCGTCCTTCCGTCGGTCACCGTCTCATCCCCTTCATGCGCGGGTCGAGGACGTCCCTGAGGCCGTCCCCGAGCAGGTTGAAGCCGAGTATGGTGAAGAGCAGGGTGAGGCCGGGGAACGTCGCGATCCACGGGGCCTCCTCGAGGTACGGTATGCCCCTGTAGAGCATGTACCCCCAGCTCGGGTCCGGAGGCTGCGTGCCCACTCCGAGGAAGCTCAGGCTGCTCTCGATCGTGATCGCGTCGGCGACGCCGATCGACGCCCAGACGATGAGCGGGGCGAGGCAGTTCGGCAGCACGTGCGTGAACATTATCCTGACGTTCTTCGCGCCCAGCGCCCTGCTCGCCTCCACGAACTGGCGCTCCTTGACCGAGAGCGCCTGGCCGCGCATCAGCCTCGCGAACCCGGCCCAGTACGATATCGATATGGCGAGTATGACGTTCATCAGGCTGGGGCCCAGGGCCGCGGCGAACGCGAGCGCTAGCAGGAACGACGGGAACGTCCAGAAGAGGTCTATCGTGCCCGCGATGATGTAGTCCGGTGTGCGGCCGAAGTAACCAGCGGTGAGGCCCATGACGACGCCTATCAACAGGGAGAAGAAGACCGCCAAGGTCGCGACGAACAGGGACACCCTGGCGCCCCAGAGCACGCGGCTGAAGACGTCCCTGCCCAGCTCGTCCGTGCCGAACCAGTGCCTGTCCGAAGGCGGCAGCAGGATCGTGTCCTCCTCCCCGAGCGCGGGGGTGGGGTCGGCGATCGGGAGTACCGGCGCCAGGAGCGCCATGGACACGACCAGGAGTATGACCATGAACCCTGCGACCACCATCATGTTCCTGCGCGCCCTGCTCAGAATGTCCAGCATCGTCTGCCTGAACCCGCCGGACATCCTCCAGCTGGCGAGCGTGTCGTTCATCGACTTGCGGAACCTCATCCCAGCCTCACCCTCGGGTCTACGACTGCGTACAGTATGTCAGCGACGAGATTGCCTGCGACCACGAAGAACGCCAGCACGAGTATGCATCCCTGGACCGTGGGGAAGTCGTGGTTGGATATGGAGGTCGTGACGAGCATGCCGATGCCAGGCCACTGGAACACCGTCTCGACCACGACTGCCCCCGCCACGAACCATCCGATGTCGAGGCCTATGACGGTCACCACCGGCAGTATCGCGTTCTTGAGGGCGTGCTTGAATATGATCTCCCTCTCGGGCAGACCCCGGGAGCGGAGCTGCGTGATGTAGTCCTGGCGCTTCACCTCGAGCATGCTCGACCGCATCATGCGGGTCGTGAGGGCGGCGTTGCCTAATCCGAGCGTGAGCGCAGGCAGGAATACGCTGCTGAAACCCCCGACGGTGCCCTCCGCCGGGAGTATGTGAGTGTAGACGGACAGTGCCATCATGAGCAGGATGCCGAGCCAGAAGGACGGCATCGCGTATGCGACCAGCGTGAATACCATCACGCTCCGGTCCTTCCAGGTGTCCTGCCTGAGAGCGGACATGATTCCCAGTGGTATGCCTATCGAGTAGGATATCGTGAGTCCGATGGCCATCAGTTCCAGGGTCCTGGGGAGCCTCTGGGCGAGCAGGTATGTGACGTCCGTGTGCAGGGACGCCCGTGCCACGGACTCGCCGAGGTCTCCTGTGAATAGCCGCTGCAGGAACCTCCAGTACTGGACCAGGAACGGGTCGTCGAACCCGTACTTCTCCCTGAGCTCGTCCAGCTCCGCTGCCGTCGCGTGGGGAGGCTGGATGGCGGTTATGGGGTCTCCGGGCGTGAGATACAGCAGCAGGAACACTATGAAGGTCGCCATGAAGATGACCGGTATGGCCAGCAACAGTTTCCGGACGACGTATGCTACCAGGTCCGCCATGTCACATCTCCGTGGGATCCTGCCGGTTCCGCCCCTCCATCGGCTAATGCGTCACGCCCCAGTCGGGGCAATGAAATGAGAAAGGGTTTGGTTGTTTCAGGTCTACTTGACGATGTCAACATCCACGATGTTGATGACCTGCTCCTGGCCCAGCGGGTGTAGGTACCAGCCCTCGACATAGTCGTGTATGGCGAAGATCTGGTGCCAGAACAGTATCGGGGCCCTTGGCGCGTCCAGCAGCAGCCTTATGTGGGCCGCCGTCGCGTTGTCCGTGAACTGGTCCTCTGTCTCCGCCAGGGTCCAGTTGGCCACATACCCGTCGAACACGTCGTCTGCGTACTGCGCGGTGTTCGAACCGCCGACCGCCCAGCTGCCGAAGTGCCAATCCAATATCTCCGCCCTCGGCCACGAGAACCAGAACAGGATCGCCTCCTGCAGGCCCTCCTGGGCGTTCGTCCGGAGCTCCGTCTCCTGATACTGGGTCACGTCCACCTGGACACCGGCAGCCTCGAACTGGGCCTTGAGCATCTCACCCATGAGGACGTCCTCGGCCTTGTTCGTCACCCAGAGTTCCAGGGTGAGCTCCTCGTCGGAGGAGTTCTCGAGCCAGCCATCATCATCGGTGTCGTTGTACCCGGCAGCGAGGAAGTGTTCCGTCGCCTTGTCCTCGTCGTAGGTCAGGTTGTACTCCGCCGGTATCCCGATGCCCTCGGGGCATATCGGGGAGAGCAGGTTCACGCCCTCCTCACCCACGCCGTGCCACACGGTCTCCAGGATCGCCGCCCGGTCGATGGAGTACGCCATGGCCAACCTAAGGTCCGAGTTGTTCCACGGGGTCTTGTTGCAGTTGAACTCCACGTGGTACGTGCCTTGGCCAGCCCCCGTCATCAGGGTGACGTTCGCAGTGTTCTGGTACGTATCGACCTTGCTCGGAGGCACCTGCTGCAGGATGTCGATGGTACCGGCGTCGAACCCGGCGAACCTGGTCGCGGCGTCCGGCACTATCCTGTAGATGATCTTGTCTATCTTCGCAGGCCCCTTGTTCTCGTACCAAGATGCGCCCCAGTTGTAGTCCTCGTTCTTCACGAGCGTGATGTGGTCTCCCGCGATCCACTCGCTGACCTTGAACGGTCCGGTCCCGACGACCTTGTCCCAGTTCTGCGCGGTGCCGTAGTCGTCCAACCCGAGATCCCACAGGGCGTCCGGCCCTATCATGCACCCGTACAGGTGCGACAGGTTGAATATGAGCGCGACATCGGCCCAGGTCAGGTTGAGGACCATGTGGGTGTCGTCCTTGCACCATATGCCGGAGTCCGGCCAGCCGGAGTAATCGGTCGTGTCCCAGTAGCTCGGACAGTGCTTTATCGCCCAGAACTCGTAGCTGACCCAGCTATCGTTCTGCGCGTACCACTCGATCGTCCTCTTCACGGACTGGGTGTTGAACGGCGTCCCGTCGTGGTACTTCACGCCCTCCTTGAGCGTGAGTTCCAGGGTCGGGTTGTCAGGGTCGTCCCTGTTCAGGTTCCACGACTCGGCAAGACCCGGGACATACGCTCCCGTCAGGTCCCTGGCGATCAGGGTCTCGTATATCATCCCGGGAGGACCGTACATCGCGCTGGTCCTCGCAGGGTTCATCGTCTCGACATCGGAGCTCATCGCGATGACGAGCACCTTCTCATCATCTTCCCCGCCTATCAGTCCGAATGCCCATGCCCCTGCGATCGCCGCGACCAAAAGCACGACGACGATTACCACCGCGATCATTATCTTGCTTTTCGGACGCGCTGGCGCAGAGGAGGGCTTGGCTATCTCATCTTTAGCTTCGCTTCCAGAACTCCCCAACGAACATACCTCCTGCTTCAACTTCCGACCTCTGCGAAACCAGGGTCCGAAAAAAATCGCACGGACAACCTAGAACGCTAGGTCCCTCTTACCCCTAGACCAAAAATGGTTTCTTCTGTATTTATAACAATGTTCTCCAGAGGAAACGCAGGTGTGACGACTAGGAGGGACGACCTGATCACCGTCAGCGCACAGTAGTACGTCGCAGTACAGAAGTCCCCGTCATCCCAGTCAAGACGCGAAGAAAATAGAAGTAAGGAGTTTGTAGAGTGGGTTTGGATTGAGTCAGGCATTCGGACGCTACTTGCGCCTTCCGCCGTGGCCGTTGCCACCGCCGTTCTCGCCGCCGTAGCCGTTGCCGCCGTCTTCGCCGCCGTTGCCGTTCCCGTCACCGTCGTTGCCGCCGCCGCCGTTGCCGCCGCCGGTGCCCTGACCGATGACCGGACCGAGCTCGCACCAGGCCGCGCCGTCCGCGAGGCCGCCGGCGCCTATCTTGTAGACAAGATAGTCGGGGTGGTCATATGCCACGAGGTTCGAGTACGGGTACTCCTCGTACAGGAGGTCGCCCTCCTCGCCGTCCGGGTCGTACAGGTGTCCTATCGCGTAGTCCACCTGGTACCACTCGCCCAGCACTCCGCTCCATGTGCCCGCAACCGGGTCCTGGACGGCGTGTCCGAGCCTTACCTCGGTCGTGTACGTTCCCTCTTCCAGGCCGGTCGTGTCCCACAGGGTGCCGTATATCAGGTGCCCCGCCTTGTTGACCTCGCGTCCGAACTTGTTGTCTATGACCTTGGTTCCGTCCGCGGGGTTCCAGCCGGCTGACAGGACGATGTCCTCATGCACGTCAGAGGTGATGGTCACCTCGATGTACGAGACCGACACCATCTTCGTCAATGGCAGGACGTTCTCGGAGTCCGTGGCTATCGCGGCCTGCTGAGCAAGCCCGTCTGCGTATGTCTCCGGGTACAGGTCCGTATCCGTCCTCAATATCTGCGTGGCCAAGGTGTAGTCCGTCATGTCCAGGACCAGCACCTCGATCCGCACGTAGTTGTCCACTCTCCACTGTGGCGCGTATACCATGTTGTCCGCGAAGAACACGGCGCAGGAGATCGGCTCATCGCCCTCCGGCATCGTTATCATCAGAGGCACGGTCTCTTCCTCGGCGGAAATGAGACACGCACATGATGTCAAAGCGAACAGCACGGCTACTGCCAAAGCTGACACTCTCTTAGCGCTCATTCGTTGTCTCCCCCAATCCTAGTCGCGTTTTCATACGGCACGGACTAGTAAAAGGGTGAAAGTACTACTCGGTATTTATAGTCAGTCAATGGGGACCGCTACTGACGCGGAGCGTCCGTCTAACGTCCGTAAACAGCGGTCTCGCGGTCGCGCCTCTCAACGGCCTCGGGCGCGCTTGCGACCCTTGCCCGACAACTCGAGGCGCATCATGACCTCGTCGAAGTAGTCTGACCCCTCCTTCGACGACCTGGGGATCCTCGCGAACTCCTCGAACCCGAGCTTGCTGTAGAGCGACTGGGCGCGCTCGTTGTAGGAGAAGGAGGACAACTCTATGGTCTCCAGGCCTCGGAAACGCTTGATCCCGAGCTCCATCGTCCGCCTCATCAACGCTTCGCCCACCCCCTTGCCCCTGACGCCCTTGTGAAGGGCGACGCCCAAGGTCGCCCTGTGCCAGTGCTTCCCGCTCAACCTCTGCATGTGACAGCTGCCCACTACGCGTCCGTCGCGCTCGGCCAAGAGCATGACGACCGAGCGCGACCGGATCTCTCCCAGACGCGCGTCCAGCCATCCCTCCTCGTCCTTGAGCGTCACCTTCTTGTTGATGAGCAGGCCGGACCGGGGCTCGTCCACGAACGGGTTGATGAAGCGCATCAGCTCCCTGGCCTCGCCCTTGACCGGCTCCCTGAAGACGAGCTCTGTCCCGTCCGATGCGACATGAGTGAATCTGACCATGTGAAGCATCCAACGTGGTCTGCAGACAAATACTTGACTAGGGGCACGGCCGAGCCATTGGTTCAGAACGATGTTACCGTTTGACTACAGCCCTCTGCTTGGCGGCCTCAGCGAGGCTCAGCTCGATCTTGGTGACGCGCTGGCCCAGCCTGCCGAGGTTCTCGCGCACATCCGCGACCGCCAGGACCATCTCCTTGACGACCTCCGGACGGCCGCTCATGCCTGAGAGCGACTCCTCTATCCTCCGGAGCCTGTCCTCGAGGTCCCTCGGGACCTCCTCGTCCCGGAGCATGGCGATCTGTGTCTCCACCTCGGAGAGCGCCTTGTCTATCTTCCTGTCCGAGGACGACAGGACCATCGCGAGGCCTTTGCCCAGCTTGTCATCGAGGCTCTTCCCGAACTCGGAGAGCCCTTTCGACAGGACCTGCTGGAGCACATCCAACCTCTGGTCCTGTGACTCTATCCTGCGTATGATGTCCGAGAGGTCCCCCAGCTCCTGGCACATGTCCCTCAGGAGTTGGACCTCCTTGTCTCCGACGCTCGCCCCGGCCTGGGTCGACGGGCAGTTCCTGAGGGCGTCTATCATCCCGAGCATGTCGATTTCGGGCCCGGCATCCCTGACCGCGTCCCTGATCGGCTGCAGCTTCTGCAGCTGGGCCTCGGCCACCTTCAGGACGTCCTTGTTGCCCCGTTCGATGCTCGACAGCTCCTCCAGGATCTGCTCCAGCTGCGCCACGGACTTCACGACGCCGGAATCCTCCATGGTGCGGATGTCTCGGACGGCGTCCTTCTTGCCCTTCGCGATCGCGTCCGCGACGGTCGGGCCCTCGTGCGCGTACACGGTGACGAGGTGCGATACGCCGCCCATGACGACGCTCTCCACATGGCTCCAATCCTTCTCCTGGACGGATATCTTCTGGGCGCCGGACCGCTCGAACAGCATGACGAACGACTGGTTCGGCATCAGGCAGACCTCGATGTCGTAGGGGGCGTTCCTCGCGAGTGGCGGCACGTGCTCGGGCTTCTCGCGTTCGACCGCGTTCATGTATGCGCCGAGGTACGCACTGGCGTAGTTCTCCAATGCCTTCCTCGACGGCGTGTGAGCCCTGGCTGATGCATCTTCCATAGGCACGCCCAGGTATTGTTGGACGCCGATTAAGGCTTTGCCATCGATGCTCCGGAGGCGCGTCCGGAACCCCGTGGGGCCACTGACCGCCTTTTATCCTACCCTCGGAAATATTTATGTATGGTAGAAATCATGGCTTCCCTGGGAACCGGACGGCCGCGTTCGCCCGAGAAGGCCGTCCCGTCAAGCTGGTGGTCGTCTGAGCATAATCCAATCCAAGAGGTACATAAAGAAGATCGCGCTCATCGGGGATTCCGGAGTGGGCAAGACATCCCTCATACGCAGGTTCGTCATCGACGTTTTCGACGACAAGTACATCGCGAGCATAGGCACCAAGGTGAGCAAGAGGGACATAGAGTACAAGGAGCCCAACAAGACCGTCTATCTCACCCTCATGATCTGGGACATCCTGGGCCAGAAGGACTACAGGAAGATGAGGGCCCAGGGCATGAGCAGCTCCCATGGCATCGCGCTCGTGTCCGACCTGACCAGGCCCGAGACCGTGAAGACGACCGAGGAGTTCTGGCTCCCCGAGGTGGTCGACATACTCGGCACGCTCCCCATGGTGTTCGTGGGGAACAAGGCCGACCTGGCGGGCAAGGACTCGAAGGCCGCCAAGCACCTGGCCGAGGTGGGCAGGAAGATGGAGATGCCCGTGGTCATGTGCAGCGCCAAGACAGGGGAGAACGTCGAGGAGATGTTCCGCATGATCGGCGAGATGATGATATCCGGGGACTTCGTCGAGAAGAAGCCCCTGTTCGAGGGGGGTTCCCTCGCGCAGGCCGTCGACGAGATAGTCACGGACTTCTGCGAGCAGTACGGGGACACGGCCAGGGCGATGGAGCTCATAGACCGCGAGTTCGCCAGGGCCAAGGTGGTCATCTCCAAGCCGACCAAAGAGAGCCTGCTGATGGCGATCGAGTACCTATCCGATGTCGAGAGGGACATACACGGCAGGGACGTGTCCGAGGTCAACAAGCTCAGGCGTTGGAAGATGATAGACGAGGCCAAGTAGTACCCAGGGTGCAGTGACCGAGTTGCCGCAGACGCAGATGAGGAGGAAGAGGCTCGAGATAGCCCTCCAGAAGCTCAGGCCGCTCGAGGAGCGCTCGGCCAGGCTGGAACAGTACCAGACGCCGGCGACGGTGGCGGCCGACATACTCTGGGAGGCGTTCTCCGCGGGCGACATATACGGCAGGAGGGTCGCGGACCTCGGGTGCGGGAACGGCATATTCTGCATAGGCGCGAAGCTCATGGGGGCGGATGTGTCGGCCGGGATAGACGTCGACCCCGGGGCGGTCAGGGTCGCGAGGGCGAACGCGGAGTCCATGGCCGTGGAGGTGGAGCTGTCCGAGGGGGACGTCTCCTCGATGGAAGGGTCCTTCGACACGGTCCTGCAGAACCCCCCGTTCGGCGCGCAGACGCGGAACGCCGACAGGGCCTTCGTGGAGAAGGCGCTCTCACTCGCGCCGGTGGCCTATTCCCTGCACAACGACGGCAGCCAGGAGTTCGTCGGAGGCATGGTCGGGGCGCTCGGGGGCCGGTCCGAGGCTATAAAAAGGTATAAATTCGAGATTCCATATGCGTTCGAGTTCCACAGAAAGGCTAATGAGACGATTTCAGTCGTTCTGTTAAGGCTTGAGAGATAGGTGATTGGTCTGGCAAGAACCGGCCGAAGGGTGCTGCCTGGAGACGAGGTGGCCATCGCTGAAGAGTACATGTCGGGAGAGGGCACATACGAGTCCGAGGGCAAGGTATACGCGAGTGCCGTCGGAGAGCTCGACCTCGACGCTAGGGAGAAGACTGCAAAGGTCATATTGGACAACCCGCCGGTCGTCCTCATGGAAGGGGACACCGTCATAGCCGAGGTCACTGACACCCGGCCCGCCATGGCGATATGCTCCGTGGTGGCGCAGGAGGGCAGGACGAGGCCCGTCTCGAGTGAGACGCTCGCGTCCGTCCACGTGTCGAAGATCGCGTCCTCGTACGTCGAGGACGCGGGGGACCTGCTCAGGGCGGGGGACCTCATCCGCGCGCAGGTGATACAGGCGGACCCGTCGGTGCAGCTGTCGACCACGGGACCCCACTTCGGAGTCATCAGAGCGCTCTGCACTGTGTGCAGGTCGCCTCTCGAGAGGAAGGGCAGGGACCTGTGGTGCAAGCGGTGCGAGCAGAAGGAGACGCGGAAGCTGGCCGACGACTACAGGGACTACGACCCGACCAAAGGAAAGGCCTAAATCCGCACAAACCGATTGAGCCGCCAGGAAGGGGAGGCAGCATTTGACCAAAGGGGAACAGGAGCTCGTTGCTGAGATAGCGAAGCTCAGAGAGGACCTGAAGGAACTGCGCGAGATCGTCAATGTGCTGGTCAACGTCGTCATGGAGGACGACCTCGAGGAGGACGAGCAGGAGTTCACGCCCTTCTCAGGCACCGACAACAAGTTCAACCTGTACAACTGAGGCCGGCACCGGCCTTCCCGACAGGAGAATGATTTCGCATGAAGAGCAGCCACTTTCTCGACATGATGAGGCAGCAGGAGCGCTGGAGGCTCGAGGAGTCCATAAACCTCCTCCCCTCCGAGAACATGGCCAGCCCTCAGCTGAGGGCGCTGCTGTCGTCCGACTTCGGGCACAGGTACACCCTGCCGATCGAGGCTGAGTCCGGCGGGATGTACGTCGAGAACGCCTACAGGGGCACGAGGCTGACGACCGAGGTAGAGCGCTCATGCGAGAGGGCCGCGTGCGAGGTCTACGGGTCCAGATACTCGTGCGTGCAGCCGATGGGCGGGCACATCGCAGCCATGATAATCATAGGATCTACGACCAAGAAGGGGGATTCCGTATACGCCGTACCGATTGAGAACGGGGGGTACGACGGCTACGCGCAGCCCTATCTGCCTGACATCCTGGGGCTCAGGGCGGGGACCCTGCCGTTCGACGCGTCCAGGCAGAACCTGGACACCGACGCGGCCGTGGCCCTCATCCGCAGGAGGAAGCCGGGGCTGGTCATACTCGGCGCATCGTTCATACTCTTCCCGTACGACATGGGCCCGGTCAAGGACGCCTGCAGGGACGCGGGCTCGAAGCTCGTGTACGACGGCTCCCATGTGATGGGCCTCATAGCGGGCGGGCAGTTCCAGAGGCCGCTCAAGGAGGGCGCCGACGCGCTCTACGGTTCCACGCACAAGAGCCTGTTCGGGCCCCAGGGAGGCCTGATACTCACCGACAGCAAGGCGCTGGACGCGGAGATAAGGAAGAACCTCACCTGGAGGTTCGTCGACAACGTCCACTGGAACAGGGTGGCCGCGCTCGGCCAGGCGATGCTCGAGATGAAGAGGTTCGGGCCTGCGTACGCGAAGCAGGTCATAAGGAGCTCCAAGCGCCTGGGCAAGGAGCTTGACGAGAGGGGCTTCCCGATCATGTTCAAGGAGCTGGGGTATTCCGGGTCGCATCAGCTCCACATAGACCAGAGGGCGATGAAGGACCGGTTCGGGCTCGACGTGAACGAGATGTCTATAAGGCTTGAGAGGAGCAACCTGATCACCGACTCGGTCGGCAGGCTGGGCACCTCCGAGATAACCAGGCTAGGCGTGAAGGAGAAGGACCTGCCCGAGCTCGCGGACATGTTCTTGGACGCTGCCAACGGCAAGCAGGTCAAGAAGCGCGTCAAGGCCTTCAGGGACAGGTTCACGATGGACTACAGGTTCAGATGAGCGGACCGGAAAGCCATTTAATACCGCCATGGCCATCTCAACGGTGTTGAAGGAGAGCAGGTACTCGCGGCAGGTGCTCCTGCCCGAGATAGGCCCCCGGGGCCAGGAACAGCTCGCAGATGCCAGGGCAGTCGTCGTTGGATGCGGGGCCCTGGGCACACATTCACTGTCGTTCCTCGTCAGGGCGGGTGTGGGCAGCGTCACCGTGGTGGACCGGGACATCGTCGAGATGACCAACCTCCAGCGGCAGACGCTCTTCCAGGAGAGCGATGTGGGGAGGCCGAAGGCGGAGGCCGCCGAAGGACGCCTGCGCGAGGTCAACTCGGAGATTGTGATCAAGGGGACCGTCATCGAAGTCACCGAGACGAACGTGGAAGGGCTCGTCTCGGGTGCGACCGTTGTCGTCGACGCGACCGACAACATGGAGACCAGGTACATCGTCAACGACGCCTGCGTGAGGCTCGGGATCCCGTGGATATACGGCGGGGCAGTCGGCGTGAGCGGGATGGTCATGGCGGTCGTGAAGGGAGGGCCGTGCCTGAGGTGCGTGTTCCCGAACCCGCCGCCGCCAGGGCAGCTGCCCACATGCAACACCGTAGGCATCGTCAACACGCTGCCCAGCATCGTCGCGTCGATCCAGGTGACCGAGGCGTTCAAACTGATGATGGGGCGGGAGCACACGCGCGAGCTGATGGTCCTCGACGTGTGGAACCAGGAGATCCAGAAGGTGAAGGTCGCGAGGGACCCGGCATGCGCCGCCTGCGGCAGCGGCCTGAGAAGCAGGGACGCATCATCCTCCAGCATGGCCCGGTGATCGATTGAAAGGCCTCGTACTTCTCTCAGGTGGCATCGACTCGCCGGTCGCGGCCCACATGATGGCGAGACAGGGCATGGACCTCGTCCTCGTCCATTTCGACAACAGGCCGTTCACGAGCGACGCCGAGGTCGACAAGGCCAAGAAGCTGATGGCGCAGCTGGACAAGGCCGCGGGCAGGAAGTCGGAGAAGGTCTTGGTCCCGCACGGGGACACCCAGGCCGAGGTCGCGAGGAACTGCCGTACGAACATGCAGTGCGTCCTCTGCCGGAGGACCATGTTCAGGGTCGCGGAGAGGCTGGCCCGGAGGTACGGCGCCAGCGCGATCATTACGGGAGAGTCGATGGGGCAGGTCGCATCCCAGACGCTCGCGAACATATCCGTCGAGGAGAGGGCCACGGGCTTGCCGATATTGAGGCCGTTGATCGGCCTGGACAAGGTCGAGATCGAGGCGGTGGCGAAGGACATCGGCACCTACGAGATATCGATCCTGCCCGGGCTCTGCTGCACAGTCGCGCCCAAGAAACCCTCCACGTACAGCAACCTGCAGTCCGCGCTCGAGGAGGAGGCGAAGGTGGACATCGAGGCGCTCGCGGACAAGGAGGCCGAGGGCGCCGTCACGATCGAGTGAGGGGATTGCATGAAGGGTTACGTCCTCGACACATCGGTCCTGTACTACGGGAAGGACCTCCCGGCCGGGTACGAGCTGGTCATCTCTCCCGGCGTGGTCAGGGAGCTTGAGAGGGAGGGCATGGCCCAGAGGCTCGAGCTGCTCCTGGCGACCAGGGTCAGGGTGTCGTCCCCGTCCAAACGGTCCCTGGCGAAGGTCGAGAACGAATCCAAGAGGACCGGCGACTCGACCAGGCTGTCCGAGACCGACAAGGAGATACTGGCGCTGGCCTTAGACCTCGGATACCAGCTCCTCACAGATGATTACTCGATACAGAACCTCGCGACGGTCCTGGGGGTGCCGTACCGTGGCTTCGACCAGAAGGGCATCACGAAGGTGCTGGAGTGGGAGTCGAAGTGCACGGGGTGTGGCAAGACCCTCGGACCCGGTGTGAACGAGTGCGACGTCTGCGGCAGCCCGACCAAGATGCGCAGGAAGAAGATACTCGGACGCAAGGGGCCGTCTCCACCGCCCAAGTAGAAGCACCGTTCAGAGGACGGCCCGCTGGCACCTGATCGCCCTGTCGAGCCCTCGCCTTCCGAGTATGTACATGGCCGCGCCGAGGAGCCTGTCGTTCGGGAATACGATGTCCGCCATCCTCCTCGTGCGGACCGAGGTCCTGAGGGGGGCGTGCATGACCTGCCTCCAGCGGCTCTCGTACTCCTCGAGGCCGCACGAGCCGGCCAGGTGTTCCCTGATCGTCCTGCCGGCTATCCTGCCCGCGATCATGGCAGTGGGGATGCCGCCGCCGTTCGTGGCCATCGTCTGCCCGGCCGCATCACCCACCAGGGCCACGTTCCCGTTCACGGTCGAAGGCACCGGCCCTGACATGGGCACGATGCCCATGGTCACATCCCCGCACTCGCAGTCGAACCTGGCGGCGAACCTGTCGAACGCCTCGCGCGGCCTCTGCCTGAACACCTTGGGGTCGAACCCCAGGCCGATGTTCGCGCCTCCGCGCTTGGGGATCGTCCACGCATAGCCTCCCGGGGCCACCGCGCCGAAGAACATCTTGACTGCGGGGTCGAACTCGCCCTTCGCCTGGCATGTGACCGCGGGGTACCTCAGAGCAGGGTTCTGCATGCCCGCGTCCCTGGCCGTCCGGGAGTTAGGGCCGTCAGCACCGACGACGACCTTGGCCTTCACGGGACCCAGGGTCGTCTGCGCGATGCCGTCCTTGAGCCCGAGGAAAGATGTGCTGGTCTCGAGCCGGGCGCCTGCATCGACCGCTAGCTTCGCGAGGTGCTTGTCATAGGACCTGCGGTCCAGCACATGCGACTTGAAGTCGCACCTGTAGACCCTGTCGCCCGGAGACACGAGGTCGATATGGTCGCTCTCCCCCTGGACCAGGTGGGCCGGGACCTCGAACAGTTCCTCGAGCTGTTCGCCCTTGGGGAATATCGTGTACATCTCCTCGACGTGAGGGAGGAGCTCCCCGCACTGGACGGGGTATCCGATCTCCTTCCGCCTGTCGATCATGAGAACATCGACGCCGTCGCCCGCGCAGAACCTGGCAGTCGTGCTACCGGCCGGGCCAGCGCCAACTACGAGGACGTCGACTTCCAAGGCTTGCTCCCCCTGGTCATCGTCGCGCCCCTGAGCTTGAGGAACTCCGTGCCGACCTGCTCGAACCCCTTCCTCCTGAGCAGGTCCTCGTACACCTTCGTGAACCCGAAGGCCTCGTAGGTGTCGACGAACGTCCTGTAGGGGTCGCGCGAGAGGCGCTGGTACGCGGCAGGCGTGACGGCCACGCGCGCGAGCCTCGGCACCACGTGCTTGACATGCATCTCCAGGAGCTTGGCCCACGGGCCAGGCGGGGGCTTGGCTATGTCCACAATGAAGGCCTGTCCGCCGTCCTTGAGCACCCGCAGCATCTCGGAGACTCCCGCGGGCTTGTCCAGGAAGTCCCTGAACGAGAACACGCAGAACACCTTGTCGACAGAGCCGTCCGAGAGGGGTATCCTCTCGCCCAGGCCCTGCACGAGGGTGGTCCTCTCGCCGTCTATCACGCTCTTCGAGAACTCCGCCAGCTGACGCGACGGCTCGAGACAGTAGACCTGCTTAGAATCCAGGTTCTTGGCGAACGAGCCCGGGCCCGAGCCTATCTCCAGGACGATGTCGTCCTGGCTGGCCCTGGTCGCGACCTCCCTGCGCCACTTGTCCGCCATGCCGAATGTGATCAGCGAATTGACCCTGTCGTAGTCAGGCGCGAGCTCCTCGATGGCGTTGATGACCTCAGACCATCTCTTCTCCGACATACCCGTGTGATCCATCATGAGCATCGCCTATGAATCCCTGTTGAGGACCTTCCCGACCAGGTCTCTCAAGGACCTGCTGTAGACGGTGTCGGGGAGCATCCCGAGGTGCTGCAGCGCCTCCATTGCGTAGTACTCCCCCATGCCCTTGGCCTTCTCTATCGCGCCCGAGCGGACCACCAGGGACACGCAGTCCTTCACGGCCTCGGGGGCCGGGTCGGTCTCCTTCACTATGCCGAGTATCTGCTTCCTCGCATCGTCCGATGTCTTCATGGCGAGCAGCGAGGGCAGTGTCAGATACCCCTCCTTGAGGTCCATGCCCACGGGCTTGCCCGTCCTCTTCGGGTCGCCTGTGAAATCGAGTATGTCGTCGACGATCTGGAACGCTATGCCCAGGTTGAGTCCGTACGCCCCCAGGCCCGAGACCGCGTCCGTGTCCCCGTCCGCGAGGTACGCACCTATCATGGCTCCCGCCCGGATCGGCTCGGCGGTCTTCCGCTCCATGATCTTGAGGTACGTGTCGACGGTGATCTCGTTCGTGTGCCTGAACCTGTTCTGGAGGACCTCGCCCTCTGCCAACCGGGCGCAGGCCTCAGCGGTCGTCTGCACGACCATCTTGTCGAACGTGCCGCCGAGCGAGAAGGCCTTGACGAACAGGAAGTCCCCTGTGACGATGGCGCTGTGGAGACCGTACTTCTTGTAGACCGTCTCCCTCCCCCTGCGGGCGAGCCCGCCGTCGTTGATGTCGTCATGTATTAGGGTGGCCGAGTGGATGAGCTCGAACGCGGCTGCGATATCGACTATCCTGTTGGCGTCCTCTCCGCCAAGGGACTTGTATGAGAGGATGGTGACGGTCGGCCTCATCCTCTTGCCCCCTGCCTCTATCACGTGCAGGGAGGCGTCCGTGAGCGTCCGCTCCTCGGACCTGACCATCTCCCGGAGCTTCTCGTCGACCATGTTGAGCTCCTTGTTGACGCCAAAATCCCATGGGGTCGTGGTCATCGAATCTCGCATATAACCCAATCGCTACTTAATCCTGATGGTTGCTGGCTCACAGGTCAGAGGAGGGCCAGGCGCCCCTCCGGACCGGGCGGGCGACCACAGGGAGGATGCGCATTGTTTATATGCACCCTCCCGCAGTGGAGGACCGGTAAGATGACCGATGAGAAGCCTTCGAAGTTGAAGATATGGTTCCTGGAGCTGAGGGCGCCGTTCTTCACCGCATCGCTCGTGCCCACGCTCCTTGGCGCGTCCATCGCCTGGGAGTCGGAGTCCGCGTTCGACCCCGTCCTGTTCATCCTCACCCTGATGGGCGTCGTCTTCGCGCACGCGGGGACGAACGTGATAAACGACTACTTCGACTTCAAGAACGGCACGGACTTGGCGAACAAGAACAGGACTCCGTTCAACGGCGGAAGTCCGTTCCTGATCACGGGCGTGCTCGCCCCTAAAGAGGTCTACTGGGGAGCCATGAGTTTCTTCGGGGCCTGCGCCGCCATCGGGCTGTACCTCGCGTACACGGTCTCGTACTGGATCATACCGCTGGGGGTGCTCGGCATCGGCCTAGGGTACTTCTACACATCTCCGAGGCTCAACCTGGCTGCGATGGGCGTGGGGGAGTTCGCCGTGGGCCTCGGGTTCGGCCCGCTCGTGGTCGAGGGGGCGTACCTCGTGCAGACCGGGGAGCTCAGCCTCGCGGCGCTCCTGGCCGGGCTGCCTGTGGCGTTCCTGATCGGGCTGGTGCTCTTCATCAACCAGTTCCCGGACAGGGAGGCCGACAGCGGCGCGGGCAAGAACCACTGGGTCGTCAGGATGGGCCTGCGGAAGGCGTCGTTCTGGTACGCGGGCCTGATGGTCACGACCTTCACGACGGTGGTCGCATTGTGGGCGGCGGGCATCTATCCGATATGGTCCCTCGTCGCCCTCCTGCCGGCGGCGATCGCATACAAGGCCGTCAGGATCGTGTTCGACAAGTACGGGAGCGTCCGCGAACTCGTGCCCGCGCAGGCGATGACCGTGCAGGTGCACCTGACGGTCGGGCTGCTCATATCCGCCGGGCTCATCGCCGCTGGCCTGCTGTGAGCGTCACTGCCCGAGGGGCAGGTCCGCGAAGGCCTCGGCCGCCCTGAGGCACACATCCAGGGTCGCGTCGAAGAACACTCCCAGGAATATGGTCATCGCGAGGGCGATCAGTATGGCGACCATGGTCCACCTCGGCGCCTTCACCTTCTCCTCGCTCGCGGGCGGGGCCATGTACATGTACTTGATCACGCGCGCGTAGTAGTACAGTGAGAGGGCGCTGTTCAGGACCGCTGCCACGGCCAGCCAGATCAGCCAGTCCGGACCCGGGTCCATGGAGCCGTACACCGCGGACGAGAAGAGCACGAACTTGCTCGCGAAGCCCGCCAGGGGCGGGATGCCCGCGAGGGACAGCAGGAACAGGGTCATCGCGATCGCCAGGAACGGCGAGCGCCTCCCCAGGCCCTTGAAGTCCTCGAGCTTCTCACCGACCGCGGACGACGCCATGCCGGCGACGACCATGAACGCCCCTGACTTCATGAACGCGTGGGTGATGATGTGGAAGAGCGCACCCGCGAGCGCGTACTGCGTGCCCACTGGAAGGGCGATGAGGAGATATCCCGCCTGAGCGACCGACGAGTACGCGAGCATCCTCTTGATGTTGTTCTGCGAGACCGCGATCAGGTTGCCCACGGTCATCGTGAGCACCGCGAGCACGGCGATTGCGACCTCCCAGTCGGTCTTGGTGACCATGAGGCCCATCAGGAAGACCTTGAAGAACGCGGCGAAGCCCATCTTCTTCGATGCAGCGGCCAGCAGGCCCGATATGGGCGTCGGCGCGCCTTCGTACACATCAGGGGCCCACATGTGGAAGGGCACTGCCGCGACCTTGAACCCGAAACCCGCGAGTATGAGCACCGTCGCGAGCGTCGCGACGGAGTCCATCCCCTCGTAGGACGAGAACATGCCTTCCATGGCCGGCCCGAGCGCCGATATGCTCGTGGTCCCCGCGACACCGTAGAAGAGCGATATGGCGAAGAGCGTGAGGGCGGACGAGAACCCGCCTATGATGAAGTACTTGGTCGCGGCCTCTGCGGACCTCTTCTCCCGCTTCCTGAAGCCTGAGAGTGCGAAGGACGATATCCCGGCGATCTCAAGCCCGACGAATATGACGAACAGGTCGGTGGCCTCGGCCACCAGGGTCATGCCCGTCACGGCCAGCAGGATGAGGGAATAGTACTCGCCCTGGTTTCGGTCCTTGCGGACGAAGTCCGCCGATGCGAGCACGACTATGATGCCTACGGCCAGGAACACCAGCGTGAACAGCCCGGAGAACAGGTCTATCTCCACGAGCCCGATGCTGCTCGCCGGCGGGGTCCAGACATCGAAGAACATCCACGCGACGACGGCCGCTGCCACCCCGACGAGCGGCATCAGCGCCGCGGCGGCGATGAGGCGCTTGTCCTTGAACAGGTAGTCCAGGGCCGGCACCAGGAGAGCGAACAGCACGAGTATGAGCTGCGGCATGAACGGCTCCAGCATGTTCAGGACGGACAACTCATCCACCTCCGAATACCCTGAGTATGATCTCCACCGCGGAGTCTATGCGGGAGAATATCAGGCTGGGGAACACGCCGAACACGGCTATGAGCACGATGAGGGCTGCCACTGGCACGTACTCGAACCAGTCCATGTCCTTCAGATGTGAGGTGTCAATCCTGTCCGTCATCGGGCCGAACATCGACCTCTGGAGCGCCCACAGGTAGTAGGCCGCCGTGACGGCGACAGCGACTATGGGCACGAAGACCCACAGGGACCACTTCACGTAGGTCGCGTAGAACACCATGAACTCCGCGGCGAAACTGACCAGGCCTGGCAGGCCGAGCGAGGCCAGGAAACCAACGGTGATCAGCGTCGCGGCGATGGGCATCCTCTTCGCCAGGCCTCCGAGCTGAGGTATCAGCCTCGTGCCGCACTTGTGCTGCACCACGCCGCACATCATGAACAGGACTGCCGTGACCAGGCCGTGAGCGAACATCTGGAACACGCCCGCGACCACGCCCACCTGGCTCAGGGTCGCATAGCCCAGCAGGACGAAACCCATGTGGCTGATGGACGAGTACGCGACCATCTTCTTCAGGTCCTTCTGCGCTAGGCACAGCATCGCGCCGTAGACTATGCTCACGACCGCGATGACGGCCATGAGCAGCGACAGTTCGCTCGCGCCCTCGGGCAGCGAGGGCATGGCGACCCGGATGATGCCGTAGCCGCCCATCTTGAGCAGCAGGCCGGCCAGCAGGACCGAGCCGGCCGTCGGGGCCTCGACATGCGCGTCCGGCAGCCATGTGTGGAACGGCACCATGGGAAGCTTCACGCCGAACCCGAAGAACATCGCTCCGAATATGGCGACCTGGACGCCTTTCGCGAACCCGACGCTCTCAGCGGCGATGGCCTGCATGCTGAAGGTCTGGAGGCCGGCCTCGAAGTACATCGCCATGATGGCGATCAGGAGCACGAGGCTCGCGACATGGGTGTATATGAAGAACTTGATCGCGGCGTAGTCCTTCCTCGGGCCTCCCCAGATACCGATGAGGAAGTACATCGGGATCAGGACGACCTCCCAGAACACGTAGAACATGAAGTAGTCCAGGGACACGAACACGCCCAGCACGCCCACCTCGAGGATGAGCATCAGGCCGAAGTACTCCTTCGGGCGCTTGTCCGTATCCCACGAGAAGAGCACCGAGAGCATGCAGAGCAGGGTCGTGAGCACGAACAGCGGCAGGCTGATGCCGTCTATGCCGACGATGTAGTTCACTCCGATGGACTCTATCCAGGGGTACTCCTCGTAGAACTGGTAGCCGTCGTGGTATCCCGTGGCCTCCGAGGTCGGGTCTGTGGCGAACTCGTAGGTCACGAGGAGCGATAGGAGGAACGCCGCGGCCGAGAACGCTAGGGCGACCACGCGCGCGTGCTTCCCGAACCTGCCCAGGCCCAGGGTCACGAACGCTCCGATAAGGGGCAGCAGTATCACGAGGGACAGCACCGGGACGCCTTCGAGCATGTGCTCACCACCCTCCCCACGGCAGGATGTACAGCGTCAGTATCAGGAGCGCGCACACGCCCACGACTATGAGCCCGGCGTACCTCTGCACGTTGCCGTTCTGGAGCCGTCTGATGAAGTTGCCCGTGTTCCCGCCCAGGTACGCGAAGCCGTTCACGATGCCGTCGATGACGTGTCTGTCGAACGCGTCTGCGACCAGCGACAGTCCGTACACGATCTTGACCGCGAAGTCGTCGTAGAACTTGCTGATGTACCACCTGTTCTCCGCGGCCCTCTGGAGCTTGCCGACCGCGCCCCTGGCGAAGACCGACCTGTCGAACCCGGGGACATAGTACATCTTCCACGCGAGCAGGATGCCCACGACCGCGAGGGCCAGGGTGAGGTATGTGAGCGGGTCCGTGAATATCCCGACCGCCACGTCCATGAGGCTCCCGTGCTCCGCGCCGTGCAGCAGGCCGTGTATCGAATCGGCCATGAAGGCTTCGAAGCCCTCGCCTATGAACAGCGCGAACCCGGATGTGACCGCCAATCCCGCGAGTATCATCAGAGGCACGGTCATCGTCCTCGGCGACTCGTGGGCGTGGTACATCGAACGCGGCTCGCCCGAGAACGTCATGAACCACATCCTGAACATGTAGAACGCTGTGAGGAACGCCGTGGCCATGCCCATCAGCCAGAGGACGAGGAACGCGGGGTCGAACTCGCCCGCGTGCCATACGGCCGCGAGGACCTCGTCCTTGCTCCAGAAGCCCGAGAGCGGCGGCACGCCAGCTATCGCTAGAGCGCCTATGAGCATGGTGATCGACGTGATCTTCATCACCTTGCCCAGGCCGCCCATCAGCCTCATGTCGTTGGTGCCCACGGCATGTATGACACTGCCGGCGCACAGGAACAGGAGGGCCTTGAAGAACGCGTGGTTCATGAGGTGGAATGTGGCCGCCGAGTAGCCCGCGGCGCTGCCCGCATGTATCACCATGTACCCTCCGGCCCCCAGGCCCAGGGTCATGTAGCCGAGCTGGCTTATGGTGCTGTACGCGAGGACGCGCTTGATGTCGTTCTGAGCCAGGGCGGCCGATGCGGCCACCAGGGCCGTGATGCCACCTATCGCGGCGACGAACAGGAGGGTCTCGGGCGCCTGCACCAGGAGCGGATAGGACCGCGCCGTGAGGTACACGCCCGCCTTGACCATCGTCGCCGCGTGTATGAGCGCGGAGACCGTGGTCGGGCCCTCCATCGCGTCAGGGAGCCATTCGTGGAGCGGGAACTGCGCGCTCTTGCCTATGGCGCCGCCGAATATCAGGGCGGTCGCGAGTATCATCATGTTGGACGGGACCGCGGCGGCCGCCTCGTCCGAGAACAGGTCCCCGAAGTCGAGGCTCCCGACGTACTTGAACAGGATTATGATGCCCGCCATGAACATTATGTCGCCGACGCGGGTCACTATGAACGCCCTCTTCGCGGCGCTCGAGGCGGACGGCCGCTCGTACCAGAAGCCTATGAGCAGGTACGAGCACAGGCCCACGAGCTCCCAGAATATGAACATGAGGAGGTAGTTGTCGGCGATGACCAGGCCGTACATGACAGATATGAAGAGCATGATCTCCGCGTAGTACCGCCTCCGGGTCTCACCCTCCTCGTGCATGTACCCGGCGGAGTAGAAGACCACGAGCGTGCCCACGACAGAGACCACCACGAGCATCAGGGCGGACAGCTGGTCTATCCAGATGCCGAAGGTCAGGCTGAAGTCCCCGACCACGAGCCACTCGAACCTCTGGGAGCCGTCCGTGAGCGTCTCGCCCATGAGGACCTCCCACACGACCAGGAACGAGAGGGCCATGGCGCCGAGGGCGCCGGCTATGGCGTACCAGACGCCGTCCTCCCAGGACAGGGTCCGCTTCGGCAGGAGGGCGATCAGCAGGAACGCGACGAAGGGGAAGACCGGGATGAGCCACGCGTATTCCAGCATCTTACCACCTCAGTATGTTGATTTTGTCCGTGTCCACGGTCTGGTATCTTCTGTACACCGACAGTATGATCGCAAGGCCGACGGCGACCTCTGCGGCCGCGATGGCGATCGAGAAGAGCGCGAACACGTGGCCCGACGTGTCCTCGAACATGTGCAGCGTCGTGTGGTACGAGCTGAACATCACCAGGTTCACGTTCGCGGCGTTGAGCATGATCTCTATCGACATGAGCACGACGATGGCGTTCCTGCGCGTGAGGACGCCGTACGCCCCTATGACGAACAGGAGGGAACTGAACACCAGCCAGTACTCGATCGGGATCATTCCTTCTCCTCCTTCGCAAGGAACACGCCGCCCAGGATAGCGACGAGCAGCAGCAGCCCTATCAACAGCACGATGAACGAGTACCCTGAGGAGTCCTCGGAGCCGAACATCGTCTCGGATACATCCTGGTTGCTCACATCGTCCATGTCTCCCTCAGGCCAGGAGACCGCGGTGACCGCGAGGACGAACAGCAGCGCCAGGAGGACGAGGAAGGCCCCTTTGAAGAACCCTGGCCTCGTCATCGCCTCTCACTCTCCATGATCTCGCGTTTGGTAAGCATGATACCGAACAGTATGACCACGACGACCGCGCCGACGTAGACCAGTATCTGAACGATTGCGACGAACTCAGCGTTGAGCATCAGGTACAGGCACGCGACCGATATGAAGCAGGTCGCGAGGGCGACCACGCTGTGCATTATCTCGCGCGCGCGCACGACCCAGAGCGCGGACAGCAACGCGCACGCGGAGAGGAAGACGAACACGAACAGCTCCCAGGTCACTTCCGCACCCCCGTCATCTCTATGGCCTCGAACTTGCAGGCCTTGAAGCACCTTCCGCAGCCCACGCACTTCTCGAAGACGAACACCGCCCTCTTCTTGGGCTTCCCCTTCTTGCCGTCCTTCAGGGTCTTCTCGGTGCCGGGCATCTCCAACATGTATACCGCGTCCGCAGGGCACGCGCGCGCGCACGCGCCGCAGCCCGTGCAGCTGCCCAGGATGAACTTCGGCTCGGGCATCTCGAAGTAGGACTCGTACACCTCGGTCATCGTCAACGCCTTCTCCGGGCAGACGGCGACGCACTTGCCATGGGACGTGCACTTGGCCAGGTTGATCTCCGGCTTCTTCTTCCCGACCTTCTCTATCGGGATCATCGCGATGCACATCTCAGGGCACTCGCCGGCGCACTTCTCGCAGCCCGTGCACTTCGACAGGTCGAGGGTCGGGACGAGCCTCTTCACCCGCTCTTCCTTGAACGAGTCGGCGAACTTGTCGTTCCTGATGTCCTTCGGGCCCAGCTTGAAGTTCTCCCGCTCGCGGTCGGCGAGCTCGAACTCCGTGGTCATGTGGAGCGCGCAGGTCGGGCAGACCTCCGCGCAGAAGCCGCAGAACAGGCACCGGCCGAGGTCAACGCCCGGCCGCTCTATCTTGCCGAGTTCCGGGTCCTCGATCTTCTCGAGCCACATGCAGTCGTTCGGGCAAATCGACACGCAGTTGCCGCATCCGATGCACTTCTTGAAATCGAGCGCGTGCTTCCCGCGGTACACCTGCGGCAGCACCAGCTTCTGGTGAGGGTAGAGCACCGTGTTCGGCTTGCCGAATATGAGCGAGCGGACGAGCTGCTTCCCCGTGCGCATCATCGGCCGCACGACGTATCCGAAGAAGCTCACCTTGCCCCTCTCCGCCTCCGCCATTCAGAACCACCCCATGGTCTTCATCGCGGCTGCGATCAGCAGGTTCACCATCGCGAGTGGCATGAGTCTCTTCCAGCCCAGGTTCAGTATCTGGTCGACCCTCACCCTCGGGACCGACCACCTCATCCACTCTATGACCACGAACACGCAATAGGCCTTGATCAGGAACCATATCTCGTCAGGTATGATGGCCGGGCCCTGCCAGCCGCCCAGGAAGAGCGCGGTCGCGAGCGCGCCGCCGGCGTACCCGCGCAGGTACGAGGTCATCATGAAGAATCCGAACCTCATGCCGCAGTACTCCGTGGTCCAGCCCTCGACCAGCTCGGCCTCAGCCTCGGGCAGGTCGAACGGGGTCACCTCGACCTCCGCGGCCATGCACACCAGGAACACGATGAACCCTATGATGAGCGGGATGGCGAACCACACGTCGTGCTGGGCGTCGACGATCCCGACGAAGCTGAAGTCCCCCGCGAGAAGGAACACGCTCGCGACCGCCAGAAGGAGCGGGATCTCGTAGCTCATCATCTGCGCGGCGGACCTCATGCCACCTATGAGCGTGAACTTGTTGTTGGACGACCAGCCGGCCAGGAGTATGGAGAACGGGGCGATCGCGAACGCCGCGAACGCGAACAACACGCCCGCGGGGACGAAGTCCCCGTCCATGTTGGTCGCGACGCCGAAGTTGGGGCTGAGCGGTATGGTGGCGAGTATGAGGAATGATGAGCTCACGAATATGACAGGGGCGAGCACGAACCCGAGCTTGTCCGCATCCTTAGGCGTGATTATCTCCTTCACGAAGAGCTTCATGCCGTCCGCGATGTTCTGGAGCCAGCCGCCGATCCTGTATCCGACGTAGTAAGGCCCGTAGAAGTCGAATATGCGCCCGCTCAGCTTCCTGTCGAGCCAGATGAAGTTGAGCACGTTGACTATCGCGACGATGAGGACGACCAGGACCTCCAGCAGGATGGTCATGACCGCGATGTGCCCGTCGGAGGCGGCGAGGTCGCCCGCCCATGTGAAGAAGTCCCCGAACACCCATGGCAGGTGGTCCCCGAGCCAGTACCAGATGTTGTTGACGAGCTCCACGAGCCAGACGATGATGCCGTTGCAGAATTCGTAGAGGTTCATGGCATCACCTGTCGTTCTCCCCTATGCACATGTCGAGGCCGCCCATGATGGCCACGACGTCAGCGACCTTGTACCCGACCAGGAACTTGGGGGCCGCGGACACGGTCACGAATATCGGGCTGCGGATCTTCAGTCTGTAAGGCCTGTCCGAGCCGTCGCCAACCGCGTACATCATGCCCTCGCCCCTCGGGTCCTCGACCCTGGCCACACCTGTGCCGGCGGGCGCGTTCCTCGGCGCGACGACCCTCCAGGGCCCCTTGGGCATCTTCTGGACGGCCTGGCGTATGATCCTGCAACTCTCCCACATCTCGTCCATCCGGACCCTGTACCTGGCGAAGCAGTCGCCCTCGGTCCGGGAGCAGACCTCGAAGTCCATGTCGCCGTACGCCTCGTACGGCCTGTCCTTGCGCAGGTCGTACCTGGCGCCGCTCGCCCTCATAGGCGGGCCGGTGACGCCGAGGTTCATCGCGTGGTCCCTCTTCAGGACGCCCACGCCGGTGTTCCTCATCATGAATATCTTTGAGCCCTCGTAGATGTCCTCGTACTCCCTGAGGCGCTGCTCCATGTAGTCGCACGCGCGCAGGGCCTCCTTGTCCCAGCCCGGCGGGATGTCGTGCGCGACCCCGCCTATACGTGGGTAGTTGTACGTGAGCCTCGAGCCCGAGAGGCTCTGGAGGAGGTCGACGAACACCTCCCTGTCCCTCATGCCGTAGATGAACCCGGCCATCATGCCCAGGTCGGCCGCGTATGCCGCGAGCCACATCAGGTGCGAGGCTATCCTCTGCATCTCGAGGACCGCGACCCTGATGTACTGCGCCCTCTGGGGGACCTCGAGCCCCATGAGGTCCTCGACGGTCATGCAGTACAGGTGGCTCCAGCTCATCGAGGAGCCGTAGCAGAGCCTGTCAGTGATTGGAATGACCTGCGTGAAGGTCCTGTTCTCGCAGATCTTCTCGATGCCGCGGTGAAGGTAGCCGACCTCCGGCTCGGCGTCGACGATGGTCTCTCCGTCGACCCTGACGCGCAGGTTCCACAGCCCGTGCGTCATCGGGTGCTGCGGTCCCATGTTGATCCACATGTCGGCCGTCCTGGTCACCCCCTGAAATCCTTCCGGAGCGGATGGTAGAGCGTGTCCTTCAACATCAGTATCCGCTCCAGCTTCGGATGTCCGTCGAACTTGATGCCCATTAGGTCGTAGGCCTCCCTCTCCTGCCAGTTCGCGCCGCCCCAGATGTCGGAGACGGAGTCGACCTTCGGGTCGTCCTTGGGCGTTGTGGTGATGAGCTCCAACACGAGGTTGTTCTGGTAGCTCGATATGTGGTAGACGACCTCGAACCTGTCCGGGTAGTCGACCGCGGATATCATGGAGATGTGCTCGAACCCGAGGCCGTCCTTCAGCAGCCTACAGGAGTCGTAGAGGTCCTCCCTCCTGATGCGCGCGCGCACGAGGCCCGGCCTCACGCGCCCGGCGTCCGACAGCGAGGACGGGAACGCGTCCCTGAGTCCCCTGAGGACCCTCTCCTCCGGGTCGGCGTCCACGCGCGTCGGCGCCTTCTCCAGCTCCTGGGCGCCTGCCCGACCCCCTTGACCCCCTTCCGCCATTGCATCATCCCCCTGTGAATGTCACTTGCCCGTCAGCAGGCCCCGCTTCTCCTCCTTGATCTTCAGCTGCAGCTTCAGGAAGGCGTCTATGAGCGCCTCCGGCCGCGCCGGGCATCCCGGTATGTAGATGTCGACCGGGATGAACTGGTCCACTCCCTTCACCACGTTGTAGCTGTCGAAGAACGGTCCGCCCGAGATCGCGCACTCTCCCATCGCGATGACCCACTTGGGCGAGGGCATCTGGTCGTAGAGCCTCCTCAGGGCGGGCTTGAGCTTCTTGCTGACAGGGCCGTTCACGAGGAGTATGTCGCACTGCCTCGGTGTGGACCTGTATATGACGCCCATCCGCTGCGCGTCGAACCTCGGGGCGGATGCGACCGCCATCTCGAGGGCGCAGCACATGATGCCGAAGTGGAGCGGGTACATCGAGTTCCTCGTGGCCCAGTTGAAAAAGTCCTTCAGGACGAGGTCGAGCGCCCCGCCGACGGGGGACTTCTTGAGGACGACAGCCAGCGCCTCGTCGGACCACTCGAGGAAGTCCTTCGAGCGGAACATGAGGACCTGCCCGAGGGAGTCCTTCTCGCCTTTCATATCCAGATTATCTCCTCCTTCTTAAGGGCGTACATCACGCCTACGAGGAGCACTCCGAGGAACATGAACATGAAGACCTTCGCGAGGTCCCCGAGCGAGTCGAATGTGAGGGCCCACATGAGCACGAAGACAGTGACGAGGTCGAACGCGACGAACAGGATCGCGTACATGTAGTACTGGAAGTGGAACTGTATCTGCGCCTTGCCGATCGGGACCTCGCCGCACTCGTAGGTCGTCTCGCCCCTAGGGTCGTGCTTGTCCGGGCGGAAGTATCGGGTGAGGAGGAACACCAATGGAGGGATGAGGAGCGCTAGGAGGGCGAAAATCGCTACTCCCATGTAGTCCTCTGCTAGCATCGCCCTCGGATTCACGACAAAGTATTAAGGGTTTTCAGTGAAACGGTCCTGTCACAATTCGTGTGGTCAAGGCCATCTGGTGTGCCTGAAGACACGCCTTTATGACTACATGCAGCCGAAGGGCCGTTATATGCCGAGTCTTCTCCATTCACCCATGCCCGTCAGAGGGGTCGCGTTCAGGCTGGCGTCGGAGCTGCCTCCCGAGGCCCTTTCCCTCCTCCAAGACTTCCGACTCGCGGTCAACGAGGCGGTCAGGGCAGGGCTGCAGGCGAGGTCGACTTCGAGGAACTCCCTTGTCAAACTGGCATACAAGGACTTCCGGAAGGAGCATCCGATGATGTACTCTCAACACCTGGTCTGCTCCTTCGAGGTCGCTGCGAACGTCCTCA
>CAZAUI010000004.1:0-87891 GCA_964488505.1 uncultured Thermoplasmata archaeon | reverse complement strand
GATGCCCGCGTTCCTGATGAACTTCGGCATGAACATGATGGCCGGCATGAAGAGGCTCATGCCCAGGGACAAGGTGGGCGAGAGAGAGCTGGCCAAGCTGAAGAAGTGAGTCTTTCTACTTGCCCACTGAGGGCAACGAGCGCCTGACCGAGTAGGACAGCAGCGTGCCGACCGTCCCGCCGATGGTCACCTGGGCGATGTTCGTTGGTATCTCCGCTATCGCGGTGCCCAGGCCCATGCCGAGGACAAGCCATTCGGACAGGAAGTATATCGTTATCATGCACGCACCTCCGCACCCGATGCCGAGCGCGTACGCCCATGGCTTCCCCCCGTTGAGTCGGCCGACGACGCCGGCCACGAGTCCCTCGGTCCCCTTCGCGACGAGCGTGGTCGGGGCGAACATGCCGAAGCCCAGGATCAGGTCCGCGATCGCGGACCCTACCCCGCCGCATATCGCTCCCGCCCTCCAGCCGAATGTGAACGCTGAGAAGAACACGAGCGCCTCGCCCAGGTTGAAGTAGCCCTTGGTCGGAGGGAAGGGTATGACCGTCATGACGGTTATGGCCGCGGTAAGGGCCGTGAGCACGCCGTAGATGGCCACGGTCTTGGGAGATACGAACCCGGCGCCTCCGCTGGCGATTATCTTCGGCCCCTCTTTGCCCTCAGGCTGCTGTTCATCGACCACGCCGACCGGACCCCCATGGCGACTGCCCGAAATAAACCTCACTGGTCGGATATGTCGAACCTGGCACCCGGTTTACGATTTCAGATGGACATGCCGTAGACGTACTTGGCCAGGGCCGGCAGGAGCAGCATCGTGGCCACGATCGCCAGCGCTACGTAGTCGGACGGCCTCATGCGTATCTCCCTCAGATAGGTGCGGCCCTTCACGGCCCCGTACGCGCGGGACTGGAGCGTGAGGGCGAGCGTGTCGGCGGTGCGGAGGGCGGTCACTATCGCCGGCACCAGGACGGAGACGTAGTTCTTGGACCTCCGGATGAACGACCCTTTGTCCAGTTCGAGCCCGCGGGCCCTCTGGGCATCCTTGATGGACTCGATGGTGAGGCCGAAGGTCGGGATGAACCTGAAGGATATGGCCAGGGCGAGGCCGTAGTCGAACCTGAGGCCCATCTTGACGAGCGCGCGGACAAGGTCGCGCTGCTGGGTCGTGAACATAAGTATGTACCACACGGTCGCGAAGCACCCGACCCTGACGGCGGATGTGACGCCTCGCCACACGGCCGGCTCGGTTATGTCCAGCGGACCTATGGAGAAGAGGACCGGCGTCCCCGACCTGTCGAAGAGCGGCCACAGCACGACGATCAGCACCATGAACCTGAGCACGAACTTGAGGGCGAAGAAGGCCTTGCTGTAGCTCGACCTGGACAGCACCAGGAGCAGGAGTATGAAGGCGAGCAGCAGGAGCAGGTGCAGCAGCTCGGCCAGTATGAAGGCGAGGACGCTGAGCAGGAGCACCGCCATCAGCTTGACCCTCGGGTCCAGCCTGTGCAGGAACGAGTCCTTCTCGGAGTACAGGTCGAGCAGGCCCGTCAACCCTCATCACCCCTCGTGAGCTCGAACACCAGCTCCTGGGGCGTCAGGATGTCCCTCGACACGCCTATCTGAGCCAGTTTGTGCGCGAGCTGGGTGACGGGAGGAGGCAGGAGGTTGCTGCGCCTGAGCAGCTCGATGTCCGAGAACGCCTCCCGCGTCTCGGAGTCCAAGACTATCCTTCCATCCGCCATAATCACGACCCTGTTGGCGTGCTCGGCGACGAGCTTCATCTCGTGGGTGATCAGGACGATGGTCCGGCCTTCGCCGTTCAGCTTCCGTATGATGGCCATCAGCTCGTCCGACTCTCGGGCGTCCAATCCCGTGGTGGGTTCGTCGAAGACGAGCACCTGCGAGTCCATGGCGATGACGGAGGCGATCGACACCCTCCGCCTAAGGCCCAGGGGGAGTGACAGAGGCGGCTTGTCCCTCACATCTGCGAGGCCCATGACATCGATGGCGCGGTCGGCGCGCTTCTTGACCTCCTCCTCCGAGAGGCCCAGGTTGCTCGGGCCGAACGACACCTCCTCCTGAACAGTCCCGCAGAACAGTTGATGGTCTGGGTTCTGGAACGCGTATCCGACCACGCGGGACATCTCCGCCGAGGTCATCGTCGACGAGTCCGCGCCCGACACGAAGACCTGTCCATGGGTGGGCCTGAGCAGGCCGTTCATGTGCTTCGCGAGCGTCGTCTTCCCGGAGCCGTTCCCGCCGACCACGGCGACGTACTCGCCCCGGTCGACCTCGAGGGTCACGCCCTTGAGGGCGTCCACGCCGGACTCGTAGGTGAACTTCACATAGCGCAGGAATACGGCCTGGTCCTTCCCGTCGTGCTCCGGCCGGGGTATCAACGGACCACCGTCCTAGAGTGCCTCGGGGCGTTTATCGTGATCTCCGCCACGGCATCTTCCACGGTGAGGAAGCTGAAGGGCGGGCCCTTCCTGCGGGCGCTCATCATGGATGCGACCTCCGCCATCTGCGGCGGGGACACGCCGGCCGCCCTCAGGAGCCGCGGGTCCCTCAAGACCTCAGAGGGAGAGCCCGAGGAGGCGATGCGACCGCCCTCGAGCACCGCGAACCTGTCAGAGAACCTCGCAAGGTCCTCCGCGTCGCGTTCCATGACCACGACCGTCATCCCGTGCTTCGCCTTCAGCTCGCTCAGTATCGTGTACAGCCCTATCCGGCCGACCGGGTCGAGGGCGTATGCAGGCTCGTCCAGGACGAGCATCGAAGGTTTCATGGACAGGGCAGCCGCGATCGCGAGCCTCTGCTTCTCACCGCCTGAGAGGGTGGACGGCGACCGGTCGTTCATGCCCTTGAGGCCCACCAGCTCCAGGGCCCATCCCACCCTCCGCGCGATCTCCTCCCTTGGGACCGCGAGGTTCTCGGGGCCGAAGGCGACCTCCTCCTCGGCGCTCATGCAGAACAGCTGGCTCTCCGGTTCCTGGAAGACCATGCCGACGAGCGTAGACAGCTGCGCGACCGAGTACTCAGCCGCGGGATGCCCGAAGACCTCGACGGACCCTTCGAACTCGCCCTTGACCGACTTCGGTATGAGGCCGTTCGCGAGGAACGACATGGTCGTCTTGCCGGCGCCGTTCGGCCCCAGGACGGTGACGAACTCGCCCTGCTGTATCTCGAAGGACGGGATGTCCAGGGCCCACCCTGCCATGCCCGGGTACCTGAACCTCGCATCCTTCAAGCTGAGCGCCTGCATCCGATGTCCTGGCCTCTCCGCTCAATCGGATGGTTCTCTAATAAACCTTCGCGGTCAGCCCGGGTAGAAGAACGCGTCCTTGCCCTTCCGGACGACCCTGACGAGGCCTTTCTTCGACAGGGACGCGATGGCCCTGGTCGCCTGCTCTGGCGGGAGCTTGCTCCCCCTCATGAGCTGGCCCCGGGTCACCCCGCTCGGCTTCAGGGCGCTCAGGATCCTCTTCTCGGCCTCGTCCTCGGACGACGCCGGATGCACGACCAGCTGCTTCCTCACAGCCGGGGCGGGCGGCGGCACCAGCTTGTAGACCTCGGTCTGGCCCTGGCACTCCGTCACGGTGCTGCCAGCGGAGATGAGCCGGCCGAGGCTGAGGGTTATCTTGTCCTCGGAATAGCCCGTGAGGGACATGATGTCCGGGATGGTCTTGCCCTGCTCGTCCAGCAGCGACAGCACCTCCCCGTCCAACAGGTTCTCCGGCGGGTGCTTGTCCTTCACCACCGACAGGTTGTCCAGGTGCGTCTTCAGGAAGTCCTTGCTGACCTGCTTGAACCGGTCCATGTCCTCCTCGAGCAGCCTCTCCAGCTCCTCGACGTCCAGGCCCAGCTCCCGCCACCTCTCGAGCTTCTCCCTGTAGAGCTTCCTCTTGAGCTCGGTCGCCTTCTGGTCGACCAGAGGGGTCACGTGGTTCTTCCTCTCGCCAGTGTCCTCGATGTCCGTGCGCGTGGTGACGCTGTATCTCACGCTGGAGCCCCTGAGGGCGTGGTGTACGTCCTCGAGCTTGTCGAAGAGTCGCTCGTCGTCCCCGAGGTCGAGCTCGAAGTCGTAGTCTCCTACCACGGGCGTGGCGCCGATCTGCCTCATGCGCTCCACGACCTCCTTCGGCGACTCGCCCTCGCTGCTGAGCTCCACCCTGATGAATGTCTTGATCATCGTTACAACCTTGGGCGGGCGCCACTATGACCCTATGGGTTCTTTATTGTTTTCGAAGCCGACGATACCTGCAGTCCCAGGGCATATGTGAGCTTAATATACTGGTCAGCTTGATGACTCAGGAGCATGCCTTCCGACGCTTCGGCCAGGTTCGTCATGAGCATGTTCTCGAAGCACTACCGTGAGGCGCACCTCCCGATGCCTGACAGGTTCGCCAGGAGGGAGTTCGGGTTCATGTTCTTCGACAGGAGCTTCGTCATGAGGCATCTGTCGTTCCCGACGAGGGCGGCCCTGAAGAACTACCTGGTCGAACAGGTGCCCTCGCATGCGTACTACTCGTGCGCGTACTATGAGAAGCCCGACGCGCCCACGATGGCTGAGAAGGGCTGGCTCGGGGCGGACCTCATCTTCGACCTGGACGCCGACCATGTCGAGGGCACCAAGGACCTCTCCTACGAACAGATGCTCGTGCGGGTGAAGGAGGAGGTCGTGCGGCTAATAGACGAGTTCCTCCTCGGGGACCTGGGGTTCGACCACGACTACCTAAAGGTGGCGTTCTCCGGAGGGAGGGGGTATCACGTGCACATCACCGACCCTCGCGTGATGAGGCTCTCGAGCCACGAGCGGCGCGAGATCGTGGACTATGTCACGGGCACAGACCTGGACATCGATTGGGTGTTCCCGTCCACCGCCTTCGAGGCGAGGAAGTTCAAGGACCGGGTGGGGATGGAGTACCGGAGGACGATGCCCACGACGGGGGAGGGCGGATGGCGCAGGAGGATCCGCAGGGGAATAGACGACCTGCTCTCCGAGCTGGAGGCGCTCGATCAGGACGAGGCGGTCAAGAGGATATCGGAATCACTCTCCGGGTCGGAGAAGGAGACGAGGGACAAGACCGTCGGCGGTCTGTACGCCGACCTGTTCAAGGGCGCACCTGGGAAGAGGGGCGTCGACAGGATGCGCTCGGACGACGCCTTCGAGGTCTTCTCGCAGAAGAGCCACGGGGACGCCTTCCTGAGGCTGGTCGAGATGCGCGTCAAGGGCCGCATGAAGGGGGAGACCGACGAGCCCGTGACCTCGGACATCAAGAGACTGATCCGGCTACCTGGCTCGCTCCACGGCAAGACCGGGTTCGAGGTCGTGCCGATGAAGAGGGACGACCTGGACGTTTTCGACCCGTTCGTGTCCGCCGTCCCCAAGACCTTCGGGGAGCGGGAGGTGGCCGTGAGATGCGACAAGGCGGCCGACGTGAGGCTCAAGGACGGCTCATACTCCCTGGACGAAGGGAGGAACTCCGTGCCGGAGTTCGTCGCGGTGTTCCTGATATGTCGCAGGCTAGCCGTCCTCGATTCCACCTAGAAAACTATTAATTCGGTCCCGGGTATCCGAAGGGACGATGCCGTTCACGAAGAAGGTCCTGGAGGACTCCATCAGACTGGGGAGGATCCGGGCGATAAAGCGCACGATATACATCGTGCAGGTCGCGCTCCTCATCGCGCTTGCGGTGCTCTTCGTGTTCGTGCTGGGGGACGCCGCGTTCAAGCCGCGCCTCTACCTGCCCATCGACCAGTTCATCGCCGTGCTGGCGCTCGTGATGCTCATCATATGCGTCCAGAGCTTCTTCTTCAGACTCCTGGAGATCAAGTTCGCCCGGAGTTCCAGCGCGAGGCACCTGATGGCCAAGAACTCCATCATGCACTCCTTCCTGATCGCGATAGTGGCCGGGATCGTCACGGTCGTGCTCATGGTCCCGCCCGTGCTCGCGGTCGTCGAGGACGCCGCCCAGAAGACCGTCACGATATCGAGCACGGACGACTTCACGTTCTGGACCACGGACCCGCTCGCCCTCATGCGGGTCTCCGAGCTTCGGGCGACCAGCTCCGAGGTCGTACAGCTCTATCTCGTCGAGGACTCCGACTATCAGCAATACGACGGCGTGGTCAGCGAGATGTACTTCATGCGCATCAACAGGATCAACTTCGAGGTCGACGGGCCACTGTCGATAGAGGTGCCAGTCATGGGCTACTCGATGCTGCACCTCGTGGTGAACGACAGGGACTCCCCCGGGGCGTCCGTCACGGTAGATGTGATAAACGACACCTCGACCACCATCACAGGGATGGTCGCCGTGCTCAGCATGGCCTTCGTGGTCGCGAACGTCGCATGGATCGCGTATCTGACACCGATCGAGAAGAAGTACGCCCAGGGCTCCATCTACAAGTGATCAGTCCAAGGAGCAGCAGGTGTCCCGCCGTCTTATCAGGATACCCATTGCCGCGGCCGCCCTCACGGTCTCCTCCGACGGCAGCGCTATCCCGTCCAGGCCGGCGAGCACGGCGTCGAGCTCCCACGACCTGTCCCGCCTTGAACGCATGCATCCGAGCGTGATGCGCGCGTCAGGCAGAGCGGAGCGCGCAGTTTTCACGAAGGACACGACATCATCTCCGCTCGGGGGCGTCCTGGACGCATAATCCGTACCCTTCGTCGGTATGAGAGATATGATGACCAACCTGTCCGGCGAGAGCGGCGCCAACCGCCTCAGGGCGTCCGCCTCCCCGCGCATCTCGCCGCCCATGACGCCCGCGCATATGTGCGGCGCGACAGAGCTGGCCCCGAGTCCCTTCAGGTCCCTCACGACGGAGAGATAGTCCTCCGAACTCGCCTCCACCCCGAGGACCTCGCGGACCGTCTCGTCATCCCCGTAGACATCCACGGAGAACGTGTCCACGCCCGAGGAGACGAGGTCTGCGAGCGCCTCCCGAGGCGTGAGGCCGACATGCGCGTTCACCCTGAGCGCGGTCGTAGCCTTGATCTCCCTGATCGCAGGGACGAACCTCTCGAGGTGCACGCGGCCGTGCAGGTCCGAGCCGCCGCTCAGCAGGAAGCCTTTGCCGCCCGCTTCCGAGAGCGACTTGGCGAAGGACACGAGCCCTTCGGGCTCTGTGATCGGGACCATCCCCTCGAGGTACCTGCCCGCGCAGTGCCTGCACTTGAGCGAGCACGAACGGCCCGTGACGGAGACGGACGGGAAACCCTTCCCAGGGTAGTAGCAGTCGAGGACCCTCTGCACGGAACAAGCCCAGCGCGAGGGCAGGTAATGAAGGTTGTGCGGGACCGGGTGCCCAGGTGCAAAAGCTTTATCTGAGACCCCCTCTCTAGGGCCCCTGCTGGTCCGCATGAAGGCTTTCGAAGTCAAGGGACAATATCGAATATCCCAACGTGAGTGGCAACCGTTCGCAATCGAGGTCGCATCACTGGATGAGAAGGCGGCCTTGGACAAGTTGCTCGCGCTCATTGGCAGCAGGCACAATGTCAAGCGCAAGTTCGTCAGGATAGACGGCATCAAGGCGCTCAAGCTCGAAGAGGTCACAGACCAAGCGGTCAAGCACCTTTTGGGGGCCAAGAAGTGACCGACGAGACGGCGATAAGAGAGAACATGATGAGGCTCGAGACGGCCAAGGCGCAGCTGGAGGCGCTGTCCAAGCAGCAGGAGCTCATACAGCTCGCGGTCGAGGAGCATGTGAAGGCCAGGGAGACCGTCAAGAACCTGGTCAAGAGCGTCCCCGGGGACGAGCTCATGATCCCGGTCGGGGCCGATTCGTACATATTCGCCAAATCATCCGAGAGGAAGGACGTCGTGTTGGGGGTCGGCTCCGGCGTGTCCGTGCAGCGGAGCGCGGAGGAGGCCGAGAAGATACTCGACACCAGGGTGGAGGAGCTGGCCCAGGCGTTCCAGAGGGTGGCCGAGATGGCCGCGCAGACGGAGCAGGCCGTCCAGGAGCTCTCGGAGAAGATACAGGAGCAGTACGAGAAGGCTCAGTCGGGCTAGACAGCCTGAGGTTCGGACATGTTCAAGGCTCTCAGGGAGAAGTTCTCAGCGGCGTCGAGCGCGGCGAAGACCAAATCGATCGAGGACATATCCGAGGTCGCGGGAGAGTCCGGCAGACGCCTGAAGGAGGGCGTGCTCGAGGACGTCCTGAACGACCTGCAGATGGGGCTGCTCGAAGCGGATGTCGCACTGCCGGTGGCGGAGGAGCTCACTGAGAAGGTCCGGGCGTCCCTCGCAGGCAAGAGGATAGACAGGGAGTTCAAGATAGAAGAGGCCATACACCTGGCCTTCCGCGCCGCCGTGAGGCAGGTCTTGGAAGGGCAGAAGTTCTCGCTCAAGGACGCGATCGAGTCGAAGAACTCGACCTACGTCATCATGTTCGTGGGCATCAACGGCACCGGGAAGACCACGGTCATAGCCAAGCTCGCCAGCAGGCTGCAGCAGCACGGATACACGGTCGTCCTGGCCGCGGCGGACACGTTCAGGGCGGGCGCCATAGAGCAGCTCACGATCCACGCCGAGAAACTCGGCTGCAAGATAATCAAGCACAAGGCCGGCGGCGACCCCGCGGCGGTGGCGTACGACGCCGTGGAGCACGCTAAGGCGAGGAGGAAGGGCGTGGTGCTCATAGACACCGCCGGCAGGATGCAGACGAACACGAACCTCATGGACGAGATGAAGAAGATCAAGCGGGTCGCGAAGCCGGACCTGGTCGTCTTCGTCGGGGACTCGCTCGCGGGCTCGGACGCCGTCGAGCAGGCCCGCAGGTTCCACGAGGCCGTCGGGATAGACGCGGTCGTCCTGACCAAGATAGACGCGGACTCCAAGGGAGGCGCCGCGCTGTCCATAGCGAAGGCGGTCGGAAGGCCCATCGCATACGTGAGCTACGGCCAGGAGTACGACGAGTTCAGCAAGTTCGACCCTGACTGGATGGTCTCCCGGATATTCGGGGACAGGCAGGGCGGGGGCTCGAAGGACTTCTAGGCGCGCTCGACGCCGTCGCCCGCGAAGAGCAGCGAGTACACCTTCGCGTCACCCACCAGGTTGTCGATTATGCAGTACTCGTTGGCGTCGTGGGCCGTGCTGGCCACGGAGGCCCAGACCACTGCGTCTATCCCCTCGCGCCTGAACGGCGCTGCGCATGTGCCGCCGCCGATGCCAGTCGGCTTCGTGACGACTTCCCTCGTGAGCGCGATCGCCGCTGACAGCCTCCGCACGACGTCCGAGTCGAGGGGCGTCCTCGGGGCGGCGTCCGCCTTCTGCAGGAACGAGAGCGATATCTGCACGCGCTCGGCCCGGGATACCTCGTCCGCGACGGTCCTCAGGTCGGCCATGACATCGTCGAGCGGGTAGCCGGGGAGGACCCTGAAGTCGAAGGCGAACCTCTGCTTCCCTGGCACGGTGTTGACATTGGGGCCGTTCGACTCGCATCTGGTCGGCTCGAACGTGCTCGTGGGCGGGTCGAAGAGCGCGTCGCGCGCCGAGTACTTCGCCCTCAACCTCGAGACCGCCGCCAGCATGAACTTGGCCGCGGCCTCGAGCGCGTTCGCCCCCTTGTCCGGGGTGCTCGCATGGGTCTGCTTGCCCATGACCTCGACTTCTATCCACGCGATGCCCTTCTCGACGACCTCCAGCTCCGAGCCGTCGAGTGAACCGTGGTCAGGGACGACGACCAGGTCGCCCTTCTTGAAAAGCCCTTTCGCGATCAGGAATTCTATGCCATGGGTGTTCCCATGCTCCTCGTCCGCCACCATCACGAGGCCGGTGTCCAGTTCGGGGACTATGCCGGACCTCACGACCGTGGCCAGTCCGTACAGTGACGCCATCAGCTCCTGGCCGTTGTCCTCCGACCCGCGGCCGTATATCCTCCCGTCCTTGACGGTCGGCTCGAACGGCGGGGTGTCCCAGGCAGACACGTCGCCCTCGGGGACGGTGTCCATGTGCGAGACCACCCAGAGCTTCTTCGGGTTCCTGCCCTTGACGCGTATGATGATGTTCGGCCTCTTGCCGGACGGCACGTTCTTGTCCGCCGACTCGAGGACCTCGATGTCCTTCAGGCCCAGCCGCTCGGCCAGCGCGACCAGGTGCGCGGCCCGCTCGTGCTCGCCCTCGCCCCCGCTCTCCGGCCCGATGGCCTTCACGCGAAGCAAGGAGCAGAAGTCCTTGACGAGCTCGTCCCGCTTAGACTCGACTGCCTCAGTCAACCCTCTGGTATCCAATATGATCAGCCCTGTTCCGGTGCGTCGCGTATGCGCACGCACCGCTAAGTGCCTTGCGACGGGGTCACTTCTCGACTAGCATCGCGACGGCGTTCCCGCCGCCGAGGCACAGGGTGGCCAAGCCCCTCTTCGCGCCACGGGCGCCCATGGCGTATATGAGGGTCGTGAGGACCCGGGCGCCACTGCATCCGATCGGGTGCCCCAAGGCGATCGCGCCGCCGTTGACGTTGAACCTGTCATCGGGAATCTTGAGCGCCCTCTGCACGGCGATGGACGCCGATGAGAACGCCTCGTTGTGCTCGAAGAGGTCGATGTCGCCTACGCTGAGCGAGTTGCGCTCCATGACTTTCCTGACGGCGTCGATGGGCGCCTCCATGATCAGCTCCGGCTTCGTCCCCGTGGTCGCGTAGTCGACGACCCTGACGAGTGGTTCGATGCCCTTCTCGCGCGCGACCTCGGAATCCATCACGACCAGGGCCGACGCGCCGTCGTTTATGCTCGAGGAGTTGCCGGCCGTCAGTATGCCGTCTTTCCGGAACACCGGCTTCAGCCTCGCGAGCGACTCGAGGTTCGTATCCTCCCTCGGGCCTTCGTCTGTCGCGAACTTCACGGGACCCTTCTTGGACGGCACATCGACCGGGACTATCTCCTTGTCGAACGCGCCGGACTTCATGGCCGCTAGCGCGCGCTGGTGGCTCCTGAAGGAGAACGCATCCGCATCCTGACGGGTCACGTTGTGCCTCTGGGCGACTATCTCGCCCGTGTTGCCCATGTGGAAGTCGTTGAAGATGTCCCAGAGGCCGTCGTGGACCATCGAGTCCACGAGCTTGGTGTCGTTCATCTTCAGGCCGAACCTCGCCTTCTCGAGGAGGTACGGGGCGCTCGACATGTTCTCCATGCCGCCCGCGACCACGATCTTCTCCTTGCCCGCGAGTATGGAGTCGGACGCGATCATCACGGCCTTCATGCCCGAGCCGCAGACCTTGTTTATCGTGAGCGCGGACACTGCATCCGGCAGACCGCCCCACAGGGCCGCCTGTCGGGCGGGGTTCTGCCCCAATCCTGCGGGCAGGACGTTGCCCATTATGCACTCCTCGACCTCCGCGGGACCGATGCCGGCCCGCCCAACAGCCTCCTTCACGACCATTGCGCCGAGCTTGGTCGCGGGGATGTCCTTGAGGCCACCGCCGAACTTGCCCACGGCGGTCCTCGTGGCGCTGACGATCACAGGTTGAGCCATCACAAATCACACCCATCGCGCCCCTTCGACCGGGGTGCTGGATTCTGCCGCTATGATTCCCGTGAGCGTATTTATATTTTGTTGATGTTACCCCTCGACATTCGCCGTAACGGCTTGTGAAGGTGGCGCCTGGACGAGACCGGCGGCTCGTACCAGCCCACGGACACGGACCTCGCCACCGGCTCGAACTCCGCGGCTGAGGCGGGCGCCTTCGCCCCGCAGAGCTTGCACCTGTAGCCCTTGCCGGTGCCCATCGAGCCCATCCTCTTGCCGCACTTCGGGCACGGCGGGTTCGCTGCCTTCTTCGTATGCGAAGAGAGGCTGACGACCTGCAGTTTCTCCACGTTGAGGGACCGCGGGGAGGACCTGACAGAGCCGTAGGCGACGACCTCGTCACCGGGCAGCAGGGCCCGGGCCGCGTCTCTCATCCCCCGGGACTGCTCGTAGAACGCCGCATCAATCCCCGCGCCGTCGCTCAGCCTCAGGATGACATGACCCCCGGGCACCGTCGACGGCGGGGAGGATACGGTCCCGAGTACCTTGGCGGAATCGCCTGGCCTGAGGGCGCTTATCCTCCGCCTCACTATGTGGTCCTCGGTCCCCTGGTTCGTCATGTAGAGTAGCCATTTGTCCGGGCGCTCCCCGCGGATCATGTCCTTCGCGCCCAGGAGGTCCTTGGGCGAATCGCCCCTTATACCGAACAACACAGGACAAGGGGACCCCGGCGCTATCGCCACGTGGCCGTTCTCAGGGTCGTAGTTGTTGAACGTGGTGCGCACCCTCTCATCCATCTGGACGACGCTCTCGGGGACGATGTCGCGAGGGGTGCCCACCATCCCGGGGGCCCGGTACGCGATGACCTCCCAGGTCCTGTCCCTGGGTCTCCACGCCATGGCAGCTGACGCCCCGATCACGCCCCGCCCGTTCTTGAACTTGCGCCAATGCGCACCGCGGGCGGACAGCTCCGCTTCGACGTCTTCGAGTCGCACGACCTCGCGCACAGCCCTCCAGTAGAGAGACTGGCTCGGACGCTCGTTGGCAGCGACGACGCCAGGGTTCGTCGTGTGGCAGTCGAACCTCGCGTGGCTGGCGACGACGGCCGACGCGCGCTCGAGCAGCTCGGCCGGGTCGACTGGCCGGCCACGTTTGTGCCATCGGACTTCTCCTCGCTCCAGCCGGCCGCAGACAGTGCCCTTGCCCTCGCCCCGGCCAAGTGGCAGGCACACCGCGGCGTTCCCCCTGGTCTTCCAGGGCACGTTCGGGTTCAACCGGACCAGCCTGGGCCAGCCCAGCAGGTCCAGGTCGTGGAGCTCCTCGAGCAGGACGGTCGTCAGGTACGTGGTGCACATGCCGTCCGGCGAATCTGTGTCGTCGAACGCGAGCATCGTGGCGGGCACGGGCATGTCCAACGCGACCGGCCCAGAAAAGCTTGTTGTCATCCCGGACGCACGATCGAGTCCACGAGGAGGACCAGGGCCATGGTCTCGACATCCATGACCAGGACGCAGCCGACGACCGCTTCGCCCTCGGCGAACCCGATGCCCTCGCCCAGCTTCATCGCTATGCTGCGCCCGCCTCCTGCATCGGACAGCCTCGGGGAGCCGTCCGCGGCTAGCACGCACTCCCCCGAGACGGAGATGTGGTCGCCTTCGAAGAGACGCCAGGAGTCGCAGAGCATGCCGACCGTGAGAACATCCTCCGAGGGCAGGAGAAGCAGGACTCCGTTGTAGCTGCAGTACACGGTCGGGACGCCCTCCTCGAACGAGCAGTCCCCCGACACGCGGACGAGGTCGCCGACCGACAGGGTGCTGCTTGGAGGAGGTCCGGACCCTGGGAGGCTCACGACCTTAACGGTGTCCGCCCCTGACTCGTCCGCCAGGACCATCACCTCCGAGCCGGAATCGTAGGACCGCAACGACACGAGCACCCCGGAGACGGTCAGGGCGGTGTCGCCGCCCAGCCCCCACAACTGCGACACGGTTACGGACGGCGGGGGCGACGAGGCCGAGAGGAGCACCATCGAAGACAGGAGCCCGACCATCAGGACGGCCACCAAGGAGGGGTCGATCACTCGCATGCGGGTACACGGACCTCGAATGTGGTAGATGCCCTGAGCGATTGCATGCAGCCCGGCTTACAGAATCATTTTAAAAGGGGTTCGGGTTATCGGTTCCAAGGGTGAGCGGGTTGCCAAAAGGATTCCTGACGGAGTACAGACTCGAGCTGAGCGGCTTGTTCATCGTGCTCTTCGGCTTCTTGACGATCGTCGGCGTCGTCGGCGTGTTCTTCGACGATAACCTCCCCGCCTACCTCATGTTCCTGACCGACCTCACGGAGCCCGCTGGGTCCTGGTCGTACTGGTTCGTCGTCCTGGGCCCGCTGGGCCTGGTCGCCTCGATCTGGTGGCTTTACGACTATGTGAAGAAGTCCAGGAAGCTCGAGGTCCTGATCGACACGCCGAGCAGGGCGAAGTTCGTCCGGAACCTCGACGACATCGAGTATCTCGCGTGGTCCCTTCCGCGAAGATATGAGAAGAGGGTCATCCAGAAGAAGAAGGATTTCGGGCTGTGAGCAGGGGGCCCCCTACGTTTCCTTTGGAGGGGCCCGAGGGGCGGTTCCTTCCACCGGGCCGTCGGCCAACAGGGTCGCCCCGGCTGCCAAGAGCCAGTTCCTCACCTTATCGGCCTCCTCGGGACTGCACCAGAGCTCTGCCCTCAACTGTCCGCCTTCCACCCTGTGGGACACCTCTGCGACGTTGTGCAGCCGAGAGAGCAGACTGTAACTCGCATCGGTAAGAGGGAGAATGACGTCCAGCCCATGTGTGTGTCCTCGAGTCTCTGATATCCTATATCTTATCTCATCTATTCCAAATCCAGAGACAGAAGAAGTCATCACGACGTCGACAGGCATGACGATCGACTTCACCAGTTGACTCACTTCCTTCACTCGGTCATCTGACATCCTGTCCGTCTTCGTCCCCACGGCCAACATCTGACCGTCTCCTATGCGCGGCAGGAGTATCTCCAACGAGGTCCTGAGCTTCTTCTTGATCGTATCATCATCCTCGCTTGCGTCATAGGTGAGGAGTATGAGGTCCGCGAAGAACACCTCTTCAAGAGTCGACTTGAATGCGTCCACGAGGTCCGGCGGGAGGTCTTTGATGAATCCCACGGTGTCGATCGCCAGAACCTTCCCCTTCACTCCCTTCACCCTCCTAGTGGTAGTGGAGAGAGAGGAGAAGAGTTGAGGACTCACCTCGACCTCCGAACCGCACAAGGCGTTCATCAGAGCGGACTTGCCCGCGTTGGTGTAGCCTGCGAGCGAGACCAGTGTGAACCCCTCCTCGTGCCTCCTGCCCCTCTTAACCTCCCTCATCTTGGAGAGTTCATCGAGTCTGAGCTCGATCCTCCGGATGTGAGATTTCGCGTGCTCGTAGTAGACATCCGTGGCGTAGGCGCCTCCTGCGAGGAACCCGGGTCTTTCGCCGCTCTTCGCCTTGTGTATCCATTCACGTAGGAAGGGTTGCTCGTATCTGAGCCTGGCCAGCTGCACCTGCGCGATGGCTTCGGGAGTGTACGCGTGCTCTGCGAAGATCCTCAGTATCACCCCGGTCCTGTCCATGCATTCCTTCTGGAACTTCATCTCGAGGAAGTGGTGCTGGGACGGTTTGAGCCGGTCGTTGACCACTATAGAGTCAGGGTCTGCCGCCTTCACCTCTTCCAGGATCTCCTCTATCTTCCCAGGGCCGAAGTAGCTCGTCGGATGAGCGTCCTTCTTCTGGACGAATTCCTTCGTCACGTCTATCTTCAGTGTCTCGAGCAAGGAGACTATCTCCTCGGTGTCCGTTGTCCTCGATAAGACGATAGCTCTCATCCGATCCGTCTCCTCCTAACACGTTCGTTAGCAGATATGGGTTCCGGGGACGAAATTCGACTAGAAACAAGGGTGGGGCAAGCTCACATTCCGATGGAAATATCTCTCGGGCGGCCGTTGTCCGGTCCGTGACGTCCGTTCCACGGGAAACAAAGGGGGGCCCGTGCGATGCATGCGCCCGCCCGCAACCGATCCGACCGATTCCGCCCGAGGAAACGGCCGATCATCTGGCTCGCGCAGACCCCGAAAATTCCCGGGCTGCGCAAAAAATGGATTTCCAGGATAATATTAACGCTTAAGTACGGTGCCGGTCATTCCCCAACTCCCACCGTTTCAAGTGGATTCCGAGAGCGGCTTCCACAGGAAGCGCCGGGGGAGGGGAGAGGCAGTTTTTGCCTTTCGGGGGCGTACAGATGCAGGACACCATCTTCCAGCAATATATCAGGACCAAGTCCGTTTTCAAAGGCGACAGGGACGTGCTCAGGCCGTCCTACATTCCTGACGTTCTGCCTCACAGGGAGGAGCAGATCAACCAGCTGGCATCCGTGCTGGTGTCCGCGCTCGAGGGGCAGCGTCCGTCCAACGTCCTCCTGTTCGGGAAGACGGGCACGGGCAAGACCGCCACCATCAAGTACATCGGCAAGGAGATCGAGCGCGCCCGTTCCGACCTCAGGAACGTCAACTTCCTCTACATGAACTGCGAGATCGTCGACACCCAGTACGGCGTGCTCCAGAACATAGGCAACATGTTCATCGAGGACTTCGACCAGAGGATCCCGTTCACGGGATGGAGCACGGAGAGGGTCTACAACATCCTCCGGGAGAAGATCGACGAGGAGCGCAGGGTCATCGTCATCGCGCTGGACGAGATAGACAAGCTGGTCTCCAAGAGCGGGGACGACGTGCTCTACCACCTCTGCAGGATCAACGACGACCTCAAGAACGCCAAGGTCAGCGTGATCGGCATATCCAACGACCTCAAGTTCACCGAGTTCCTGGACCCACGGGTCAAGAGTTCGCTCAGCGAGGAGAAGATGGTGTTCCCGCCTTACAACGCGGAACAGCTCAGGGACATACTGAGCCAGCGCGCGGGCCTCGCGTTCGAGGGGAACGCGCTCGAACCGTCGGTCATCCCTCTCTGCGCTGCGCTCGCTGCGCAGGAGCACGGAGATGCGAGAAGGGCGCTCGACCTGCTGAGGGTCTCCGCCGAGATAGCGGAGAGAAACCACCTGGCCGTGGTCACGGACTCCGACGTGGTGAAGGCGAAGAACAAGATCGAGCTGGACTGCGTCACGGAGGCGATCAGGACGCTGCCCCTCCAGTCCAAGATGATACTCATGGGCGTGCTACTTACGGAGGAGCGCGGCCTCGGGAAGCTCACGACGGGCGACCTGTACGAGACCTACAAGGAGCTCTGCGAGTGCACCTCGACGACGGTTCTGACGCAGCGGAGGGTCACGGACCTCGTGTCCGAGCTGGACATGCTGGGCCTCGTGCACGCGCGCGTCAAGTCCTTCGGAAGGGGTGGCAGGACGAAGGAGATAGAGCTCAGCGTCCCGGGGATGGAGGCGAAGAGGGTCATAGAGGAGGACGAAGTCCTCGGACAGCTGAAGAACTACAAGCTCAGGTTCCAGACGACCCTGATGTGATCAGGCGGCGCCTTCCGGCGGGCTCATCGGCGGTTCTTCCGGACCGGCCGGCGCGTCTTCCATCGGCGCCGTCCCGCGCGTCTCCGCCTCGTACTCCCTTATCGCGGCCTCGCGCTTCCTCGCGATCCTCTTCCTTATCTTGTAAGTCACGACCACGTCTATGGTGATGGGGCCTATCACGATGACCGCCATGCTGATCCAGAGGTTCCTGACGCTGTTCTCGGGCGCGTCGCTCTTGAGGGAGTCGGTGACCCAGAGCTTCAGCAGCCCGAACCACGGTATCTCGCCCCTGGCCTTCCCGACGACCCAGTCGATGTCCACCGGCGTGTTCTGCCCCATCCTGACCTGGTCGACATCGTTCACATGGTCGCCCTTCGTGATGAACCCGCTCGACTTGACGAGCCTGTCCGTGTCTATGGAGACCGTCTCCGACTGGAAGCCGTATTCGTAGATCCTGAGCACGCTCGTGATATGGTCCCAGGTGTCCGACGGGTCCGAGGTCGACCATTTCTCGTCGTCGACGTACCTGAGCGACTCCGCCCGGAAGCTGTTCCCGTCCTCGTTCGCCTCGAGGTATATGACCGCCCTATGGATGATGGGCGTGGTCAGCTCGTTGCCGTTGACCCTGTAGATGACGACATCCCCGTAGTCCCCGTATGTGCGGTGTCCCGAGGAGTATCCCTCCATGTACGTCTCGACGCCGGACACGGAGTCGACGGACTTCACGAGCACAAGGTCGCCCGTGTCTATCACGCCTATGTGGCTCACGTTGTCCTCGGTGTGCATCATGCTGTCGGATTCGACCACGACGAGCGGGGGCCAGAGCCCGGTGTACGCATACATGGCAAGGAGTATGCTAGCGACGAACACGAGGGCGATGCCCGCGTCCCGCAGGAAAAGCAAGGCTGGCGTGTACTTCTTCTTGCCGTCCCGGCCTCCCGGTTCGTTAGACACGACGCAGACAGCGAGGGATGGGTATAAAATGAATATGGTGGCTGGGCCAGACATGCCGGCCCCGCGGCCGTGCGGCGAATGGTTCGAATACACGGGCCGGGATTCAGTGCCATGCCTATGTCCCGGCCCGTCAAGGTGATGTTCGTCTGCATACACAACTCCTGCAGGAGTCAGATGGCTGAGGCGTTCGCGAGGCATTCGTCCCCAGACGCCCTCGCCCCGTCGAGCGGGGGCACCACTCTCGCGGACGAGGTCGACCCCATCGCTGTCCGGGTCATGGCGGAGAAGGGGATAGACATCTCACGGGCGAGGCCGAGGTTGGCCACGCCGGAGACGCTAGGGGCGTCCGATTTGATCGTGCACATGGGGTGCGGCTCCGAAGCTATGTGCCCCTTCGTGCCCGGCGTGCCGTCCGAGAACTGGGGGATCGAAGACCCGAAGGGCAAAGGAGTCGAGGAGTATCGGCGTGTCAGGGACCTGATCGAGGCCAAGGTTCTCGACCTCGCGCAGAGGGCCCGGACATCACATATCGTTCAGAACACGATGGAATTCAAATTGTAAGGGGTTTGTCAAGCGTCTGATCCCGTTCAACTGCAGGTGCAGTTGGCCGCGGGACAGTCGCTTACGACATCGTACTCGTAGGAGTAGTTGTAGTCGTAGTTGAACTCGTGCGGGGTCTGCGTGGTCTCGCCGCCGAACATCCACTGCCACATGTGCTGCCACATGTTCATGTGCCCGGTGCCGTCGCCGTCGCCCATGCCCTTCTTGGAGCTCGTGTCCGAGCTCGAAGCGGTCAAGGCGCCGCTCGCCGCCGCGACCCCGGCGAAGCCGAGGACCGCGACCACTCCCACGATCGCGACTATCATTGTCGCCTTCATCTTTGTTCACCTCTCCTTTTCGGCGCTAGGGGCAGGGGGGAGACCCCTTCCGCCCTTCGCGCCTCTTGAGTTAGACTTTCGGTGAAAGGGTATTTGGAGCTATGCTGAAAAGTGCCCTTAACGTTCTCACTTTTCTGAAAAGTGACCCCTCGGCCGGCCGGATCGTCACGTCCTGAGTTTGATGCGGATCCTGTTCGTGGACCCGTGCCTCTCCTTCGAGACGACCCCCTTCTGCTCCAACTTCTCCAGCACTCGGGAGACCTTGGCGTTGGACATATTCGTGCGTTGCATAAGGTCCTTCTGCAGCGCCTCCCCTCCCGTGTCCATGATCGCCTTGAACATCGTCCTCTCGTCCCCGGTGAGCAGCCTGAGCACCAGGTAGTTCTCCTCCGCGGCGACGTCCTCGGGCCGCCTCGCCGGCTCGGGCTCTACGGGCTCGGCCGGGGGCGCCGCCTTCTCGGGCGCCTTCTGCTCCTCCTTGGGCGAGGGAGGCGGGGGCGGGACCATCGACGGCGGCAGGGGCACATACTCCTCCCTCAGGAGTATGAACATGACTGCGACCGCTATCAGGAACGACGCGGAGACTATGATGAGGAGGTTCTCCGTCGAGTAGGTCCTCTTATCCCACATGCCGTGGTCGATCGTCTCCTCCTCCTCGGTGGGCTCTCCCATGAACAGGGCGTAGGCTAGGAGTGCGATTGCGACGACCGCGAGTACGGCGGCGATGATCTTCGTCTTGTTCTTCATGTTGCCGTGCGCTCCCCGGCGTTCCTGCCCCGAGGTAGTGCTTCGGAGGATAAGTAAATCACGGCTTGCATCTTCGGCGCTAGACCAAAGTTAGAAATGCACCGAGTGTCTTCCCACGGCCAGAGTGGTGGCCTTGTCGGAGCACGTGAACAAGAGGATCTCGAAGGACGAGTACTTCATGAACATCGCCATCGAGGTCAGCCGCAGGAGCACTTGCACCCGGAGGCAGATAGGTGCGATAATCGTCAGCGAGCACGGGGAGATCAAGAGCACCGGGTACAACGGGAACCCGCGTGGCCTTCCCCACTGCGAGGAGATGGGCTGCATCAGGGACAAACTGAAGATACCCTCGGGCACGAGGCTCGAGACCTGCACCGCCGTCCACGCCGAGCAGAACGCCCTGCTGCAGGCCGGCACGAACGCCCGCGGCTCGACCCTGTACTCGACCATCGTCCCATGCCCCATCTGCGCGCGCATGATCATGAACGCGCAGGTCGCGCGCGTAGTGTACATCGGCGATTACTCGGACCTCTCAGGGCTCGAGCTTCTCGAGCAGGCGGGCGTCAAGGTCGCGAGGATGGATAGGACGCTGTTCGAGGCGAAGCTGCGCGGATAGTCGGCCCCGTCGACTCTGCGGCGCATCGGCCCCGCGATTCGTCCTCCGTACGTCGAAAACGGGCGATGCAACTGGCGGCGCGCGCCTATCTCGAATCCCTCGATAGTCTATTTATATCGAAACCAGCATCAGCAGGAAGGACGTGGCAACAATGGGGAAGGCTGAGATCCTTCACCAGATCAAGACGGCGGAGGAGCATGTCCGCGTCGTGGTCAAGGAGGCGGAGGAGAAGCGCAAGCAGCTCCAGGCCGACGGGAAGAGGCGCGCCTTGGAGAAGGTCGAGGCGGCGGACGCCGACCTGCGGAAAGAGATAGACCTGCGCTACGCCGAGGCCAAGAAAGCCGTCGACGCAAGGAAGCAGGCAGTGCTCGCCGAGGGCGCCAGGAAGGCCGAGGCGCTCGTCTCGAGGGCCCGTGCGAATTCGGGCAAGGTGAAGGCTTTGGTCCTTTCGGAGTTCGAGAGGGCATCTGATGCTTAGGCCAGAGGAGATGACCCGCGCAGTGGTCGTCGGGTCCATCGAGAGCCTCGATGTCACGATCGAGTGCCTTTACGAGCTGGGAGTACTGCATCTCATAGACTTCACCGAGCAGGACGAGGAGTTCAAGATCGGCCAGCCGCTCGCGAGGGCTTCGGGCGCGTCCCAGAAACTGCTGAAGTTGCGCGCGATGATACGCTCGCTTTCCATAGATTCTCACAAGCCCTCCGGCAAGATGGAAGCCTCCGAGATACGGAAGACCCTCGAGCAGGCCCTGGTCACCCTCGACCTGAACACATCGAAGAAGGCCGAGGCGAGGCAGAGGATCCAGTCCCTCATACGCGAGAAGGAGTCGGAGATCAAGGTGCTGGAACCCTTCGTCGGCTTCGGGATACCGGTGGAGGACTACGAGGGTTTCGAGACGATATTCTCGGCCGCGGGCACATGCCGGACCGACCCCGAGCCATCCATACGGTCCAGGTTCCCCGACGCGGACATCCTCAAGGTCCAGAGGAAGGGGGACTTCGCAGTCGCCGTCTTCGCGAAGGTCGACGCCCGGCAGGATGTGCTGAGGGTGCTCACGGAGCACGGGTTCCAGGAGTCGAAGCTCCCCAAGGTCACGGGCGAGCCGTCCAAGGTCATTGAGAGGAACAGGACGGACATCGCCCACCTCGAGGCGGACCTGGCCCGCACCGAGAGCGACCTCGAAGCCATCAGGAAGAAGTTCGCGGACCTCATCGTGGCCTCCGAGGAGGACCTCGCGATCGAGGTGATGAAGGCCGAGACGCCTCTCCGGATCGCGGCCTCCACGAACTCGTTCGTGATCGACGGCTGGATGCCGACCTCGCGCGTGGCCGACCTCCAGAGGGCCCTGGATTCCCTGTGCTGCGGGCTCGCATTCGTCGAGACGCTCCCGGTGGAGGAGCACGACGAGCCGCCAGTCAAACTAAAGAACCCGAAGCCCGTGAAGCCGTTCGAGTTCTTCATCGATCTCGTGTCCACGCCGAAGTACAACGAGATCGACCCGACTATCGTGCTGTTCCTGACTTTCCCGCTCTTCCTCGGTTTCATGGTGGGCGACCTCGGGTTCGGGGTGTGCCTGGTCGCGCTCGGGATATTCATAAGGGCGAAGTTCGGCGGGTCCCCGGACGCGAAGAAGCTGGGCGCCATAATCGTGGCCGCGGGCCTGATGGCGAGCCTGTTCGGGCTGTTCGTGTTCGCCGAGGCGTTCGGCGTGCCGTTCCACCCCGCGGAGGAGGCCCACGACGAGCCTTCCTGGGAATCGGTCGTCAACATACCCATCCATCCGATGCTTGAGAAGATGCACGATGTGATCGAGATGCTGGCACTCTCGCTCCTGGCAGGCTGGGTGCACCTGATGGCCGGCTACATCCTCGGCATCGTCAACACCTACAAACACAACATGAAGCACGCGGTCGCAAAGGTCGCGTGGATGCTGGTGCTCTTCGGCCTCTTCGCGGAGGTCATGCTCGTCGCCGGGGACGCGTCCCTCACGAGTGCGACGATCAACTCCACGATGCTGAGCCCGCTCCCGACCGCGGCCATGGAGATCGCGGGCATGCAGGTGTCGTACGCCGCGCTCGCGTTCATCCTCGTGGGCGTCGTCATCCTTCCCGTGACCGAAGGGCCCTTGGCGCTGACAGAGGTCGCGGGCGTGCTGACGAACCTCGTATCGTACACCCGACTGGCTGCCCTGGCGGTCGGCAAGGGCGGCATGGCCATGGCGTTCAACTCGATGTTCTTCCCGATGATGTTCGAGAGCGGCAACATAGCCATAGCGATCATCGGCGCGTTGCTGCTGTTCATAACCCAGGCGTTCTTCGTGTTCTTCATCGGGTCCCTCTCGGCGGGGATCCAGGCTATCAGGCTAAACTATGTGGAGTTCTTCCTCAAGTTCTTCGAGGGCGGGGGCACGGACTTCTCGCCCCTGAAGTACGAGAGGAAGCATTCAGTCGTGACGAAGTGAAGGAGGCGAAAGAAAATGGACATGGGAACTGGACTCGCGCTCTTGGGTGCGGGCGTCGCGGTAGGCATCGCGGCCCTCGGCACCGGCGTGGCGCAGTCCCAGATAGGTGCGGCAGCTGTAGGTGCGACCGCGGAGAACCCCAAGATGTTCGGAAAGGGCCTGGCGCTGATGGTCCTTCCCGAGACTCTCGTCATATTCGGGTTCGTGATCGCCATCATGCTGCTCGGGAAATCGTAGGCGGATGCGGACTGCAGGAGCCCGACGAGGGTAGCGAGGAGCTGACGAGCTATGAGCTTGGAGAAGATAGTGGAGGAGATCCTCAGGACCGGTGAGGAGCGCAAGCTGGAGATAATCCGTCAGGGTGAGCGCGAACGCGACGAGCATGTCGCCCAGGCGGATGTCCAGATAGCGGAGCACAGGGCCAAGGCCAAGGGCCGTGCGGAAGCCCAGGTCTCCCAGATGGAGCAGCAGGAGCTCTCCAGCGGGGAGCTGGAGTCCAAGAAGGCGCTCCTGTCCGCCCAGAGGAAGGCGATGGACGAGGCGAAGTCCCTCGTGCTCGCGGAGATCGCCGACTATCCGGCGGAGAAGCGCGCAGCCATGTACTCCCGCCTGATGGCCAGGGCGAAGAAGGAGCTCGGCGAGTGCTACGTCTATTCGAACGCGGCGGACAAGCCCATGCTCAAGCTCGCCGCGGGCATGGCCAGCGGCGGCGTGATCGAATGCCGGGGCGGCCTGGTGTTCGAGAGCAAGGACCGCACGGTCAGGCTCGACTACCGCTTCGAGACGATGCTCGAGGAAGTCTGGACCAAGAAGATACAGGAGATATACTCCACGTTGTTCGGGTGATGCGGCAGATGGGTCTGTTCGGCGGGAAAGGGAACTATGCGTATGCGTGCGCGCGCGTCAAGGCGCGCAAGAGCTTCCTGCTCTCGAAGGACGCATACTCTAGGATGCTCGTGATGGACATACACGAGCTCGGCCGTTTCCTGGGGGAGACCCAGTACAAGGATGAGATGGCGCAGTTCGGGTCGAGGCACTCGGGCGCCAACCTGGTCGAGGTCGCGGTCACGAGGAACCTGGCGGCCACGTACTCGGATATACTGAGCTTCACGACCGGACACCTGAGGGAGATGGTGGGCAACTACCTGAGGCGTTGGGACACGTTCAACGTGAAGACCGTCCTGCGCGGGAAGATCTCGAAGGCCCAGCCGGAGGAGGTCTCGGACACGCTCGTGCCCGCGGGCGCTTTCTCCTACGAGTACCTGAGGTCGCTGATCGAGGCCGACGGCGTGCACGAGGTCATGGAGGACCTGGTGAAGCAGCCGTCGCTCAGGATCACCCCGGAACTCCAGAGGGAGGTCGTCGACGCGGGCAAGCTGGCGCCCCTCGAAGACCATCTGGACAGGATGCTATACTACGACCTCTTGGACGTGATAGAACCCACGAGCACCCCGGAGAGGCTGCTGAGGGACTTCGTCAGGCGCGAGGTGGACGTGACCAACCTGAAGGTGCTCCTGAAGCTGAAGGCCGAGCACATCCCGGACGACAGGATACAGAAGTACGTGATACCCGGCGGTCTCGAGTTCAGCACGGACAAGCTGAGGGCGATGGCTCAGGGGGAGGGCACGGACAACATCGTGTCCGAGCTGGAGAAGTCCTCCCTGTTCGAGGACATCAAGCCCGCGCTCGAGCGCTTCAAGGCCGACCGGCGGCTGTCAGAGCTCACGATAGCCCTGGACAAGGCGCTGATAGGCACGAGCGAGAAGTTCGCGAACTTCTACCCGATGTCGGTGCTGCCGATCGTGAACTACATGATACGGAAGAAGGTGGAAGTGGACAACATCAGGATCATAGCCAGGGGCAAGGAGAGCGGCCTGCCCAAGGCAGTCATAGAAGAGCTGTTGGTGGTGTGAATGGAGATCGCAGTGGTCGGGTCTGAGGACTTCGTCGTCGGCTTCAGGCTCGCTGGGATCAAGAAGGTCTACGGGGTCGCCCCGGAGAATCTGCAGGAGACGATCCTGCGGCTGGTCCAGGAGAAGGGCGTCGGCATACTCGCCGTGCACTCTAAGGATCTGGAGCGGCTCCCTCAGCATCTGCGCGACAGGCTGATGGCCAGCGTCGAGCCGGTGGTCATCCCCGTCGGAGAGGAGGAAGGCGACATAAGGGACAAGGTCAGAAGGGCGATGGGCATCGACCTTTACAAGAGCAAGTGACGGAGGCGTTTCCGAATGGCTAGCGGGAAGAGTGGAAGGATAAGCAGGGTCGCGGGGCCAGTGGTCACCGCCGAGGGAGTCTCGCCGAGGATGTACGATGTCGTTCTGGTCGGCGAGCTGAAGCTGATGGGCGAGGTGATCAAGCTCGTGGGCGACAAGACCGTCATCCAGGTGTACGAGGACACATCCGGCATCCGGCCGGGCGAGGTCGTCGTCGACACTGGCGCGCCGCTCCAGGTGGAGCTCGGCCCGGGGCTGCTGTCCAGCGTGTACGACGGCGTCCAGAGGCCTCTGCCGGTGCTCATGGCGAAGCAGGGGGACTTCGTGTCCAGGGGCGTGACCGCTCCCGGCCTCGACAGGTCCAAGAAATGGAAGTTCAAGCCGACCGTGAAGAAGGGCGACGACCTCCACGGCGGCATGGTCGTGGGCGAGGTGCCCGAGGGCAACATCGTCCACAGGGTCCTCCTGCCTCCGGGAGTCGACGGCAAGGTCACCGCCATATCCGAGGGGGAGTACACCGTCGAGGAGACCATCGGGTCGCTCGACACGGGCCACGCGATAAAGTTGGCGCAGTACTGGCCCGTGAGGTTGCCGAGACCGTACATGGATAAGCTGCTCCCGGACATCCCGCTCGTGACGGGCCAGCGCGTGCTCGACACGCTCTTCCCTCTCGCCAAGGGCGGCACGGCGGCGATCCCCGGAGGGTTCGGCACCGGCAAGACGGTCACATCGCAGCAGCTCTCGAAGTGGAGCGACGCGCAGATCGTGGTCTATGTCGGCTGCGGGGAGCGCGGGAACGAGATGACCGAGGTGCTCACGACCTTCCCGGAGCTCGAGGACCCGAAGAGCGGCAAACCGCTCATGGGCAGGACCGTGCTCATCGCCAACACATCCAACATGCCCGTCGCGGCCAGGGAGGCGTCGGTGTACACCGGCATCACGGTGGCCGAGTACTACAGGGACATGGGCTACGACGTGTCGCTCATGGCAGATTCGACATCCAGGTGGGCGGAGGCCATGAGGGAGATATCCTCCAGGCTCGAGGAGATGCCCGGCGAGGAGGGATACCCCGCGTACCTCGCATCGAGGCTCTCGGAGTTCTACGAGAGGTGCGGCCGCGTGAACACGCTCGCGGGCCCGACAGGGTCCATATCGGTCATCGGCGCGGTGTCCCCCTCGGGTGGCGACTTCAGCGAGCCGGTCACGCAGAACACGCTCAGGATCGTCAAGGTGTTCTGGGCGCTAGACTCGAAGCTGAGGGAGAGGCGGCACTTCCCGGCCATCAACTGGCTCACATCGTACAGCCTGTACAGCCCGATACTCGAGGAATGGTACAGGCGGAACGTGGCCGAGGACTGGGGCCCGCTCAGGCTCTGGGCCATGGAGACCCTCCAGAAGGAGTCGGAGCTTCAGGAGATAGTCCAGCTCGTGGGCTCCGACGCCCTGCCCGAGGAGCAGAGACTCACCCTGGAGGTCGCGAGGATGATACGCGAGTTCTTCCTGCAGCAGAGCGCATACCACGCGGTCGACACCTACAGCCCGCTGAAGAGGCAGTACGAGTACATGAGCGCCATCAGGCGCTTCTCAGACTTGTCGAAGAAGGCCATCTCGCTCGAGGTGCCTCTCGACAAGATCGTGGCGCTCAAGGTCAGGGCGGACCTGGGCAAGCTCAAGTTCGAGGAGACGATAGACGCCGACCTCAAGACCATCCTCGGCGAGATGGACCGCCAGTTCGCCGAGCTGGGGGTGTGAGACATGGCCAAGGAATACCACACGATCAACCAGATCGCCGGACCTCTAGTGTTCGTCGAGAAGACCGAGCCCGTCGCTTACAACGAACTCGTCTCGATCGCGCTCCCGGACGGCTCGATCAAGAGGGGGCAGGTGCTCGACACATCGGACGAGGTCGTCGTCGTCCAGGTGTTCGAGGGCACGGGCGGGATAGACCGCGCCTCGGGCGTGACGTTCCTGGGCGAGACGGTCAAGATGCCGGTCTCGAAGGACATGCTCGGCAGGATACTGTCCGGCTCCGGCGACCCGCTCGACAAGGGCCCGCCCATCATACCGGAGAAGCGGCTCGAGATCATCGGCGCGGCCATCAACCCCTATGCGAGGGACAACCCGCAGGAGTTCATCCAGACCGGCATATCCTCCATCGACGGCATGAACACCCTGGTCAGGGGCCAGAAGCTCCCGATCTTCTCCGGCTCCGGCCTGCCGCACAACGACATCGCGCTCCAGATAGCGAGGCAGGCCAAGGTGCTCGGGGAGAAGGAGGAGTTCGCGGTCGTGTTCGCTGCGATGGGCATCACCAGCGAGGAGGCCCAGTACTTCATGAAGGACTTCGAGCGCACGGGCGCGCTCAAGAAGGCGGTCGTGTTCCTCAACCTCGCGGACGACCCCGCGATCGAGAGGCTTCTGACGCCCAGGCTGGCGCTCACGACGGCGGAGTACCTGGCATTCGACCTCGGCATGCACGTCCTGGTCATCCTCACGGACCTGACGAACTACTGCGAGGCCCTGAGGCAGATCGGCGCGGCGAGGGAGGAGGTGCCTGCGAGGCGCGGGTACCCGGGATACATGTACACCGACCTCGCGAGCCTGTACGAGCGTGCCGGCAGGATAAAGGAGAAGAGGGGCTCGATTACCCAGTTCCCGATCCTGTCGATGCCGGGCGACGACATCACGCACCCCATACCGGACCTGACCGGCTACATCACGGAGGGCCAGATCGTCGCATCTAGGGACCTGCACAGGCAGGGCATCTACCCGCCCGTGGCCGTCGAGCGGTCCCTGTCGAGGCTCATGGGCCAGGGCATAGGCCCGGGCCGCACCAGGGAGGACCACAGGGCCGTCTCCGACCAGCTGTACGCGGCCTACGCCGAGGGCAGGGACCTCAGGGGGCTCGTCGCGATCGTGGGCAAGGAGGCGCTCTCCGAGAGGGACCGCAAGTTCCTGGACTTCGCCGCGGCCTTCGAGGACAGGTTCGTCCGTCAGAGCAAGGACGAGGACAGGACGATCCAGCAGACGCTGGACCTCGGCTGGGAGCTCCTGTCCGCGCTCCCGGTCGACGCGCTGACCAAGATCGACAGGAAGTTCATCGAAAAGTACCACCCGATGAACAGGAAGATGTGAGACGGGATGCCGGTAAGGGAGATCCAGCCGACCAGGTCCGAACTGCTCGAGGTCACCAAGAAGATCAGGTTGACCAGGAACGGCCACAAGATACTCAAGCTGAAGAGGGACGGCCTGATACTGGAGTTCTTCAAGATACTGGACCAGGCAAAGGACCTGAGGCAGGAGATCGCCAGGCAGTACGTCCAGGCCAGGGAGAAGATCGCGGTCGCGAGCGCGGTCGACGGCGTCATTGCTGTCAGGTCCGCCGCCTACGCGCTCACGGTCCATCCCGAGATACAGCTCAAGAGCAGGAACCTGATGGGAGTCGTCGTGCCGGAGATCAAGTCCTCCAGGATCGTGGCGCCTCTGGACGAGCGTGGCTACGGCGTCATAGGCACTTCCCCGAGGATAGACGAGGCCGCGGACTCCTACGAGAAGCTCGTCGAGACCGTGGTGAAGGCCGCTGAGCTCGAGACGACGATGAAGAAGCTGCTGGAGGAGATCGAGAGGACCAAGCGCAGGGTCAACGCGCTCGAGTTCAAGGTCCTCCCGGAGTTCGAGGAGATCGAGAGGTTCATCAGGTTCAGACTGGAAGAGATGGAGCGGGACAACATATTCCGCCTGAAGCGCATCAAGAGCAAGGCGGAGAAGTCTGCAGAGGCGTGACCGGATTGGCCCTCTCGGACTTGATGAACGACCGCGCGAAGCTCCTGAGGCTGTTCCAGATAGCCTTCTGGGCGAGCCTGGTCTTCATCGGCATCGGCTACGCCATGATCCTCATGGACCTATTCGGGTAGGTCGTTCAGGCCGTTGTGCACCCGCTTTGGGAGTTCGACGCCCTTCTTCTTCAACCACTTGCCCCTCTCGGACAGTGCGTGAAGGGCGGTTATCCCCCGCTCAGGCACGGACATCACCGGTATCCCCCTGGAGTCGAGGAACTGTTCGGACTCCTGGTCGAATATACCGGCGAAGCAAGCCACGGTCGGCTTGCCGCTTATGCGCGCGGTGATGGCTATCCACTTGGCGATCTGGAACAGGTTGGTCGCAGCCTGCCGCGCCGCTATCACCATTATCGCCTTCACCTCGGGGGCCTTCCCGACCGCGGTCAGCACGTTGGCGTACCTCGCCGTGTCCGCGTCCCCGATAATGTCCACCGGGTTGCCCGGGTTCCAGGTGTGCGGGCACGCGCCCCTAATCTCCTCGAGGGTCTCGGATGACAGCTCCGCCAGCTGGAGCCCGAGATCGTTCGCGAAGTCCGTGGCGATGACGCCCATGCCTCCTGCGTTCGTGACGATTGCGATGCCCTCCCCGTCCATGGGCGGCTGGTTCGCCAGCGCCTGCGCGGCGTCGAACAGTTCGTACATGGTCTTCGCCCTGTACACCCCTGTCTGCCGGAACACGCCCTCGTAGGCAGAGTCCGAGCCCGCGAGCGCGCCCGTGTGCGATTTGGCGGCCCTCGCGCCCCTCTCCGTCCGGCCCGCCTTCAGTATCACCATGGGCTTCTTCAGGGACGCCTCCCCCAACGCGTCGAAGAACGCCTGGCCGTCCCTTGTCGATTCCATGTACGCCGCGATGCAGCGAGTCTTCTCATCCGACGCGAAATGCCGGACCAGGTCGGCGTCGTCGATGTCCGCCTTGTTTCCAGAACTCACGAACGCGGAGAACCCGAGCATCTCCCGCACGGAGTACTCTATCGCCGCCGTGCAGAACGCCCCGCTCTGCGAGAAGAATGCGATCGAACCCTTCAACGGAGTGGTCCTGGCGAACGATGCGTTCATCCGGGCGTGCGGGGCGATGACTCCGAGGGAGTTCGGGCCCACGAACCTGATCCCGTGCTTCGCGGCGATGTCCAGGACTTGCTTCTCCCTCGCCTTCCCTTCTTCATCGCCCTCGGAGAAGCCTGCTGAGATGATGACCGCCGCCTTCACGCCCTTCCTCCCGGTCTCATCGATGACTCCGGGCACCAGTTTCGCTGGCACGACGACGACTGCCAGGTCTACTTCACCCGGGCAGTCGAGGATGGTCGGGTAGCACGGCATGCCCAGTATCGTCTTGTGGTTCGGATTGACCAGGAACACCTTCCCGGGATATCCTTCGCCGTAGAGGTTCTCCAAGACGATGTTGCCCACCTTGCCAGGGGTGGGCGTTGCGCCTATGACCGCGACGGACCTCGGCTCGAAGAACACGTCTAGCTCGCGCATGAGACGCAATGATGTCGGCCGGATAAGAAACCTCTTCTGGGCGTCAGTGGGAGAAGTCCTCGACCCACATCTCTCCGCTGCCCAGGTCTATCATGGGCACCTTGGCCGGGTCCGGGACCTGGTTGTGCATCCTCTGGAACTCCGTCTGCGACTGCCACGCAGACGCGTTGATCAGCTTGATCCCCCGGTACTCTGCGATGCCGCACTTGTGCACATGCCCCGTCACGAAGATGTCCGGCACCTGGTCGATGACCAGGTAATCCTTCTTCTCGGGTGCGAGCGCGGTCCTCTCGCCGTAGACCGGCGCGAGGTGCCTGCGCCTCAGCATCTCCCTCATCGCCTCGAGCGGGTGCGCGTAGTCCAGGCCCGGGATGTTCTTGATGTAGTCGTCCATGCTCCTGCCGTGGTATGCCAAGACGACCCTGCCTTCGATGTCCAGGTAGCACGGGTTGCCTACGAACATGATGTTCGAGTCGAACATCGCCTGGACCTCCTTCGCGAGGGCGGGCTGCGGCTCCGCGAGCCTCACCGCGTCATGGTTGCCAGGCATCATGATGATCTTTATCCAGTCAGGTATGCCCTTCACCAGCTCCGACAATTCGGCGTACTGCGCGAAGACATCTTCGATGAGGAGCTCGTCCTCCTGGTCAGGGTAGATGCCGATCCCGTCGACGAGGTCTCCGGGCATCATCATGTACCTGATGTCCTTCGCCACGCGGTCCTTCCGGAGCCATTCCACGAACCGCTTCCATTCGTTCGGGAGGAACGTGTCGCTGCCGACGTGGATGTCCGAGACGAACGCAAGGATTGACCCTGAGCCGTTCGGCGTCATTGCGCTGTTCATGGGGACGTCCGGCCGGATTATCTCCTTCGCGATGACTATCTCCCCGTCCTTGCTGAACGACCCCGCGATGCCCAGCACCTCGTCTTTGATGAACCCGTCTCCGGGCTTTCTAGGCCCCTTCATGACCAATACCTGGATCTTGTCTGTCTCATCTTCGATCTCAAGGAGCGTGTGCCCGTTCTTGGTCGTCCTCGTGTCGTTCAGTATCCCGACGAGCTTGACCTCCCTCTGGACCTTCTTAGCCTTCGCTATGGGGATGATCCCTGCGAGGTCCCTTCTCTTGGCCAGTATCTTCTTGATGGACGTGTAGCGGTCGTTGAACAGCTTCGTGAAATCGATGATGTCCCCGACGCAGGTGGAATCGCCCGTGATGTCTTTGATCACGCGGACTGCGCGGGGTGCGGGCTCTCTCGCGACCGGGGCCGTCGGAGCAGACTCCTTTGGCGGCGCTGGCCGACCCGCGCAAGCGGCGTAGTTGTCGACATCCTCCTTGGAGAGTATGAGCGGCCGGTTCTCCGCATCCTTCAGGATGCGGCTCACGCAGGCCATGGGGTCGGTCAATCCGGACAGCGCTTCCGCGGCCTCGGGGTCGACCAGAACGCCCTTGTCGGTGAGCAGCTTGAGAATCTTCTTCTTCATCCCGGCAATCCTAGCGCGGACGTCTTTAAATAGCTTTTTGGGCATGGTGCCGATGTGGCTGAGGTGAAGGTCACTGCCAGGTGCTTCCCTACAGAGGATAGGGAGAAGGTCGTGGCGGCCATCGCCAACATCTTCCCGGATTTCGTCCCCGGAGGGAACGACCCCATCACCGGCACGGCTCATTCGACCGAGCTCTTCGCGGAGCTTCTCAGGAAGCAGAGGATAAGGTCTGCCGCGCGCGCGGTGATGAGGCGTGGTCGGGCAGGCGGATCAGTGAGTTTCGCACTGAACAAGCAGGTCGCCACAGCCGGCAAGTTATCATTCTCCGAGGAGAGGCACGCGCTGGGCGACCTCGAAGTCGTAATCTCAGCCGACGACATCGAACGGTTGATAGACGAGATCGCACCGAGGCAGGACGGCGCAGGGGTAGAGCCAAGATGATAGGAGTCGCCTCTCCCGTGTTCTGCAGCATCCCGTTTCCCAAGGCGGCAGAGACGATATCCGAACACTTCGAGCTATGGGAGGTGCTGTCGGAAGGACTGCACCAACTCGACCTGGTTCGCGACGACATGACGGCGGCCAGAGACTCCCTCGGCCTCCGGTTCCAGGTGCACGCTCCCATGAGCGATGTGAACATAGGCAGCGTATACGAGCCGATGAGACTCGCAGCGGTGAGGGAGGTCGAACGGACGATGGAATTCTGCCGGATGCTTGATGTCAGGACCATCACTGTGCATCCGGGGTTCGTGAACGGCATCGCGTTCCTGGACCGCTCGAAGGTGTTGGACGTGACCAGGAGGTCCATCCAGGAGCTTGCCCCGTTCGCGGACGAGCACGGCGTGGTGATGGCGGTCGAGAACCTCCCTGCGAACATCAACGCATCCTGTACGAAGGCCGAGGAACTCGTGAAGGTGATCGAAGGCACGACAGCTTCGATCTGTTTCGACATGGGCCATGCGAACACCTCAGGCGAGGTCGACAACATGCTGAGGCAAGTCGCACGGTTCAGGAACGTGCATCTTCACAACAACGAAGGGCAATGGGACCAGCACAACGTCATCGACGACGGCACTGCCGACCTGGGCAAGGTGGTCTCCGCCCTGAAGTCGTCTTACAGCGGCAACATGATCATCGAATCGACAGACCTGGCGCAGGGCGTCAGGAGCAAGGCGATATTGGAGAGTCTTCTAGACGACCGCGCCGCACCTTAGGCACTGGAACTTGCCCTCCATCCATCGCGCTCCGGTGTATCCGCAGACTGGGCACACGAAGAATCCCTGAGACCCGGGGGGCGCGGCAGGCCCGGGGGACACGACAGGCCGTGTGTCCGGGCTGCGTTCTTGCGGCCACTGCTGTACTTGCGGCGGCGCTTGCCATTGTGCCTCAGGCGGGACGTACCGGTACGTATAATACGTCGGGTACGCGAAAGGCGCAGGAGGCCCCTCCTCGAGGTACTTCTCCTTCGTCACGAACTCGACCATACGGACGACGTAGTATCCGAAGAACACCGCTCCCATCGCGGCCCACGCGAGCAAGGCGAAGCCGAGCAGTATGAGCGCGCCGATGCCCGGCCCGTCGAAGAACACCTCGTTCGGCATGGAGAGGTAGTCGAACCCGAAATGAAGCATTATGGCGGATGCCAGCCCGTGCCTCAGGAACATGTATCCGAACGCGAGCCCGGCGACGGCCGAGGGGAACACCTTCCACGCGCCCCATCCATCGAAGTGCGCGAGGCCGAACAACACGGACGATGCCAGGAGGAGGACCGTCTCGGCCACGCCTAGGCTGAACCCCCCTCCGAGGATGTACCTGTGCTTCTTGGCCTGGGTGGAGCGCCTCAGGAGGTCGATGAGCAGGAGGGGGACGCCTATCAGGAGCACGCGGACGATGAGCTCCTCCCATACGGACGCGTTCGCGAGCAAGAACAGGAGTTCCCAGAGCTCTGCGCCTTCCGTCGGTACCGAAGGGTCCTCCCAGAAGACACCCATGAGGAGTATGATCACGTAGTTCAGGAACAGCACGCCGAACATGAGGCCGCACAAGTCGAACACGGCGCTGTGCTTCCGCGACTCGGCCTTCATCGTCAGTTCCTTGAGGTACCCCTTCCAGCTGGTGAGCGCCAGCCAGACGGCGCTCGAGAGTATGGCCACGACCAGCAGCAGGTAGTACACGCCCAGCGCATCGCCGGATATCTCCCCTATCGCGGTCAAGATCGGCGCCACGACATACAGCGTGTAACTGCGATGGACGATCTCCGGGAGGACTATCGTCGTACCCTGGATCAGCGCCGCCAGGCTAAGCACCAGCTGGGCCAGGAATGTCAGCATGCCGAACGCGAGGATCGTCTTGATGATGACCCGCCAGGACGGGGGCTTCCTCACCGGGGTCCGTGGCTGCAGCTGAGGCCGGGACGCCAGCAACGACATCCTCAGCGCTCCGCAGTTGGGGCAGTAGGCGCCGTTCGGCGGTATCGCGGATCCACAATGGACACACTGTTCGTCCCGCGATGACGCGGCCGAGTCGCCGTCCGTGGCTGACACATTCGAAAGAGCCCGTTTTCGATATATTATGGTTGCGCGCGCCCGCAGGACCCGACGAATCACTGGCCCATCCAGGCAACCTTTATATCGGCGGAACCGTGTTTTGCCAACGCCTTGCTTCACGGAGGCCACCAAATGGATGATGAACAGCAAACGAAGGTGCGGTTTGAGACTCTGAGTGCTGAGAAGATACCTTTCGGGAAGAACAACTTCCTGGAAGTCGCGCGGAAGAAGGCGATAACCGAGGAGGGGAACAGCGAGTTCATCTCGGTGTCCAGGGGGTACTTCCTGCCAGACGGAAGCGAGAAGTACAAGAAGTCCATCACGATCCCGGACGACCCGGCGATAAAGTCGTTCGTGACGGAGAAGATCAGCAAACTCTAGATCCCCGACCGGGCAAACATCATGGGACGGGGCGGCATCGGAGCAACACCGGCCGCGCCCGCCTGATCATTTCTTCTCTGCCTCGGCGTCCTTCTCAATGATGAGCTCCAGGTAAGTCTTAGATTCGAATTCCGTCAACGCCAGCTCATCTCTCATCTGCTCGATCAGTGCCTCGGCCCTCTTCGGCTCCTCGGTGATGAGCTCCAGCTCCACGTACTCCCCCAGGCCGTCGACGTCGTCCACGGCGACCCTGATCTTGTCGTACTTGAAGTTCTTGCGCTTCTTGCGCACGGACATGAACTCCTTGAACCCCAGCCGCTCGACGATCCTCTGGGCGGTCAGCGGGTCGGCGGTCTTGAGGGTGACCTCCTCCCTGGCCTTCGTGTGCTCGAGTTTCATGCGGGGGCCCTTGTACGTGAGCTCAGAACCGCCGTCCCTCTTCCTGAGCCTGAGCGCCTCGTCCGTCTCTCCGAAGTCTCGGCCAGGATGCTGGAAGTAGACATCCTCCGTCTCTTCCTCGGACAGGAGCTCCGCGCCGAGCTTGCAGAGCGCCTTCTCCACCTTCTCGTTACCCGGTGAGCGGTACTTCGACTCTACTTCCATCACGGTCCCCATTAGCCTGACGTGCTAGATTAAACTGTCTCGGGAACGGTGTTCTCGGGGCCCCTGCCAGCCAGCATGACACCAAAAGGTATAAGTCCCGACTTATTGATAGACGGCATCCCTGTTGTAGGTGGACATTATGGAGTCACCTGAGCGTGCAATAAGATTGCGCAAGGACGAGCTCGTCGAGATAAAGAAGCTGTATGAGACTGTCATGACATTCGCCTCACACGGCATGTTCTACCGGAGCGGGCGGATCGTCGGCAGCCGCCTGGTCAAGTCGACCGGGACCGACCTGGCAAGGGTCAGGGACGCCCTCATCAAAGAGGGCTGGGTCAGCGACATCGCCTTCGAGGGCGACACGATAAACATATCGGGGTCGATCGAGGTGTCCAACTCCGACTCGCCGACCTGCCACATGCTCCGAGGCGTGCTCGCGAAGGTGTTCGAGGAGCGCACCGGCAAGGACGTGTACTGCCACGAGCGCAAGTGCGTCTCGAAGGGCGATGACAGATGCGTCTTCATCATAGATTCGGAGGTGCTCTGAATGTCCAGGAAGACGACCGGCATACCCGGCCTAGACGGCATGCTCCAAGGAGGCTTCCCGTACCCGTCAGCCGTACTCGTCGCCGGTGAGCCAGGTACCGGGAAGACGACCCTCGCGGTCCAGAGCCTGTTCCACGGCGCGAGCGAGGGCGAGAAGGGCCTTTACATCACGGCCATCTCGGAACCGCAGTGGCTCGTCCAGAGGTTCCTGTCGTCCTTCTCGTTCTACGACCAGCAGCTGGTCGAGAAGGGCGTGGTCAACTTCATAGACATCGGCCCGACACTGGCCAAGAACCCGAGTGACATACTGAGCACGATCAAGAAGCAGATAGAACAGTACCACCCGGTCAGGATAGTCATAGACCCGATAACGCCGATGACCGACATGCTGCAGTGGCGGGGAGAGACCAGGGAGTTCATGCACGAGCTGTTCGCATATCTCAAGGCCTTCGAGTGCCTGGCTATCATCACCGCTGAGATGTCCTACGACGACATCTCCCACAGCCAGGAATCATACATGGTCGACGGCGTCGTCATGCTATCGTACCCCGAGGAGGAGAAGGTGAGGCGCAAGTTCCTCGAGGTCCTCAAGATGAGGGGGACGAAGCACACGACCGGGAGACAACTGATAGACATCACGGACGAAGGCCTCGCCGTGCAGGCGGGCCTGAGGTAATCCCACCTATGAGCGACGGAAGCGCACCCGCCCTCGCTCCGGGCAACTCTTACCTGTTCACCGACAGGGGGGTGCCGAGGGCCTACGAGGCCCTCAAGAAGCTACTGGCAGAGGGCAGGAGAGGGCTCGTCATCACGCGCACCCACCCGGTCAGGGTGCAACAGCAGTACGGCTTCGACTGCCCCGTCATGTGGATCGCGAAGAACATCAAGACGACTGCGAGCGCCGGCGTGATCAACCTCGAGCCGACCCGGCTGATGAAGATACACGGGACCATATCCGATTTCATCAAGGTGAACCCCGGCGCGGTGGTCTTGTTGGACGGCCTCGAGTACCTCGTCACCGAGAACGGCTTCTCGAGCGTCATGAAGGCGATCCAGCTGACGAACGAGGAGGTCGCCATGTCCGGCGCGCTGCTCCTGGTGCCCATAGACCCGAGGACCATGGAGACGCAGCAGCTGGGATACCTCGAGAGGGAGTTCTCCCTGCCCGAGGACGAGGTAAGGAGATACTGACCTGGTCATCCCGTTTTTTCTACTAGCACCGCGCTCTGGGTGGCGATGACTTCGGGCGAAGGCCTCGGCAAGGTCCATGTGATAACCGGGCCCGGGAAGGGGAAGACGACGGCTGCGTTCGGGCTCGCGATGAGGGCCGCGGGACACGGGTACCGCGTCTGCGTGATCCAATTCCTCAAGACAGGCGAGACGACGGGCGAACTCCTGGCCGCGAGGCACTTGGACAACGTGGAGGTCGTCCAGTTCGGGACCGGGAGGTTCATCAGGCCGGGGGAGCCGACCGAGGACGACGTGGGGGCGGCCCGGGCGGCCCTGGCGGCGGCCGGAGAACGGCTCGCGAAGCGCTCGTGCCAACTCCTGATCATGGACGAGGTCAACGTCGCCGTGTCCTTCGGATTGATCGACGCGGAGGAGGTCCTGCGCGTGGTCAGGTCGAGGCCGGAGGGGACTGAGGTGGTGCTCACCGGCAGGAGCGCCCCCGCGGAGTTCATGGATTACGCGGACTACGTGTCAGTCATCGAGGGCCGGAAGCACCCTTACGAGGGCGGCACCAAGGCCCGGAAAGGCATCGAGTGGTGACTCAAGCGGTCTTGTCCCTCAGGAAGAGAAGGTACCTGATCTCCTCCGAGGTGAAGACGGTGTTCTTCTTCAGCCCGTCGAAGTCCCCGTCCCTGAGCATCCTCAGGATGTAGGGGGAGCCGCGAGTCAGCATGTGTATCCGCCTGAGGGCGTCCGGCTCTATCCCCGGGTTCCCCAGGAGTGATTTCGCGCTGTCCGCGTCCAGCCCCTTCAACCTGAGTTCCTGCACCTTGCCCGATTCGAGTTCCTTCTTGTGGTAGAACCAGTTGTACGCAGGCGTGTCCTCCCTGGCCGTGATGAGGACCTTGGCCTCGTCCAGCCTGTCCACCAAACCGGAGAAGAACTCGACGGTCTCCTCGGGGACCATGTGGTAGCCGTCGAAGACGATCACAGTGTCCGCGATCCCCAGTGCGTCGAGCGGGTCCGCCGCTTCGGGGAGGGACCTCTTCGCGAACTGCAGCAGCCGGTCTCTCAGCGCCTGAGGGCCTGCGCAGGCGCTCAATGATATCCAAAGGACGTTGTAGTCCTCGAGCGAGTCGACGAACCTGCGCGCGAGCGCGCTCGCGCCGTAACCCCTGTTCCCCAAGACCACGAGAAGGTCGGATTCGGATTCCATGAATGCGGTCATCGAATCGAGTTCCTCCTTCCTGCCGAGGAACCCGCTCGCGTCAGGGGCGCCCCCGAGGTCCCTCACAGCGGTCCGGCGCCCCTCGGCCATCTCAAGGACGCCCGCGCGGGCGCGCGCAACGAGCGCGATGGCGCGCTTCCTGCCGACCATCTCCTCGACGTCCTTGATCCGTACCTCCTCTACCTTGCCGGGAGACCTCATGGTGAATGCGACTTCGGACAGCCGTTCCCAGAGCGCCGAGGCCCGTCTGACTCCCTCGGGGGTGATGGAGTAGACGCTCATGCGTCTACCGTGGCCGGAAACCCTCGCCCTGAGCTCCTCGACGAGCCCATCCCTGACCAGGGACTTGACGGCCCGGGGCACGTGCGTGCGCGAGATGCCGACCGAGGAGGCTATGCCTGCCTGCGAACACTCCTGAGGGTGTTCTTCGGGGGGCATGTCAGAAGCATACCTCGACAGGTGCAGGAGCACGCGTTCGTTCACGTTCAGCTGGCCAGGCTCTGCCATCGTCCGCGAAATCCCCCTGTGCTTATATAACGGTGGTGGTGTCGCAGGGGCCCATGGTCGAGGCGCCAAAGACCGGTAAGGTAGTTGGTAATGACCCCAACACGTTTAAATACGCTCCAACACGTTGAAAACCAGAGCTGGCAGAGCTATCCTTCTCCCCGGAGGAATGTTCGAATGGAACGGAAACTGTTCAAGCGTAAGGCTTGGTCCAATGATAGCGGCGTGTCTGAGATTATAGGCAACATCCTGATCCTGATGATCACAGTTGTCCTTTTCAGCGGCATAATGATGTTCGTCAATCAGCTGCCTGTACCGGAGCTGACCACGAAGGCGGACTTCACGGCCTCGCTGACCTTCGAGAACAGCGGGTCCACGGCGAACCTGACCGTCACGCACGTCGGAGGCGCGACGATGTTGGCCGCGGAGACGGTCTTGCTGATCTCCGTCGATGACTACACTTATGCTTACAGGCTTTCCGAGGACACCAACTTCACTTACGCGGAATGGGCCGCAGGCCTTCAGTGGAACAAGGCCTTCTCCGGGACGACCTATTCCAGCGAGGTAACCGTCACGATCGTGGACGACATATCGCACAACGCCGTCTGGGTCAGCAAGGTCTCGGGAGGCATGGGCCTGACCCCTCCGAACATACTGCAGAGGTATGTCGACTCCAACGACGGGACGTTGACGGTCGACCCTGTCAAGGAGGGCGACTACTTCACGCTCTTCGTCAAGATCTCCGACTTCGATAACGACCTCGCCGATGTCTGGGTCGACAACACGAGCCTGCCGAACGGCGTGGCCGAGTTGGCGCCCACGAGCCCCAGTTCAGTGCCCGCAGAGGGCGGATGGTTCGAGTGGGAGATGAAGGGCGTGACAAGCCCCGTCACCAATGCTGACGGCAAGGTCTTGATCATCTACGCCGAGGACTCCGCCGGGCACATCACGGTAGTCCCGTTCAAGCTGACCATAACCGTGCTCCCGTCGGACATAACAAACATCTACACGCCTGACGAGCCCACCGAGGGCGGCATGCCGTCATACATCAAGAACATAAACGAAGGCCAAGGATTCGCGGTCTTCGCTGAGAACGTGTCGGCACAGACGGCCGACCTCGACAATGCCACGACCGAGTTCAACCGCGGTGAGAACGTCTACATCAGGGCGGCTAGCATGTATGTCAACAACCTCCAAGGCGGGAACGATCTGACCCTGAGGGACGCCAGGAGCGGCGTCTACTACACCTTCCTCGTGGATTGGGAGGACCTGAGCTCCGCCGAGGAACCGTTCTACAGCTATGCCTATGGGGGTAACGTGTACGTCTACCAGTGCGTGTTCAACACGACGGATCTGATGCCTGGGACATACCTGATGCACGCGGAACTGAGGTGCACGGGCTACATCGACTACACCTTCGTGTTCGACGAGACGCTCTACATCTTCGACGATGATGCGCCGATGGAGTACTTCCCGGAGGTCTGGGTGAGCCGGGACGAATCGTTCTCGGCCGGTTGGGGGTATGATCGGTACACGCCGTTCAATGCGACCGGTGCCAACTACAAGATGTATGTCGGCATAGCGGTTCAGGACACGCAGGGCGGCACCGACCCGACCCTCGGGGAGATCAGAATAGTCGACATGACCGGTGGGACGGAGCTGTACGGTCCGCCGAACTCCGGCGACATGATAAGCGGAGTGGACCCGGCCAACGACACTGCGTACTACTTCTCGATAGACCTGAGGTACAGCAACGGCGATGCGTGGAAGTTGGGCACAAACTCGTACACCCTCCAGATATCGCAGTTCACGGACGACAACGAGGGCGTGTACGCCTACTCGCTGCAGGTGTTCATCAAGGCCCCGTCCGCCCGCTCGGACTTCATCGTCGGCACCAACGGCATATACTCATCCCTTGGCGGCAGCACGAATTTCATCAGTCCGGAGTACCTCTACCATATCGAGAACAACAACTTCTTCACGATGAGGACGCTGTACTACCAGGAGAACGCGCCCAGCACATCCCCTCTGTACTACCAGAACGCGATGGCGCTCGGCGACCTCGACAACGACGGTGACCTGGACCTCCTCGTCGGCTCCAACATGGACAAGAGCGGCTCCTACCCCGACACCGGCAGGCTGCTGTACTTCGAGAACACGCTGAACACGTACGGCATCTGGCAGTCCCCCGCGGTCATCACGAGGCCGGCTGCGGACAACGTGGAGACCAAGATCAAGTGGATAGACACGGGCGACGTGAACGGCGACGGGTACACGGACTTCGCATACGCGACGACCGAGCACAAGGTCTGGATATACAACAACACCTACGGCGCGACCGGCAAGGAGTTCCCGATCTCGGTCACGAGCACCCATGGCGTCAGGAAGCTGGCGCTGGAGGATATGACAGGAGACGGCCGAGACGACCTGATACTGCTCAAAGACGGAGTGGTCCGCATGTACGACCTCTCCAAGTGGGCATCGGCAGAGTTCGCGACCATACCCAACCTGGGCGTGGTCGCCGAGAACGACGTCGACATCATCGACTTCGACATAGCGGACATGAACAACGACGGCATGCTGGACGTCATCACCGTGGACAAGGACACGGCATCCAACGCGGCCATACAGGGCGTTTGGGTGAACAACTACACGGAGATCGGCGCCGACCCTGACATAAAGGTCGCGATTGATCTGGACGAGTTCAAAGGCTTATCTGAGGGCGACCTCTCTTACACCGAGGAGAACGAGGCGTCCGTGTTGTTCGTGACGCTGCGCGAGAACGACACCGACGAGGCCGTCCCGGTGGGCGCGGTCGAGATGGTGTTCGAAATGACCCCACTGGATGCCTACACCGACCCGCTCCTGTGCATCAACGCGAGCGTGATGAAGCCGGGCGCTGCAGACGACGACATCATTGAGGTCTTCTATGTGTGGTACGGCACGGGCGCTTCCCCGACGGCCGCGACATACACCCCGGTCATGGTCATATCCGGCGAGGAGTACACGAACTACACGTACGCCCTCCCGACGACCGTGGTCGGCAAGACGGTCTATGTCAAGATAACCGACTCGTCGACGCAGGTCGGCGACGTGGTGGAGGAGCTGCGCGTCAACTACCTCGCCATCTTGTCCGACAGGTTCGGCACATATTGGCCCGACCCGATGATATCCCCGCCCAACAGGTATCAGGTGACCGACAACTCGCCTTTGGAGACCTACCTGACCGCGCGGGCGGTCAACTTCGACGGGCTGGATGACGACTGTCTGGAGGTCGCCGTGGCCAAGAACTTCCAGTTCGCCGTGTACGACATCGCGGATGCGTACACGAGCTGGACCGTCGCAGACAGTCACATGTATGTGAGGTCCGGCACGACGGTCGGGTCCACGGTCCTGGCTGCGATATCCTACACACTGTTCCAGGTGGACGACGTGAACGGCGACGGCCTCGACGACATCGTGACCTGCCGCTATTCGACAGGCGCGGATTATGAAATATCGGTCGTCAGGGTGTACGTGAACGTCGGCTGGGACGAGGCTCCGTGGGCCGTCAACGTGAAGGACCTGTTCTCCGGCATGATAGTCGGTGCGGAGAAGGGCTCGATCGTCTGCATAGCCGTCGGCGACATACTCCAGAGGGTATAGTGGCGCGCGGGCAATCCCTCGGCCGACCCGGAGAAACCCTTCAAACCCGTTCCCTTGTCATTTCTCTGTGTGTTCGCGGCCCTTGAGCATCGCTTCGACCTCGCCGGCTCGCTCTAGCTCTATCACGGCCAGCAGGGCGCATCCGGCTGACGCGAGGTGCGCGATGCCGTTGGAGATCGCCTCGGCCCGCTTCTGCTCGATGAGCCGCATGCCCTCCATGTTGTTCACCGCGTGGTCCCACCTGCGCACGTAGTCCTCGGCCGTGTCGGCCTCGAACCGCCTGCGCTTCAGGATCCATGTCCGGGTCGAGTGCCGGAACAGCGCCGGCCCCGTGACCGCGGCGCAGTAGAGCTCCGAGAAACTGTCCTCGTCGAGGTCGACGGCGAACAGTGGTATCTTGAGGTGGTCGGCCAGCTCCACGGCCGCCACATAGCAGGGCGGCGGCGCCGCGACCTCCCCGAACCGCTCCAAACCCTTGGCGTAGATCTCGTCGTATCTGGACAGCTCGGGCTCGAAGTCGTCTGGCATGTTCCTCAGACCTTCGACCTCCTCCTTCGAGAGCGACACGGCCACCTTGTCCGGCCTGACCGTGTCGAAGGCCTCTTTGACCTTGTCGGCCTCCGACCTGAGGCCTTTGACCACAGGGAGCAGGTGCACGGCCCCGCCGTTCACGACGACCTCGACAAGTCCTTTCAGATCACTCGCCTCTTCTCCCTCTTCAGGACCAGCTCCATGAAGTCGTCGGCGTGGTCCGCCTTCCTGAGCTCGTCCTTCGTGACGAGCGGCGTGCCCTCGATCTCATCCGCCGAGGGCCTCTTGTGGACTATGATGACGCTCTTCCTCTCCGTGACACGTGACAGGTTACCGACGACCCTGGCCTTCTTCGCCGTCATGACAGGGTCCTCTCCGATGCCCGTCAGGAGCAGGAGCTCCTCCTCCTTCGCGAAGGCGTCGAACGGGGCCTTCTTCGTCGGCACGACGGAGTACCCTATCTCCCTGAGCATCTCGAAGATGTCCTTGTTCTCCCCTTTGAACTTCTCGAGGTCCTTGAACTGGTCCGCGACCTCGGAGGCGTATGCGAACGGGTCGAGGGGCACGACGAGCGGCGCGTCCAGGAACTCCTCTATCCTGCTGGCGATATCGACCATCGCGCCCATGCCGGTCTCGTACATCTGGATCGCCTTCCGGGAGACCCCTATGGCCTCCGCCAGCGCCCCGAGCGATATGACCCTGGCCTGCCTAAGCTCCTTGAGCATGTCGCCGTCCAGGCGGACATAGAGCCCTCCAGGCGCGGCGTAGACGAGCGGCGGCACCCCCTCGAGCATGAAGTCGGCGAAGGTACCCTCCGAGACTATCGGTATCCCGAAGCGCGTGTACAGTATGCCGTCCTCCAGGTCCGCGCAGCTCGAGTGCATCCCTATGACCATCGGGCTCGCGCCCAGCATCGACGCCATGATCTTCATCTCGTCGGCGTCGTCGGACGAGAGCGAGTCTATGTTACACAGCGCCTTCAGTATCAGGAGCTGCCGGTCCCTCCGGGCCACCAGGTCGAAGCTGATGCTCCTCAGGTTGTGCGGGTTGGAGACGTAGAACCCGCACTTGGCGAGGGTCTCCCTCGTCCTGCCGACGAGCTTGTCCCTGTCACCTGCCACCGCGCGCCCGTGTCTCTGGGCCTTTGCCATCTGTTCCTGCAACCTCGCATCATCCCCGGGTTCAAGTGTACATGGCGTTGGGCGAGAGCTTCTCGTATCTCCTGAGGTCGCTCTCGGTCATGGGTTCGACGTTCTCCATGGCCTTCTCGAAGTACTTCATGGATACCTTGCGTGCCTTCACTGCGGCGTCGTCCAGGCTGCCGCCCTCGAGGACATAGTCCCTGATCGCCAGCATCGCGGCCTCGTTGCACACGGCGGATATCTCCGCGCCCGTGTACTTGTCCATCTTGGCGGCCAGCTTGTCAAGGTCCACATCGTCTTCCAACGGTTTACCCTTTGTGTGTATCCTCAGTATCTCCTTCCTGGCCTGCAGGTCCGGCGGCGGCACGTAGACCAGCCTGTCGAACCTGCCTGGGCGCATCAGCGCCGGGTCCATGATGTCGGGCCTGTTCGTGGCAGCAATCACGACCACGTTGTGGAGCGTTTCCAGCCCGTCCATCTCGGTGAGTATCTGGCTTATGACCCTCTCAGTCACGCCCGAGTCGGACGAGGTGCCCCTGACGGGGGCGATCGCATCGATCTCGTCGAGGAATATGACGCACGGGGCGGCCTGCCTGGCCTTCCTGAACGTCTCCCGGACGGCCTTCTCGCTCTCGCCCACCCACTTGGACAGGAACTCCGGCCCCTTGACGCTGATGAAGTTCGCCTCGCTCTCCGTGGCCACGGCCTTCGCCAGGAGCGTCTTGCCCGTCCCCGGGGGGCCGTACAGCAGCAGGCCCTTCGGCGGCGTCGCGCCCATGTGCGCGAACAGCGGGGCGTACTTGAGCGGCCACTCGACGGACTCCATCAGCTCCTGCTTAGGCTCCTCGAGTCCGCCTATGTCCTCCCACTTGACGTTGGGGGACTCCAGCAGCACCTCCCTAAGGGTCGACGGCTGCATCTCCCTGTAGGCGCCCATGAAATCCTCCATACTAACCCTCAGGCTGTTGAGCACCTCGACCGGGATGGACTCGGCCTCGAGGTCTATCGACGGCAGTATCTTCCTCAGGGCGCGCATGGCCGCCTCCCTCGCGAGCGCGGCGATGTCGGCTCCGACGTACCCGTGGGTCATGGACGCGAGCTTGTCCATGTCCACATCCTCCTCCAAGGGCATGCCCTTGGTGTGTATCTGTAATATCTCCAGCCTGCCGTTCTTGTCAGGGATGCCTATCTCTATCTCCCTGTCGAACCTGCCTGGCCTGCGTATCGCGGGGTCGAGCGCGTTGGGCCGGTTGGTCGCGCCTATGACGACGACCTTGCCCCTCCCCTCCAGCCCGTCCATGAGGGCCAGGAGCTGCGCCACGATCCTGCGCTCAGTCTCCGCGGTGACCTCGTCCCTCTTCGGGGCGATGGAGTCTATCTCGTCGATGAATATGATGCTGGGGGCGTTCTCCGCGGCCTCCTTGAACATGTCCCTGAGCCGCTCCTCGCTCTCGCCGTAGAACTTGCTCATTATCTCGGGGCCGCCTATCGACATGAAGTTGGCGCTCGTCTCCGAGGCGACGGCCTTGGCCAGCAGGGTCTTCCCGGTCCCCGGGGGGCCGTGCAGTAGCACGCCCTTGGGGGCGTCCACGCCCAGCTTCTCGAACAGCTCGGGATGCCTGAGAGGCAGCTCGATCATCTCCCTGACCTTGTCCACCTCGTCCTTGAGGCCGCCTATGTCCTCGTAGGCCACCTTCGGGCCCTTCGCGGCCTCCTCCTTGGCTGGCTTCTCGCTGAGCTTGACCTGTGTGAAGTTCTGTATCACCGCGGCCTCGCCTGAAGGCTGGAACCCCTGCACGACGAGGATGAACTTGCGCCCCATGACGCTGACCTCGAGCAGGTCGCCCTTGACTATCGGCCTCCCCTCGAGGTTCTGGGCGAGGTATTCCTCGCCCCCGAGCAGCTTCAGAGCCTGCGTCGGCGCGAGGGTCACCTTGGTGGCCGGCTTCGGCACGATCTTCCTGATAGCGAGCTTCTCGTCCAGGCCGACCCCAGCGTTCTTCCTGGTGACGCCGTCTATGCGTATCGTGCCCCTGTTCTCGTCCTCGGGATAACCCACGTAGACGGTGACGACGGTGTTCCTGGTGCCCTCTATCATGACCGTGTCGCCCTGGTTGAGCTTCAGTATCTTCATCAGGGCGGGGTCGACCCTGGCTATCCCCTTGCCGTCGTCGGCGGTCTTCGCCTGGACCACCCTGAGTATCTTCTCCTTGTTCGACATCTGTCACACCTGTAATCCTGAGTGCGGGTTCATGCGTGATTGAAACTGGAACGGGTTTGGGCCGCCCCTGCCGGCGGCGGCCTGTTCACTTGACAGGTACCTTCTTCGTCGTCCTCTCCGGGGGAGCCGCCTTGGGCAGCTTCACGGTCAGGACGCCGTCCTTGAGCTCGGCTTCGACCTTGTCGGTCAGGATGTTCTCCGGGAGCGGAAGGGTCCTGTAGAACCTGGAGTACCGCCTCTCCCTCCGGATGTAGCCGGTCTCCTTGTCCTCGTGCTTCTCCTCGACGCTCGTCTCCCCGGATATCTCCAGGTTGTCCTGGGCGACCTCTATCTTGAGGTCCTCCTTCCTGATCCCCGGCATCTCGGCCTTGACGAGGTACTCCTTGCCGTTGTCGACGAGGTCCACGAGCGGCTGCCTCACCATCTCGCCCGCCATCGACCGAGGCGTCAGCAACAGGTTCTCCCACTCCGACCTGAAGTCGTCGAAGGCCCTGTCCATGTCGTTCAGCATGGTCCACGGACTGGCCCACGTCGGGCCCCAGTACTCCCTCGGCACCATGCCCTCCTTCTTGTCTCTCCTTCGGATCATGCTTCTTCCACCTCCGTCTCGATGCACCTTGTCGGCGCGAGTTTCAACTATGTTAGTGCTTCTATATAATGTTTGTTACAGACTGTTAGGGGTCGGCGGCCATGCCTGGCACGCCTCCGGTCCATACAACACTAATAATAGGAAACGTCCATATGCTCGCCGGATGAGCGGCAGGCTGATCGGCGACTCTGTCGTCGTGGAGGACCAGGCGGAGGCCAGCCAGATACACAACAAGGGCTCGTACGGCGTGCCCCAGTCAGGCGGCGCCCTGAAGCTGGAGCTGATGGAGGCCGTGTACCTTGTCGAGTCGGAGAGGCTCACCGTCGAGTCTGAGGGGACGCCCATGTCTGCTGGCGACCTCCTGAGGACGGGCCACAGGTCCTCGGACGGGTTCGAGGTCCGGTACCTGGTGTACCGCGAGCTCAGGCAGCGAGGCTACATAGTGAAGACCAGCTCCCCGCCTTTGGATTTCCGCGTATTCCCCAGGGGCGGCTCCCCGAACAAGACCCCGAGCAAGTGGTGGGTCGCCGCCATATCCGAGAGGTCAACGTTCGACCTCGGGACGCTCTTGGCGCATCTGGACAGGACCTCGGACGTGAGGAAGGGCCTGCTCCTGGCGGTGGTCGACGAGGAGAGCGATGTCACATACTACGAGGTCCGGCGTGTCGTCCCGAAGGGCCGGCTCGGCGCCTTGGACCTGAGCTCCGCGCACGAGGCGCTGCTCATGGCCGACAGGGTGATGATCGATGACGGCCCCTCCGCCGCCGCGGTCCACGGCGGGCACTACTTCGGCAAGATGATTGGCCCGGCGCTCCAGCTCTCCCTGATCGAGGCCTCGTTCCTGGTCGAGCTGGGGACCCTCAAGCTGCGGGACGCGAAGACGAACAAGCCTGTGAGCCTGGCGGCGCTCAAGAAGCGCGCGAGGGCGGTCCAGCCGGACTTCGACCTGCGTCTCAGCGCGTTCAAGGACATGAAGGAGAAGGGCATGGTCGTCAAGACGGGCTTCAAGTACGGCTCCCACTTCAGGGCGTACGAGGGCGACCCCGACAAGTCACACGCCAGATATCTGGTGCACGCAGTCCCCGACGGCTACACGACGATGTGGCCCGAGGTCAGCCGCGCGGTCAGGCTCGCCCACGGGGTCAAGAAGGAGATACTCCTGGGGCGCATCGCGAGGAAGGACGTGGAGTACGTGAGCCTGAGCCGGTTCAGGCCATGATCATATCCTGGAGCTCATGCTCGGCTTGTAGAGTTCGGACTGCCAGGTATGCGCCTTGAAGAGCACGCAGTATTCGTCCATACTGTCCCGGTACTCTATCGGGGGGACGATGCCTCTGCATTCTGTGCCGAACCTGTCGCAGTCGTAGCAGGAGACCATCGAGTATCATCTAGCAGCGGACTGCAGATAACGCTATCCATGGGATACCGGGCTCAGAGGAGCCTGGGGACCAGTTCCGTGAGCCTGTTCGCGTATCCCCACTCGTTGTCGTACCACGAGAGTATCTTGCCGAAGTTGCCCTTGCCGCCTATCACCATGGTCGAGGGCGAGTCGATGATGCTGGAGTGAGTGTTGCCGACGATGTCAGCGGACACGATCGGGTCCGTGCAGTACTCCATGATGCCCTTCATCGGACCGTCCGCAGCCTCCTTCAAGGCCTTGTTGACCTCCTCCGCGGTGATCTCGGCCTTGGTCGTGAAGCTGAGGTCGGTGATCGACCCGACCGGCGTGGGCACCCTGAGCGCGAGCCCGTTCATCCTGCCCTTGAGCGCCGGTATGACCTCGCCTATGGCCTTCGCCGCACCGGTCGATGTGGGTATGATGGAGAGCGCCGCGGCCCTCGCGCGCCTCGGGTCCTTGTGCGGCGTGTCGATCAGCCTCTGGTCGCCCGTGTAGGCGTGTATCGTGGTCATCATGCCCTTCTCTATGCCGAACGTGTCGTTGATGACCTTAGCCGGCGGCGCGAGGCTGCCGGTCGTGCACGACGCCATCGAGATGATGTTGTGCTTGCCCTTGTCGTAGGTGTCGAAGTTGACGCCGAGTACCACGGTGACGTCAGGGTCCTTCGCGGGCGCCGATATCACGACCTTGCGCGCACCGGCGGCCAGATGCTTCGCGGCCTTCTCCCTCTCGGTGAACAGTCCCGTGGACTCTATGACCACGTCCGCCCCGAGCTTCGCCCATGGTATCTCCGCTGGGTCCCTGCACTGGGTCGCCTCGAACCTGTGCGGGCCCACCTTCACCCCGGTCCCGTCCGCCCTGCACTCCATGTCGAGCTTGCCGTAGACCGAGTCGTACTTGAGCAGGTAGGCGAGCGTGTCGACAGGGACTATGTCGTTGACTGCGACGATCTCGAAGTCCTTGCCCAGGCGCTTGCTCTCGAGCGCCGCCCTGTACACGTTCCTTCCGATCCGTCCGAACCCGTTGACTCCTATCTTGATCACGTGCTTCCCCAATCTCCGAAAAAGCCCCCTCAGGATAAAAAGCTGACCCTGATGCGCCAATAATCATGACAGCTGGGAACCCGCCAATGCATTGATATAGGCTCGCGCATCTATTCATATCCTGAGGAAGATGGCGACGGAGAGGTACACATTTTCAGATTTCTTATGGATGTGGTTCGTAGGCGCAATGATGGCGCTGCCAATCGCAGTCCTCTCACATTTCATCATCCTTGGTCTCTTGGGTTATTCGGATCCCGAAGCTGAAACCCTGCGGGCTGCGACAGTCGCTACTACATTGATTGCGGTCATGGGCATTCTCTACATATTCGCCCCGGCCACTCGAAGGGCGGTGGAAAGACCTCTCATAGCAGTGGTCGCGCTCCTCTTCTGGCCCTGTGCCTATTTGGCGCTCATGGTATCCGGTGCCGTCGAGGAGGGATTCGCAATGAGTATCCTACTGTCAGGTCTGGTCTTCACAGCGATGGTCGGCGCGGGCCGATTCTTCGTGCCCGTGTTGGATGCATGGAGGGTCCCTCCGCCTTCGGGTTTCCGCAGGACCAGCCACATTCCCTCTTCGGATGTGGGGCTTCTCTCGATCCCGCCTTCGTATCACAAGGTATACGCGGGGCTCGAGGAGCGCTCCCAGGGAACGGAGCCCCCGCCCAGCAGCTTGGTCAGGGGCAGAAGATAAGTGTAAGAGGTTTTGGCGATACTGGAAGCCCTACAGCTGGACCTCTATGCCGAGCTTCTCCGTGAGCTCCTTGTAGCGGTTCCTGATGGTGACCTCGGTCACGCCCGCTATGTCCGCGACCTCCCTCTGGGTCCTGCGCTCGTTGCACAGTATGCTCGAGATGTATATCGCGGCGGCGGCGACCCCGGTCGGGCCCCTGCCGGATGTGAGCTCCTTCTTCGCGGCGTCCTTCAGTATCTCCGTGGCCTTGGACTGCACCTCTCCTGACAGCTTCAGCTCGGAGCAGAACCTGGACACGTAGTCCTGGGGCTTCGTCGGCATCAGCTTGAGCTTGAGCTCGCGGGTCATGAACCTGTACGTCCTGCCTATCTCCTTCCTGCCTACCCTGGAGGAGTTCGCGACCTCGTCGAGCGTCCTCGGGACGTTGCACTGCCTGCAGGCCGCGTACAGCGACGCGGCGACGACGCCCTCGATGCTCCTGCCTCTGATAAGGTTCTTGTTCACGGCCTTCCTGTAGGTCATGGCCGCGGTCTCCCTGACGTTCCTAGGGAGGCCCATGGACGACGCCATCCTGTCGAGCTCGCTCAGCGCGAACGCGAGGTTCCTCTCGGTCGCGTTCGAGACCCTGATCCTGCGCTGCCACTTCCTCAGACGGTACAGCTGCGCCCTGTTCCTCGTCGGGATGCTCTTCCCATACGAGTCCTTGTTCTTCCAGGATATCTCGGTCGACAGGCCCTTGTCGTGGATGGTGTAGGTCATCGGCGCGCCCGTCCTGGCGCGCTTCTCCCCCTGCTCCACGTCGAAGGCCCTCCACTCCGGTCCCTGGTCGATCAGCTGGTCGTCGAGGACGATGCCGCAGTCCTCGCAGACGAGTTCTCCCCGTTCGTAGTCTCTGACCAGGTGAGCGCTGTTGCACTCCGGACATCTCTCGATCTGCTCAGTCTCCTCTCTTACCTTTGCCATGGTACCTCTCCTGTTCGATGTAGACCTCCTTGCCGAGCACAGCAAGGGTCCGCATCTCCTTCCTCGGTTCGATGGCAACGTAGGGCGCTCGGGCCGGTCCGAACACCTTCACGACTCTTCCGACCTCCCCCTTGACGTTGTCCCTAACTAGCGATTTCATGACCGGTGCGAACCGCGCTTTGACGATGAGCCTCCCGTCGTGCGATATGTCCTGAACCACGCCTAGAAGCTGCACCGTCTCACCGAATCATTTTTATAACTTTTGTTGAGCGCCCTATGTACAATGTTATATATAATGTTTTTCTCAAGGTATATAAGGTTTGAGCATCCATCCGGGAGGTTGCCCAGCGCTCCATCAATAGCGCGCGGGCACGTGAGAAGGAATATCATGTCCGACATACCCAAGACTCATCCACGCTACAAGTCCCTGATGCTCAGGGAGCGTCTTGTCGAGGGGTTCGACGCCGGCTACGTCGTGCCGCAGGGCCTTATAGCCCACGGGAGGGGCGAGATGTTCTACTACCTCTTGGGCGAGAGGACGACCAAGGAGGCCCGGGCGGCCGCGAAGGCCGCTGCGTCGCTCCTGCTCGAAGCGGAGAGGCCGGTCATATCCGTCAACGGCAACGTCGCCGCGCTGTGCCCTAAGGAGGTCGTCGAGCTCGCCGAGGCATCCGGGGCGAGGATAGAGGTGGGCCTGTTCCACAGGAGCGACCAGCGCGTGTCCAAGATCGCGGAGGTGCTGGAGCGGAACGGCGCGAAGGGCGTGCTCGGCTTCCTCCCGGACGCGAAGATACCCGGGCTAGAGAGCATGCGCGGCCTGTGCTCCAGCGAGGGGATATACTCGGCCGACGTGGTCCTGATACCGCTCGAGGACGGAGACCGCGCGGAGGCGCTCGCGCGCATGGGGAAGAAGACCGTCGCGATAGACCTCAACCCCATGTCGAGGACGTCGAAGGCCGCCACTGTCACCGTGGTGGACGAGGTGACGAAGGCCGTGCCGGAGATCCGGGCGGCCGTGGAGGACCTCGCGGACGACGCCGATGCGAGGATGCAGGCCCTGGCGAAGTACGACAGGGACGACAACCTCGCCAAGGTCATGGCGGCGATGATGCGGAACCTGGACGCGAAGGCCTAGACTCCCTACTCCTTCACCACGCGCTCCCCGGTGACCATGTATATCACGCGCTCGGAGATGTTGCATGCGTGGTCCCCTATGCGCTCGAGGTATCTCGCCACGAGCAGGTAGTTGATGCCCGGAGTGATCTTCTTCGAGTCCTCCATCATGTATGTGATGACCTCCCGGAATATCTCGTCGTAGAGGGAGTCGACCTTGTCCTCCAGCTCGAACACCTGCTTGGTCGGGGCCGTGTCCCTCTCCAGGAAGGCCTTCACGGACAGGTCGACCATCTCCTCCGCCATCTTTGCCATGTGCGGGATGCTCACCAGGGGCTTGAAGTGGGCCGTGTCCGCGGAGTGCGCGGTGACCTCGGCTATGTCCCAGGCGTATCTGCCTATCCTGTCAAAGTCGGTGATGACCTTGAGGTAGGTCCCTATGGCGCGCAGGTCCTTCGCGACAGGGGACTGGAGCGCGATGACCTCGAGGCACCTCTTCTCGATCTCGATGTTCAGCTCATAGAGTTCCTTGTCGATCCTCTCCACATGCTCGACCATCTCTAGGTCCCGCTTCTCGAACGACCTGACGGCGAGCTCTATCGCCTCGCTCGTCCTCTTGGCCATGTCCGCCACGAGCTCGTCCAGCTCCGCGAGCTCGTTCATGTATGCCTTCCTCGGGCTCATCTCAACCGAACCTCCCTGTGATGTACTTCTCCGTGAGTTCCTTCTCCGGGTTCTCGAACAGCTTCTTCGTCTCGCCGAACTCTATCAGCTCGCCCATGTACATGAACGCAGTGAAATCGGCGATCCTGGCCGCCTGCTGCATGTTGTGCGTGACTATGGCGATCGTGTACTTGTCCTTGAGGTCGAACAGGAGGTCCTCGATCTTGGCGGTCGCGATGGGGTCGAGGGCGGAGCACGGCTCGTCCAGCAGCAGCACCTCGGGTTCTACCGCGAGCGCCCTGGCGATGCACAACCTCTGCTGCTGTCCGCCCGAGATGCTCACGCCGGAGGCATCCAGTTGGCCCTTCACCTCGTCCCACAGGGCCGCCAGCTTCAGGCTCTTCTCGACCGTCGCGTCGAGCTTGTCCCAGTTCTTCTCGCCATTCAGCCTCTGTCCCGCCACCACGTTGTCGTAGATGGACATCGTGGGGAACGGGTTGGGCTTCTGGAACACCATGCCGACCTTGCGCCGGACCTCGACAGGGTCCGTCCCCGGGTCGTATATGTCCTCCCCGTCGATGTATACCTTGCCCGCGGTCCTGGCGCCCCTGACGACCTCGTGCATCCTGTTCAGGCACCTTATGAGTGTGGACTTGCCGCACCCCGACGGACCGATGATCGCCGTGATGGCGTTCGCCGGGATGGACATGTTGATGTTCTTCACCGCGTGCACATCGCCGAAGAACGCGTTCAGACGCTCAGTGACAATCTTTCCTTCCATGTCTTCTTCACCGCCTTGAATGTCTTCATCCTCTTCCTTGTCAGCAGCCTCACCACGACGTTGAGGGACAGCACCATCGCGATCAGCACCAGCGCCGCACCCCAGGCCTGTTCCTGCAGGTCGGCATACGGTGACATCGCGTTCCTGAATATCACCAGGGGGAGAGCGGCGACCGGCTCGGTCAGCCCCGTCTCCCAGAAGTTGTTCCCGAATGATGTGAGTATCAGCGGCGCGGTCTCCCCCGCGACCCTCGCTATCGCCAGGAGCGCGCCCGTGACCAGCCCCGACCTCCCGTTGGATATGATGACCTTGAGCACGGTCCTCCATCTGGGGACCCCGAGCGCGAGAGACGCCTCCCTGAGCGAGTTGGGTACCATCCGGAGGGACTCCTCGGTCGTGTTCGCCACGATGGGTATCATGATGATGGCGAGGGCGAAGGCGCCGGAGATGAGCGAGAAGCCTATCACGGTGACGATCAGCGAGTATGCGAAGAGGCCTATGACTATGGATGGGAAGTTCGCCAGGATGTCGTTGAAGAACCGGACGGTCCTCCCGAACCAGTTGTCCCCGTATTCGGAGACGTAGACGCCTGTCAGTATCCCGAACGGCAGCCCTATGAGGCTGGCCCATGCGACCAGCAGCAGGGACCCGAGTATCGCGTTGCCGATGCCCGAGTCCGGCGTGCCCGCGCTCTTCGTGCGCTCAGTCAGGAACGCCCAGTCGATCGCGGGCGCGCCCCTGCTTATGACCTCCATGAGTATGGATACGAGGGGGACGAGCGCCGCTAGGACACACCCGAGAGCGAGCAGGGAAGCCATCCTGTTCTTCCACTTACGGGCGTTACGGCCGCTCACAGTCCCCCTCCAGTCATCGGCACGGCCTTCATGACGCGTCCGACCATCAGACGCGCGAAGACATTGATCACGAGGGCGACCACGAATAGGACGACCCCTATCTCGATCAGGGACGAGAGCATCAGCCCGTCCGCCTCGCCCCAGTTGTTCGCTATGACGCTCGCCATCGTCTGGCCCGGATCCAGGAGGGACCACGAGATGAGGTTCGCGTTCCCGATGGTCATCGTGACCGCCATGGTCTCCCCCACGGCCCTCCCGAGGCCCAGTATCGCCGCGCCGAATATGCCCGAGCGGGCATAGCTCAGCACCGAGATCCTCGTGGTCTCGTACTTCGTCGCTCCCAGGCTGAGGGCGGCCTCCCTCTGCGAGTCAGGGACGGCCATCATGCTCTCCTTGGAGACCGAGGCCACAGTCGGGATGATCATGACCGCGAGTATGATGCCAGCCGCGAGCTTGTCGATGCCGAAGGCCGCGCCCTCGAAGAACGGCGTCCAGCCGAGGATGTCCATCAGGAACGGCTCGACCGACCCTGTGAGGATGGGCCTCAGGGTGTATATCGCCCACAGGCCGTAGATCACGCTCGGCACCGCGGCCAGGAGCTCTATCAGGAACGAGAGCGGCTCGCGCACCCATGCCGGCGCCAGCTCGGAGAGGTAGATCGCGATGCCTATGCTGATGGGCACGCCGATCGCGATGGCGACCGCGGAGGTCATCAGCGTCCCGAAGATGAACGGCAGGGCAGTGTAGAGGTCGCGGTTAGGGTCCCAGACCGTGCTCGTGAGGAAGTCGAAGCCGAAGGTCTCCATCGAGGTCTGGGCGTCGAACACCAGCTTGATGACGAGGCTCCACAGCAGCGCCAGCACGATTGCAGCGACCCCCATGACGGAGTACTTGAAGAGCTTGTCCTGGGCGGATGCGCTGCTCCTTCTCCTTCCCTGCTTCCTGAGTGGCTTCATCATCGTCGCCTGCCATCGCATCTCGTCCAGCAGGGTCCTAGTCCCGCCGGCCGAGGGTTTGTCCTAAGGGGTTTCCAGAGTTTGTCCGATGATCAGTCCATCAACGGCTCGCCCTCGTACGTAATCGACCTGAGCGTCTCCTCGTTCAGCTCCACCACCGCGTCGGGGAGCGGGGCGTACTGCAGCGGGCCGGCGAAGGCCTGCCCGTCTTCGTGCACCGCCCACCACAGGAAGTCGAGGAGCGTCTCTGCCGCCGTCTTGTTCATCTTCGATTCCTCGTTGTACAACTCCTTGTAGACGAGTATGTACGTGAAGGTCACGATCGGGTACGAGTCCACTCCGGGGGCGTCGAGGACATGCACTTCGGACCAGTCCCCGTCCCCTGCTGGCAGCGTCGGCACCGCGGCGGCTGCCGCTGCGGCCGTCGTAGCGAGCGAAGCCGTGATGAACTGCCCGTCATGGTTCTTCATGTCGGCGAACGATATGTCGTTCTCCAGCGCGTATGCGAGTTCGATGTATCCGATGGAATATTCGGTGCCCTGCACTGCCTGTGCGACTCCGGAGTTCCCGGACTGCGCCAGCGTGCCGTTGGGCCAGGCCACCGTCTTGCCTTGTCCGTACAGCTCATCGAAGACAGGGCTCACGATCGCGAGGTAGCCCGTGAACACGAAGGTCGTTCCCGACGAGTCGGATCTGACCACTGTAGCGATGGACTCGTCCGGGAGCGTCACGCCGGGGTTGAGCGCGGCTATCGCCGGGTCGTTCCAGACGGTGATGTTCTTCATGAATATCTTGGCGGTCGTCTCCCCGTCGAGCTTGAGGGCGGTCACGCTGGGCAGGTTGAACGCGACGACGACCGCGCCGAGGGTCTCGGGTATGTGCACGAGTCCGTAGCTGGACGACTCTTCCGCGCTCAGGGGCGCGTCGGTGCCTGCGAAGTCGACCTGCTTCTCCTTGATCTGCGTTATGCCTGCGCCGCTCCCGCCTCCGCCGTAGTTGACCTTGGCCGTCCCGTCGGTCACGTTGTAGTATTCATCCGCCCACTTCAGTATCAGGGGCATCGGGAAGGTCGCGCCCGCGCCGGTCAGGGTGACGCTGTCCTCCGACGATGTCGAAAGGATGCCGGTCGCGAAGACCGCGACCACGATCACGACCACTACCAGAACCGCGGCGAGCATGTAGATCGTCTTGTTGCCGCCTCTGTGTGGCATGACGACCTTCTCGTCAGCCGCCTTGTCCTTCTTGTCAGTCTCAGCCATGCTGCTAACCTCTTGTGTAATCACAATCAGTGCGCGCCTATCAGCCTTGAGGACATAGATGCCAGTCCGGGACGTAGGCGTACTTAGGCGACGGAGACCTCCGTGCCCATGCGTAATCTATATAGTCCGCCGGGACCGGACAGGTCAAAATGAACGCGTCCGCGGAACCAACAAGTGTATTAGGATAGCATCCTATGCGTTCCGCAGGTAGCATGGCCAACAAGGAACTCGTCGAAAAGGGCGTCAGGCGGATCGAGTGGGCGAGGACCCACATGAAGGTCCTCGAGAGCATCAGGGAGCGGATGGTCAAGGAGCAGACCTTCGAAGGCCTGAAGGTCGGCATGGCGTTGCACACGGAGGCCAAGACGGCGGTGCTCGCCCTCACTATCCAGGAGGCCGGGGCGGATGTCCGCCTCACGAGCTGCAACCCGCTGTCCACGGACGACTCCGTCGCACTGGCGCTCAACGAGGAGTACGGGCTCACGACGTACGCGAAGAAGGGCCAGAACAACAAGGATTACTACAGATCGCTCAACAAGGTCCTGGACATGGAGCCGGACTATGTCATCGACGACGGCGCGGACCTGATATTCCTGCTTCACACGAAGAGGAAGGAGCTGCTCCACAAGGTCAAGGGGGCGAACGAGGAGACCACGACCGGCGTGATGAGACTGAGGGCGATGGCTCAGCAGGGCGCGCTCAAGTTCCCCGTCATGTCCGTGAACGACGCCTACATGAAGTACCTCTTCGACAACAGGTACGGCACGGGCCAGTCGACCATGGACGGGTTCATGGCGGCCACTAACCTCGTCATAGCAGGCAAGGAGTTCGTCGTGGCCGGCTACGGCTGGTGCGGCCGCGGGATCGCGATGCGTGCCAAGGGCATGGGGGCCGATGTCACGGTGTGCGAGGTCGACCCTATACGGGCAATCGAGGCGAAGCTGGACGGGTTCGCTGTCAAGCCCATGACTCAGGCGGTCAAGACCGCGGACATCGTCATCTCGGCGACCGGGTGCAAGGACGTCGTCACGGCCGAGGACATCAGGGGCATGAAGGACGGCTGCGTGCTCGCCAACTCCGGCCACTTCGACAACGAGATCTCCAAGGAGGCCCTGCTCAAGCTTTCGAAGAAGCACTCGAAGGTGCGCGATTCCGTCGAGGAGTTCGTGCTCAGGGACGGCCGGAAGGTTTACCTCCTGGCCGAGGGGCGCCTGGTCAACCTCGCAGCCGGGCAGGGACACCCCGTGGAGATCATGGACATGAGCTTCGCGATACAGGCGCTGTGCCTCGAATACCTCGACTTCAGCGCGCAGACCTTGGAGCCCGACGTGTACGACGTGCCCGACCATCTCGACGACCAGGTCGCGAGGCTCAAGCTCCAGACCCTGGGAGTGAAGATAGACAAGCTCTCCAAGGAGCAGCAGTCGTACGTGAGGAGCTGGCGCGAAGGCACGTAGGCGCCCCGCTGCTCGGACCTGGCCTCCTGGCACCCCAATCCGACTTTTCAAGTACGACGGAGGCGATACGGGATGGGCATAGGGGAGCAGTACTTGCGTAAGAACAACTTCCTCGGCATCTACGGCCATACCTGCGTGGACCTGATCTACTCGTCTGAGCGGTTCCCCGAGCCGAACACCTGCGTCGAGCTCAAGGGTCGGAAGGAGCTGTACGGCGGCACCGGGGCGAACGTCGCGCGGATCGCTTCCACCATCGGGATCCCGACCGCTCTCGCCAGCCATGTGGGGGACGACTTCCCCAAGGACTTCATGGAGGCCCTCAGGGGTAGCGGCGTGGACACGACCGACGTGGTCAAGGTGAGGGGTGCCAGGACGCCGTTCGTCATCATGGTCTCGGACGAGGAACACAACCAGATAGGCTTCGTCGAGCAGGGGGCCGTGCTCGAGCAGGAGAAAATGCCCATAAGGACTCACACGGTCGACTCTTCCCGGTTCGTGCACATAGGCACGGGCCGGCCTTCCTACATGCTCAAGGTCGCGAAGAGGGCCAGGGCGAAGAAGAAGACGGTGTGTTTCGACCCCGCACAGGAGCTGCACTACGTCTACACCCCGCAGTCCTTCAAGGCGGTGCTCGAGCTCTGCGACGGCCTGTTCGTCAACACCTCCGAGCTTCAGAGGGCGAAGTCGTACCTGAACCTCCAGGAGGATGTCGAGCTGTTGTCGTACGTGAAGATGCTCGTGATCACCATGGGCGGCCACGGGAGCAGGGTGCTCACCCAGGACGACGATGTGCTCGTCGGCAGCATCCAGCCGGACAGGGTCGTCGACACGACTGGCGCCGGTGACGGCTTCAGGGCGGGGTTCTACGCCGGCCTGTCGAAGTCCCTCCCCTTCGAGGAATGCGCTTGGATAGGGGCGTCGGTGGCGTCCTTCGTGGTCGAGAGCGTGGGCGCGCAGAGCCTGTTGCCCAGCTGGGACATGGTCCAGAGGCGCGCCGCGCGCAGGAAGCACGTTTAACCCCTCCACTTCTCGCAGCGCTGCGGGTCCGGAAATCTGGCTCGCCTCGTGAGACCCCGAAAGGTTTATCAAAGGACATCCCATTATACCGCATGGTGAGCACCAGATGGCCGTGGGATTTATACTGATAAGTACCGCGCCAGCGAAAGAGCACGAGGTCTACAACGAGCTCCTGAAGGTCAAGGAAGTGGTGGAGTTGCATCCTCTCTTCGGAGAGTATGACCTGATCGCCAAGATCGAGGCGGAGGACTTCAACCTGCTAGGGCAGGTCGTTGTCGACAAGGTTCGCTCGATCCCAGGCGTCATCGACACCAAGACCTTGACGGGAATAAAGTTCTAGGTCTCTATCTCTGTATCTGGAAGTGGGTGAACTACGATGGACATGCCGTGGGATTTCCTAACTGTGTTGATAATGGTATTCGGGCTATTCATGCTGCTGGCGGGCATATTCACCGCCTATTTCGGAAGCGGTAAGAGCCGGATGATAGGTGTAGTGTTGCTGGTCATCGGTCTCGTGGTCGGCGTGCTCTGGGCAGTGATGTGCCTCGACTCGGTCGACATCATACCGGTTGACCTGGACAATGTCATATGGGACGCCTTCCTGTACATCGTCGCCGGCCTGATAGGCGCGCTCGCGGCGGTCGGAGTGTTCCTCGTCGCCATAATGAAATCCTAAGGGCGCCGACAGACGCAAACCTTTTACTACAAACCATTCTTCTACCTTTCACATGAGCGTCCAGATTGTTTTGGGCAGCAAGAGCGACATGAAGGTGGCCGAGAAGGCGGTCGCCGTGCTGAAGGAGCTCGGCATACCCTACCGGTTGAGCATCGCCAGCGCCCACAGGACGCCGGATCTGGTCGAGAAGCTGGTCCACGAGGCCGACGCCGAGGTGTTCATCGCGATCGCCGGTCTGTCCGCGGCCCTCCCTGGCGTGATAGCGTCGAGGACCGCGAAGCCGGTCATAGGCGTCCCGGTCAGCGGCGCGCTCAACCTGGACGCCATCCTGTCCGTGGTGCAGATGCCCCCCGGGATACCCGTGGCGGGCGTGGGCCTGGACAGGGGAGAGAACGCCGCGATACTGGCGGCCCAGATGCTCGCGCTGAAGGACCCGAAGGTGGGTAAGGCACTCGCAGCGTACCGCCAGAAGCTCCGAGAGAAGGTCATGCAGGATTCCAAGGAAGTTGAGGTCTAGATGTTCGACGCGCAGAAGTTCATCGACCAGCAGGTCGTGAAACTCAGGGATGAAGTGAAGGGCAGGGCCATCATCGCCGCCTCGGGCGGCGTCGACAGCACCGTGTGCGCCTCGCTCGTCAGCAGGGCGATAGGGGACAGGCTCCTGGCGATATACGTCGACACGGGGTTCATGAGGAAGGGCGAGACCGCCAACGTCGACAAGATGCTGGCAAGGCTGGGCGTGAACCACAGGGTCGTGGACGCGAGCGACGAGTACTTCGACGCCCTTAAGGGCGTCACGGACCCTGAGAGGAAGAGGAAGATCATCGGCGAGAAGTTCATACGCGTGTTCGAACGCGAGGCGAAGAAGTTCGACACCGAGTACCTGGTCCAGGGCACGATCGCCCCGGACTGGATAGAGAGCGGCGGCGGCCTAAGGGACACGATCAAGTCGCACCACAACGTCGGCGGCCTGCCGGATGACATGAACCTGAAGCTCGTCGAACCGCTCAGGGACCTGTACAAGGACGAGGTCCGCAAGGTCGCGCGCGCGCTCAAGATAGAGGTCGCGGAGAAGCAGCCGTTCCCGGGGCCCGCGCTCGCGATAAGGGTCATGGGCGAGCCCACGAGGGAGTCGGTGGCCATCGTCCGCGAGGCGTGCGCCATCGCCGAGGAGGAGATCGAGAGGGCGGCCGCGGAGGGCAAGATGAAGCTCCCGTGGCAGTACTTCGCGGTCCTGCTCCCAGTCAGGAGCGTCGGCGTCCAAGGGGACATAAGGGCCTACGGGTACACGATCGCGGTCAGGGCGGTCGACTCCGTGGACGCGATGTCCGCGGTCTATGCGAAGATACCGCACGAAGTGCTCGAGAGGATCTCCACGAGGATTACGAACACGATGAAGGAGAAGGTCAACAGGGTCGTGTACGACATCACGGACAAGCCGCCGGCGACCATCGAGTGGGAATAGGCTCAGCGGAGAACGCCGTTCACCGGGCCTTCCGTGGCATTAAACCCCCCTTTATATAGTCACCTCGGGTCCGCACGGCTATCTGGCCTGCTTCTCGTTCGACGTTCTTGCGACGCGGTCCTGAACGGCCTCAGCAGAGGCTAAATATCGACCCTGTGTTCCCCTGAAGCATGCGCATATTGGTCATAGACAACGGCGGTCAGTGGACTCACAGGGAGTGGAGGGTCCTGAGGGACCTCGGGGCCGAGTCGGAGATAGTCCCGAACACCACGCCCCTCGAGGCCATCAAAGCGGACGGGCTCGTGCTGTCGGGGGGCTCCCCGAGGGTCGGGCTCAACGCCGAGGCCATGGGGAAGTGCGGAGAGTACATCGACAAGGCCGGTGTGCCTATCATGGGCATATGCGCAGGACACCAGTTCATGGCGATGCACCTCGGGGGCAAGGCGGGTCCGTCCAAGGTCCCGGAGTTCGGGAAGACCCTCGTGAACATATGCGAGGAGGACGACATATTCAAGGGACTGCCGCCGACCATAGTGGCCTGGGAGTCGCACAACGACGAGGTCACGGAGCTTCCGCCGGACTTCGTGTCATTGGCCAGCTCCGACAACTGTTGCGTTCAGGCCATGAAGCACAATACGAAGCCGCTCTACGGGGTGCAGTTCCACCCAGAGGTCGAACACACGGACAACGGATACGAGATATTCCAGGCTTTCATGGACGTGTGTCAGGCCCACAAGAAGGGCTGAGAGATGGACCCAGATGCCGTCTCTGTAGTCCAGGAGGCGGTCCGCACGAGGCTGCGGAACGAGACGGTCGAGCGCGCGGTCGGCCGCACGGTAAGGCGGCGCGGACTGGATTTCTCGAGATACATCCAGGTCATGAGCGACCTCAGGGACCTTGCGAAGGAGCGCAAGGTCACGCTGGACGAGGCCGCTGAGGGCCTAGCCCGCGAAGACAAGTAGGAGCACCAGGGCCACGACCGCGAAGACGACCCCGATCATCAGCATCGCGAGGGCCATCGTCTTGTCGGACCCGAAGGCTATTGGCACCGGGCCCACAAAGACCACCCCGCCATAGCCGGTCTTGGTCTTCCTTCTCTCAGGGCCCGCATCGGATCCCGGGGCGTACGGGTTCTCGCCAGCCAGTTCGAGCTGCCCCTTCATGAGCAGCACGAAGCCCGCGATGAAGCTGAAGACGATCAGCGCGGTCCCGAGCAGGAACAGCCCGCTCGAGCCGCTGAAGACGGGGAATATCAGGAAGAGCGAGACCTCCGCCTCTCCTGTGAGCACAGCCGCTGCGATGCACGCGACGCCTGCTGCGAACAAGCCGACCGGGACGACCATCCTGAGGTTCAGTCAGACCACCGCCGGCAGCCTCGACACGGCTGCCCCGTACAGATAACGCCCCTGGGAGCGTAATTAACTTTGGCGGGGCCAGCACCTTCAGAAGCCTTTTATCGGGTCTCGGCGTTCAAGGTCCGGGGGAGCGGTTGAACACTCTCAAGGACCACCTTTCCGAGATACTTCGGTCACGGGACTTCGAGGTCGTCGAGAAGAACGGCTACCTCTACGGCTCCCGGGAGGATGTGTCCGTCGTCGTCCTCGCCGCCAGCGACATGCTCGCGGACGACGTGGAGGACTTCATCAGGAATGTCGCGGACTTCCACGGGCGCAAGATAGTCGCATCGATCGGCAAGGTCGACGAGAACGTTCAGACGGTCCTCCAGAAGCAGGGCATCTACTACTGGGACAGGGAGGACGTCGAGCACGAGCTCGGCAGCCTGCAGCTCAGGTCGCTCGGCAGCGACGCCGTGAAGAGCCTGCTCGACGAGGTCATATCGGACGAGATGCCTCAGAGGCCGGCGGAGCCCCCTGAACAGTCGATACCGGTCATCGTGGAGAGCGCAGTAGAGAAGTCGGAGAGGATAGTGAAGCCGAACTTCTCCCTCGAGGACGTGAAGTACCTCGCCCGGCACGAGGTCCAGGGCTACAGGTACGACCTGGAGCTCGTCCCGCACTACCTCTTCCATTACGTGCTCAACATAGAGGACGGGAAGCAGAGGGCGGGCATAGTCGCCGTGAACGCCTTGACGGAGCAGATAGAGACTTGGCGCTGGGGCTTCGAGCTCGTCGACACGATCGACATCCAGCACACCAGGAGGGAGCCGAAGGTCGACGAGGAGAAGGCTAGCCAACTGGCCCGAGAGGCGATCACGAAGGAGTACCGGTCCTTCACCGAGCAGGTCAAGGACTTCGGACACTCTGAGATAATCGAGAGGAAGAAGCCGCTGAAGGACCCCATGGTCATCGAGCCGAAAGGGGTGGTGTACCTGCCTGTGTGGTCGGTCGAGGGCAAGGGCGGCGCAATGATCGTGAACTCATCCAGCGGGAAGATAATCAGCGAACACCTTCACGGGCCGGAGGCTAGGCGAGGCTGAGCTTCTTCAGCCGTTCCATGATGCCGAGCCAGTGCGAGCCGCGCCAGTAGACCTTCCCGCAGCCGGCGCATTTCCAGAACTTGTCGTTCGCGGCGAACGCTCCTTCCGGGACGGACTCCTTCGCCTGCTCCTTCGGCAGCTCCGCCAGCTCGCCGTTGCATGCGGTGCACCTTATAGCCGATTCGTCGAAGCTGAGGCCGAACTTCGCCCTCACGGCCGACAGCTGGCCGTCCAGGAGGTCGTCCTCGACCAACATCGCCCCGGGCTCCTTCGCGAGCTCCTTGTCCCTCGTCAGGATGAACCTGCTATCCGCCCTCGCGGCTGCGGCTATGGCCTTGTCGTCCAGGCTCTTGTCGTAGACGGTGTCGTACCCGATCATCCGCAGCCATTTGGCCAGAGAGCCGAGCATGTGGTCGGCCACGAACCTTGGCTTCACCTGCGGTTCGGTCACTTGACCACCTCGTACCTGACCAGGACCCCGCTGCCGAGCACTTCGGCGTCCTTGAGTCTCATGTGGACAATCTCCTTCTCGTCCTCGGCGCCTGGGCCGCCTGCTGGCGTGGGCGCGGACTCGCCTCCGATGACCATGCTTCCTATGAAGATGCAGACCTCGTCCGCGATGCGCGTCCTCAGGAACGACCAGATGACCTTCGAGCCGCCCTCGACGAGCATCTTCCGGATGCCCCTCTTCTCTAGCTCGGGTACCAGCTTCTCGATGTCGACATCCTCCCTGCCGCACCTGATCACTTCCGCGTTCGGGAAGGTCCTGGTACAGCGCTCGTTGGTCACGATCATGGTCTTCGCGGCACCGTTGAGGACGAGCGCCCCCTCCGGTGTCCGTCCATCGGAATCGAGCACGATCCTGGTCGGGTGCCTCGCACTCTTGACATACTTCTCGTTGACTGTGAGCTTTGGGTCGTCGGATATCACGGTGTCCACGCCGACGAGGATTGCATCCACCGAGTTCCTCAGCTCGTGGACTCGCTTCTTGTCCTCCTCGTCCGATATCTTCGTCTGCCTTCTAGACTTGAGGGCGATCTTGCCGTCCGCAGACATCGCGCAGTTGATTATCGTCTTCAAGTGCTTCCCGTTCAAAGAAGGTCCAGCCGCGTAATAACCCTTCGCACCGTATTGCCATGCCGGATAAGAAAAAGGGCGGGACGGGGTCCACCGGTTCGGCCCGGCGGCCCCAGGTTCTCGCCTTCGTTGGGGACCAACGACATGTATGCTCATTCGCCATGCCATGCCGTCAGTCGACTGTTTGATCCATGGGCTAGGATGAAGAAAGGGCTTCCCGACGGAGTCTATAGCCGCATGGGCCGTACACGTAGCAGTACGTGATTCCCGTATGTACTGGCTAATGAGCGCGGACCCGCGCACGCCCGCGACGGCCTCTCTCCCAACGTTTATGAGTGTTCCGTCTTATTCCCAGGGCGATGGACGGGAACGACATCCGAATCTTCGAGCTGAAGAAGAAGGACCTGAAGGGAGCGACCATCATCGACGGCTTCCCGAGCGTGGGCCTCGTCAGTTCGATATCCGCGAACTACCTCATCAAGGTCCTGAAGATGGAACACATCGGGATCATGGACTCTGCCCAGTTCCCGACGGTGTCCTTGATACGGGATTCCACCCCGCTGAGCCCAGTCAGGATTTACGCGAGCGACAAGGGCCAGCGCGGAGACCAGCTCGTGGCTTTCATATCCGAGTTCCAGGCGCCCCAGGGCCTCATACGCCCCATATCACGAGTGCTCGTGGACTGGGCTGTGGAGCAGAGGTGCAGGATGATCGTGTCCCCGGAGGGCTTGGTGCTCGACCCTGAGATACGGGACAGTGCGGACATATCGGATGTCGTCTTCGGGATAGCAAGCACTCCGCGGGCCAGGGAGCTCCTCAAGGAGCATGGCATACGCCAGTTCGAGGAGGGCGTCATCTCAGGCGTTGCCGGAGTCCTCCTGAACGAGGGCAGGAAGCGTGATTTCGATGTCGTCACTCTCCTGGCCGAGGCCCACCCAGACTTCCCAGACGCGAAGGCCGCGGCCCTAGTCCTCGAGGCGATAGACGACATACTCCTGGGCATCGAGTTCGACGCGAAGCCGCTGTTCGAGGAGGCTACGCGGATAGAGGAGCACATAAGGGAGATACAGAAGCAGGCAGTTGTCAAGAAGGACGACAAGCCCGCTCACCGGCCCGAGATGTACGGCTAGACCGTGCGCAGCTCGACCAGTCCGTCCCTCTTGCTCGTCGCGAACCTGCGTCCGATGAACTTCTCTACGACCCAGATGTTCGTCTCCGCATGCCCCGTGAGCTCCTCGGCGAGGAGGACAGAGTCGCCCTTCGCGAGCGCCATGTACGGGACCATCTGGTCGACCATGTGCTCGTCGACGGTCGCGCCTGAGATCATCGTCTCCTCGAGTCCTGATGCGCAGGCCTCCCCCAGGGTCTCCGCTCCGACGCCCCTCTGGCCCAAGGCGGAGGACCCGAGGACGGTCTTCTCGTATTCGGCAACTAGGACAATGACTGCCCCCGTGCTCGCCCCTGAGCGGAGGTCGGTGTCCACCTTCACGTTCATGTGCCCGACCAGGTCCTTGAGGGCTGCGTGCTTCATCCTGGACGCGACGTGTTCGGGCAGGTTCTGCGCGTGCGAGACTCCTGACACCCTCAGGTAGTTACCCCTCTGGCTCAGGTCGATCCCCGAGATCGCAGCGCACGGGTCCGCTCGCGCCACGATCTCACCGCCGCCCTCAGGATAGAATCCCCTGCGGATGACATCGACTTCGAAAGCGATACCCATCCGCCTCGCCAGCGGGAGGTGGACGAGCCTGGTATAGTCGATGGGAGGAGACCATCTGGTGTCCGTGCCGCCTCTAAGGGTCAACGTGACAGGGGCCTTGGACAAGGCCGCAGGCAGGATGCAGGCCTGCAGTATCAAAGAGATGCTCCCCGCCGTGCCGACGTCGAACGAGAACTCGCCACCGGTGAGGGCCCCTGGCCGGAATGTGATGTCCGTCGACCCCACTTGGAGCCCGTCGACCTCGGCGTCGCACAGTCCCGCGACGGCCTCGATGCCCGTGACGTGTTGGGCGGCCAGGCCCGGGTTCGGCCTTCCGGCCCTTATGCCTGTCACATGCACCGGCTCACTTAGCACCGCCGATAGGGAGACCGCCGTCCTCAGGATCTGGCCGCCGCCTTCTCCATGCGCCCCGTCGACCTCTATCATGCTCACACGTTCCGTCTCGCGGACAGCCTCTTGGCAATGATGTTCGCGAGGAAGAACCAGACCATCAGGATCACCGCGAGGAATATCAAGGCGGCTGCAAGGTACAGCAACCACACGGGCGCCAGGTCCTCTTCTTCAGTGGCCCCGCTCAGCATTATGATCAACAGTCCGAGCCCTTCAGCGATGAACGCCCCGAACCCGAGCGCGAACGAGTACAGTCCCATCGTCGCCCCGTAGCAGTCCTTGTCGGACGAGTCGGCCATCATCGCCAGCGCCGCCGGGACGAACGCCCCGGCCCCGAGGCCCAGTATGCCCAGCGGTATCATGCCGATCAGTTTGAATTCGACCCCCTCGTCGGTCATGACGAAGGCATAGTCGGAGAAGAACAGTACCATCACGACGATGCCGAATATGCTGAAGACGCCGTAGGCCATCACCGGGACCCTCCCGACGATGTCGGAGACCTTCCCCCAGAACGGCTGAAGGAGTCCCAGGGCGATTCCAGCAGCACCGAACATCAGGCCTATCGTGGACCCCGAGATGTCCTCGCTGAGCATGATCCGGGGAAGGTAGGTTATCGCGAGCCCCAGGATGGTCGCGATTATCAGCCAGATCGGGAACATCAGCCTGATTTCTCTGACCTTGAAGACCTTCCTGAGCGCCTGGAAGCCCTCCATGTTGGCCGCCTTGACGACGGGCTTCTCCTTCCTCACGAGCAGCTGGAGCATCGTCGCGGAGGCACCCAACAGCACGGCGACCAGGATGAACCCTGCCACGGGCCCGGTGAGATCTATCATGAACCCGCCCACGACCGCTCCAACGATGTACCCGAGGAAGGTCGCATAGTCGAACCAGCCCATCTGCCGGCCCCGGTCGCAGCTGTCCGCATGGTCAGCTATCATAGCTATCGCAGGCGCGACGGTGGCCGCGGCCCCTATCCCGTGTATCCCGTGCATCGTGGCCAGATACCAGACGTTGTCCGAGAGTGTGTAGAGCGCGACGACGGCGGCCGCGAGGCTGGTCCCGGCGACGATCACGACCTTCCTCCCTGTCCGGTCGCTCAGGAGTCCGAAGTAGTTGGCCGTCAGCATCTCGGCGAGAGGGTACGGGACCGCGATTATCGCGACGTTCAGGAGTGCCTCGTAGTCCGTGTCGTAGGGGACGTAGCTCGCTATGAGTAGAAGCAGCGCCCCGAAAGCGGTCCTGAGGAGGAAGGTCGAAAGGTACAGGACCCGCAGGTGCCAGGGAGTGCGGGCGCCTTTGGTTCTCAAGGCACTGAACATCAGGCTGCCTAGTTCATGTCATTACTTAACACTTATGGGGTCGTGGCAGTCGTCGCCGACCGCATGTCTGCGGTGGTCCATGGAAATGGTTTAAGTACCGTTTGACAATAGCCCGCTCAGGTGTCCCAGTGGCAGTCGATGTATTGGGCGTCGGGATCCTGATCGCAGCCCTTCTTCTCATCCTCTTGAGCTGCGAAGTGTTCGTCAACGGGGTAGAGTGGCTCGGCTGCAGGTTGGGTCTCGCCGAGACCGCGACGGGGAGCATACTCGCCGCGGTCGGGACCGCCATGCCCGAGACCATCATCCCGCTCATCGCCATCTTCCTCGGCAGCGCCGAGGAGGGCGAGGAGATCGGGGAGGGCGCGATCCTCGGAGCGCCGTTCATGCTCGGCACCTTGGCGATGTTCGTGGGGGGCGTAACGATATGGTATGCCTGCCGGAAGGGTAAGAGGGGCAGCTGCCTCATACTCAAGTCAGGGCACGCCGAGCGCGACCTGAGGTTCTTCATGGGCATGTACTCGGTCGCGTTGATCTGCGGACTCCTGAGCCTCCAGGACTGGTTCGACCATTCGTTCGTCAACTACGGCGCCGCCTGTGTCCTGGTCTTCATGTACGTCGTCTACATCCGGCAGCTCATCAAGGAGGAGTGCGACATGAGCGAAGGGGCCTGTCCTGCGCTCTACCTCGGTAGATTGTTCAGGATCACTCCGTCGAAGGACGCCTTCGGCATGGCCATGATCCTCCTGCAGGTGGGGGGCGCGCTGATAGGGATAATCGTCGGGGCGCGGTTCTTCGTGCAGGAAGTGGAGATGGTGTCCGAGGCCGTGGGGATCGCCCCCATGATACTCGCATTCCTGATAGCACCGATCGCCACGGAGCTGCCCGAGAAGTTCAACAGCATCATCTGGTACCTGAGGGGCAAGGACACCTTGGCCCTCGGGAACATAACCGGGGCCATGGTCTTCCAGAGCAGCTTCCCAGTCAGCATCGGCCTCGTCCTGACTGCGTGGTCCCTTGCGCCCATCAACATCGCGAGCATGGTGATCGCGCTCGTGGCGGCGTTCTGGATCTACTACTCCGTGAAGGTGAAGAAGCGCGTGGAGTACAAGACGCTCTTGGCCTCGGGCTCGCTCTATATCCTCTACATCGTCCTGCTCATCCTGTTCCCCGAGTCGTCCGCCTAGTAGCGGAGCTACTAGACATTCGGATGACTGGCTCGCGCGCGCTCCGGACAAATTATAAGTACGGGCCAGGGCAATGTCCGCCTGGATGGGATGCAGGCCGATTCTTCGCGAATTAGGTGGCATCATCTAGCGTGAGCTGCGACAAGGACGTGCGAACCCGATGGACACCGAAGCACAGCTGCTCTTTCAGATGGGCGCTATCATGCTCCTCGCATTCATGGCCGCGACCATGGCGAGGAAGGCCAACCAATCGGTCATGATCGGCTACATCGCGATCGGGATACTCATCGGTCCGAAGATCAGCGTCAATCTCCTCGGCTATCAGTACAACGGCCTCGTGACCGACACCAGCCTCATCGAGATGCTGTCCTTCGTCGGCCTCGTCATGCTCATGTTCTTCGTCGGGCTCGAGTTCTCCTTCTCCAAGCTGAAGAAGACGAGGACCCCTGCGATAATCCTCGCGGTCATAGACACGAGCATCGGCCTGTTCGTCGGGTTCGTGTTCGCATCGTTCCTGGGCTGGCCGCTGATAGACTCCATATTCCTGGCCGGGGTGGTCGCGATGAGCAGCACCAGCATCGCGATGAAGGTCCTGTTCGACCTCAAGCGGATGTCCAGCCCGGAGGTGGAGTTCCTCATAGGCCTCGTGGTCGTCGAGACGTTCATAGCGATGCTCATACTCACGGTCGCGAGCGGCATGGTCGTCAGACCCGAGGCCGACCCGTCGGAGTACGGCCACCTGTTGCTCGGCATGGGCGCGTTCTACGCGTTCTTCGTCTGGGTCGCCATGTGGGCGGTCCCGAGGGTCGTCTCCTTCTTCAACAGCATCGAGAACGACGAGATGTTCATACTCTTCGCGCTCGGGATTGTGTTCCTCACCGCGGGCTTCGCGGCTGTCATGAACGTCCCGCCGATCATCGGGGCGTTCTTCATCGGGATGATACTTGCCGAGACGAACGTATCCGTCAGGATACGGTCTAAACTGGAGTCGTTCAAAGATGCGTTCGTCGCGATATTCTTCACGTCCTTCGGGATGATGATCGACCCCGCGATGTTCCCGGACGTCATCTGGATGGTCGCCCTGGCGATACCGCTGGTGATCGTCTACGAAGTGTTCGTGATGTCCTCCATCTCGCATTTCCTGGGCTTCTCGCCCAAGGCCGCGATGACGATCGGGACCAGCGCCTCCGGCAGGGGCGTAGAGTCCATACTGTACGCGAGCGTGGGTAGCAGCGTGAAGGGGGCCACGATGGGCAGCCTGCTCAACCCGTTCGCGGGCGCCTTCTGCTTCGCCATGAGCGCGATATCGCCTCCGTTGGTGAAACACTCCGTCCTCATCGCGAACGCCGCGGGAAGGTTGGTGCCCAGGCAGCTCAAGTTCTCAGCGGCGGTCATATCCCGCACGCTGGGCAAGGTGATCATGCCCTCTTCCCTGAAGATGTTCAAGGGGGCGAGGATGACCGGGACGATACTCGTGTCCTTCGTCGCCCTGTCGACCGCCATACTCCTGGTCGACTCATCGATGCACCTCGTGCTGGTCCTGGCCGGCCTCGTGATGGCCTTCGCGGTGTACTTCGTCGTGCGCTACGAGGTGGCCGAGATAGTCAGGCACGTCAACTACTCGAACCTCGGCGTCCGGTCGGAGTCCCGGGACGTCATAGTCGGGCTGGTGTCATGGGTGGTGTCGGGCGCTGCCCTCTCGGCGCTGGTGATAGTCTCGATATGGACCTACATGTGGCAGTTCTCGCTCGCGGTGGTCCTCGCGTATCTCATCTCTCTCGTCGTTCTCATGTTCAGGACCTATGCGAGGATACACATGGACGTGCCGGACACGGTCCACAAGGTCTACAACTTCCCCAGGCCGGTCATCGAGGATGATGTCGAGAAGGAACTCCCGAAGCCGGTGTACGGGGTTGTGAAGTCCGCCCCCAGGAACGCGCAGCTCTGACCTTCCAAGGCCCTTGCAGACGACGACAGTGTTCTGGGCCGTCTGTGGCCTTCTATCCGTCGTCTCGTTCTCGGTGCTGTACCCGCTAGTCGCGTCCCAGGACCCGGGCTACAAGTTCTTGGAGGACTACCTGAGCGACCTGGGCATCCGCCCGGGAAGCGGGCGTTCAATTCGGCCCTGATGCTCATGAAGGTGGCCCGGGCGCCCGCCTAGAGTCCCCTCCGAGAACCTACTTTGTCCCGTGTGCCTTGGAATCATTTTAAGACAGGGACGCAATCAGCGGGCCGATGATACGCGCCCCTTCTAGGGGCGCGCGAGGATGAGACCATGAAGGCCAAGGACTACATCGAGGTCGAAGGGAAGTACGGGGCACACAACTACCACCCGCTGCCGGTCGTGATATCGAAGGCCAAAGGCGTTTGGGTATGGGACGTCGAGGGCAAGAAGTACATGGACATGCTCAGCTCGTACTCTGCGATAAACCAGGGCCACCTGCACCCGAGGATCGTCCAAGCCGCGAAGGACCAGATGGGCAAGGTAACTCTCACTTCTAGGGCCTTCTCCAACGACAGGATGGGCCCGTTCCTGAAGAAGCTCTGCGAGCTCTCAGGGCTCGAGATGGCTCTCCCGATGAACACCGGCGCCGAGGCGGTGGAGACCGCCCTCAAGCTCGCCAGGAGATGGGGGCACACGAAGAAGGGCATCCCGGAGGACAAGGGCGAGATTGTCGTGTGCGAGAACAACTTCCACGGCCGCACGACGACCATCATAAGCTTCTCGTCGGACCCGGACTCAAGGAAGGGATTCGGGCCGTTCGCGCCGGGCTTCGTCACCATACCATACAACGACGTCAATGCCTTCGAGAAGGCCATCAACAAGGACACCATCGGCATTCTTGTCGAACCGATCCAGGGGGAGGCAGGCATCAACGTGCCCTCGCCAGGATACCTCAAGGAGCTGAGGAGGATATGCGACCAGAAGGGCGTCCTCCTCATCATCGACGAGATACAGACCGGGTTCGCCCGCACGGGGAAGATGTTCGCATTCCAGCATGAGGGCATCAAGCCGGACATCCTGTGCGTGGGCAAGGCGCTCGGAGGAGGCCTCTACCCTGTGTCCGCCGCCATCGCGTCCAAAGAACTCATGAGCGTGTTCACGCCAGGGTCTCACGGCAGCACGTTCGGCGGGAACCCGCTCGCGTGTGCGATAGCCGAAGCTTCGTTGGGCGTGCTCGTCGATGAGAAGCTGGATGTCAGGTCGAAGGAGATGGGCGAGTACTTCGTCAAGAGCATCAAGGCGCTCAACATCAAGAAGATCAAGGACATAAGGCACAAAGGCCTCCTGATCGGCGTCGAGTTCCGCTTGGGTCCTGGAGAGACGGTCAGGCCCCTCTGCGAGAAGCTGATGGAGAACGGCGTGCTCGCGAAGGACACCCACGAGAAGACCATCAGGTTCGCGCCGCCCCTGGTCATAACGAAGGCGGAGATCGACTGGGCCATGGAGCGGATCAAGAAGGTCTTCGAGAGCGCCTGACCGGCCACAATTCGCCAGGGGGCCGCTCATCCCTGGGAACGGCTACTGTCTAACCTGCTGCGCTGCGTAAGTACTTTGAGTGGGACGCACATGCCGCTTCGAGGTCGCGCATATGCAGCAATCGCGGAGCGGTCAGTTACACATCATCCGGCTCGACGACGGCGAGGACATCATCGAGTCGATACTGAAGTCGGTCAAGGATTCGAGGTCCACCATGATGGTCTGTGTCGGCCTCGGGATGATCACCGACTTCGAGCTCGGGTTTTTCGAGAATGGGAACTACATCAGCAAGTCGTACTCCGAGCCGCACGAACTCCTGTCCATACAGGGAGTCATCTCTGGCTATGGCGAGCACAGGGTCCATATCCATGTCTCGGTGGCCGACAGGGAGCACAGGATGTTCGGGGGCCACCTGTTGAAGGGCAAGGTCTGGACGGCCAACGAGATCGGGATCCTGAGGTTGGACGGCGTCAGGTCGACCCGCGAGTTCAATGAGGAGAAGAAAGTGGCGGTCCTGAACCTGCAGTGACCCGATCGGGCCCAGAGCCGACCTCGCCGGGTCATCCGATGAGCGCGTGTATTATCCTCCCGAAGAGGAACCCGAGGCCGCAGGAGACCCCGCCGATGATGAGGGTCTCGACCCCGCTCTTGACCCAATGCACTCTGGTGAGCCTGGTCTTGAACACACCCAGTATGAAGAGGAATGTCATTATCGAGATCGCGCTGAGGAGCAGGGCGAGGCCGCTGTCCCCTATCACCAGGAACGGTATTATCGCGGGTATCGCTCCGACGAAGAACGAGACCGACGACACCGCTCCTATTGTCAAGGGGTCGTCGATGGCGTTGGGGGAGATGCCGATCTCCTCCTGGACCATGAACCTCAACCACTGCTCCTTGTTCGCTGAGATCCGGGTCACAGCAACCTCCTGTTCTTCCTTCGAGAACCCGTACTCCGCGAATATGTCCCTGATCTCCTGGGTCTCCTTCTCGGGCAGGTGCTCGATCTCCTGCCTCTCACGCCTTATCTGGTTCTCGAAGAAGTCCTTCTGGGCCTTTGTCGATATGTATGCCCCGAAGAATATGGCGACCGCTCCGGCGATGATCTGGGCAGACCCTGCGAGGACGACCTTGTCGTTCTCTTCGATGATGGCCGATATCCCTGCTAGGAACGCGACCGTCGTGATGAGGCCGGTGTCGATGGCATAGACGATGTCCCTGATCATCCTGCCTCGGGGCGTGTGCCAATCCTCTCCGTGCCACGCCTTCAGCCTATCCGCCGATGTGCTCACGGTCATATCACTGGCAGGTCCTAACGCCGTCTCGTGGACATGACCTTTTCGCCGTGCGGGAACTAACGCACCTCGGGACCGTCTCGGACCTAGCAGCTCCAGAATCATGCCATCTACGCGTGAGAGTGCGGCTGCCGGGATTCGAACCCGGGCTTAAAGCTTGGGAAGCTTCAGTCCTAACCACTAGACTACAGCCGCTCAGGGCTCACTTGACGGTCTCGAGCTGGCTGATGATGTTCCAGATCAGCGTGCGCCCGTGCAGCGGTATGTTCGGGTCGTTCGCCAACTCGTCGAGTATCATGATCGCGCTGGCGCTCCTGATGTCGAGCGCCTCCTGCTTCTGGGAGAGGCGCTCCTTCGCCTGGGTCGCGCCGCGCCTGATGTTCCTCGGCACGGAGTTGTCGTCCGCCAGCTGGTCCAGAACCTCCATTATCTGCCTGAGCCTCGATTCCATGTCCATCTTAGACCACCTTGCCGAAACATCGTTCCCATGACTGCCGGGGGAGTCTCACTCCTTCGTCTCCTCTTCCGGCTCCCTGACCTTCCCGCGCTCCTTGAATGTGGTCACGACCATGAAGGTCTTGGTCTCCTTCACACCCTCGATGCCCGCGACGTCGTCGACTATGAACTTCTTGAGGGACGCGTAGTTCGGGAACCTCGCCTTGGCGATGATGTCCGTGTCGCCGGTCACGAGGAACACATCCTCCACGTGGTCGAACCCTGCGATCTTCTGTGCCACCAAGTCCGACCCCTTCGTGTCAATCTTGAAACTGATCAACGCGGCGACCTGGTCCTCGCCGTAGTACGACGATATGATCTCCTCGTACTCCTTCTTGTCCTTGTCTTCCATTCAAGCGCCCCCTGTGTGTCCGCCTCGGCCCTCGGTGCCCGCGCTTACAGGATGAACTCGGCTCCGGCGAACCCTCGATCGCGTTAGGCTGTCCTTATACAACTCAAGCGTGTGACCGTTACAGGCGGGCGCCCTCGAACTCCTCTTGGAGGTCTATGATGACCTGCTCCAATATCTCCTCCAAGGAGGCGCTCCTGTACTCTCTCATGCCGCCCAGGTCGCTCTGTACTCTAGCCACGTACGCGGCGTTGCTCTTCAGAAACTCAACGTTGCACAAGGGCTCTTCCATCCGTGTTCACCCCATCTGGCCCTGGGCACCACCCGAGACCATGGATTGCACGCTGGCGCGCTATACGCGCTCTATTATTTAGAACTTTCTTATATGGTTTTCGGTCCCAGGAACGGGCCAGCAGCCCAGGTCCGTGGCATGACAAGACTAGTCAAGGGGCCGGGCCGCGCCTCCCGGCCGATGACCAATAGCGTCCATCGCCCCCGAATAGGTATTATATATCGTCCCTGCCGTTCCAAACAGTCCGATGAACTCGGCTGGCCAGCTCCTGATTATAATTATAGGCTGATCCATGCCACCATTGCCGAGTTTGTGATAGAGCCCTTTTGGAGGAGTCTGTTGCGATGAAGAGGTACTACCGAGAACCCGCCGGGGAGACCCTGCCTCGGATCGAGGCGGAGGTCTTGGCGCTCTGGGGAGAGGAGAGCATCCTCTCCAAGGTCAAGGAGCGGATGCTGGGCGGGGAGCCTCTTGTCTTCTGCGAAGGCCCTCCGACGGCGAACCGGCTGCCGCACATGGGCGACGCGCTCACGCGCGCGGTCAAGGACGCGTTCCTCAGGTACCATATCATGAACGGCCGCATGGTCGTCCCTTACATCGCAGGCTGGGACTGCCACGGACTCCCCGTCGAGCTCGAGGTGGAGAAGAGCCTCGGCATAGACGGGAAGGCGGCCATAGAGTCCTACGGGGTCGACAGGTTCAACGCGCTCTGCCGTGAGAGCGTCATGCGCTACAAGGCCGACTGGGAGGAGATGAGCCGCCGGGTGGGCTACGGGATCGACTACGAGGGCGCCTATCTGACGATGTCCAACGAGTACATCGAGAGCGTCTGGTGGTCGTTGAAGCAGCTGCACTCGAAGGGCCTGCTATCCAAGGCCTCGCAGATCGTCCCCTACTGCCCTAGGTGCGGCACGCCCCTGAGCACGCACGAGGTCGCCCTCGGGTTCGAGGAGTCGGAGGTCAGGTGGACGGTCGTCAGGTTCAGGGTGCCGTCTTTGGACGCCTCCGCGCTCGTGTACACAGAGTCCCCATGGACGCTCGTCGGCAACGCGCTGCTCGCAGTGGACCCGTCAAAGGAGTACTCGGTGTTCGAACTCTCGGGCGAGAGGCTGCTGCTGGCCGACGAGAAGGCGGATATGCTCGGGCCGTCCGCGGCCCGCGTCAGTACGGTCCAGGGGTCGGAGCTCGTGGGCATGTCCTACGACCCGCCGTTCAAGTATCACGGTTTCGATGGCCGCGGCTTCAGGATCGTGGCCTCTGCGGAGGTGACGAAGGAGGAAGGGACCGGCATCATGCACGTGTCGCCTCCGTATGCGTCCGTGGACAACGGCATAGGCGCGGCCGAAGGCCTCGGCCTGTTCGACCCCGTCGACGACACCGGGAGGTTCACGGAGGAGGTCCCGGAGCTCGCCGGCAGGCCAGTCCACGACGCGTCGTCCGAGGTCGTCCGCATGGTCGAGGCGAAGGGCCTGCTGTTCAAGTGGGGCCTGACCAAGCGGTCCAGCCCGTTCTGCTGGAGATGCCGCACCCCGCTCATGTACAGGCTCATGGACTCGTGGTCGGTGCGGGCATCCGACGCGAAGGCGCGCATGGTGCGGTTGAACTCCGGCGTCAGGTGGGTCCCGGAGACCTACAGGGACGGACGGTTCGGGGACTTCCTCGAGGACGCGAAGGATTGGACCGTCAGCAGGAGCAGGTACTGGGGCACCCCTCTCCCGGTGTGGGTTTGCGGCGCTGGGCATCAGGTCTGCGTAGGCAGCGTCGAGGAGCTCTCCAAGCTGTCGACGGCTCCGCTCCCGGCCCAGCTCGACCTCCACAGGCCCCACATCGACGCCGTCAGGCTGAGGTGTCCGGAGTGCGGGGGCGAGATGACGAGGGAGCACTACGTCCTCGACTGCTGGTACGACTCTGGCTGTGCTCCGTTCGCGCAGTATCACTATCCGTTCGAGAACATGGCGGAGTTCGAGACCCACAGGTCCGTCGACTTCATCACCGAATCGGCAGACCAGACCAGGGGATGGTTCTACACGCAGCACGTGGTCAGCGCGTTGCTGTTCGACGCCCCCGCGTTCAGGTCCGTGCTCGTGCTCGGGGAGCTGGTGGACGACAAAGGTCGGCCCGTGAAGTCGTCGGGGGACACAGCCTCGCCGGGAGACGTGTTCTCATCCATGGGCGCGGACGCCGCGAGGCTGTACCTGCTCGATTCAGCTGTCTGGCAGCCCGTCAGGTTCTCCACGGATGATGTCAGGAAGGCCATGTTCGGCACTTTCACAACCGTCCTAAACCTGTACGCGTTCTACTCGTCGAACGCGAACGCATACGGATACTCGGGCCAGAAGGCCAAGGAGCGGACGCACGACCTCGACAGGTGGATCATGTCGAGGCTCCACTCGACGGTGAGGGACGTTCGGTCGGGCTTCGACGCGCTCGAGGTCCAGTCCGCCGTTCACGCCATAGTCAGGTTCATCGATGACCTGAGCGGCTGGTATGTGCGCCGGTCTCGGAGGCGGTTCTGGCTGGAGAGCGACCCCGAGGACAGGTACTCCGCCCACGCGACGCTCAACGAATGCCTGACGACCCTGTCGCTCCTGATGGCTCCCGCTGCCCCGTTCTTCTCGGACTGGCTGTACCGGTGTCTCAAGGGCCCGAAGGGGTCTGTGCACCTCGAGTCATTCCCCGTCGCCGACGAGTCCCAGGTCGACCCGTCCCTGGAGTCACAGATGGCCCTCGTCAGGCAGGTAGTGGATGTGGGGAGGATGGCGAGGCAGGATGCCAATGTCAAACTGAGGCAGCCTCTGGACAGAGCCGTGATAGCCGCCGGACGGGACGGCGCCTGGGTCCTGCGCAGGTACGAGAAAATGCTCTCAGAGGAACTCAACGTGAAGACCGTGGAGTGCATCGAGTCTCGGGAGAGCATGGTGGAGTTCGCCGTGTCCCCGAACCTGAGGACCATCGGGCCGAAGTACAAGGAGAACGCGTCCGAGGTCTCGCGCATGCTTGAGCAGGTCGACGGCAACGAGCTCGTGAAACACCTCAGGTCGGTCGGGAGGGTCAGGCTCGGAGGTTTCGACCTCTGCGGGGAGGATGTCGTGGTCTCCGAGAGGCAGAAGCGCGGGTTCGCGCACGCGAGCTCAGGCGACGTGCATGTCTACATGTCCCTCGAAGTCGACAAGAAGCTGAGGCTCGAGGGCCTCGCGAGGGAGGTCATAAGGCGCATCCAGCACATGCGCAAACAGCAGGGGCTGCAGTTCGAGGACCTGGTCGAGGTCGAGTACGTCGCCCACCCCGACATAGAGGCGGCGATAGCGTCGTACAGGCCCCATATATGCAACGAGACGCACGCGCGCAGAGTCGAGAAGGCCGGGTCCTCCGAGGGCGCCACGAGATGGACCGTGGACAAGATGCCCCTCGACCTCACCGTCAAGAGGGCCGGACCCTGAACTTCCGCTCCTTCGAAGGCTGGACCTTCTCCATCATGTAAGCGTGCCTTCCCGCGCCGTAGTAGTCCCTTATGATCGCCCTCAGGGAGTAGCCGTGCTTCAGGTACAGCGCGATCGCGGGCTCGTTCCCGATGTCGACCTCGAGCCCGAAGGTCCTCGCGCCCATGCCCTCCATGCTCCTCTCCGCCTCGAGCAGGAGGCGCGTGCCTATCCCCTGCCTCCTCCGGCCTTCGAGGACCGCCATCGAAGCCACCCGCCCCTCGGCCCTGCACATAGAACACAGGCAGAGGGCCGCGCCTATCACCTGCCCCTCCTCCTCTTCCTCCGCGACCAGGACGAACGCGTCGTCCCTCAGCAGGAACGCCTTCAAGGTGTTCTCCGAGAACTTCTCCGCCCCGAAGCATTCCTGCTCCAGCTGCATCAGCCCTTCGAGGTCCTTGAGGCCCGCTTTCCTGACGTCCACGGCATGCCGTACAATCCAGCTGCGATAAGTCCGTTGCGCCGGCCGTCCGAAGGGCTTATATTCGGATTGGGGCTTCAGCATCTGGATGGTCGCCGTAAAGGACGCCCTCTCGAAGGACATGGTCGGAAAGACCGTCCAGGTGAGGGGCTGGATATACAGGACCCGCAGCAGCGGGGGCATCGTGTTCGCGGTGCTCAGGGACTCCACCGGGATAGTCCAGGTCACTGTGAAGAAGGGCGCCCTCCCTGAGCCGGACTTCGTCGCGGCCACCAACTCAGGCATCGAGTCATCGGTCATGATCGAGGGCACTGTCGCGGAGGACAAGCGCGCTCCAGGGGGGTACGAGGTGCGTGCGACCAAGTTCACGCTCGTCGGCCCTTCCGAGCCGTTCCCCATCACGGAGTACCAGAGCACAGAGCTGCTCCTCGACCTGCGCCACCTCTGGATACGCTCCAGGGAGCAGACGGCCGCGATGCGGATCAAGGACTCACTCCTCATGGGCGCGAGGGACTGGTTCCACGAGAACGGCTACGTCGAGGTCAACCCGCCCATCATCACCGGCGTCGCCGCGGAGGACAGCACTCAGCTCTTCCAGATCAAGTACTTCGACAGGATAGCGTACCTGTCACAGAGCGCCCAGTTCTACCTCGAGTCGCTCATCTACTCCTGTGAGAAGGTCTACTCGCTGACGCCGTCGTTCAGGGCGGAGAAGTCCAGGACCCCGAGACACCTCGCCGAGTTCTGGCACCTCGAGATGGAGGCCGCCTGGGTGGACAACGCCGAGAACATGAAGGTCCAGGAGGAGCTCGTGACGGCGATGCTGCACAGGGCCGCCGAGGACTGCGTGGCGGAGCTCGGCCTGTTCAAACGGGACCCCGCGGACCTCCTGCGGGTCGCGCCGCCGTTCGACAGGATCTCGTACGGCGAGGCCATTGAGAGGCTGCAGGCGAAGGGCCTGGACGTGGACTGGGGCTCCGATTTCGGGGCTGTCGAGGAGCGAGAGCTGACCAAGGACAGCGGCATCCCCATGTTCATCATGAACTACCCGAAGGAGCTGAAGCCGTTCTACATGAAGGAGAACCCGGACGATTCCAGGACCTACAAGAACACTGACCTCCTGGCGCCGGAAGGCTTCGGCGAGATCATCGGCGGGAGCGAGAGGGAGACGGACAACGCCCTCCTGATGGAGCGCATCAGGGAGAAGGGCGAGAGCCTGGACAGGTACTCGTGGTACCTCGACCTGAGGAGGTACGGCTCAGTCCCGCACTCCGGCTTCGGCCTGGGCGTCGAGAGGTTCCTGACGTGGGTATGCAGGATGGACCACATCAGGGACGCGATACCGTACCCGCGCACGGTCAGCAGGGTCTTCCCCTAGCGGCCGGCCATCCGGGAGCAGTACTCGGTGTAGATCTCCGCCGCCCTCGCCACGTCCGCGACCAGTATCTTCTCGTCGGGTATGTGGCATCCGTTGGACTCCCCGGGGCCGCACACCATCAGCTTCTTGTTGACGCCCTTGAACTTGACCATCTCGGTCGCGTACGCCACTGACATGACCTCGGCCTCGGGCCCCACGACCTCCCTCATCACCCTGACCGCCTCGATGTCCGGGTCGGTCCCGACCGGGTCCAGCTCGTGGAGTATCTTCACCTCGTATCCGCTGCCGCCGGCCTTCGACCTCACGATGTCGAGCACCGCCTTCGTGCTCATGTGCGGCGGGTACCTGACATCCACCTCAGCGACGCACTCATCCGGGATGACGTTCATCGCAGTCCCGCCCTTGATCGTGTCGACGCACAGGGTCATCTGCTCGATCGGGTCCTCAGGCGGCCTGTAGACATCCTCCAGCCTCGACAGGACCGAGACCATCCTCGCGATGGCGTTCTCGCCGAGGTGTGGCATGCTCGCGTGCGCTGGCTTCCCCTTGGTCGTTATCGAGAACTGCACCAGCCCCTTCTCCCTGACCACGATGTCGAACTCGGTGGCCTCCGTGACGACCACTGCCGGCGCGGTCAGGAACGCGGGGTCCTTGGACGCTGCCGCGGCGCCGTCCATGGCGGTCTCCTCGTCCGTGGTGAAGCACAGCGCGACCGGGACGCCGGCGGCGACGAGCTTCTCGGCCGCGAGGAGCATGCCCGCGCACCCGCCCTTCATGTCGTTCGTGCCCCGGCCGTACATGACGCCGTCGACCATCTCGCCCTGTCCCTTCGTCCACCCAGTGCCTATAGGCACTGTGTCCAGGTGCCCTGAGAGCATGACGCCGCCCTTGCCGTGCTCGCCCACGAAGGCGGGCTTGTCGGCCGAGCCGTACCTGCGCACATCCATCCCGAGCCTCGTCATGAACCTCGTGACATAGTCGGCTATCGGACCCATCGGGTCCGTCTCCTGCGACCTCATGAGGACGAGGTCGGCCAAGACCTCCTGCGCCTTCGAGCTCATGTTCATCGCACCTTCGGGTCCTTCGCGAGCTTCTCCGAGATTAGCACGACCAGCTTGGACAGGTTGTCGAGGTCCTTCATGCTGGCGCACTCGGTCGGCGAGTGGGTGTACCTCATCGGAATCCCGAGGGGCATCATGAGCGAGCCGAAGTCCTGCATCGCGGCGCCATCCGTGGAGCCGCCCCCGGTGCCGTACTGGAGCGGGAGCTTGCCGGCCTTCGCGACCTGCTCGATCATCTTCCTCAGCTTCGGCGACGCGACGGCCCCGTGGTCGAACATCCGCAGCGCGGGGCCCGCGCCGAGCAAGACCTTCTCGTAGGTCTCGCCCTGGCCCGGCCCGTCGGTAGTGGTCATGGTGTCTATCGCGAACACGAAGTCCGGTGTCATCTTGAACCCGACAACCTTCGCGCCCTTGAGCCCGATCTCCTCCTGGACGCTCCAGACGAAGACGAGCCTGAGGGGCAGCTTCCTCTTCCTGAGCCTGTCGAGCGCGTCCAGGAGCACTGCGCACCCGGCCCGGTCGTCCACGCCCCTGGCGCAGACGATATCCTCCATGAATATCACATCCTTCTTGAAGACCATCGGGTCCAGGACGCGCACCCCTAGCCTCTCGGTCTCCGCCCTGCTCCTGGTGCCGACGTCGACCCTGACCTCCTCCCAGCTCACGACCTTCTTCCTGTCGTCGCTCTCCGTCATGAGATGGGGCGGCTTCAGGCCGATCACGCCCGTGACCTTGCCCTTCTGGGTCTTTATCTCCACGACCCTGCCGACGAGCGTGCGGTCGTCTATGCCTCCGACCTTGCGTATCCTGAGGGAGCCGTCCTGCTCCATCTTGCTGACGATCAGGCCCAGCTCGTCCATGTGGGCTATGAATACCACCTTCGGGCCCTTGTCGCCCACGGTGACTATGAGGTTCCCGATGTTGTCCTCCTCGGTCTCGAGGCCCATGGCCTCGACCTTCGCCCTTATGCAGTCCCTTATGTCGTCCTCGAACCCGGACACCCCGGGCACGCGTATGAGCTCATCCAGCAGTTCCCTCAAGTCAACCCCTCCTCACGAAAGGCGGCTTCACGATCTCGGCCGCCACGAGCGTCTCCCTGACCTTTATCTGGACCTCGGTGCCGACGGCTGACATGCCCACGGGCACGTAGCCCATGGCTATGCCCTTCTTCAGCACGGGCGAGAGCGTCCCGCTCGTGACCGTGCCGACCTTCGCGCCGTCCCTGACGATGTCGTACCCGTGCCTGGGTATCCCTTTGTCTTTCGCGGCGACGCACACGAGCTTGTCGTAGCCTTGGGCCTTGCGCTGCGTCTCCAGCGTCTCCTTCCCGATGAACCGGTGCTCCCAGTCGACGACCCAGGACGGCCCAGTCTGGATGCTCGTCTGCGAGCCGTCGAAGTCGGTGCCCGACAGGAGGAGCGCCTTCTCGAGCCTGAGCGTGTCCCGCGCGCCCAGGCCTATAGGCCTGAGGCCCAGGTCCCGGCCCTTCTCGAGCACGGCCCTCCAGACTTCGCGCGCGTCCGCGTTCTCGCAGACGATCTCGAACCCGTCCTCCCCGGTGTACCCGGTCCTCGACAGGTACGCCATGACGCCGTCGCCCTGGCCGTTCACGGGCTTCCTGCCCTTCAGCAGCTCAGTGGTCGGGTTCGAACCCTTCGCGCCGATGCCGTCGAGCTTCGCGAACACGGCCCAGAACGACTTGACCGGGTCAAGGTCCGCCGATGTGAGCCTCGCGACGACGTCCTTCGCCTTCGGCCCTTGCACGGCGATGGCCGCGAGGTCCGAGGACATGTCCACGAGCTCCGCCCCGTCCAGGTGGCTCTCGACCCATTTCCTCATCCTCGAGGTCGTGGCCGCGTTCGGGACCATGAAGTACTCGTCCTTCCCGAGCGGGGAGGCGATCGTGTCGTCCAGTATCCTGCCTCGCTCGTCCAGCAGATGGGAGTACACGCACCGGCCCACAGGGGCCCTGCGCACGTCGTTCGTCATCAGCAGGTCGACGGCCTCGGCGGCCCCCTGGCCCCTGATGATGAAGTCTCCCATGTGTGACACGTCGAACGCCCCGCAGTCGTTCCTGACGGTCATGTGCTCGTCCATGATAGAAGTGTACTGGATGGGCATGTCCCACCCGGCGAACCAGACCATCTTAGCCCCGAGCTTGCGGTGCTCGTCGTTGAGAGGGGTCGCGTTCATGCAGGGCTAATCAGATAAGTTGTGCAAAAGCCTTGGGGAGCTATCCGGGCCGCCTGTGCTCACCGGTACTGGTCGATGAGCTTCATCATGTCCTTCTCGAGCCCGACGCTCACCGCAGGCGCCTCTATGACCTCGACGTTCCTCTCGAGCAGCGCCAGCTCCTTCTCGCTGAAGGCGTTGGGGCTTATCGGTATCAGGACCGTCGACTTGCTCTGCATCACCTGCTCGTTGATGTGCTCCACGAACCTCAGGACCTGCTGGAAGCCGTTGTTTATGACCAGGTACTCGAGGCCGTCTATTATGACGACGCACTTCTCGTAGCGCTCGATGAACGAGGATATGACCGTCGCGAGCGTGCCTATGCTCGTCGGGTTGTGATGGTCCTTGCCCGGCGTGTGGCTGAGCCACATGACCCTCGTCTCGCCGAGGTCGAAGGCGTCGCGTATCTTGTCGGGGTACTGCCTGGTGACGCACAGTCCCGGGGCCCCGTCGGCCGTGGAGTTCTCGAAGAGCTTGTAGGACAGGAAGGGCTTGCGCTCCCTCACGACGTAGCACATCCCCTCTTCGGGATGGATCGTCTCTACAACGCCCTTGTCGTCGGAGCCCATGTCCTTCTCCTCCGCAACGTCTTGGACAGGTCCGGATGTATAAATACGTTATCACTACTGGCGGTCCGCTGGCTAAACGGCGTTCAATCGGGTTATTGTAGCAGTTGCAATACCTTCTGTTCGAGCGCCTTCGCGGTGATGTCCAGGAGGGTTATCACGGTCGTCTTCCCGGAGATCCCGGGACCGCTCTTCTTCGCGCTCACGACCCCCAGGGTGTCCAGGTCCTTCATGAGCCCCCAGAATGCGGTGTGCGCCCTGGGCTTCTCGCCGTGCTCCTCGCACGCCACGGCGTACGCGGACTCGGCGTCCTTCGTCGTGATGTAGGCCTTGCCCCTCGACGCCCGCGCGATCCCTAGAAGCGCGAGTTTCTGGTGCAGGTCCAACCCCGACAGCTTCGACTCCGTGATGGAGCTGTACGCCTCGGCCTTGGCGCCCCTGACATGCTCGACGCCGACCCTCCCGGCGTTCTCCTCGTCCGCGAGCATCCCCGCCTTCTCCAGTATCTCGATGGCGAAGCGCGCGTCTCCCCATTCCGACGACACCTCGGCTATCATGTCGAGCGCCCCGTCCTCGATGCCGCCGTCGTGTAGCGCGAGTTCGGACCTCTGGGCGACTATGTCCTTCAGCTCCTCGGTCGTGTACTTGCCGAACTCGATCAGGTTCGTGCGCTTGAAGGTGCTCGTGGACGCGGCGTCCAGCATGTCGAACACGTTCTTCTGGGAGACCAGTATCAGGGACACGAGCGGCTTCGATTCCAGCTTCTCCTCGCCGAACCTGGTCAGCTTGTAGATGATGTCCGGACCCGCCTTCTTCAGGAGCACGTCCGCCTCGTCCAGGACGACGACCAGGTGCAGCTTCCGCTTCTCCAGGTCCTTCCTCAGTATCCTGAGCATCTCGGTGATGGAGAAGCCCCTGTCGGGGAAGTTCGGCTGGAAGTGGTTCACTATCTGCAGGACGACCGCGGACTCGCTGTTCCTCTGCCTGCAGTTGACGATGGTCCAGTCGACCGCCTTCTGCTTCTTCTCCGCGAACTCCTTGAGGTCTATGCAGAACCGCTTCGCTGTGGCGGTCTTGCCGGTGCCGACGCTGCCCGTGAGCACGGCGTTCTGCGCGCCGTCCTCATCGACGACGGGCCTGAAGAGCATGATCAGGCGTTTCATCTGCCCCTCCCTGTGCACCAGCTTCGGGGGCACGTAGTCGAACGACAGTGTGCGCTGGTCCTTGAACACGCTCTTACCGACGGCGTCCCACATCTCAGGTCATCCTTAGAAGCTGGGTCGCAATCTACTTCGCCGTATATGAAGAGAAGGGGGGACGTGCTCCGCCGGTGGGAAACGATTTTATCGCGGCAACGCCGTCGAACATACGGGTGAGAACACGACTTCCGAGGAGGATATCATAAGCGCGGTCCTCAAGAGCACCAAGACCATGCTCAAGTCCGAGACCCTGATGGTCGAGGCGGTCCAGGACCTCGTCAGGGACGAGGTCAAGAGGCACATCCGGCAGAAGCTGGACTCCGACCCGGAGCTCCGGGAGGAGCTCAAGAAGGCCGTCGAGTCGCTGATCGAGGCGAAGGCCCGGGAGGCCTACGCGCTGCTCAGGATCGGCAAGTGCGGCGCGGCGCTCGGGATATCCCTGGTGCCGGAGGACCTGCGCAAGGAGATAGGGCACGAGCTCGCGAACATATTCGAGAAAGAAGTGAGCAGGATGCTCGGACAGAGCTGATGCTCACGGTGCGCTCCCGGTTGGGCGGGACCTCCAGGTCCCGGCGTCCGAGGACGGAATCCGAATAAGAGGTTTGAGACGAAGTGGAGAGTCTCAGCCGAAGAGCGCACTGAGACCGGCCGCAGCCTCTGCCTCGGAGACGCCCTTCTCCTCTTTCTTCTCTTCCTTCTTCTCATCCTTCTTTTCAGCAGGTCCAGCCGCTGCAGGGGCTGCCGCGACAGGCGCTGCGACCGCAGTGGCGATCGCCTCGTCTATGTTGACACCATCCAGGGCTGCCGTGAGGGCCTTGACCCTGGCCGCGTCCGCCTCGACTCCGGCGGCCTTCAGTACCTTCGTTATGCCCTCTTCCGTCACCGGCTTCTTCGCCGCGTGCAGGACCATCGCGCTGTACACATACTCCATTTTTCTGCCTCCTTCACGATCGATTATCCGAACAGTGCCCCGAGGCCGGCCGCAGCCTCCTCCTCGGAGACCTTCTCTTCCTTCTTCTCCTCTTTCTTGTCTTCCTTCTTGCCCTCGCCGCCCTTCTGCTCAGGGGCCTTCGGGGCCGCTGTCAGGGCGCCCTTGAGCTCGTCGTCCAGCCCCTCCGGGGTCACCTTGGACGCGAGCGAGAGCATCTGCACGTTCGCCTTCGCGAGCATCAGCTTGATCGTCTCCTCGTTCGCCACCTTGGCGTTGACCGCCAGGTTCAGCGCCTTCATGTGGGCGTTGGCGAGCATCGGCCTTATGGAGACCGAGGTCGGGAACGACACGAACACCGAGAGGTTCAGGGCTCCGGACGCTGCCGCGAAGACCCTGTCCATGTACTCCTTGTCGTCCACTGCCAGGACGTCCTTCTTGAACACCATGCCGTCGTCGTAGGCGGCGTGGAGGTCCAGGCCGACCGTGATAGGGAACACCTCGAGCTTGGCGAGCACGAGCGCGACGTCTCGGGATATCTTCTCGCCCTTCTTGACGAGGACCTTGTCCTTCTTGATGACTACCTTGCCCTGCTCTATGGCCGCGGGCAGGCCCGCCTTCTGCAGCTCGCCCACGATCGGGCCGGGCTTGAAGGCGGTCTCGCCGGCCTTGATCTCGATGTCCTCAGGGCTCACCTCTCCGCCCTTGGCCGGCATCTTGGTCTTGGTGGCGTCCAGCTGCTTGTAGAGCTTGAACGGGTTCAGGGAGGTGGTCACGATGGCGCACTGGCCGTCGACCGCGTCGACGAGCTGGTCCAGGCCCTTCTTGTCCTTGGCCGCCTCCTTGATGGCTATCTTGATGAGCGAGTTCTTCAGCATGATGATGTCGGCCTTGCCCCTCAGGTTGCTCCTGATGGTCTGGAAGGCCTGCGCGGGGACGCCGCTGACATCGATTATGCCCACGACCTCGCCCTTGCTCATGATGGTCACGAGGCCGGCGACCGCATCCTTCTTCCAGGGTGCGACATGCGCCGTCATCTCAGATCACCTTGAACGAAGGGCCCATGGTCGTCTTGACATAGGCCGAGCGGATGTTCATCTTGCCGCGCTCGAGTCTGGATGTGAGCCTCTTCAGGACCGCGTCCAGGTTCTCCGCGAGGTCCTCCGGCGTCATGCTGTTCGTGCCGATCGGCATGTGGAAGGTCTTCTTGTCCCTGGTCCTCACGGTCACGCTGACCTTGAGCTTGTCTATGGCGACCTTGGGGTCCGAGCCCGGCGGTATCGGCTTGGGCATCTTGCCCCTCGGGGCGAGTATTATGCCGAGCCTCTTACCGATGGTGGGCATCAGGGGCGCCTCGGCGACGAAGAAGTCGTTCGTCCGCGCGAACTTCTTGGCCTTCGCCTTGTCCTTGGCGATCTCCTCAATCTCCTCGGGCTGTATCACGACATCGGCCACGCCCTTGGCCTTGAGCGCCATCT